>JBEKVI010000031.1:0-54575 GCA_049514215.1 Burkholderiaceae bacterium
TTGAATGAAAAAACTCGTAATCGCAGCAGCTGTGCTGGGCGCGTTCGCCGGTACTGCGCAGGCGCAGAGTAGCGTGACCTTGTTTGGTGTGGTTGACACGAACGTCACGCACATCAATGCCAACGGTGACCCCGCAGGCAGCCGCACGTTCTTTGACAACAGCGGTATCAATTCGTCCCGCATCGGCGTTCGCGGTACCGAGGATCTGGGTGGCGGCCTGAAGGCCGGATTCTGGTTGGAAGCAGGTATCAACTCCAACAATGGTTCCGGCTCGACCACGAGCCTGGGCAACGGCGCAGCCTACCCTGGTGAGGCAACCGGCGGTGGCGGCCTGACGTTCAATCGTCGTTCCACGGTCAGCCTGATTAGCGATCGCTTCGGCGAACTGCGTGTGGGTCGTGACTATGTCCCCACGTTCTGGAATGCAGCCAACGTCGATCCGTTCGGCTACAACGGTATCGGCGAAATCGCATCGTTCCTGTTTGAGGGACAAGCCGGTATGGGTGCGACCTCGGTACGTGCGTCAAACAGCGTATCGTACTTGACGCCGAATACCCTGGGTGGATTCTTCGTGCAGGCAACCTACGCGCTCGGCGGCAATCCCAACAACATTGCGGCTGTGGACCCGGGCGCGACCCGCTATGACGGTAACTACGCCGGTATCAATATCGGTTACCAGAATGGCCCGATCTACGCTGGTGTTGCAACCAGTTTCGACCATCAAGGCCAGTCGCTTGAGACCGGCGATTCGCACGTCACCAACTTCGGTGTTTCGTACGACTTTGGATTCGTGAAGCCCGATTTCTTCGCGCAAACTGCGACGGAAAATATCGCACCTCAACAGTTCACGACGGACGTGTACTCGCTGGGTGTGGTCGTTCCTCTGGGTCAAGGCGAATTCCGCTTCAACTACGATCACGTCAATGGCAAGGATCTGCTGAGCGGCAGCCACGCCAATGGCTTTGGTCTGGGCTATGTCTACAACTTGTCCAAGCGGACCGCAGTCTACGGGCTCTACGGTCGCATCAACAATTCGGGAGACTATGCCTTCTCGCTGAATGGCTACGCTCCTGGACCCGCTGCTGGGGATTCCACCTCGGGCGTGTCGATCGGTCTGCGTACGTCGTTCTAAACCGGCGCAGGGCTAGTCCCTGCCTGGAGTTGGTCTTCAAAAGAGAGGTCATCGACCTCTCTTTTTTTTTGCCCCTTCGTGATCGATCCTCCGGGGATCTCCGTTCGATTCCCCGCGCTTGCCACTCAATTGCTTTAGACCTAAACTAATTGGCAAAGAGGTGATGGGACAAGAATGGACTACGAAACCCGCGCTGCGGATCAGGATCACGAAGCACTGCGTCTTTGGCTCAGGCTTCTGACCTGCTCGAAACTCATCGAGGGCGAAGTGCGGCGCAGCCTCCACGCCGAATTCGAATGCACGCTGCCACGCTTCGACCTGCTGGCCCAGCTTGATCGAGAGCCCGAAGGCTTAAGCATGGGCACGCTCTCGCGTCGTATGATGGTTACCGGCGGCAATGTCACCGGGATTGCCGACCAGCTCGAAAAGGACGGTTTTCTGGCCCGAAGCCCGGCTCCTGAGGACCGACGCCAGATCCTCATTCAGCTGACGGCCAAGGGCAGGAGGGAGTTCGCGCGCATGGCCCATGCTCACGAAGGCTGGATCATCGCCCTGTTTGCCGGGATCTCGGACACCCAACGGCGCCACTTGTACGATCTGCTGGGGGAGCTGAAATCCTCGATGCTGGAGAAAGCCGGATGAGTGCAAAAGCCAATCCTCTCGCCGCGCAACTGCGTGCGCTGAAGGACATCACCCCGCAACACTTTGGCTGGAGCGTGGACGCCGACGGCCGAACGGCAACCGTCCTGCTGAACCGGCCCGAACGCAAGAATCCGCTGACGTTCGAGTCGTACGCGGAGCTGCGTGACCTTTTTCAGGCGTTGGGCCGAGCCTCGGACATTCGCTGCGTCATTCTGACGGGAGCCGGCGGCAATTTTTGCTCCGGCGGCGACGTTCACGACATCATCGGGCCTCTGCTCGACATGGACATGCCGGCGCTCCTGCAGTTCACGCGCATGACTGGCGAACTCGTGCTTGCGATGCGTCAGTGTCCCCAACCCATCGTTGCTGCCATCGATGGCGTGTGCGCGGGTGCGGGGGCAATGCTCGCTCTGGCTTCGGACTTTCGTATCGGGACTGCCAAAGCAAAAACCGCATTCCTTTTCACCCGGGTCGGTCTCGGAGGCTGCGATATGGGAGCCTGCAGTCTTCTGCCGCGCTTGATCGGACAGGGTCGCGCAGCTGAATTGCTCTATACCGGCCGCTCCATGAGTGCCGATGAGGGATTGGCATGGGGTTACTTCAACCGCCTCGTTGAGCCGGAGTCGCTAAGGGATGCTGCGCTTGAACTGGCGAGAAGCCTCGCTCAGGGGCCCTCGTTTGCGCACGCGATGACCAAGAAAATGCTCCATCAGGAAGGCACCATGTCGCTCGAGCAGGCGATTGAGGCCGAAGCGCAAGCACAGGCAATCTGCATGCAAACGGAGGATTTCCGGCGCGCGTATGATGCTTTCGCGGCGCGCCGCGCACCCACGTTCGAAGGTAACTGAGGCAAAGTGTGCAGCGCATGGAACAACTTCAACCGAAGAGGCAATGATGACTGGCAAGTGGATCTCGATCAAAGCACATGATGGTGGGGAATTCGGAGGCTATCTATCGCTTCCTCCCACAGGAACCGGTCCCGGTCTGGTGGTGATCCAGGAAATCTGGGGGGTCAATGAACACATCCGCGCCGTCGCGGACCAGTACGCAAGCGATGGCTACGTGGTCATCGCGCCGGACGTCTTTTGGCGCCAGAAACCGCGCGTTGACCTGAAATACGATGAAGCCGATACGGCGCAGGCTTATCAATTCATGCAGAACCTCGATGGCGCCAACGCGGTCAAGGATTTGACGAGTACAGTCAAGACCCTAAGAGCGCTTCCCGAAGTAAAGGGAAAGGTCGGCGTCCTCGGGTTTTGCATGGGGGGCAGACTTTCCTTCCTTGCAGCCGCCCAATCGGGCGTGGACTCGGCCGTGTGCTATTACGGAGGCGGTATCCAGAATTTCCTCGATCTCGCCGCCTCGGTTAAGGTGCCTATCCTCTTTCACTATGGAGAAAAGGACGCGCACATTCCTCCTGAGGCCGTCGCGGCGGTGCGTGCGGCATTTGACGGTCGTGCCAATGCCCGAATCGAAGTCTACGCTGGCGCCGACCACGGGTTTAACTGCTGGCGCCGTCCCGGCTACAACCAAAGTGCCGCAGCGCTGGCTCGGGGCCGTTCTCTCGAATGGCTCGCAACCACGCTGGCCTAGCGCACCGGGCCGGTCGTGTCGGAGTACCGTTATCTCGACTGGCCCTTCTTCGAGGAGCGCCACCGCGATCTGGCTCGGGGGCTTCGCCGCTTTCTCACCCTCGAATTCCCAAGCGCGTCCCCCGGGACCACCGTAGAGGCGCGCTGTAGGCAACTGGTTAAGGTGTTGGGCGCGCACGGTTGGCTGCGCCACCTGGTACCGGGCGATTTTGGCGGCGCGGCGAGCACGCTCGATGCACGCACCCTTTGCCTTCTGCGCGAATGTCTCGCCGAGCACGACGGGCTGGCCGATTTCGTCTGCGCCATGCAAGGACTGGGCTCGGGTGCCATCACACTTGCCGGAGATGAGATCCAAAAGAAGCGTTACCTTCCACGGGTCGCCGAAGGGTCCTTGATCGCGGCTTTCGCTCTGTCCGAGCCGGACGCGGGTTCCGACGTCGCTGCCCTTGCGACTACGGCCCAACGTGTCGGCAATGACTATCTGATCGAGGGCGAAAAGACCTGGATCTCGAACGGGGGAATCGCCGATTTCTATACCGTATTCGCCCGTCTACCCGGTAGCACCGGCACGCAGGGCATTTGCGCTTTCGTGGTCGAGGCCGACGCGAGAGGATTGGAAATAGCAGAAAGGCTCGAGGTCATCGCCCCTCATCCGCTTGCCACATTGCGCTTCCAAGGATGCAGGGTGGCAGCCACGCAGCGCCTCGGCGCTGAAGGGGAAGGATTCAAGCTGGCCATGCGAACGTTGGATATTTTTCGGGTCTCCGTGGCTGCCGCTGCCGTCGGTTTCGCCCGGCGAGCGCTAAGGGAATCCCTCACGCACTGTCGAACGCGTCGATTGTTCGGCCAAGCACTCGCTGACTTTCAGCTGACGCAAGCCGCCTTAGCCACGATGGCCACCGAGATCGATGCCGCGGCGCTTCTCACGTATCGGGCCGCATGGCTACGTGACGTCGCAGGTGCGAGCATCACCCGGGAGGCCGCCATGGCCAAGATGACCGCCACCGAAAGTGCGCAGCGCTGTATCGACCGGGCAGTGCAGCTTTTCGGCGGTCGGGGCGTCCAGAAAGGTCAGATCGTCGAGTCGCTCTACCGGGAGATTCGGGCGCTGCGTATCTACGAGGGAGCAACCGAGGTGCAACAGCTCATCATCGGGCGCGATCTGTTGCGTAACGGCATTTAGTCGGGCGCGACGAGTTGAGCTGCCCTCTTTCTCTTACGTTCATCGCGGTTCTTGCGACTTCATGAGCGATAGCCACCACGCCGGCCCCAGTGCCCACCTGGACTCGTTCGCGAGGGATCGCCTGCCCCCGCCAGAGCAATGGCCGGTGTTCCTGTTTGACCGCCCCGAGTACCGGTATCCCGAATTTCTGAACTGCGCTGCTGAACTTCTCGACCGGCACGTCGAACAAGGGCACGGTGAGCACCCCGCCGTCGGAATGCTCGTGGACGGCAAGCCGGTCTGGGCCAGCTATCGCCAACTACTCAACCAGGCGAATCGGATCGCGCATGTCCTCAAGGTCGACCTGGGGCTAGTCCCGGGCAACCGTGTACTCTTGCGCGCACCCAACAATCCGATGATGGCCGCATGCTGGCTCGCCGTCATGAAAGCCGGATTGATCGCTGTGCCCACCATGCCCCTGTTACGCTCGAAAGAGCTAGAACAGACCATTAAAAAAGCCAAGGTTGGTGCGGCACTGTGCGATGCCACTTTGGCCGATGAGCTGCGCCATTGCCTCGATCCGGCGCATCCACACCACGCCCCCGATCTCCGGCAGGTTCTGTACTTCAACGGAGGCGGTGAACACAGTCTCGAGGCCAGACTGATACGGCATCCCGACAGTTTCGAAAACGTGAAGACGGCGCGCGACGACATCTGTCTGCTCGCGTTCACCTCCGGTACCACGGGTGAGCCCAAGGCCACGGTTCACTTTCATCGCGACGTCATGGTGATGTGCGATGCCTTCCCTCGTCACATCCTCAAGCCCGGTCCGAACGACATCTTCTGCGGCACGCCACCTCTGGCATTCACGTTCGGACTCGGCGGTCTCTTGTGTTTTCCTCTGCGCTATGGCGCGGCGAGTCTGCTCTCGGAAAGGCTCACGCCCGAACTGCTTTTGAAGACCATCGGCTTAAGCGGCGCCACGATCTGCTTTACGGCTCCGACCTTCTACCGGCAAATGGCGCTTCTTCTCCAGGATCCCGACAGAGAATTTTCGATCGACTCCCTTCGCCAATGCGTTTCAGCTGGTGAGGCGCTACCCGGCGCCACGCGCCAACTCTGGCGGCAGGCGAGCGGTATCGAAATGATCGACGGCATCGGGGGAACGGAGGTCATGCACATCTACATATCCTCTTGCGAAAACGCGGTACGCGAGGGCGCCATCGGACAAGTCGTACCTGGGTACCGCGCCAAGATTGTCGATGAAGCGATGAATGAAATGCCCCCCGGCAGCGTCGGCCGGCTGGCCATACAAGGCCCCACCGGCTGTCGCTATCTCGCCGACGCGCGCCAGAAGAACTACGTTCGTGACGGCTGGAATCTGCCCGGGGACGCTTTTAGCATGGACCAGGACGGCTACTTCTTTTATCACGCCAGAACGGACGACATGATCGTCTCGGCCGGCTATAACATCGCCGGGCCGGAAGTCGAGTCGGTGATGCTGACTCATCCGGCTGTCGCCGAGTGCGGAGTCGTCGGCGTAGAGGACTTGGCCCGCGGTCAGCTCGTCAAGGCTTTCGTCGTTTTGCGTCCAGACTCGAGCCCGAGCCCCGAGCTCGTTGCGGACCTCCAGAATTGGGTCAAATCGCGCATCGCGCCCTACAAGTATCCGCGTGTGATCGAATTCTGCGCGGAACTGCCGCGGACGGAAACCGGGAAGCTGCAGCGCTATCGCCTGCGCCAGGTTTCCGGCGCCTAGTGGGCCGAGGGATCCCAGCGCGCCCGCAAGCGTGCCCCGACGTCGCACTCGGCATGGGGGCGCAAACCCGTGGCTGAAGCCGTTGGAGGGGATGCCTCGGGCCAGGCTTCCAGGGCGAACTGCGCCAACATTGCATCGGAGATGAAGCGGCTGCGCAGGGCATACACGTGCCGATCGCCCACGTTCGACTGCTGGTGTACGTAGTAGCGCTGCGGCATGACGAGTTCAAGGTTGTCCTTTGCCCTCGTCATCGCAACGTAGAGAAGTCTCCGCTCTTCCTCGATATCTTCTTCGGAGCCGGTCGCCATGTCCGAGGGAATACATCCGTCCACGAGATTTAAGACATAGACCGCCGTCCATTCACGGCCCTTCGCGGAGTGAATCGTGGAGAGAACGAGGAAGTCGTCATCGCGGCTCGGGACCGTCGCCTCGTCGCTGGATGCCTCCGGCGGATCGAGCGTCAGTTCCGTCAGGAAACGCTCGCGCGTACCGAACGTCGCTGCGATACGCGCGAGTTGGGTGAGATCCTGGCGTCGCGCGGGGGCGTCTTCATAGAGTCGCTCCAGGTGCGGCTCATACCATTTCAGGGCGACTTCGAAGTCGGCCGGCCATTTCGTAGCCGCGCGCAACGTGCACAGGGTCTCGACGAGTTCGCGCCAGTCCAAATCGAGGGCCCCGCGTGGAGTGACATCCGTCAAGGCTGCCCTCGCGTCCGGGCCAAGGGCGATGGCATCAAGAACACGTCCCGCAGTGGCCGGCCCCACTCCGGGGACGAGCAGGAGAGTTCGAAACCCCGCAAGACGACACTGAGGATTTTCGGCCCATCGCAGCAGCGAAAGAAGATCCTTCACATGCGCCGATTCGAGAAACTTCAGCCCTCCATATTTCACGAACGGAATATTGCGGTGCGCTAGTTCAAGTTCGACAGCGGCACTGTGGCTCGAACTGCGAAAAAGAACCGCCTGCGAGCGCAGCAGGGATCCGGACTCGCGCAGGGCCAAGACACGATCCGCGACGTAACGGGCCTGCTCCATCTCGTCGCGAACCGCCACCAGTTTAGGGAGTGCACCAGCGCTGCGAGTGCTGTAGAGATTCTTGGTAAACCGCTCGCGCGCAGCGCCGATGACCGCGTTGGAGGCCGCCAGGATCGACCCCGTCGAACGGTAGTTCCGCTCCAGCGTGACGCGCCGTGTTTGTGCGCCAAACTGTTGTGGGAAATCGAGAATGTTGCGCACGCTCGCAGCGCGGAAGGAGTAAATCGATTGAGCATCGTCGCCGACCACCGTGAGCCCTTTTCCCTCGGGCTTCATCGCCTTCAGGATGCCGGCTTGCAGGCAGTTCGTATCTTGGTATTCGTCGACGAGAATGTGATCGAAACGAGTACCCACTTCCAATGCGAGCACGGACTCTTTCAACATCTCCGACCAATACAGCAACAAGTCGTCGTAGTCCAATACGTTTTGCGCGTGCTTCTCTTTGGCATAGCGGCCAAAGAGCGCTCGAAGTTCCTCGATCCAGTCGACACACCACGGATAGGCCTTTGCCAGCACCTGCTCGAGGCTGACCTGACTATTGACGGCGCGGGAGTAAATCGCAAGGCAGGTATCCTTGGTCGGGAACCGCTTCTTCGTTGCCGATAGTGCCAGTTCGTGGCGCATCAGTCCCATGAGATCCGCCGCATCGCCGCGATCGTGCACTGTGAAGCAGTCATTTAGACCGATGCGCGGGGCATACTCGCGCAGCAGGCGAGCCCCCACACTATGAAAGGTCCCCGACCATGGCAGCGCCGGCGGACGCGCGCCGTGTCCCAGACCCAAGACGGTGTGCAGGATCTGACCGGTACGTCTTTCGAGCTCGACTGCGGCACGCCGAGAGAAAGTCATGAGCAAAATACGCCGCGGATCCGCACCTCGCGCGATCAGGTGCGCAACACGAGTCGCAAGCGTCTTGGTCTTTCCCGAGCCCGCGCCGGCAATGATGAGCAGCGGTGCGGCGCCATCACCAGGGCCGGCGCCGTGCGCGACCGCCTCCCATTGTTCTGGGCTTAAGAGGCCTCTTGCGACGGAGCCCGCTTCCGGCTCGGCCGGAACGCCAGCGTCGCCACGAACCGAATCCGAGATGGCGGGAAAAGATGAGGACATCTATGAAATGATCGGCTTCGAAGGCAAGGAATGCGAGTAACTTGACGGGTGTACGATCGTACACCACAATTCTTCCCATGACCAAGCCATCGTCCGACGCCAAGCGCCTCGCCCGGCTGCAGGATCACTTCGCCCGCTTCGGGGTCCTACCCTCTTACGCGGGCATCTGCGAGTTGGTGGGATTCCGGTCCAAAGCATCCTCGGCCAAGCTTGTGGCCCGTCTGCGCGAAAACGGCTACCTGAGGCTCGCCCCCAGTGGAAGAGTCGCTCCGGACGAACGCTTTTTTGAAAGACCGCTTCTGGGCAGAGTACGGGCCGGAGCACCCGATCTTCCGCAGGATACCGGGCATGAAGTGGTCACCTTGGATCGTTTCCTCATTGAAAGGCCGTCTGAGACGGTCCTTGTTCGCGTGCGGGGCGAATCGATGCGCGACGCGGGAATCCTGCACGGCGATCTGGTCGTCGTTGAACGTCAATCGCAAGCGCGGCCGGGAGATTTTGTCATCGCTCTCGTCGATGGTGAATTGACCCTGAAGGAGTATGACCTCGAGGGCAAAAGGCCGATTCTGCGTCCCCACAATCCGGAGTTCGAGCCGATCATTGCGGGTTTTGATCTGGAGATCCTGGGAGTCGTAACCGGTGTGGTGCGAAAGATCGCGCGCCATCGGCGCGGGGGACGCGACTCGGCCGCCTAGAGGCCTGCAAGTGGCGCCGCGTGCGCCGCAAAGCTGATCGTCCAATCTCGGATCGAGCGCCGATCGAGTGCATCGTCCGCAAAGCGTAGTGCTCCTATACTGCCGTGCCCTCGATGGGGTAGGACCGCGCGAACCGCTTTGGACCTCTTGTTTCCGTCAAGCTTTTTCAGGGACCCTGTCGGGACCGATGCCGACTGCGCCTGAATCCGCCCGTAGCGCGAACACGAAAAGGGCAAGACTCGCGCCAAAGACGACGGCAAAGGCCCATCCCACGAGCAGGTCCAGCGAGGGCAAGCCGAACCAGCGGCCGAGAACCACCGGCAAAAGGCCACTCAGCACGAGCCGAAGCAGCTCCAGAGGCACCACCGCGAGCCGGTTTTGCAGGAGCTCTCCGAGCACCGTTAACGCGAGCACCTGATAGGCACAGTAAGCGGCCACCTCTCCTATTGGACTGGTCTTTTGCATCTCCAGGAAGTGCACCGACATGACCAGCAACAAAACGAATTGGCCCAGGCAGTAGAGCCTCATACTGGACCCCAACGGCGGGTCGAAACGGTCGCGCAAGAGCGAAAATGCGTGCTTGGGAAAGCGCCTTGCAAGTTCCTCGGGACGCCATCCAGGCGGCGCAAGCCAGATTTTGAACTTGTCCGCCATCGATCGGGCGTGCCAGCAATCCTGAGCCGCCGACCAGTAAACCTCCAGGTTCGACCAGAGCGGATTCCAGTTTCGCAAAGGAGCGCGCGTTCCGTAGACCGGAGGGTCTTCGTGTAGCTCCGGCTGAAACGTCCCGAATACGCGGTCCCAAATGATGAGAATGCCGCCATAGTTGCGATCGAGATAGCGCTCGTTGACCGCGTGGTGCACCCGGTGATTCGAGGGCGAAGCGAAAACGTGATCGAACCAGGAGAGCCTTCCAATGTGCTCGGTGTGAATCCAGAACTGGTACAGCAGATCGATCAAGGCCACACCGGCGAAGACCTCGATTGGAAAGCCCACCAAGGCCATGGGAAGATAGAAGATCCAACCCAAAAGCACGCCCGAACTGGTCTGTCTGAGGGCTGTGCTGAGATTGTAGTCTTCGCTTTGGTGATGCACGACGTGTGCCGCCCAGAGCACATTGACCTCGTGCCCTAGTCGATGGAGCCAGTAATAGCAGAAGTCGTAGAGGATTAACGCGCTTACCCAGACCCACGAGCTCGAGGGCGACAGATGAAATAGGGCAACGTGCTCCACGCACAGGGCGTAGATACCGATCCTCAGAATCCCGCAAAAAACGCCTGTGATCTGGGAGAGGATTCCAAGGCTGATGCTATTGATCGCATCGTTGAGCCGGTAGGTCACGCGGCGCCGGAACCGACCCATCGCCAGTTCCACGCCGATGAGCAGGAAGAAGATGGGACTAGCCAGCGCGATGACCGTCTCCTGCATCGCCGACTCGCGATCTAGGCCATGGCTCCGAAAAGCTACGCGGCCTTTTTCAACTCGCGGTCACGCAGCTCGCGGCGCAAGATCTTTCCCACATTCGTCTTTGGCAGATCTTCCCGAAACTCGATATAGCGCGGCTTCTTATAACCGGTCAATTGACCGCGAAGGAAGTCCTGCAACTGCTGCTCGGTAAGATTGGGATCTTTTTTCACAACAAACAACTTGACCACCTCGCCGCTGTGCTCATCGGGTACCCCGATCGCGGCACACTCCAGAACGCCGGGATGCATGGCGACGACAGACTCGATTTCATTGGGATAGACGTTAAAGCCCGACACCAGGATCATGTCCTTCTTGCGATCGACAATGCGGGTGTACCCGTTGGAATCCATGATGCCAATGTCACCGGACTTGAAGTATCCGTCGGCATACATGACCTTGGCCGTTTCCTCCGGTCTGTTCCAGTACCCGGCCATGACCTGTGGGCCACGAATACAGATCTCGCCGGACTGCCCGAGCGGAACATCATGCCCTTCATCATCGCGAATCGTGATTTCCGTCGAAGGCAGGGGCAGTCCAATCGTGCCACTATATTCCCTCGCATTGACCGGATTGCATGTCGCCGAAGGCGAGGTCTCCGACAGGCCGTAACCTTCGACGATCGGGCAGCCGGTCGCCGCCATCCATTGGTCCGCCACCGCTTTTTGGACAGCCATGCCACCACCGTTGGCCACGCGAAGCGCGCTCCAATCCACCGTCTTGAAGTCGGGATGATGGAGCAGCGCGTTGTAGAGCGTATTGACCGCGGGAAGCATGTTCACGCGCCGATGACGCAGCTCTTTCAAGAAGCCCCCGATGTCGCGCGGATTGGTAATCAAAAGGTTGATTCCACCCGTTTTGGCAGACAGAAGAAAACAGACGGTGAGCGCGAAGATGTGGTAGAGCGGAAGCGCGCACACGGTCAGAACCTGCTCGAGCTTTGGTGCTTTCTCCAGCGCGGGCTGCATCCAGGCTTCGGATTGAAGGACATTGGCGACCACGTTGCGGTGCAAGAGCGTCGCCCCCTTCGAGATCCCGGTCGTTCCCCCGGTGTATTGGAGAAATGCCACGTCGTCTAGGGTCAGTGCAACCGGCTGAAGCGTCAGGCGATCGCCCTCGGCTAGCATCTCGTTAAAGCGCGTAGCGTTCTCAATCTCGAACGCCGGCACCATCTTCTTGACGTTGCGCACGAGGAAATTGGCCACGTTGCCCTTCGGAAACCCGAGCAGATCGCCAATGCTGGCGACGACTACATGGCGAATACGCGTCTTTGGCAGCACCTGTTGCAATGTCGATGCGAAATTTTCGAGCACAACGATCGCCTCGGCGCCGGCATCGCGCAACTGGTGATCGAGTTCACGGGCGGTATAGAGCGGATTGACATTGACCACGACACACCCGGCTCGCAAAATGCCCAGGATCGCGATCGGGTATTGAAGAACGTTGGGCATCATGATCGCAACGCGGGCTCCGCGGGCCAGACCCTTCGCTTGCAACCACGCAGCAAAACGGCGCGCCTGTGTATCCAGATCCGCATACGTGATCGATCGGCCCATGCAGATGAATGCGACCCGATCGACATGCTTTGCGATCGATTGATCAACCAGATCCACGCACGATGCGTAGGCCTTGTAGTCGATCGTCGCTGGCACCCCCTCAGGATAGCTCTTCAGCCAGATCGGCTCGTCGGACCTTTGAGTATCAGCCACTTTGTCTCCTCGTCGTTGTTGTTAGCGCCCCACTTGCGTTTTCGAGTTCATCCAGACGCGCGTTGCGTTCAGCCTCGGGCAAGCGGGCCAGCGCGCGGACCGCAGCATAAAAGCGCGGCAGGTCACCCCCCTCTTCGTCCAAGAGCTTAACAAATGCAGGCACCCTTTGCGTATAGGTCGCAATGGCGGCTAGGTGGGCATTGTTGAGATCCTGGGCGAAATAGCCTTCATAGCCCCCATATTGATAGAGGGGACTGGCGGGATCCGATTTGGCCTTGAGATAACGCTCGTGCAGGTTACGGAAGACTTCCGCCTTTCGGTCTCGCTTTTCAGCATCGCTGACGGACGACGCGTAGACCTCTTCCAGACGTGCCCGGGCAGTGATCAAGAGCTCGAGAAACGCCTTGTGGCGCGCATCGAAACGCTGGTAGCGGGTACGAATCTCCGGGTCAGGCTGGGTGGCGAGCCAGCGGTCGACTCCCACTTGTTCCACGGTGCTGGCGAAGGACTCGTTAAAGGTCGAATCGCCGGCCACATAGAGCAACTGGTGCGCGAGTTCGTGGAAAATGAGGCGCGCGACCTCGCCCTCGGGATAATCGATGAAAGTCGACAAGATGGGGTCGGGCGTCCATCCCAGGGTGGAATAGGCCGGAATGCCCGCGACTTCAACATCCCAGCCTTCGGAAGCGAGATCGCGGGCATAGGCCTTGGCCTCGTCGGGATTGAAATAACCCCGGTAGCTCACACAACCGGCAACCGGAAAACACCATGATTTCAGATCGAGCGAGAGGGCTGGTGCCGCAAAGACGTTCCACACGACGAACGGCCGGTGCAAGTCGGCATAGGTCCGATAACTTTCATTGTCGGGCAAGCCGAGCTTGTCGGAGGCATAGGCCCTTATCTGCTTGACCTCGTTTAGCCGTACCTTCAGCGCCGGGGGGGTGTTGGGGTCGACGAGCCAATCGTCGATGGGCCGCGCCGCATGCAGGATACGGAGATGCCCTCCCACGGATTCGGTGTAGTAGGAAACCGTGGCGCAACCACTGAGCCCCAGGCAAAGGAGTGGCCATAAGTTGCGGGCCCTCAAAAACAGGCGCGAGATGTGGGAATAACTAGGGAGCAACGGCCGGCTCGACCTGGACTAGGCAGTCATAAAAAGTCGGGCCACCGCCTAGGTCCGTGAGCGATTGACTCGTCAGCTCGTTGGCGTTCTTACCGTCTTTCGCGAGCTTTTTCCACCAGATCGAAAGGGCGACAACGACCCCCTGGCGAGCGCGGTCGGTCACCCGGGCGCCGAGCTCCAGACTGCCACGATCATTGAAGACGCGGACCCGCTGCCCGGAGGTAATTCCGCGCTGGGCTGCGTCGTCGGGGTGGATGTCCAGCCACGGCTCACGCTCGACCGAGCGCAGGCTCTCCACGTTCACAAAGGTACTGTTGAGAAAATTGCGCGCGGGGGGCGAAATTATCGCCAGCGGAAAGCGCCGGAACTTCTCCGACGTCACGCCTTCTGCGGGTTCGATATACGTGGGTAGCGGATCCACCCCGAGCGATCGGGCTTTTTCCGACCAGAACTCCACCTTGCCCGAAGCGGTGGGAAAGCCCCCATTGGCAAACCTTGCCGTACCTGGAGGCGGCCCGACGCGTTGCCATCCCTGCGCACGCACCGCTCCGAAATCCCAGTGTTCGGACAACGCGACGGACGCGATCGCGTCGTCGGAATCGCTGAAACATGGATCCTCGAAACCCATGCGTTTGGCTAGCAGTCTGAAGATTTCGGAGTTCGGTTTTGCCTGTCCCAGGGGAGCGATCGCCGCATTGTTGGCCATCATGAAATAGTGGCCGTAGGGCTTGACCACGTCCAGATGCTCAAGCTGCGTGGTGGCCGGCAATACGTAGTCAGCAAAGTCCGCCGTATCGGTCAGGAAGTGCTCCAACACGACGGTAAAGAGGTCGGAGCGCGCAAAGCCCTCAGCGACCTCAGCCGACTGGGGTGCCACGGCCACGGGATTGGAGTTGTAGACGATCACCGCGCGGATGGCAGGGCTTGCCCGCTTGAGGTCCGCTCCGATCGTACTCATGTTGAGCGTTCGTGGCCGACGCGAACCCAACAGATCGGGCCGCGTAAGGGCTGCGTGGTCGATCGTGAAATTGTCCGACGTCGAGAGCATGACGCCGCCCGCGGGATGACGAAAGGCCCCGATGAGCGCGGGCAGACAGGCGATATTGCGGGCCGCCATTCCGCCCCCGCGTGTGCGCTGCATGCCGTAGTTCAGGCGAATGAGCGCGGGCGAGATGCTTCCGAGGTCTCGCGCCAAAGACTCGATCTGCACCGCGGTCAGTCCGCACAGTCCCGCAGTGCGCTCTGGGTCGAATGCCTTCACCCTCTCGACGAGCGCGTCGAACCCCAAGGTATGTTCTTCGATGTACTCGTGATCGAGCCAATCCTCCCGCACGAGAACGTGCATGAGCCCGAGCGCAAGCGCGCCGTCCGTGCCTGGACGAAGCGCAAGATGTTCGTGACATTTCTCCGCCGACAAGGAGCGATAGGGGTCGATCGAGATCAGCTTGGCGCCCCGGCGCTTCGCCTCTTGTACCCGGCTCCAAAAGTGCAAGCTGGAGGTGATCGGGTTGGCGCCCCAAAGAATGATGAGGCGCGCGTCCTCGACATCCTCGAGATCAATACCGATTCGCGCGCCGAGCGTCAGCTTGAGCCCGACGCTGCCCGCGGTAGAACAGATGGTCCGGT
Organism: Burkholderiaceae bacterium; assembly: GCA_049514215.1. GTDB lineage: Bacteria > Pseudomonadota > Gammaproteobacteria > Burkholderiales > Burkholderiaceae_D > BOG-994. The sequence continues at coordinate 15,046 of JBEKVI010000031.1, forward strand.
CCAAAAGACTTGCGCCCAGGCGATGGAAAAACCGCTGGGCCATCGCCTCACCCTGTACGAGCCCCATCGTGCCGGCGTAGCTATACGGAAGGATCTGTTCGGGGTCATCGCGCGCAATTGCCGCCAGGCGATGGGCGATGCTGTCGATCGCCTCCTCCCAGGACGTGGGCTCGAAGCGACCTTCTCCTTTGGCTCCGACACGACGCAGCGGCGTAAGAACGCGGTCACGATGATAGGTCCGCTCGGTATAACGAGCGACCTTGGTGCAGAGCGTGCCTGCGGTCGGTCCGTGCGATGCAGCGCCTACGACCTTGATCGCCACGCCGTCTCGCACATGCACCTCCAGCGCGCAGGTGTCCGGACAATCGTGGGGACAGGCACCCTTGACGATCTGGATCTGGCCGGGAGGGCCGCCGATCTCGAAGCCCTCAGGCATGCCTGCCGTCCGCGGCGGCCAGACGCTCCATGAACTGCTCGCACCGGGCGAGCTGTTCCAAAGTGACATATTCGTTGGGCCGATGCGCCTGGGCAATGTCCCCCGGACCGCAAATGACCGAGGGAATGCCGGCCTTCTGAAACAGTCCGGCTTCGGTGCCATAGGACACCTTTCCGGTCGTGTGTTCCTGCGACAGCTGCATCGCTAGCTGCACGATCGCGTCTTTTTCCGAAGCGTTCAACCCTTCTGCGCTACTCGCCCATTCGAGGTCGATGCCCGACTCCGGGTCTTGCGCACGCATTGCTTCGGCCAACTCGGTCGCGAAGCCTTGAATCTTCTGATAAAGATCGGCCGCCGAGGTACTGGGCAAGGTGCGCATGTCAAATTGGAATTCGCATTCTTTGGGAACGACGTTCGCGGCAATCCCGCCCCGGATGATCCCTGTCGAGAGCGTGGTGTAGGGGACCGTGAAGCCGTAGTTGCGGGTCTCCTTTTGTCCCAGTTCGTCAGCGAGCTTGCGGATGAACACCACCAGTTGTGCGGCGAACTCGATCGCATTGACCCCGTGCGTTACGTAACTCGAATGGGCCTCGCGTCCCCGCACGCGACAGCGAAAGCGGTGAGTGCCTTTATGCGCGATGATCGGTTGCATGGAGGTCGGTTCCCCGACGATGCAGCCGGCAGGTTTTAGACCGATCTCGTCCAAGTCGCGGATCAGTCCGCGTACGCCGATGCATCCCACTTCCTCATCATAGCTAAGGGCGTAGTGCATCGCACCATCGAGCCTGTCGTTGTTGATCGCCTCCAGGTAGAGGGGCGCTTTTGAGAGCGCAACGCCGATGAAGCCCTTCATGTCAGCTGAACCCCGCGCGAAAAGCTTGCCGTCCTTGATGGTCGACACGAACGGATCGGTATCCCAATCCTGGCCATCGACGGGTACCACATCGGTATGACCGGAAAGAATCAGGCCCGGCCGGCGCTTTTCGCCCAACGTGGCAAAAAGATTCGCCTTCTTGCCCGTCGAATCGTAGGTAAGCCGGGTGCTGGCTCCAAGACCTTTGAGGTAGTCCCGGGCCCATTCGATGAGTCCTAAATTGGACTCTCGCGAGACGGTGTTAAATCCGATCAGGTGCTCGACCATGGCCAGGGCTTCGGCGCTCGGAGTGATCGCACCAAGGGAGACCTCAGTGACGGTATTCATGGCGATTCCTTCAGCTTCAAAAAGCCATTTTACCCCGAGCGCCGCTTTCTGCGGTGCGTGCAGGCTAGGAGCGATCGTTCAGGTGACACGCCGAGAAACGCCGCGGGGCAATCTCCCGCAACTCGGGCTCCTGGGTCTTGCAGCGCTCCATGACGTAAGGACAACGCGGGTGGAAATGGCAGCCGGCCGGAGGATCCAGAGGCGAAGGGATCTCCCCACTGACGCCGATGAAATCGCGCTTGCGCGCCACCAGCGAAGGCGCCTCCGCCAACAAGCCTTGTGCATAGGGATGATTGGGTTCCGTGAACAGTTCATCGGTCGGCGCCGATTCCACGATCCGTCCCAAGTACATGATGGAGATGCGATCCGCGATATGGCGTACCACCACCAGATCGTGGCTGACGAACAGGTAAGTCAATCCGAGATCAGCACGCAATTGGATGAACAGATTGAGAACCTGCGCCTGAATCGAGACATCCAATGAAGCCAAGGCTTCGTCGCAGACAAGAAACCGGGGATGCACGGCGAGCGCGCGCGCAATCCCGACCCGAGCCCTCTGCCCCCCCGAAAGCTGATGCGGGTAGGCGCGGGTCATACTTACATCCAAACCCACGCGCTCGAGCAGCTCTGCGACACGCGCCCCCTGGTCGGCGCGCGTAACGAGACCATGGACACGCGGCGCTTCGCCCACGATCTCCAAAACGCGTTTGCGCGGATTTAGGCTCGACTGCGGATCCTGGAAGATCATCTGAGAAGCCAGCCGGTCGTTGATTCCGATTTCTTGCGCCTCGTGCACAGACGACCCGCGCCAGAGGCGCTCACCTTCAGAAAGCGGTAAAAGACCGACGGCCATGCGCCCCAGGGTAGATTTCCCGCAACCCGACTCGCCCACCAGACCCACGACCTCGCCCTCGTCGATCGCGAGGGTCACCCGATCGACAGCCGTCACTACAGAGGTGCTGCTGGAGTCGCCTAGCCAGCGCCTCATTCGCGACGTAACAGAGCTGCGCGCGCCGAAGCGCTTGGTCGCATTGCGCAACTCCATGAGAGGTACGGTCATGGGATCGCGCTCCAATCCTGCGGACCTAATGGATGAAAGCAGCGCAATGTGCGGCCCGAGCGGCCGCGGGTTACAGGGGGGTCCGTCTCGCACTGCGTGCTCGCGCGAGGACAGCGGGGACGGAAGGCGCAACCCGTCGGGAGTGCCCAGAGCGACGGGGCCACGCCGGGGATCGGAGTAAGCAGGCTGCCATGTGCGCCGCCCTGTCGCAGAGCGGCTGCGGGCGTGGAGGACAGCAAGCCGTAGGTGTAAGGATGGCACGGGCTCTCTAAAACCTCGGCGGTCGTGCCAGACTCGATGATGCGGCCCGCATACATGACCGAGACCGTGTCTGCCAGTCCCGCCACCAAAGACAAGTCATGCGTGATCCAGACCAACGCGGTGCTCGATTCGCGGCAAAGTTCCTGCATCCGAGAGAGGATTTGCCCCTGGATCGTGACGTCGAGCGCCGTGGTCGGCTCGTCACAGATGATGAGATCGGGTCGATTGATCTGCGCAATCGCGATCACGACTCGTTGCCGCATACCGCCGGAGAGCTGGTGAGGATAGGCGTTCAGTCGCTCGCCGGCAGCGGCAATTCCCACGCGCTCAAGTGCCTCGTGCGCCAGGTCGCGTGCCGCTTGCCGGCTGATGGCTGAGTGTGCGCGCACCGCTTCGATCATCTGGGTGCCGATGCTGAGCACCGGGTTTAGCGTCATCATCGGATCCTGAAAGACCATGGCGATCCGGTTGCCGCGCAGGCGCCGCCATTCAGCCTCCCCCAGGGAGCGCATGTCCTGCCCATGCAGACGAATGCGTCCGGCGACGATGCGCCCCGGGGGGTCGACGAGATTCATGATGGAAAAGCCCGTCATCGACTTGCCCGATCCGGACTCGCCTACGAGTCCCATGATCTGTCCGGGGGCGACGTCAAAACTGACGCCCTGCACCGCCTTGGCGGTGGCCGCCGGAGTGACAAAGTACGTGTGGAGATCTTCGACGCTTAAGGTCGGACGAGCAAGGGTCATGCGAGCGGAACCTTGAGCAGTCCTACCCCTCGGGAGGATCTCTGGGTCACTTTCAAGGCCGCCTCTGCCGGATCCCATTGAAACGGTCGCGCCGTGTAGACATCCCAGAATTCGGCGGGGGCGCGATCCAACGCGTCCTGCGCGGCGGCGTAGTGAACGCGTGAATTTAGCAGGAGCGCCTTGGCGCGTACGCCTCTCATGAGATTTTCGGCATCGTGAATCCGCGCCATGTCATCGATTCGGTTAGGGACATAGCTCGCCATGACACGACCCAGGGGGTTGTAGACTGCGGCCCAGGACAGTCGCGCGATTTCATCCTGGGTCCGAGCGAATTCAGCGGTCGCCGTCTCCTGGGACTGGACGAATTCCGGTGCGGAATCATTACCCAAAGGCGCCTCGATATCGTACAGCCTTGCTTCCAGATTGCTGGTGGCATCTGGCTTGAAGAGCAAAGGCGCTGCGTGTGTGGCCACCTGTTCGGCAATGCTTCCTCCGAGTCCCTCCGGCGGATGGGCCACCTGCTCCGAAAGTGCGGCGGCGCGCTTGGCCTCACTGTCCAAAGCGGCGAGCACACTGCGCTCCTGCGGCGAGAGCGGTTTGGCGACGCGCTCAAGCGAGCCCAGCAGGAGTGCGACGGTGGTCGCATCAGCCCGCTGTGCGCTTAGGATCTCGGAATAGGCCAGCATCGAGCGACGCAGAAGATCGGTCGAGATCATCTTCATGACAAAATCATCACTTGACGCGAGCAGTCGCCGCGCGATTCGCACGTCCTGTTCCAGCCGATCGATTCCCTTGCCGACTTCGCGGTTCTGAATTTCGACTGCGGCTTGCCCAAGGGAGAGGCTAAAAAGACTAATCAAGGGCCTTACCGGCGGCAAGGGCGCGTTGATATCGGCAAGCGCCGGTATCGGCGCCCAGACCGGTGCCGTATCGATCGCGGCGAGTCGATCGAACCAGTAGCGCTTGGAGTCGACCCATTGCCTCACTACGCCGGGATTGGCCAGTGCCTTATCGATACAGGCAGAATTCTGGTCAAGGCAAGCCAGCTGCGAAGGAAACTCCAAAAACTGGGGCCGGTAAGCCGGCCGGATCGATGTTCCCGTTGGCGACTTTTTGGAATCGGCGGCAAGAAGCGCTGCGACCACGGTGCGACCGACGGTCGTCGCATCGACCCCTTCTGGCGCATCAAACGCCCAAAGCGCGTAGGCCGCATTGCCACCATCAGAATTGGAAGGCGACGGCGCGGTCCGAGTCAACCGCGTCAAGGCGCTTTGCGATAGGGGCTCATCTTGCAGATTGATGATCACGACAAGCAGAGCCAATGCGATCGCAAGCCCGAGCAGGGTTACGCACAGCTTGCCCAGTAATCGAAGAATTTTCATGGGCACCGCGTTTCTAATTGATTGGTCGACGAGGATTCAGAAGATCGCGAAGCCGGTCTGACACCAGATTGATGGCCACGATGGTAATCAGGAGAGCGAGCCCGGGAAAAACGCTGATCCAGTAGGTACCGGAGAGAAGATATTCAAATCCGTTGGCAATCAAAAGGCCCAGTGAAGGCTGGGTTATCGGCACGCCCAAACCAAAAAAGGAGAGCGTTGCCTCAAGCGTGATGGCCGACGCGACCTGGAGCGCCGCAATCACGATGAGGGGACCTAGGCAGTTAGGCAGAAGGTGCGCAAAAATGACGCGCCGAGTGCTCAGTCCGAGACCGATCCCCGCTTCGACGTACTCCTTGTTGCGCTCCACGACCGCCATCCCCCGGGCCGCCCGAGCGTAGTAAGCCCATTGGACTGCCACCAGAGCGATGATGATGTTAGCGATGCCTGGCCGCAGGAAGGCCAAGAGGATGAGCGCCAAGAGGATCGAGGGAAAGGCCAACTGAATATCGGCCCAGCGCATGATAAGGGTGTCCCAGAGTCCTCTGCGATATCCCGCGACCAGACCCAGGCTCGTACCCAGCAGGAGAGCGACGAGCGTGGCGAGAACGCCCACCCCCACGCTGATGCGAAGCCCGTAGAGCAACGCCGAGAGGACGTCCCGCCCCTGCCCGTCGGTCCCCAGCCAGTATATGAGGTGCCCGTCACTGGCGCGGCTAAAGGGAGGCTGCCTTGAGTCATCGAGATTCAGCGCCGCAAGGTCGTAGGGATTCTGGGGCGAGATCCAGGGCGCGAGGACCGCTACAACCACGACCATGACGAGCACCATCGCCGCAAACGCGGCCGGTCGGGAGCCTGAGAAGAGAACGCAAAAACGGCGGAGCGCCGCACGGTCGAGGCGCGAGTTGGCAGTCGTGCTGGCATTCACGCTAGGTTCGGGCATCGGAAAGGACAACGCGCGGGTCGAGCAACGAATACACGATATCCACTACGAGATTGATGAAGACAAACAGGATCACGACCACCAGGAGATAGGCGACGATGATGGGTCGATCCAAAACGTTGATCGAGTCGATGATGAGTTTGCCCATCCCAGGCCACGCGAAAATCGATTCCGTAACGATTGAGAATGCCACGACGGAACCGAACTCCAGGCCCACGATGGTCACAATCGGTATGAGTATGTTCTTCAGGATGTGTACGAATACGATGCGCGCGGGTGACAAGCCCTTGGCCCGGGCGAATTTGACGTAATCCTGAACCAACGCGTCCTGCGTGCCCGAGCGTGCCAGGCGCGTGACCAGCGAGAGATTAAAGAGGGCGAGATTGAGGCCGGGCATGAAGAGGTGGCGCCATCCATCCCAGGTCAGAATCGACAGGGGCACGCCCAAAACGCTCACGGTCGCGCCGCGGCCACCGGTCGGTAGCCACCCCAGATACACGGAAAAAACCAGGATCAACATCAGCCCGACCCAAAACGTGGGTAAGGAGAAACCCAGTATCGAAGCGGAAAGAATGGCCTTCCCTGACCACGACTCCGAGCGCAGGCCGGCCCATAGTCCGAGCGGAATTCCGGCCACAAGAGCGATGAACATCGCGGCAAACGCCAACTCCATCGTTGCAGGCATGCGCTCGAGGATGAGTTTGACTGCCGGCATGCTGTAGACATAGGAACGGCCCAAGTCTCCCGAGAGCGCGCCCCTAATGAAGCGCAGGTATTGCACCGGCAAGGGCTGGTCCAGCCCCAGACTGCCGCGTGTTTTGGCAATATCGGCTTGGGTCGCATCCGGGCTGATCATCATTTCCACCGGGTCCCCGATCTCGTAGACACCGACAAAGACGATGAACGACATCACCAAAAGCACGCCGGCGCTCTCGAGGACTCGTCGAAGAATGTAGCCCAGCATGCCTTAGACGACTCGATGCGGCCGCAGGACGCTTATCGGTCCGCGTGGACCCGATGTGCCCGTTCGGATCGCGTCCCATACTGATTGGAGGCCTTGGTAATTCATGCGAATCGATTCCATGGAACTGCGCGGTCCGGGCCGTCGCACGGGGTCCTTCGGTCGGGCACGCCGGGAGGCGAAGCAGCGATCGCATGCTCGGGAAAAACTAGGATGGGCCGGCACATTGAAAAGCGAATTGTAGCCACTAAGCGGGGGCAGCCCCCGGTGGGGGCCAATTTCCCCCCTGGCCCCGCGCGTTCGGACAGCAACCCCGCCCGCGCAAGACGATGCGACTCCTTGTCCGACCCGAACCGCCTAAACGCACGCCATTCGACCCCCCCGCGGCGGCACGGTGTAGGATAGGATGACACCTATCATCGTCACGCCCAAGCGAGCCCCACACCATGAACCTCATCGATCGGATCGTCCAATTCCAAGCGGACATTCAGGCCATTCGGCGCGATATCCATGCTCATCCCGAACTGTGCTTTCAGGAGACACGTACTGCGGACATCGTCGCCAAGCAGCTCGCGCAGTGGGGCATCCCGGTCCACCGCGGTCTGGGCAAGACAGGTGTGGTAGGAACGATCACCGCGGGCTCCAGCCGGCGTGCCGTAGGCCTGCGCGCTGACATGGATGCCCTGCCCCTTCAGGAGCACAACGAGTTCGAACACAAATCGCGGCATGACGGCAAAATGCATGCCTGCGGCCACGACGGGCACACCGCAATGCTCCTGGGCGCGGCGAAGTACCTCGCGGAAAACCGCAACTTCGATGGTACCGTCTACCTGATTTTTCAACCCGCCGAGGAGGGTGGCGGCGGCGCGGACGCGATGATCAAAGACGGTCTTTTTGACAAATTCCCCTGTGAAGCCGTCTTTGGGATGCACAATTGGCCCGGGAGCCCGGTGGGGACCTTCGGGGTGTCGCCGGGGCCGATGATGGCGTCGTCGAATGAATTCGAGATCACGATCACCGGCAAGGGCGCTCACGCAGCACTGCCCCATAACGGCGTGGATCCGGTCATGGTGGCCGTCTCGATCGCCCAGAACCTTCAAACTCTCATCACGCGCAACAAGAAGCCCGTGGATGCCGCCGTGCTTTCCGTGACCCAGATCCATGCCGGTGACGCCTACAACATCATCCCCAACGAGGCGGTTTTGCGGGGGACAGTCCGGACGTTTTCGACTCCCGTCTTAGATCTGATCGAATCCGGAATGCGCCGCATCGTGGAACACAGTGCCGCCGCACTCGGAGCCCGCGCGGCTTTGCGTTTTCATCGCAACTATCCTCCGACGGTGAACCACGCCAAGGAAGCGATGTTTGCCGCGGAGGTGATGAAGGAGGTGGTAGGACCCGACAATGTACTCACGGATGTCGAGCCCACCATGGGTTCGGAAGATTTCGCGTTCATGTTGCTGGCGAAGCCGGGCTGCTATTTCTTCATTGGCAACGGCGACGGCGACCACCGAGAACACGGTCACGGCATGGGCCCATGCATGCTGCACAACCCGAGCTACGACTTCAACGATGCCCTCATTCCGATCGGCGCGACGCTTTGGGTTCGTCTCGCGGAGAAATTCCTAGGCTAATGCCGCGTGCGGAGCTCACGCCGGCCCTGGTCGGCCGCTGGATCGAGCTCGCGCTCGAAAATGTGGTATCCGAGTACCCCAACAAGCTCGACCACGTCATCCTGGCTGAGGACGACTGGGGTGCGCCCCGCGCGCTTCATCCTCTGTTCTTCGGAAGCTATGACTGGCATTCCGCGGTGCACATGCACTGGCTCCTCGTGCGCCTCTGGGGACTCAAGTGGGATCTGCCGCAAAGCGCGGCGATCCAAAGCTATCTGGACGCGCACCTGACCGATGCACGCGTGGCCGCGGAGTGTGATTATCTGGAGCGGCCGGCCAGCGCCACCTTCGAGCGGACCTACGGATGGGCGTGGCTGCTAAAACTGTGCGGCGAGCTCGAGGGACTTGCGAAAACCGATTCTCGGGCTCGGCGCTGGCTGGCGGCGCTAGATCCGCTCGCCCGGCGTTTCACAGAGCGTTTCCAGGCCTACCTGCCCTTCGCGGATTACCCCATCCGTGCTGGCACGCATGCCAATAGCGCCTTCGGGATGCTCTTCGCATTCGAGTACGGACTTCGCAAGGGCAATCGCCTCTTAGTCGATCTCATCAAGCGGCGAGCGCTCGCGTGGTTCAAAGACGATACGCGTTACCCGGCCCAGTACGAGCCCTCGGGAAGCGATTTTCTAAGTCCCGGGCTGGTCGAAGCCGTGCTCATGCGCGAGTTGCTGGGCGACGGGGCGTTTGTCGACTGGTGGCGGCGTTTCGAGCCCGACTCCAAGTCATTGGAATCCTGGCTGACCCCCGTGAGCGTGGCCGACCGAGCCGATGCTCAGGTGGTTCATCTGGACGGTCTTAATCTGTCACGCGCCTGGTGCTGGTCGCGTCTGGTCGGCGCCCTACCCCGAGCTCAGGCCGAAGTGGTCCAGAACGCCATGGATGCGCACCTGAACCGATCACTGCCGCACGCCGCGCAAGGTCACTACGTGGGCACCCATTGGCTCGCCTCTTTTGCTCTCCTGGCCTTAAGCGAATAACCTGGGCATCCCCCAAGGCGATCAAAATAGCCCGGGCACGTCGGCCGTGGCCCCCATCCAAGGCAGGCGGGCCTCGGCCACACCGTGACAGGCGACGAGCAGTCCGGGCGCGTTCTCCCGGAGCTGCGGCACTTCCTTTTTGCAACGATCCTGCACGTACGGACAGCGCGGATGAAAGGTACAGCCTGAAGGCGGATTGATGGGGTTGGGCACCTCGCCGGCGACTGCGACACGGGCTCGGCCGGTCATGTTCAGATCCGGGATGGCCTCGATTAGAAGTCGCGTATAGGGATGCAGGGCGCCTTCAAAGATCGATTCCTTCGGGGCGAGCTCGACGATCCGGCCGCAGTACATGACTCCCACCCGATTGGCCACGTGCCGAACCACGGCCAGATTGTGCGAGATGAACAGGTACGTCAGCCCGAGATCGCGCTGTAGGTCCTTCATCAGATTCAGGACCTGGGCCTGTACGGAGACGTCCAACGCCGAAGTGGGTTCGTCGCAGATCAGGAAATCCGGATGCGTTGCCAACGCGCGCGCGATCGAGATGCGCTGCCGCTGTCCGCCCGAGAACTGATGCGGGAATTTGTTTCGGTCTTTGGGCGAAAGCCCGACCTGGCGGAGCAACGCGTCCACCCGCACCGAAATCTGTGCGGAATCGCCGATCGACTCGATCCCAGCCTCCGACTTAATCTTGTGGACCTGAAGCGGCTCTGCAATGATCCTTCCCACACGCCAACGCGGATTCAGGCTGGCATAGGGGTCCTGGAAGATCATCTGCACGCGGCGGCGCAGCTGGCGCCCTTCACTGCGATGCAAGGACTCCACCGGCATGCCTTCGATGACGATCGTTCCCTTGGTCAGGCGGTACAGTCCGACAAGCAAGCGAGCGACGGTCGATTTGCCACTGCCGGATTCGCCCACGAGCCCAAGCGTCTCACCGCGGTGAATGACGAATGAAACGTCGTCCACGGCGCGCAGTAACTGCCTGGGTTTGCGCTCGAGAAGGCGATTGAGCCACGGAGGAGACACATCGAAGTAGCGCGAGGCATTGCGCACTTCGACCAGGATTTCAGGAAGCCGCTTCGCGGCTGCGGCGGCAGGGAGACTCGGCAGATTCATCGCAGCGGCGCACTTTCCATGGTCGGCTGATCCAGTCCGCTTAAGGCCATGGTGTCCGCCAGCCAACAGGCGGCGCGCGAGGCACCGCTGTCCATGAGTTCGGGCCTCCTCTGGGAACAAGGCTCGAACGCCCTGCTACAGCGCGGATGAAAGGCGCAACCGCTGGGAATGGCTCCGAGACGAGGCATCGAGCCCTCGATTTGGGTGAGTCGGGGGGCGTCTTGCAGCATCGTGGGAATGGAACCCATCAGTCCCGCGGTGTAAGGGTGCTGAGGATGGTGGATTACCTCGGCGACGTCACCCACCTCCGCCACACGTCCCGCATACATGACCGCAACCCGGTCGGCGGTCTCGGCAATCACGCCCATGTCATGCGTGACCAGCATGATCGCCGTACCCTGTTCCCGACAGAGCTTCTTGAGCAAGGTAATGATCTGCGCCTGAATCGAGACGTCCAGGGCCGTGGTCGGCTCATCGGCGACGATGAGTTTGGGTTCAGCCGCGATAGCGAGGGCGATCACGACGCGTTGGCGCATTCCCCCGGAAAACTGGTGAGGGTAATGCTCGATGCGCTGTGCGGCACCCGGGATTCCCGTGGCCTGCAAGAGCTCGATGGCGCGCTTTCGGGCTTGGCTGGGGCTGAGCGCGAGATGGGTCTGAATCGTCTCTATCAACTGCCGTCCCACCGTATAAAGAGGGTTAAGAGAAGTCAGCGGGTCCTGGAAAATCGCTCCGATCTCTCGTCCCCGCACGCGCCGCATCGCGTCATCGGGCAGCTGATCGATGCGTCGCCCATTTAGCCGGATCTCCCCCGAGGCGATGCGCCCGGGGGGTTCTAAGAGTCCGATGATTGCCGCGCCGGTCAAGGACTTACCGGCACCCGATTCCCCGACGACCCCCAATATCTCGCCGGCCTCGATCGAGAACGAGACATCGTCCAAAGCCAGCAGGCTGCCCCGTCGCGAGGGAAACTCGACACGGAGGTTGCAAACCTCAAGAAGGGGCGGCGCCATCAACCGCTAATAATGACCGAGGCGCCCGGTGCTGTCGCCGGCCCGTTGTCCGGCTGCCCTGCCTTCTTCCATTCCAGTTGCGGATCACACGCGCCCACGGGCTCCTGGTCCTCCACGACGAGCGTCCAATCACGCTTGAGCCGGTTGGCACGGTCGGCCGCGATGTAGTAGCGCGTGCAGGGCGCAAGATTCAAGGTGTAGGTCTTCTCGACCCAGTTCGGAAAACCGTCGGGAGGTGGCGCTGCGATTGTCACCTGGTGCACCCCCGGCTCTACAAAGACCGGCGTTTGCAGGTTGCCTCGACTGTCGACTGCATCGACGCGCACCGGATAGCGGTTCAGCGCTGTGCGAACTAGGACCTGGTGATCCTGCAAGACCGTCAACGGCGCGGTGCTGCATGCACAAAGCAAGAGGCCCGCCATAAGTCCGACAGAGCGGATTGGTTTCATGAGCGCACTCCTTCGCAAAAGTGGATTTACTGCAGTTTTGGATTTACCGCATCCCGTAGCCAGTCTCCGAGAAGGTTCACGGACAGCACGAGAAGGACCAACGCCACGCCCGGAAATACGGTAATCCACCATTCCCCTGAATAAAGATACTTGTTGCCGTTATTGATCAGCGTGCCTAGTGAGGGTGAGGTGGGCGGAACGCCCACGCCCAGAAAAGAGAGGGTGGCCTCGGTGATAATTGCCGTGGCGATCTGGACAGTCCCGAGGATCAGCACCGGTCCAAGAACATTGGGCAGCACGTGCCGAAACATGATCGTGACGGGGCCAACGCCGATGATGCGAGCCGCCTGCACGTACTCCCTTGACTTCTCAACCAGGGTGGAGCCCCGCACCGTTCGCGCATAGGGCACCCAGCCTGAGGCCGCGATGGCCAAAATGAGGACCAGAAACGCCAGGCTCTCCGAGGTGCTGTGGGGCAAGACGACCCGAAGAAGCCCGTTCACAAGCAGCGCAATCAGAATCGCGGGAAACGAGAGTTGTACATCGGCAATGCGCATGATAAAGGCGTCCAGGCGCCCCCCCAGATAGCCCGAGAAAAGGCCCAGAGCCACGCCCAGCACGACCGAAAGCAAGACCGCCGCGCCACCGACGACGAGCGATATTCGAGACCCGTACATGATTGCTGAGAGCATGTCCCGACCCTGTTCGTCGGTGCCGAGCAGATAGGTTTTCGTGCCGCCCTCGAGCCAACTCGGTGGCAAGCGCGCGTCGCCCAGATCGAGACTAGCCAAGTCCAGCGGATTGTGCGGGGCCAGCAGTGGGGCGAATAACGCCGCGACCACACTGACCAGCGCCACGAGGCTTGCGCCGAGGGCGACCGGTGAATGCCGGAACTGGTAGAAAAAGTCGCTATCCCAGACCCGGTAGACGCGACCCCTATATCCGGGCATTTCGCTTTGCACCGCAGTACCCCCGACAGGCCTTCGATTCCACACTGGCCATCAACATAAGAATAGAACAAACCGCCCGGCAGCAGCACCCCAGGCGCGTAAGCCGATGTAACAGGTGTTGCTGCGGGTTTCGAGACCTTCGTCTTGATCTCGGCTCAGCAACGTTTTCAGCCTTGCACACTTCGTGCCAGCGACGAATCGCCTCCCCGCGACCTTACTTGACGACAACCCATTTAACCAGATTGTCGTTCGTCGGCAGCTGAACCAGCGAGACGTTCTTTTTTACCCCCCAGGCCAGGGCCTGCTGGTGTAGTGGAATATGTCCGATATCGTCCTGGTGGATCTTCATCGCCTCCGAAATCATCGCGTTGCGCTTGGCCTCGTCGGTCTCGGACTGGATCTTGGCCGTTAGGTCATCAAAGCGCGCATTGCTGTAGGACCCCAGGTTGAACTGACCCTGGCCTCCGGCTCCAGGGGAGGCAATGATCGAGTAGAGCGTATCGTGGGCGTCCACCGTGGAAGGCGTCCAGCCCAGGAGGTAGAACGACGTATTGCGCGAGAGGATCTTGGGAAAATAGGTCGCCTTGGACTCGGCCATGAGATCGATTTTGACCCCAATTTTGGCAAGCATCGCCGAAATGGCCTGGCAAATCTCAACGTCATTGACGTAGCGGTCATTTGGGCAGTTCATTCCAACTTGGAAGCCGTTCGGATAGCCCGCCTCCACCATCAGCTTCTTGGCGGCCTCAAGGTCATAGGGGATGCGCTTGTTCAATGAGGCATCAAAGCCGTGCACGCCCGGGGCGATCATGAGCCCGGTCGGGGTCGATGCGCCGCGCATCACCTTAGATTTGATGGTTTCGATGTCAATCGCCTGGTAGAACGCCTGGCGCACGCGCTTGTCCTTGAAGGGATTTTTCCCCTTCACGTCCGAAAAAAGCAGTTCATCCCGTTTCTGATCCATCCCCAAAAAGATCGTCCGCAGTTCCGGCCCCTGCAGGACCTGTAGCGTGGGAGCCGCGTTGACGCGGGCGATGTCTTGCTGGGGGACAGGTTCCATCATGTCGACCTCACCCGATAGGAGGGCCGCCACACGCGTGGCCGCATTCCCGATTGGGGTAAAGACGGCCTCGTCCACGTTTGAATCCACCTTCTCCCAATAATTCTGATTCCGAACCAGGACCGTTTGGACGCCAGGATTGCGCGACTTGAGCCGGAACGGGCCGGTTCCGTTCGCCTTGAACGAGGCCGTGTTCTCAATCCCCTTGCGCTTGTCCACTGGCTTTTCCGCGTGATTCTCGATGCACCATTTCTTGCTCAGGATGTACCAGCGCGTAAAGTTATTCGGCAGGATTGGATATGGAGAATCGGTCACGAAGTCGAGTACGTAGTCGTTGACCTTGTGAATCTCCTTGACGTGCCCCACGTAGGTCCGCACGTCCGATCCATCGGCTTTGGCTCGCTCATACGAGAAGATCACGTCGTCAGCCGTAAATGGAGTGCCGTCGTGGAACGTCACGCCGTGACGCAGGTTAAATCGCCAGATCGTGGGGGCGGTCTGTTTCCAGTCGGTAGCCAGCGCCGGCACCAACTTCATGTTCCTGTCGAAGCCCACGAGCGACTCGTAAATGTTATTCAGAAATCCCAGCTGCAAGGACTCATTTAAGGAATGAGGGTCCATGGAGACCGCATCGCCCTGATTGGCGTACTTGAAGGTCACGAGCGTCGGCTGTGATTCCGCCGCCGCGAGGGGGCCTACGAGAACGATTCCAAGCGCGAGCGCCGCCACCAATGACGCGGTCTTCATGACTAATTCTCCTGGTTTGTGTGTGAACTCGAGCCGCCGGCCCTACAGGGGTAGCGAGCGTTCGGCAATCGCCGCGAACAGTCCACTCCCCAGTGGAATGACGGCGTCATTGAAGTCGTAGCGGGTGTTGTGCAGAAAGCATCCGGATTCGGCTCCGCCCTGCCCTAGGCGCAAGTAGGCGCCCGGCCGCTTCTGGAGCATGAACGAAAAGTCCTCGGCGCCCATGGAGGGCTCGATATCACGCACAACGTGGTCGGCTCCGACCAGGCTATCTGCGACCTCCGCGGCGAACGCCGCATGCGTAGGGCTGTTGACGGTGGCAGGGTAGAGCCGTCGATAGTTCACCTGAGCAGTGGCCCCAAATGCGCTGGCAACCGCATGCGCCACCTCCTGAAGCCGGCGCTCGACCAAATCCTGGATGGCGGGCTTAAAGCTGCGGACCGTCCCGACCAGCTTGGCTTCGCGGGGGATGACATTCATAGCATGTAAGTCACCGGCCTCAACGGCGCAGATCGAGAGCACCGCAGAGTCCAGAGGGCCGACATTGCGGCTGACGATGCTTTGTGCCGCAGTAATGAGGTGCGCCGCAACCACAACGGGGTCGATGGTCAGGTAGGGATGCGCACCGTGGCCTCCGCGCCCCGAAATGGTCACGTCAAACCGGTCCGCTGCAGCCATCATTGCGCCATAGTTCAGCCCAATCGTCCCCGGTGGCAGGTTCGGCCAGTTGTGCATGGCGTAGACGGTGTCGCAGTCAAATCGATCAAATAGTCCATCCTCGATCATGGCACGGGCGCCCGCAAAACCCTCTTCCCCAGGCTGGAATATGAAGTGGACCGTCCCATCGAAGTTCCGGGTCGAGGCGAGGTAGCGCGCCGCCCCCAAGAGCATCGTGGTATGACCGTCATGACCGCATCCGTGCATGCGCCCCACCTGCGTGGAACGATGCTCAAACTCGTTTTCCTCGCGCATGGGCAGCGCGTCCATGTCAGCGCGCAGCCCGATGGTGCGACCCGATTCTGTGCTCTTTCCCCGGAGCACCCCAACCACACCGGTCTTGCCGATACCCCGATGGACCTCGATGCCCATGAGTTCCAACGCATGGCTGACCACCGCTGCCGTCCGCACTTCCTCGAAGCCCAGTTCGGGATGGGCGTGCAAATCATGGCGAATGGCAATCAGATCGTCGTGAAAGCCGCGGATCGTCTGGACCGGGGCAGGCCAGCTTTCAGGTCGGTTCATAGTCAGTGCGCGGGGTTGGCTTCGAGACGCAAACGCGGATCGACGGCAAAGTACAGAAGGTCCACGACCAGGTTGATCAGCACGAACACCAGTGCGATGAAGCAAAGGTAGGCCGCCATGACGGGAATGTCGGAGAAATTAACCGATTGGATGAACAGCAGTCCCATCCCCGGCCACTGGAATACGGTTTCCGTGACGATCGCAAAGGCGATGATGCCCCCCAGTTGCAGACCCGTGATCGTGATCACCGGCACGAGCGTATTGCGCAATGCATGTCCAAAATGGATCGCGCGCCGGGTCAATCCCCTGGCGCGCGCAAACTTGATGTAATCCGTCCGCAGTACTTCGAGCATTTCCGCCCGGACCAGACGCATGATGAGGGTCAGCTGGAATAGGCACAACGTGACCGCGGGCATGATGAGGTGCTTCCAGCCGTCAAGCGTGAGCAGCCCCGTAGTCCACCCACCCAAGGAGATCGTCTCGCCCCTCCCATAGGACGGAAGCCAGCCGAGTATGACCGAAAACATCAAAATGAAAAGGATGCCGATGAGAAACGTCGGCAAGGAGACGCCCAAAAGAGAAAATGCGAGTAGGACCTGGGAGAACCAGCTCCTTCGACGCAGCGCGGTATACACCCCCATGGGAACCCCGACCAGGACGGCCAGGATTGCCGCGGCAAAGCTCAGTTCCAAAGTGGCAGGTAGCCGTTCCTTGAACAGCGAAGACACCTTTCTGCCTTCACGCAGCGACAGTCCAAATTCACCTTGGCTCGCATTTTCCACGAAGCGCGCAAACTGATACACGAAGGGTTTGTCCAGACCCAGGCCTCGACGCAGTTCTGCTCTCTGCTCGGGGGTCGCGTCCTGCCCGAGCATGAAGTTCACGGGGTCGCCGGTGTACTGGAACAGGAGGAATGCCACGAACGCGACAGCCAGCATGACCATGACGGCCTGGATCAAGCGACGTACGATAAATGCGAGCATAAACCCCGGGAGTCGCGCCGGTGACCGTAGTGGGACCAGCAAAGCGTCGATGATGCCGAACGGCTTCTGACCCGTCAATGCGCCAATTCGCGCGAACATTGCAATGAGAGGCGGCCCGTCGAGATCCGGGCCGCTGTTTCTCGCTTGGATTCTCGCATCCACCGCGCGCGGCCCCCCCCTGTCCGAGGTCATTGATTCGCCGAGGGACCGACTTTTCGCCGCGCCAGCAAGACAAGTGGCGCCAGAAAACCAGGGGCGCGCACCCTGCTTGAGCAGGCTTGATCCGCGCAAAAGAGTCGCTTCGAACCGTGGTCGGGAACAGGGTCGCATGGCGTTCGCCTCCCACGGGACCGCCCGCTTGGCGAAGGACGGCACCCGGAACAGACTCAACCGCGCCCCGAGTAGGCTTGCATTTCGAACCCGGGAGGCGCGTCGCTGCCTGGCCAAGTCTCGCGGTCTTACCGCACGCCAAGGCACGCTTGGCAGAGCCGTCGCTGACGACGGGTCTCCAAGTGGATGGCTCTGATCGGCGTTTCGCCTTCGCCACACTGCTGTTTCGAGTGCCAAAAACCCCTCGTTCTCCAGCGAAAAGTGATGCGCATCACTGCAACATGGTTTACACTCAGCCGCTAATTTGTCGTGCACAATGACGACATGTCACCAGAGGCACTTGATGCATCGATTCCCTGCCGAACGGCAGTTAGCCCGAGACAATTCCCGCCGCGCATCTCTGCGGCCTATGGCGCCTCCGCCATCCATTGCAAAGAGTCGAATCGTGGGAGTACTGATCCCACATGAGAGTGGTGTGACGGGTTGCGAACATAGCGGGTTCGTTACCTCGTCGCGCTGCTCAATTTCATAAACCAACGTATTGGGATCGTCCATGATATCGACCTGAGTTGTATCTACCCGCTGTTCACACCTTGAAAGGAGAATGTGCAATGGCTACCGCAAAGAAGCCTGCAAAGAAAGCTGCATCAAAGAAGTCCGCCGCGAAAAAGGCGCCGGCAAAGAAGGCCGTAAAGCCTGCTGCGAAGAAGGCCCCGGCGAAGAAGGTTGCTGCTAAGAAGGCCCCGGCCAAGAAAGCTCCGGCCAAGAAGGCTGCCAAGGCAAAAACCACCCGTAAGCCCAATGCTGCCTTTATGAAGGCCATGACGCCAAGCGCTGCGCTCGCCGCGGTGATTGGCGCCATGCCCTCACCGCGCACGGAAGTGACGAAGAAGCTCTGGGACTACATCAAGAAGCACAAACTTCAAGACAGCGTGAATCGTCGCCTGATCAACGCGGACGCGAAGCTAAAGGAAGTGTTCGGCAAGGCCCAAGTCTCGATGTTCGAGATGGCCAAGCTGGTCCAAAAGCATCTGAAGTAAGCGGAATCGTGCAACATCCGCCAATCCCCCGGTGCGCCGGGGGATTTTTTTTGCGGCTCAATCGCTCACGAAAACGGCCTTCGGCCCGAGAGGCAGGGGCGGCCGCATAACAGCTTCGCTAACCGCATCACTCTCGACAGCGCCACGAGGCTAGCTTCCGCCAAACCAGTTGTATCCCTGGTCCTCCCAGTAGCCACCGGGGTATTCGTTGGTCACGTAGAGCGCCGTGATGTGCTTCGGATTTTTATAGCCGAGCTTCGTGGGCATGCGCAGCTTCATCGGAAATCCGTAACGCGGTGGCAGGGGCCGGTCCGCATAGTCGAGAGTCAAGAGGGTCTGAGGATGCAAGGCCGTGGGCATGTCGATACTCGTGTAGTAGCCGTCCGCGCATTTGAAGCCCACGAATCGTGCGGTCAGGTCGGCGCCGACGCGTTCCAAGAAAAGTCTAAACGGCACGCCCCCCCATTTTCCGATCGCGCTCCATCCTTCCACGCAGATGTGGCGCGTCACCTGACTGGCCTGCGGCAACTGGCGTAACTCGGCCAAGCTCCATGCGCGACGATCCTGTACCAGTCCCGTGACTTCAAGGCGGAAACTGTCACCCTCCACGAAGGGAACTTCGTCAATTCCGTAGAATGCGTTAAACGGAAACGGGCGCGTGATCATCGATTCGGGATAAGTCGGCGCAAGTTCCGTGGGGCTAAACAGCCCGGCCTGGACCCGATCGTTCCAACGGGAAACCCTCATAAGAAACCGCTCGGCGCTCTCTTCCTGGTTTTGCGTGCAACCGGCAAGCAGCGCCAGGCCTCCAAGGCTTAGTCCTTGACGCAGGAAAAGTCTGCGCGCCGGAGCGCACAGCCCTTTTGCAGCGTCCCGAAGGAGTTCTCTGCTGTCGCTTTCGGGCCGACCCTTGGGAGTGCTCACGAGGGGCTCCTGCTTCCGCCTAGCATCACCAGCAGCGAGCGGGGTACGATGGCCACCATGATCAAATGAACCGCGGTAAAGATCACTAGCGCCGCCATGGCGCCGAAGTGGATGTATCGTGCGGTTTCGTAGCCTCCGAGGAGGAACCGCAGCAGCGGAAATTGCACTGATTTCCACAGCACGAGTCCCGACAGGACGAGAAGGACCAGATCGAACCAGACAAACAAGTAAGCCACTCGTTGTACCCCGTTATAGACTCGCAGGTCGGAGTGACTGAGTTTCAGCCGGAGGGCCAAGGCCAGTTCGTGCCGCACTCCGGCCAGCGAGATCGGAAAAAATTGAGTACCGACCCTCCGACTAAGCATATTCGCCAGAAGGTAGATGAGGCCATTCAGAACCAGGATCCACATCGCAGCAAAATGCCACAACAGTGCACCCCCGAGCCAGGCTCCCAGCGTGATCTCCCCTGGAAATCTGAATCCGAACAGGGGAGAGGCATCGTAGATTCTCCAGCCGCTGAGAACCATGATAAAGATTGCGCACGCATTAAGCCAGTGGGTTACCCTTAGCCACAGGGGATGGACAATTACCTTCAAGTTCGTCACGATCGAGACCTTTAATCGGCGCCGAGGAATTCGGAGCGACCCAAAAGCGGTCTCTCCGGCCATAATTGGGGCCCTTACACCGCTGTCGCATGGGCCACCGTCTTCCTTACAATAGAGCCGGGTCCAGCGGTGTGGCCTTCTTGCTTCCTCTAAGATCCGGACCCCTCAAGGCCTCACGACAACCCATTCGATTGCGATTGCCATGAGTTTGATCATCCCCTCCGTCATCCACGACGCACTTGTCGGCTACGAGACCGCACCCGGTCCCATTGCCGAGATCGAGCTGCAAGCTGCGCTTCGTAGGGCCATGACCAAGGCTAACGACCTGTCGCGCGATGAGCGCCGGGGGGCTTGGGCGGAAGTCGCCGCCTTCCATTTCGTTCCTGCTGACGGACCGGATCGAGAACCCTGGGGCTCCTACTTTAAACCAATCCGGACGGGCCGGACCTCGGAGGGCCTGCCGACCTACTCGCCCAACGCCGACGATATCGATCCGGAAATCCTCGAATACTGGGAAATTCGGGCCTCTCTCACCCAGCATCCCCTCCTGAGGGCACGCTATGCGGACCTGGTGTGGGAATTTGGTCGTCTCGCTCTCGGCGCCAAGGCAAACACCGGCTTTGCATGGGTCGCGGCGGATTCTTACCTGATCACCGTGGAGCGCCGCCTAGTCGAACACGAAGCCCAAGCGTGGCGATTCATCGATCGGGCCCTTGAGATCGCCATCCGACTGCACGATCAGGGACGCGTCCGCAGGGCGAAGACGGTTCTGTTTGAATTCTTCCGGGCCCAGCAGGAGGCGGGGCGTTTGACGATGTGGTGGAAGCCCGACGAGATTTCCTTCGGCCACGAAAATCTCGAGCTGAGCGCTGCCGAGGTGCAGGAAGTTCTCGTAACCTTGGAAGCCTCCGTCGCGCGATTCTCGGATCCGAAACGCCCAGATCAGTTTGACCCGGAGCAAACGCTCGCTGCGGCTGATCGCCTGATACGCCATCGAATTCGACTGGATCAGCCCCGGCAGGCCGTGCGCGTCATGAAAGCAGCTGGAGCCGCCGTCGAGGGGGCAGCCGCGCAGGCCAGTCCACTGCAGGCAGCGGGTTGGCTCGAGGACTTGTTGCGCCGGTACCGTGAACTCTCGATGGCCGAAGAAATCGGGCGGGTGGAGGCTCTGTTGGAGAGCCTGCGCCGCGGTCCCCAGGCCGGCCCTTCGGTATCATCTGCGCAGCCCCAGCCCGACCCGAACGTGAGCTCGACGTGGATCGAGCGCCTAACTACCGGCAGTGTTCCCGAGGTTTTGCACCGGGTGGCGCTAAGCTTCGTGATGCGCGAGGAGATTTCGGGGGGTGAGTCCGCCGCCGACCCAGCGCGTGATCCCCGGATTGCGGGAATCGCCGACCTGTCGGGTCGGGCGGTCCAAAGCGCCGTCTCCAGTATCACCCAGAAATCCAATCTCTTGGGAGCGGTACTGCGCCGATTGGTGGACGGCCAATCGGCGACCATACCGGCGCTGCTCGGATTTCTGCACAACTCCATTTACTTCGATGCCCCACGACGCCGTTTCCTGGAGGAGGGATTGCGCGGCTGGTTGGGTGGGGATCCTATCAAGGCGGTTTTCATCCTGATCCCGGAGATTGAGGCGGCGCTTAGGCTCGTCGTCATGTCGATGGGCGAGCCGGTCACCCGTCCGCTCGCAAACGGGCGGGCGGCGCCGCTCCAGATGGTCGATATCCTCGACAACCGCGCGTTCTGCGTTCAGGTCGACCGCAATATCAGGCTGCATTTCGCCGCCTTGTACTGCGACCCGAGCGGGCTTAATTTGCAGGGCAAGATATCGCACGGGATGGCGAATTTTGATCAGTTGGGGCCCGATATCGCCAACTGGGTCATCCATAGCCTTCTGATGGTGGCAACCATCTCACCGGGATCGCCGCTTCCGCTACCGGTCGATCCGCCCTGAACTGTGGACACGGCGCCGACGGCTTGGCGCTGGCGTCGTCGGATCCGCGAAAAGAGAACAAGGCCAGTCGCGTCCGTTCTCAATCGATCAGGTCTGGGCAGAGCTTGCCCCCGGCTTGGACCGGGGTGCCGGAAAGAAACGCGGCACGAAATACCCCCAAAGCCGCTGAAGAACGGGGCGAAGAGTCTCCCGATAGATAGAAAATCCCGAGAAAGCGATGAGCGCCAGCCAACGCGGCGCGCGCAGCCCTGATCGTGTCGCGTAGTCGGCGTAATACTTTCGAAAGAAATAATTCGTGTAGTAGATCGACCAGTAAATGCGCTTCATCGTGGCGGTGCGTTGGCCGCCGGTACGCACCTGTGTTAGTGGCAGGTGGATACTGTGGCGTTCATTCGTGACCACAATTCGATACCCATTAACGAACAAGTTCATCTGAAAATCGGTTTCCTCGCGAAATCCGTTCCCCCTTGAGTAGAAGCCATCAAAGGGAAAACGCAGCAGAAGTTCCCGCGTCGTCAAGATGATCGCGTTCGTGAACGGTAACTCCACATCTCCCTCGAAGATGGCACCGTTCACGGTCTCGCAAACCCAGGGCCGAAACAGCTTTTTCCGGTAGACTCCGCAGCCGAACCGCGCCAGGGCCTCGGCCGGGCTTTCGGAGCCGAGCATGTAAACGCGACGTCCAGAAACTGCGCCGGCACCCGAAGTACGGAGCTTTTCGAGGCAGACCTTCGCGTACCCCTCTTCGAGATACTCGTCGTCGTCACAAAAGAGGATATAAGGATTGGAGCTACTCGCAACGCCGACGTTTCGCGAACGCGACGCTCCCATTCTTTGCGGATTCTGTATTGTCAATACACGCTTTTCGGGAAACCGGGCCGCGACGGTCGCAATGGTCTGTTCGGACTGGTCCTGCCCGGCATCGAGGACGAAGACCAGTTCGGTCACGAGCTCCTGTGAGAAATAGCTCTCTAGCACCAACTCCAAAGTGTGGGCACGATTGCGCGTAGGGACGACGAGAGTGATCACGTTCCAAGTTTCCTAAACACTCATGCGCCAGGCTCTGTAGCGCTCACGAACCGGGTTTTATGGCGACCCAAAACATCGAGGACGGCAGCCTGTAAGGCCGATCCCCGCTCATGCCAGTCGAACAAGGGCAACGCCTGTGCAAAAGCTCCTCGCTGCAGTCCGTCGAGCCGTTCGGGATCATCAATCTCGCGGACCACGCGAGAGACCAAAGCCGAAAGATCGTTCGCACCGATCAGATAGCGTCGTACGTTTTCGGGAAGTCCAGCTGCCGCGGAGTCGATCGTAGCCACCGGGACTCGACCAAAGATGTAGTCCAGGAATTTGAGTTTGAATCCACCGCCGATGACTTCGGGCACCAGGGCGATGCGCGCAGACGCGAAGTAAGGCACGACGTCATCCACATAGCCGTGAAAGTGCGTCGCCCGCAGCCGGGGAGCAAACTCCTTTTGCAACTCCTCGGGCACATCGCCGATGACATCGAGCTCGATCCCACGGTCGAAAAATGCGCCGTCGGCGGCATTCAGAAGGTTGCGCAGGTTTTCCTGCTTGATCAGCCATCGGTAAGAGCCGACGATCACGACGCGACGAGGGCAGCTCTGCGAAATGGTCCGCTCCCGCACGATGGGGCCCCCAAAGCCCGGCGTTAGTACGACACAAGCCGCCTTTGGCGCATGTCGCCGCAACTGATCTCGGTCTTCCGCCGTAATTGTGGCAATCAAATCGGCGGCACCGGCCAAACGCCTTTCCCAGTACCGGATCTTGAGGTAATTCTGGCGAAGCACGAGCCCGTTGTACCAGGGACCCTCATATGAGCGAAACAGAGAACGTGCCAGGGCCTCTTCGTGATTGTGCGAAAGATAGACCAAAAGCGGAGCTCCCTTGCGGCCCGACACGGCGTTTAGGACCGCCTCAAGGGTCCACGCGCAGCCGTAGTGGTCAATGACGATGACGTCCCATGGCTCGCGAAGGATTGCGCGAAGGTCCCTGCGGTACTCCTGGGTCGCGTAGGCAGCCGAAACCAGAGGCTGCAGGCTCAGCAGAGACTTCCAGTTCGGCTTCTTCTGTCCCTTGACCGGATTCCACCGGATGGGCCACGCGGTAGGGATATCGTCCGGGCTGTTGGGTTCAAGGCCGATAAACGAAAGCCCGCCCAATGCCTCCGAGAGCGCCCGGGCGAGGTTTCCGGTATAGATCCGGTCGCCAGTATTGGCGGGAAAGGGCAGTTCGCGAGCGATCCAAAGACAACGAATCTCGGGCGAAGACGACTGTGCGACGCCGGGCGCGCTCGGGGCCGCCGCCAACGATTCGGCGTCGATCAATTTTTCCTCCGAAAACGGTGTTGACGTCGTAGCCCTTTCGGCAAGCCGAAATTGCGAGCCCGACAAGGGGCTTTGTCATCGCGTCCCGCGCCAAATATCGATAGTCGATGGGAAATCACGAGGAACCCTAGTTGGGCACGGGGCGTCCCGTAGCATTTCTGGAGACCAGAGATCCTTTCGGGTCGGGTCGTCGGACCGGGGGAATCCTGCGGGCGCGCACTGTTTCATGGCGTGGCGTAAGCAGCACCAAGGTCAGGGCCATCCCCAAGACCGAGTCGGCGTAAGCACCATTCATAAAATGCAGTACCACAACTGCCAAGCGCACGACGAAGGGCGCCTCCGAGGTGAAAATGCAGTACATCAAGAACCCGGTGTAAAGGAGCCCGCCCAATAAGCCGAACTCGATGATGACCTTTGAGTGGAACAGCTCGGATACGTTAAACGGGGCAACGACCTCGACGTCGTGAAAGTTACCGGGGCCATAACCAAACAGAGCCAGACCTGGCGAAGAGAAGGTCGTGTCTCTCAAGAGATAAATCCAGCTGACAAAGCGTTGAAAGGCGCTTGAACTCGGATCGTTGAATTCGTAGATTCGAGAAAGTATGAGGTCTAGTCTAAGCGGTACGGCAAAAAGGGACGCAATCAGGATTACTCCGACGATAAGGCCGAGGACGTCGAGGCGGTGGTTGCGAATCAGGAGAACGGGAAAGCAGACTGCAAGCACCAAAAGTCCGGTTCCCGAGTAGGAAAGAATCGCCGCGAGGGCCAATATGCCGAGACGGCTAAAGCGTTTGAGCGTCGCAAGCTCGACCACGATGGCCATTGCGATGATCTGTGAGAAAAAAGAGGGTTCCTTCAAGAACACGCCGTTCGACTTGAATATGGTTGAACCGTAGTAAAGCGGATTCAGATTGTTGAATCCTCGGATGATGAATCCTTGTGGCACGAGATTATCGATCGGAAATGCAGCTGTTTTCGAGACAAATTGCATCGCGAACTGGACGATTCCACAAAGCGCGATGACCGTAACGAAGTTGACGAAAAATCGCATCGCATCATCGATGCCCTTTCCTGGCCGGGGCACGCCTAGGACATAGACGAAACTGGTTACGATCATGAAAATGAGCGAGCTAAGCGAGAAGTCCTGCTCGCGCGCGACTTGCACCAGACCGATCCACGACACCATGAACATGAAAAACGCGGCGCGCTTTAAGTCGACGATCACCCGTCCGGAAAGAATTCCCAGTGCCAGAACTCCTAGCGTGAGTGGCAGGCCGAACCCCAGACCCAGGGCGCTGAAGGCGGGGAGCGTGAATTTCGCGAACAGCGTCGTGATCACGACGGGCAGGTAAACGATCAAATCAGCCACCCGATCGGGCCGAACCTTCGTCGGGGGCGCCCCATAGAACGGGCCGCCAAGCGGCACTTCCGCATTGGGGCGGTTCGGGTCTAACGGACGGTTGACATCCACGGTCAGGGCCTGTTTCCTTGCGATTCGCGGCCGAAAAGAGCAGCCATCAAGAGACATCCCGCGCGACGATTCTGGCCTCGTCTGGCGCCAGTGCCCGGGTCAGTTCATCGAGAAAGTGATCCTGTTCCCTAAACGACTGTTCCACGTCGCCTTGCCTCGATACAATTTGAGAAACTCGGACCAACATGCCGTCGTGCACGCGGCCCAGGAGCCCCTCTTTCAAAACATAGAAACGCGAGACCCAGGGATTTTGGGTATAGGTATCGCCAATGCGAATCCAGTAACTTACTGCCTCAAGTCGTGTACCTCTTTGCGTGAGCATCCGTCTTCCGACGATCGGCTGACCGGCCGCGTCGCGCACTGAGAAAAGCGCTTCGTTGTCGCTCAGAATTCGGAACCCCTGCGATATGTAGCAGATTTCCGGGCGATGAACCCGGTCCTCCTCGCGCTGGCTCTTGTCGTACGCGAGGGCGATCATGATTTGCGCCCCATCCTCGCGAGTGTAGGTTCGCAGGAGCGAGTCATCGTAGACGAGCTGCATAGGATCGGGCTGTCCGTCCTTCGTGGCGATAAGGCTGACTTGTTCCAGCGGCGAGGTCATGTTTTCCCAGCCTGCGAAGCGGGTTGGGACCATGACCTCAAGGGGGCTGCCCGGCTCCACGATGAAATGGGTGGGAGCCATCGCAACGGCAATGCCGGAAGCCGCCACCATTGCGATTCCAACCCGGGGACCCAAGCGGGCCGCCCTGGAAAACGATTCTCCGTCCCGGGGTGCAGCCGCGGGCTTGGCGCGCATCGCTACGTTAGAGGCCGAAAGTGCCTTGCCTACTTGAACAAGTATGGAATCCAACAAATAAAACATCCCGAAGGCGACTAGGATTTCCAAGTAGCCGGCATAGTCATGAAAGTTTCGACCCCAGGTGTCCCCAAAGTAATAGGTCACTAAGGCGAGAGCGGCCACCCTCAGGACATTCGCAAGGAAGGCAATGGGCACCGCACTGGCGAGCAAGATCAGGTTGAGCACCCAGAGGCGATGGCGAGCCAGATAAACCCAGAGCAGTCCGATCCCGGATAACGCGACCATGGACTTAAGTCCTGAGCACGCATCTGCTATCAGGAGTTGATACTGCGCAACCTGGAGGATCACGCCCGTGCGGGCCACAGGGTAACCTAAATCGAAGAGTCCGTTGGCTACGACCTCGGACACCGTCGCCTTGAGCGGAACAAGAATCTGATCGAGGACCGACGGAGGAACCGGGATCAGAAACAGCGTAAAGAGCGCAGGAAACCAGATGCGTTTGAATCCGGGCCGCCCGGAAAAAAGCAGAGCCAGACCAACGAGCAGAGGAATTACCGATCCAACGTCAAACTGAAAGAATTGCTGCGATCGACCGACGATATAAACCATGAGTGCAAAGGCAAGGCAGATGGCGCCACCGATGGGCGATGCCCCGGAACTCGAATCGAGCAAGGCGCGGCGCTCGCGCCAGACGAGCCAGACGACGATGGCGAGGATGACCGGCCCGTGCGACTCGTCTTCTTGCACCCAGAACGTTCGGGATACATCAATCCCGGTGGGTACGTACATGCACAAAAGACCGACCAAGATCGGCGACCAGGCCAGAACGGTGTCTGGAATTCCAAAGCGTATCTTCGGCGAAACAGCGGCCATCAGCTCACGCTAGAACTGATTCACCACGGCACCCAGTACTTGTGCGCCGCTTTGCCCGAGAAGATCGACGAACTCCACAGCAGAGTTGACGGAAGAGTAGTCGGGACGCGACACCAGGATCGCCGCACGGGCGCGGGCAGCGATGATCTGGGCGTCGGCGCCTTGCCGCCACGAAGGCGTATCGATCAGGATCACGTCATAGCGTGACGCGGCCGCCTCGATCAGATTGCGAAAACTCGGTCGCGAAAGCAACTCCTGCGGATTGGGTGTCGGAGGTCCGGCCGGCAAGACCGATAGTCCGGCAAACGCGCGTATGTGGATGATGGGCTCGCCGTCGGTCCGTTCCCCAAGGACGGAGGCCAGCCCTGCACGATTTTCCAGCTTGAAATACTCGTGCATCCGAGGAGCCCGCAGGTTTGCGTCGATGAGCAGCGTGCGCTCCCCCAGTTGGGAGAACACGACCGCAAGATTGGCTGTGATAAAGCTGCGGCCGACCTTGTCTTCCGTACTGACGATTGCAAGCGATTTGTACTCTGCACTGCTATCCAGCCAGCGGAGCATGAGCTGACTGCGCAGCACGCGCAGCGCCTCGACGCACGGGTGGTTCGGCTGGTACGCGGCCACGACGTCCGAAGACACGGGACCTTCACCGGGAGCAAGGTAGGTATACTCGAACTGGTTGGCCAGAGCGAAGCGGACGTCCTCCTCGGAAATGAGTCCCAATGCCAAACCCGCTTCACCGAAACGCAACCCTCGCTCTTTTTGAAAGGCCAGGATCTTCTCGGCCGCTTCGGGCCGAAGACGTCCCGAGTCGACCAGGATTGCTCCAATGGACCGGTCCCTCTGCCTTAAAAGTGCGTCGCGAGGCTGAAAAATGTTTTCGTTCGTAGAGGTCATAGGAGTCGGCGCGCCCTAGCGTGTCAGTCTGAGGATGTCGCGGCGGGGCGCAGGGAGAATTCCGCCCCAGCGCTTCCGCCCCAGCCGGCTGTTAGGTACAACCGCGAACACCGGAATACCAACCCGGCTCGTGATGTCGAGCGCTCCGTGCACCATGGGATTGAACACTTCCGCGAGTAACGCGAGCCCGATACCCAGGAGAATGCCCATTCCAAGGGTGAGCACGGAATAAAGCTTGACCTTGGGGAACGACGGCTCGATCGGTTCCGTGGCGGCGGTTAGCAGCGCAACGTCGGACTGGGCAACCTGGCTCTCGACGCTGGTTTGCGAGTAGCGTTGCATCACAAGGTCGTACGCCTTCTGCGCGTTGTCGACCTCACGCTGCAATACGCTCAACCCATCCCGCGCCTGGGAAAGTGCGATGATCCGTTGCCGCTGCGAATTCACTGCAGCCTGCAACTGCCCCACGCGCGACGCGCCAATGCGATCGGCCGTACCTAATGAGCTTCCGACCTGCGCCGACTCCCGCGCAAGACTCGCACGCAGGTCATTGACCTCCTGCTGGGTGCGTATGTACTCGGGATGATTCGGTCCAAGCCGACCCGAGAGCTCTTTAAGTTTGGACTCGGAAAGGGCGATCTGCGTTTTAAGCCCCTGAACCACTCCATTTTGAATCACGTCCGGGGAGGACGCCACGTTGCCCTCGGCACCATGATTGCGTGAACTGGCGTCAGCCATCTGGCCCTGTGCCATGACGAGTTGGGTGGACAGATCGGCGAGCCTTGCGTTCTCCACGTCGATGCGCTCGGGCGTGACGACCATTCCCGCATCCTTCTGCGCATCCGCGAGCTTTTGTTGCG
Source organism: Burkholderiaceae bacterium (assembly GCA_049514215.1). Taxonomy (GTDB): domain Bacteria; phylum Pseudomonadota; class Gammaproteobacteria; order Burkholderiales; family Burkholderiaceae_D; genus BOG-994. The sequence goes on from JBEKVI010000031.1 coordinate 44,350, forward strand.
CCTGCTCCAGCTGAGATCGAACTTCGGCTATGCGGCTGTCGAACAAGCGCGCACTTTGCTTGGCGGGAGCCACCTTCAACTCCATGCTGGTCTCGAGATAGGCCTGCGCAAAAGCGTTGGCGAGAGTGGCAGCGAAAACAGGATCGCGGGATTTGTAGTTGATCTCAATGACGTTACTTTCGCGCCCAGGCTGGACCTTCAGGCCACTCAGGAGCAAATCGCCAATCCAAGCAGCGAAGTCTCCCCGGCCATGGGTGTCGTCTTGCCACGCTTCCTTCATCGTCGGATCTTGAGCGAGGTTGAGCTTTGAGACCACGCGCTTAGCCACGCGAGGACTACCGATCACCTCGGCTTGCGTGATGACGTAGGTTGCGCCGATCGGCGTTTGCAGCAATGCCCCCATGAGCGGATCCTGGCTCTGACTATTCACGACGACCGAGGCCGTAGCCGTGTAGCGCGGCGGGACGAGAAAGATGAGCAGACCGAGCAGAAGAAATAGGGTGATGATGGTCAGCACGATCATCCAGCGTCGTGCGATCAGCGTTCGGAGGAATTGGTGGATCGTCATGCCATGACTCCTAGAAGAAGCTCTCGTTCACATAGATGACGTCATCTTGTTGCACAAGGTCGGACAATTCCGGCGAATACTTCGTTACCTTGCCGTCTGCCGCACGCCGATTCAAGCGCACACGGTTCTCGGAGCCTCGCACCGTCGGTCCTCCGCCAGCGGCGAGCGCCTGCATGACGGTCATGTGCCGCTCCAGCGGATACTGCCCTGGGCGATTAACCTCGCCGTAGATGTAGAACATTTCGGCCTTTGGTACGAAGATACTGTCGCCGCCCGCGAGCTGCACGTCCTCGGAAACCTGCCCGTCTTCATAAATCGCGGTAATGTCGATCTGCCGGAGAAATGGCTTTCCGTTACGTACTCCCGAGAGTATGACTTTGTTCGATCCGGTCTGAGAGACCCCTCCGGCCGTTGCGATGATTTGGGTAATGCGCGTACCGAAAGTGAGAAGCGGATAGCTGCCCGGATGCCCCACATAGCCCAAAACGGCCACCGAGTTTCCGATGATCTGGGTCAACGCGATGTTGACCTGAGGCTGCTTCACAAACCCGCCATCCTCGAGTGCCTTCTCGATCTTCTTTTCGGCGGCAGCGATCGTAAGGCCGCCAATCTGTACGGTTCCGATGAGGGGATAGGTAATGGTGCCTTTTTCCGAGACGCGCGTATCGAGTGTCAGATCGGGATTCTGAAAAACCAAAATATGGATCGTATCGCCTGCCGCGAGCTGATAGTCCCGAGCTTCCTGTGCGCTCGCGTTCAACGAGAGACCCAGAACGAGCAGAATCAGTCCAAGGAAATTCGACTTCCAATTCATCGGCTATACCTCCGCACCATATTTTTGAACCCTACACGTATTGGGATGGGAACTGTGGAACAAACTGAACTCACGTCAGGTCCGTGCGCCGAACCCGACTACTTCAATCCGCCGATTCCTCGTCGGACAACGTCTGCGTCAGGCTGGACGTTGGACTTTGCCGAGTCCCCCGCCGGCGGGACTTCGGGCGGCGGCTCTGCGACGCTAGCCTGAACAGGCGCCGACTCGTTCAAGTACTCAATCTTGGCCCCGGCGCGCATTCGTTCGGTTTCCGCCTTTACCGCCTCACGGCCCCGCTGATTCTCAAGAAACCTCTCGATGCTGGACGCTGCCGCCACCTGACTCAATGGTGCCAATCTCGAGCTCATAATCTGAGCCACATAAAGCCCCTGTTCGGTCTTGAACTGGACTAGTCCACCGTCCTTTTGCTTCACCATCGCGGGCAGAAACTCAAGCGGCAACAGCTCCGCGGGTCGGCTGGCAGCATCCGCGTTGAATCGAATCCCTTTCGCCTGGAGCCACTGCGCCAGCTGTTCAATGGGTTTGCCGGAGGCTACGAAGCCGTTTATATAGTCGGCGACCTCGGGGGAGTCTCTTACCGTGACTTCCTTGATGGAATAGATGCGGCGCTCGCGAAAGAGTTCTGGGTGCGCTTGGTAATACGCATTGATCTCATCTTGCGTGGGCTTAACCTGAAGACTTGCAACCTCCTCGAAATAGGCTCTCGCCAGGATTTCGCGCTTGGCCTGCTCGATTGCGGCGACGACGTCCGGGGTGCGATCAAGCTTTCGGACCTGGGCCTGTTCGACGGCGAGCTGTTGATCGACGAGTCCATCAATCACCTGCCGTTTTTCGGAAGCGAGCCGGTCCGGTGGAATGTCCTTCAGGTGAGCCAATTTGCCACTTACCTCTGAGGCCGTGATTTCATAGGAGTTAACCTTCGCCACCACTTGCGAAGCCGGCTGTGCAGCCTGCTTTTGGCTACAGCCCGCCAACAGGCCGAGAGTGAGAAGGAGAAAGGTTCTCAGAGGAAGCGCCAGATGCAATGGTCGAGCGATTGGCATTGGGGCTTTGGAAGAAGATATTGACCAGCGCAAGTTTGCCATACTTCACCGCTCTCTAATGAGGCGGCCAGACGGAGGCCGCACCTACGACGCAGGAGATTGGAGTCCAACTCGCGCAGCAAATTCCTTGAAGTTATGGTGTGGTCTCGGCCAACCGAGGGGCGGCGTGATCGGCGCTCGCCTCGCGCTCTCCATCCGGCTGCGAGGTTGGAGGCGGCGGACTGGCTTTCTACAGGCCGCCCGCTCGGCGTACGAGCAGGAACCCGATCAGACTTAAGCCTGCCAGCAACCGGACCAGGGCATCGGGATCCCGCTGAGAATCTTGGAGATTCGACTCTGGACTGGTTTTCGTGATGGAACGTACGGCGACGCTTTTGTCATTCAAAACATCTTGGAAACTGGCGCGCGACAATCGTGCAAGCCCGATTTCAGGATTCGATCCTGCCCCAACTGTCGAGACGGAGGCCAGCTGATGATAGGAGGACGGCCACGCAACCGCGGCCCTTGAGATCTTGAAGGCCGTACTCGCAGCGAAGCAGCATTGCGTCCCTGAAAGCAGAACCGCGCAAAGTAAAACGGACCGATATTTGGCGTCGACGCTCATTCTTCACTCCAGGCATTCAGCACAGTTCAGCGCACCGGCTAGCGAAGTGAGGGCCCCGAAAACGGGCCTTGCTGCAATGCAATGTAAGTCACTCGCTGGCGCGACGAAATAGTCCATTGGTGCTAGCGCACCATGGCCCGCACAGGCGAGAAATGCTTCAGCAAGAATGCGGCCCGGATCAGACTTGCGCATCGCAGCAATTCCGCCCTCAGGGCCACCGTAGTCGGACGGTCCGAACCCCTTAGAAGATATAGACGGCCTGGATGCTGGTGATGTTGTCGACAAAGGGAATTCCAACCGTGTTCGAAGTGCGGGACTGGTGAGCGATTGAACCTGTGACCGTGAAGTTTCGGAATGCGTTCCAAGTCCCATCCACAGTAAAGCGATAGAGGGTATCGTTTCGTAACTGCACATCATTAATGATCGCGTTGCGAAAGTCGTATTGCACTTCTTGGAAGCGGGCGCTGAGCTTTGTTTTGTCGGTGATCGCCCAGGTTGGCCCTAGTGAATACGTGTTGTCGACGATATAGCTGCTGGTCTCGGTCTGATAGCTGGACAAGCTCCTGCTCGCGTTGGCAAACAGAGTGATTTTCCCGGTAATGTCGTAGCTAAAGGCTACTGAACCCACAAGACCGCTAAAATTCCTCGAGGAAAAGTGCTCATTGTCCCGCGACAGTTCACCTAATTGGGCATAGATGTTTGTCTTACCTGTGATTTGATAATTTAAGCGTGCCCCGTACTCGTGCTCGATAAATTGATTCTCGATTTGCAGGGTCGGGTCAAAGCCCTGATTTAGGTAATCCCCATTCGCCACGCGAGTGTAGAGTCCCACCCAATTTCCGGCCGCAGAGACGTAGCGCAACGACGTCTCCAATGAATTGATCCGGACGTTTTCTAGTTCGAACACGGGCTCGTCGTTGTTCTGAACCATCTGATAGACCGCCGCCCCGACGTGCCACTCACCGGCAACCCGCAGATCCATGTCCACTCGCCGGTTGTCGGTCGTATTGATATTCCGAGCAAACGTGCCGGTATAGTCCGCGAAGCTGTTGACTGCTTGTGTCCGGGAGATGATGACATCGCCAGTAAAATCCGGGGTCACTGCCCAGCGCCAGCTAGCGTCGGCATTCTTTCCCAGGAAATCCAAATAACTGTAGGTCCTGTAGTTGTAGTTGACCAGGTTCAAATCGAGCGTAATGTGCTGAAGGGAGTAGTCCTTGTCGAACTTCAGCCCGAGTTCCTGGACCGAGATGAGATCGCTTCGGGCTGTCTGTCCCGGAACCGCGGTCGCCGGGGCTCCATCCGGAAGCCGAAAGAGGTTGTCGTCGTACTCCTCCGATGCGGAGACTCTCAAGGTTAAGGGATCCTGGGCCTGCCCCAGGGCGGCGTCAGCCTGCGCGAACGCTGCAGGACTCGTAATCAAGCCGGCGGCGATGAGGCTCGTAGGACCGATGAGTTCGCGCATGCGCACCACTTGAGACCGACGCTCGGCGGCAGCATGACGCTCCGGCCGCTCCGTTCGCGCAGTGATACGAGAAAGAAGTGCGCGGGTTCGCATCGTCTTTGGAACTGGAGCCACATTGTCCTGTGCCCCGCCTGAAAGCCTTTGACGTGAACCGATATCACCGAATCCTTTGCCCTTCGTTCCTCTCATCGCAACTCCCTTGAGGTTTGTTGGTGGAAGAGCGGGTCGAGCCCGCCCTACAAGTCCGCTTGCTCAACCTTTAGGCGGCGAAACCGTAAAAAGCCCCGAAGTGGGAGAGCAACTTCGGCACCCAGTTCCCAAACAACTTGTTGTTTATTTGCAACACTCTGTCTCCGTTTTGACACTTCCCGCCACAGCGAACGCCGCCTCGCTGCGTGGGTCGCTGGGCCATTTATGAGTTTTTTTCGGGGATGGGTTCTTCGAAAAGACGCGAATCGATGCCCAACATCCCGCTTCATCCCGCTTTATTACGGTTTGCCTCCAATAACCGCTCCGCCTAAGCTGTCGGCCCGCAACGCGGTGGGGAAGAGACATCCCATGCGGGTGAGTCAAGCGTAGATGCATCAACGTTGTCCTAGAGCAACACCTATCGATGAATGCGGTAATTCCACTACTTCTTCGCCAAGCCGCGCGACACTCGAACGCATCCGCTCGTCACGGGTTGGCAACTACACCAGTTCACACGAGATCGCGCCCTACGGTTTATCGCGCGCAGATCATCGAGTGCACAGCATCCTGGAAGCAAGTTTTTCGGCTCGCTGCAAAAGTGTAAGTGGCAATTCATCTCGCGGACGAAATTTTTTTTAACACTTGATAGAGGTTCGTTACATCGATGAGCGTGCAATTTTTTTTTCAACGGTTGTAATCGCGCATGCGCCTCGCAAAACGGCGGGATCGAAAGAAGATGTCGATCCTTATTAAGCATGTGAGTGAAACTTAACGGCCGATTAATGTCAGAGCACTTATGGCCTTTGCAATCTGCGGTGACCCAGGTTTTCGCGTTGATGAGGCGTAAGGAGCTATCTAGCGGTCGGTTGTGTTCTACGAGATGAGTGTCGACGGACGTTATGCCATCCGCCTTTGATCTGTCTGAGAGTGAGCGCATCGCATTGGTGCGAATCATAGAGCACTCGCTCACCGTAAAGAGGCATCTAGATCTTTTCCTGTGGCTTAGTGGGGAATTTCAGGAGTTCATTCCGCATGAAATCCTGATCGCGGCCTGGGGAGACTTCTCGCTAGGCGTCATTCACTTCGATGTAATCTCGGCCCTGCCCGGTGTGCGCACGAGCGGCCTCTCCGGTCATGGCATGACGGCTTTCGCCCGCAAGCTCTTTAATGGTTGGCTCCAGTTCGAGTGTCAGTCCTATCTTCTTGGCACCGCGGAAGGGTTCAAGGTTGGCGAGGGGTCGGCCCCGCCCTGTAGTCCGACCGGAGCACTGGCGCTCATGCGGTCGGCTCTCGTGCACGGGATCCGCGATGAGCGTGGCCGGCATGACTGCCTGTACGTCGCATTGGGGCGAGCCAAGTTCGAAAATCCAAATCGCGTCCGACGGATGATGGAGTTGCTGGCACCCTATCTGGATACCTCTTTGCGCCGGGTGCAGCACTTGCCTGAACAAAGGCAACCGGTTGAGACGCTGACGCAGCTGGTGACGGATGCACCTGGTCCGTTCGAGACCCTTGGACTATCCATGCGCGAAATAGAGATCATGGATTGGGTCCGCAAGGGAAAAACCAACCAAGAAATTGGCATGATTCTGAACATCAGTGTCTTTACAGTCAAAAACCATCTCCAAAGGGTCTTCAAAAAGCTCGACGTCCTCAATCGGGCGCAGGCCGTCGCGCGGATTAGCCCGCGTCCTGGGAGGGAGCGTGTCTGAACGCATCAGCCCGCTCCGCTTGCCACGTGCCTCGCCGTGGGCCGTCGGCACCGATAATTTCATCGGGTTATTCGAGGCCCTACTCGACCCCATCGTGCTGGTCGCGACTCTTTGGGCCGTGGCACTCATTGTGGATCGAGGACTCGATACTTCCTACTTGGTGCTCTCGGTGGTCGTCTTCGCACTGACGTTTCCAGGTAGCTCGAAGTTGGACCTGCCCATCCAGAAGGTGCTGCGGGACACAGTATTAAATTGGGTGATCCTGTTTGTTCTCCTCGTCTTCTTCGGCTGGGCGACGCGCCACCTCGACGACTACCGGACCCGCGCCGTGGTGGCTTGGTTCTTTCTGGCGCCAAGCACCCAGATCATCACGCACTTGGGCTTTCGCCGGATCGCACCCAGGCTAGTCAACCTCCAGGGAGGGCTAAAGAGATGCGTCATCGCAGGCTTAAACGAGCAGGGGGTCTCCCTTGCACGAGCGCTCGACTCGAATCCCTATAGTGGCATCGGTCTGGTTGGCTTTTTTGACGATCGATCCAAAAATCGACTTCCTCACGCAGACGAGTTCCCCCTCCTTGGAACGATCGACGACTTGAGCAAGTTCGTGCGCAGCAATCGTATCCACATCATCTATCTATCGCTTCCCATGGCCAAGCAGCCGCGCATTCTTCGACTGCTGGAAGGTTTGCGTGACACCACGGCCTCGATCTATTTTGTCCCGGACATTTTTGTAACCGACCTAATCCAAGGGCGCATGAGCACGGTTTCCGGCATGCCGGTCGTCGCCGTATGCGAAAGTCCGTTCGTTGGACTGAACGGTATCCTGAAGCGCGCCAGCGATATTATCCTGGCACTGCTGATCATCCTTCTGATCTCTCCGCTTTTGTTGGCAATCGCAGCCGGCGTGAAGCTATCCTCGCCCGGCCCCATCATTTTCCGTCAGCGTCGCTACGGTTTGGATGGCGAGGAAATCATTGTGTGGAAGTTCCGATCGATGACCGTGACGGAGGATGGCGATTCGGTCTACACGCAGGTTACGAAAAATGATGAGCGCTTGACCCGTTTCGGATCGTTTCTTCGACGCAACTCGTTGGACGAGCTTCCCCAGTTTTTCAACGTTCTGAATGGCGGGATGAGCATTGTCGGCCCACGTCCGCATGCAATCGCTGTGAACGAGACCTATCGGGGACAGATTCCGGGGTACATGATTCGGCACAAGGTCCGGCCCGGCATCACTGGTTGGGCGCAGATCAACGGCTTTCGCGGCGGTGACGATCTTGAGTCGATGAAATTGCGAGTCGAATACGACCTCGATTACCTGCGAAACTGGTCGCTGAAACTTGACCTTCACATTGTTCTAAGAACGGTCCACGTGCTCTTCAATGACGCTCGCGCGTATTGAGTCCACCGCGGGTGTGAGACTGCCGCGTCTTTGGAACCCCACCCAGTCTAGAGCCTTCGGTCAGTGATGAGTGCCAGCGGCCTTCTAATTATCGGATGCATCCTGCTCTGCTTGGCGATTCATCCGTTTACTACCTACCCTCTCTCTCTTTACCTCTTGTACCGTCTACGGGGAGGTCGTCCACTAAAGCTGCGAACGGACGCCGCACCTATTCGACTGGCTGTCTGCACGTGCGCGTATAACGAGGAGAGCCGAATTGAAACAAAGATCAAGAACCTGCTCGCATTGCGACAGCATTCTCCGACTTTGGAGATCTATCTCTACGTTGACGGGGCCTCGGATCGAACTGCGGAGATCGCCGCGAGATACGGCGACCTGATCCACCTGCATGTCTCGGCCGACCGACGTGGAAAAACGCACGGCATGAACCACCTTGTCGCGCAGACAAGCGCAGACATTCTCATTTTCACTGACGCCAACGTCCTTCTTGATCACCAGGCATTGGTGCGGCTTGTTCCGTATTTCTCCGATCCTGATGTGGGTTGCGTTTGCGGCAATCTAAACTACACAAACGCGGGAGAGTCGGTCACCTCGAGCACGGGTTCGATGTACTGGAGACTCGAGGAGTCGCTCAAGCGCCTCGAGAGCGGGCTGGATTCCATGATGGGGGCGGACGGTTCTCTTTTCGCCATCAGAAGGAGCCTGCATCGAGAGCCCCCCGATCACATCATCGATGACATGTTTGTTTCCTTCGGAGTTCTATGCCAGGGATATCGCGTTGTGCAGGTGTCTGATGTGCGCGCCTTTGAGGAATCGATCCCGGTCTCCTCCGAGGAATTCGGACGCAAGATTCGAATCGCGTGCCAAGCATTCAATGTGCACCGTCTGATCTGGCCGCAACTCAGACGGCTTAACGGACTGCTCCTCTACATGTATGTTTCGCACAAACTGCTGCGCTGGTTTTCAATTTTTCTTTTTGGTGCCGCAATGTGCTTTATTTTTCTTGGACTTCTCCTCGCCGGATGGCCTGCGGTCGCCATTGCCATGGTTGGAAGCGTCGGTTTGATCCTGGGTGCGGGCTATCTCGGCCACGTTCCGGTCTGCTCCCAGCTCACCGATGTGTTCCTTGCCCTGCTTGGAACCGGCATCGGTGTCTGGTGTTCTCTCAGAGGAGAGGTTTACCAGACTTGGAACCCGGCAGCTTCGATCCGAAGGTAGTTTGCCGAGCGTCCCAAGGAAGGCTCTGCCGGAGAGTCCTACCGCAGGGAGCTCGGTCTAGAGCGCTACGGCGGCACGAGACTGGTTCATTGTGGGGTCGTGAGTCCTTCCAATATGGCGCGTAGCTTGCTTCTTAAACGAGGAGTCACTTAAAGGGGAGCGCGACATGGGCTGGCACGGGGTTCTGATGACGAGCAACACGCGGTCGCGAAATGTCGTATCTGCGTGGCGAATCGTAACTCTTGTGATCGTGGTCTGCGGATTGCCGACCTTCGGCGGCCCCGCATGCTCTCAGCCGACTTCGCCCACCACCGATCAAACCGTCGAGCGTTCCACACCGTTCACCCGGGGGCCGCTCAAGATAGGCGCCTTCAATGGGGGCTTCCATCCAGACGTGGCACAGCAGTTCGAGGCCTGGCTTGGACGTCCCAACGATTTTAATGTCACCTTCCTTACCGACACCGCATTTACCCCCTTTAGCGAGCGGCCGGTACGACGATGTATATTCCTCCGTTTCTCGAGTAATCGCGCACTCCTATCCGAATGCGGTGATTCGTATCGGCTGGGAGTTCAATGGCGACTGGTACGCTTGGCAGGCTAAAGGGCGGTCTCAGGATTACATCGAGGCATTCCGTCGTGTCGCGACGATCTTCAAGGATGCGTCCCCAACGTTCACCATTGACTGGTGTCCAGCCCAAGGACGTTCGGGCAAGATGCAACCGGATAGCGCGTATCCCGGTGACGACGTTGTCGATGTCATTGGCATGGACATTTACAACGACTACCAGTGGGGCGAATTCAAAGAGGACCCCGTCAAGCGCTGGAGTTGGAGCCTGAATTCAGATCGTAATCTCGTCTGGCAAGCGAGCTTCGCGGCGCAGCATCACAAGCCAATGAGCCTGCCTGAATGGGGTGTCAATCGCGACGACCCTTACTTCATAGAGGAAATGCACGATTGGATCATCCATCATGATTACGCCTACGTGGCGTATTGGGATAGCGATTCCGCCTTCCGGGGGATGCTCAGTCATGATCAGTATCCCAATGCGGCTGGTGCCTACAAGCGCCTGTTTGGTTCGCCCTAGCCATCCGCACGGTGGGGCATCTGCTGAATCGCCAGCACCGTTCTTGAAGATCAAATGTGGCGTCGGATGAGTCCCGGTCGACGGTGCTAGTGGAACGTTGAACTC
>JBEKVI010000032.1:0-53827 GCA_049514215.1 Burkholderiaceae bacterium
CGTGCCTTTTTGTGCTCGTCTTGCTGCTTATACTCTTACGTACCCCCCCCGTGCTGCGTGTCCACATTCCGTTAGTCATTCTCGCCCTGGTCGTTGCGGTCTCGCTCTACGCCCTCGCCGTCCTAGATCTGGTTCCCGGGCTCGAGAGCATGATGGCGCCGATCACCGAGCTCACCGGAAAGAATTCCACTCTCACCGGCCGAACCCAGATTTGGGCGATCCTTGCCGATCACATCCGACGTCACCCTTTGCTCGGCACGGGATATGGTGCTTACTGGACAGCCACTCCGGTAGTGGGGACTGATTCCTACGAATTCATCCGGATAACCAGTTCCTTCTATCCGGGATCTGCACACAATGGCTACGTTGAAGTCGTCAACGATCTGGGTTGGGTGGGTCTTGCGTGCTTGCTAGGCTATCTTTCCGCGTTCGCGCGCCAGTCCATTCGGCTATTTAAGATCGACCGAAATCAAGGCGCGCTTTATCTTGCGCTGTTTTTTTTCCAGGCGCTCACCAATATCTCGGAGACGCACTGGTTCAGTGTCCTTAGCGTCGACTTTGTTCTGATGACATTGGCCACAGCTGCGCTTGCTCGGGGCCTGCTTGAATGTCGCTTGTATGCGGTCTTTGGAAACCCCTCCAGCGCTGGAGGCGAACTGGTCGGCGGCACTGCCGGACGGCCGTGGGAAGTTCGTGGAAGCCGCACTTCCTGATGCCGTGCCGGATTCCCATCCTACCTTGCATTCCGCAGAAGTGATCCCCTCCCTCGATGGGATTCGTGCCTTGGCGGTCGCGCTCGTGTTTACCGCTCACAGTGGCTTTCAGGCAATCATTCCAGGCGGCTTAGGCGTCACCATCTTCTTCGTATTGAGTGGGTATTTGATTACCACCATCATGCGCGTTGAGTATACCCGGCGCCGTACGATTGGCTTCCGCGCCTTTTATCTGCGCCGCTTACTACGCCTCATGCCACCGCTATTAATCGTGGTTATCGCAGCCGCATTGCTCTCCATGACATCGGTGATCGGTGGCGCCTTCACACTGGGTGGCTTGCTTTCCACATTATTTTATTGCGGAAACTACTACATTATCGCGCATGATTTCCGGGGGCTACCTGCCGGGCTCGGAGTGATTTGGTCTTTGGCCATAGAGGAGCACTACTACTTTCTTTACCCTCCTTTGGCCGGGCTGTTGCTTCGCGCACGACGGCCGGGACGGTCCGTATTGCTTTTATTTTCGCTCTGCGGTGCGGTTGTCTCCTGGCGCTTTTGGCTTACCCTGCATGGCGCTTCCAGCGACTACCTCATGATGGCCACCGATACCCGTGTCGACGCAATACTGATTGGATGTGCTATGGCCATTGGATGGAATCCCCGGCTCGATCCGGTCGCGCCCTCCAATGCACCTCGGGACCTGGCGGTGGCGGGGGCTTGCGTGGTCGTACTTGTCGGAACGCTCCTCTACCGTGATGAAGCGTTCCGCAGCACGCTTCGATACACGCTTCAGGCTTTGGCGGTTGCTCCGTTGATCTATCTCGCAGTGGCCAGATCCGACGAGATCCCGTTTAGCTGGCTTAATTGCCGACCCATCGTCTACGTGGGGACAATTTCTTACACGATCTATTTGGTGCACGACGTGATCTTGTCGGGCCTCGCCAAGCATTGGCCCCAACTGACCTGGGCTTGGCTAATGATTCTCGGAGCCTCGCTCACCATTGTCGTCGCGGAGACGATGCGTCGCTGGGTCGACAAGCCGTGCGCGAGGCTGCGAGCCCAATTGCATCGCAGATACCTTCCCACTCATGGTACGGCGGGGGCGCCTTCCATAGCGACGCCATGAGCCAAGCGCACATCATTACTCCTCACGATGCCTCGCCGGAGGCCGCTATTAACGCGATTCTGCGTCACGGCGGCCCGATTCTGCTCGATCTCGATGAGACTCTTTACCTTCGCAACTCCACAGAGGACTTTATCGATTGCACGCATCCGCGATTACCAGCGCTCTTACTACTGCGATTCCTCGATTTCATCGCGCCGTGGCGCTGGACGGGTGGGCTAGTTACCCGCGACGTTTGGCGCGTACGCCTCATCTCGTTCTGCTTTCCGTGGACCGCAACACGTTGGGCGAGAGGTGTCGCCGAGCTTGCGACGCGCTACACGAATCAGAGGCTACTGGCCGCGCTTGCGACTCCCGGCACTACGACAATCATCGCCACAACAGGCTTTACCCCAATCGTCGTGCCGCTTGTTGCCGCGCTGGGGCTACCGAAGGCCCAGATCATTGCTGCTCGCCTCTCGACATTTGCAGATCGACGCGAGGGCAAACTGGATCTCGCCGTCAAGGCCCTCGGGCGTGAAACGGTTCGCAAATCACTTGTCCTTACCGACTCAGCGCAGGATATGAAGTTGCTGGATGCGTGTGCGCGACCACTGCGGACAGTATGGCCAGAAGCGCGGTATTCGGACGCCTTAAGCGGCGTCTATTTACCTGGCCAGTATCTGACGTACGTCAAGCGACCTGGCGCCCGGTATATTGTTCGAGGCATCCTCCAGGAGGACTTCGCCGTTTGGATACTAAGCTCGATAGGGTTGGCGGAAGTGCCTGCGACCCACGTTTTGGGCTTGCTCGCGCTGTTGATCTCGTTTTGGGCGATCTACGAGCGGGGTTATGTTGACAATGACTTAGTTGCCGCGCGTTTCGAAACAGATCCCAAGCTTTCCGACGAATTTCGAAACATCTCGGTATCCACGCCGCGGTGGCAACCCTGGTCTTGGGCGCTGGTGTTCGGGGCAGCCGCCATTTTCCTATTGCGCTATCCAAGGCTACCAGCGCCCGAGGATTTCGCTGCGTGGGCAGCGGTTCTCCTCGCGACCTACCTTTGGTTCAAAGCGTACAACCGCTTGGACAAGGCGACCCGAGTATGGATGTTCGCTGGCCTGCAGCTCGCGCGCGGAGCAGCTTTTGTCGCACTGGTCCCCATTGAACCCATTGGTGCCATCGCTCTGGGAGCGCACGTATTGGCAAAATGGGTACCGTACTGTATCTATCGGCTCGCCGCCAAGGATTGGCCTGGCGCGCCCTTTCATCTGATCCGACTACTTTTCTTTCTCGTGCTGGCATCTTTGCTCGGCTTCGCCAGCGGGTTCCAGTCCCTGTATGGCGGAACTGCCCTGGCGCTGCTCGCATGGAACTTGTTCAGAGCCCGTCAAGAATTGGCGGCGGCAATCGTTTCGGCGAATCGGATAGACCGGTCCTCATCCGGGCGCACAAATGAAGATTAGCATTTGCATTGCTACCCATCTTCGCGCAGATCGTCTAGGCGTTCTTCTTGAAGACCTTATTGCTCAGCAAACTCTTCCGACCGAAATTGTCATCGTGGATAACGACGCCGCCGGGAGCGCACGCTCGGTTATCGAACGATTGCGTGCCGGGGGAGCCCCGTTTCCCATCCACTATGAGATTCAGCCGCTAAGGAATATCTCGGCGACCCGCAATGTCTCGGTGGAAAGAGCGACCTCTGACTGGATAGCCTTCATAGACGATGACGAGCGCGCGCCAGTCGATTGGCTGGGGAAAATGGCCGAGGCCGCCATCGTCTATCGAGCCGATTGCGTTCTGGGTCCAGTGGTGCCCGTCGTCCCCGCTAGTGCTTGCGAGTGGATCCGCAAAGGAGGGTTTTACGATTGGATACGAATGACGAGCGGGTCCGTGGTTCCACCCAACAGGCTGCGCTTTGGCAACGTACTCATGCGTGCCGCTTTTCTGCGCGATCCACCTTGTCTGTTCGACCCGGCCTTCGGGTTGAGCGGCGGCGAGGATGGCGATCTTCTTGGTCGGCTGGTTCAGGAGGGGATGCGCGTCGTTTGGTGCGACGAAGCAATCGTTCACGAACCAGTGGAGCTCAAACGCCTATCGTTGCGATGGCTAGTACTTCGCGCGCTGCGCGGTGGGCAGGATTTTGCGCGACACACCCTAAACGGTCGCTTTGGGCGGGTCACACCGCTGCCCCGCGTACTCTTCTTCCTGCAGGCGGTCGTGCAGGCAATCATCGCCGGACTCTTGGCGCTGGTTTCGTTGCCACTTGGCCGGCATCGCGCCGTACGCTGGCTGCTTAGGTCATCGGCGAATCTCGGAAAGCTCTCCGTACTGTTCGGATGGTATTACCAGGAATACGCGGGCAGAGCTCCGTGAGCGCCATCGTGTCATCGATCCTAGCGGCGCTGGTGCTTCCTCTGGGCGCCATGAGCCTGTATCTCATGCTGCTTGCACTCCTGTCGCGCGCTCCGGCGGTCTGCCGCGGGTCAACGAGAGAAACACGATTCGACATCATCGTGCCCGCGCATAACGAGGCGAAAACCATCGAAGCGACCCTCACGAGTCTGCAAAGGCTCGACTGGCCATCGGACGGATTTCGAATTCTTGTGGTCGCGGACAATTGCGATGATGCCACGGCCAGCGTGGCGCTAGCATGTGGGGCCACCGTGCTGGAACGCGTCAATGACGACCTGCGGGGCAAAGGATATGCACTCGAATTTGGATTTCGAGCGAGTCTTGCACAAGATTGGGCCAGTGCCGTGGTGGTCGTTGACGCGGATACCGAAGTCTCCGCCAATCTACTCGAAGCGTTTGCCGCGCGCCTCCAAGAAGGAGCGAAAGCTGTTCAGGCCCACTACCGTGTGCTGAACTCGTGGAATTCGTGGCGCACCCGCCTCATGACAGTCGCCTTCACCTGCTTTCATCGCGTACGCTCGCGTGCGAGGGAGAGACTGCGGGTCTCGAGCGGAATTCGCGGCAACGGCTGGTGTGTCACTCATGCTGCCCTAGCGATGGTCCCTTATAGGGCGTTTTCGCTTGTCGAAGATATCGAATTCGGCATCGACCTGGGCCTCGCGGGCGTTCGAGTGCACTACGCGGATGGAGCTTGGGTTGCAGCTCTCATGGTTTCCGGGGAAAAGGCGGCGGCGGTGCAGCGCCAACGTTGGGAGCATGGGCGATTCAAATTGATCCGCTCAAAGGTCCCTCAGCTCTTGCTCCAATCGACACGACATGCCGACAGAGTGTGCCTGGATTTGGCATTCGACCTGTTGGTGTTGCCATTGTCCTACTTGGTCTTGATGCTCGCGCTCTTCACATGCGTGACCGCATTGGCTACTGCCTTTCTGGCTCATCTGGAAGCCTGGTTGTGGGTGGCCAGCGCTTGCTTCTTGTGCGTGTCCGTGTATGTCATTCGTGGCTGGCGACTCAGCGGTATCGGACTTCTTGGCGTTGCGGACTTGATGCACGTCCCCTCGTTCATCCTATGGAAGCTGCTCGTAAGACTGCGCGCCCATGATTCCGCCGAGTGGGTCCGCACCAAGCGGGAATGATGTCGAGCTATCGCCCCCGCGGCCGAGTTGCCTTGGCTAGACTCCTCACTTCTGCAGTAGGGGGTCAGGCCGTTTTGTCGGCCGCGAGCTTCGCTGCCGGCCTGATTCTGATTCGCAAGGCATCCAATTCCCAATATGGTTACTTCATCCTGGCCTCCAACGGCCTTCTCTTGTTGGCTTCACTCCAAAACGCCTTTCTGAATCCACCGGTGTCCAATCGACTCGTCCGGCTTGAGCGCAACGACCGTTCAGAGCTAGTCGGTTCTCTCTATCGCGTGCAGCGCGAAATGCTCTTTTATGTTGTCGCAATTTCGATTCTTGTAGTTCTTGGTCTCTGGATGGGTCGGATGCTGAACGGTGAGACGGGGCCGCTGGCATTGGCGACCCTGGTCGCAGCGGTGGCCGTTCTCCATCGCGAATACTTTCGGATCGTCATGTTTGCATATCGTCACGCAGTCGCGGTACTGCGTACGGATGTCGTTTATGCGGCGATGCTGGTTTGCGGCGTCTTGCTCGCCACGTTGACCACCGCGCCGGCAACGGCCGCGGTCTTGGCACTCGGCTTGGCTGCGGTGGTCAGCGGCCGTCTCTTAACAAAAACATTGACCGAGTACGAACCGTGGAACGCGAAAGCAAGCTCAAGAACTCTGCGGGAAATCGCGCCTCTTGCCGTCTGGTCGGCGACCGGCGCAGCCGTACATTGGACCTTTAGCCAAGGATACATTTATCTTGTCGTAGGTACGCTCGACGTTACTGCCGTCGCGGCGATCGCAGCGACTCGCTTGCTCATGATGCCCATGAACTTGATTTCAAGTGGCGTCGGATCGCTAATGCTCCCGCTGGCCTCGGGATGGCTGCACCAGCACGGCGCCGCCGTCGTCTGGCGCCGCCTTGGCGTTCTAGCTTGCGGCCTAGCCACGATGACTTTGGCTTACTTTCTCGTCGTATGGACCCTCAGAGACTGGATTTTCGCCGCTGTGCTCAAGAAGCACTTTGCCCAGCAGGATGAACTATTGCTCCTGTGGGGCGCAATCGTTCTTCTCATCGTGGTCCGTGACCAGCTGGTCTATCTGCTCGCTGCACAAAGTCGCTTTCGCAGCCTTACTTTGGTGACTCTGGGGAGCGCCATCATCTCTCTCACAGCGAGCTATTTTGCAATGCTTCGGTTCGGGGTGTCCGGAGCGCTCATGGGCGTGCTCGTGGGCGAGCTCATCAACGTCGTGGGTATCGTAGCGATTTCGATCGTGAAGCGCACACCCCCACCTTTGGACGTGTGGGAACAGGACGTTGCAGCGAAGCTGGTGTCTTAATCGCCGTCGAGAACGGCTAACTTTGTTGATCGGCGCCTGTCCGAATGGGCATTGCTGACGCTAATTGCTCGCTGGACAAGAACTCACACGGACCGGAACGAACTTTTTCAATCAGCGCTGCGATGCGTTCTTGCTCGACGGGATCATTGCGAGGCGCGTGATGATCCCTGTCTACGCCTTCCATCTTCGCTAGATGCGCCTTTCTGTGGGCGGGATTGAAGCTCTGCGCGATCGGGGGCGAACGACCCCAATGGAGCCTGCGCCGGGCATCCCCGAACAGCCGGCTCCAAAACAGCGGGCCACCCACGCGGTAGATCTGTGCGACCCGTGTAGAAGTTAAACGCGCCAACCAGCGGACCTTGTAGTATCCAAAGCCAGAAAGCATGTTGAAGGAGGCGCAGCCGCTCTCGATCGCCTGGCGTATACCCATGAGGAGAATGGCGGAGCCCGGCGCGCCGCGTTGGAAACGTTCATCGTAGACGATTTGAAGCGCGTAAAGGTGACCCCCGAACGTACCCGTTATGAGCCCCGCGATCGGGGTTCCATCGAGCAAAAGGACCTGAATCGAGATCCTCATCGGTTGCGATGCTTGGAGCAGCCCCTGAAAGTACTCGATCCGTTTGGGATGTCGGCCAATGCTCGCGTAGGCATCAGCCTTCCAGGAGAACGGTTCGATCGTGCGATAAAGCTCTAGCAAAAATGGCGTGACCGAGGAATCCGAGGAGCCCAGGAGTTCCAGGCGTCCGTAGGCGATCAGATGCCGCAGTTGTCGACGGACGTTGGCCCTAAATTTCGCTGGGATCGCCTGAAAATACTCCTGCAGAGAACTCCAGCCGATGGGAATGGTGCAATTCTCCATGCTTGGCCACTCACGGAGATAATAGCCACGAAGAGTGAGTCCATTAGGCGGAAGAAATAGTGACGACTCGTCGTCCTGCTGATGAAACTCGAGCAGAGCCCATTCGCGCCTGCGGCTCAGAAGATAAGCGTAGATGGCCTCTTTGACTTCCTTCACATATTCAGATCTTGCCACGAGCTGGGGTCGATCCGTGTCGTGCGTGGCAAGAAGACTGAGCGTTGCGGTCGGAAATCCGAGAGTTCGATGCTTGACGAGTTTAAGCCCGAGGTAGCCCACCAGTTCATTCGAGACGAATGCCGTGACAAACCATACTGCAGGGGCTGAACCCTCTGCGGGGGAGTCATCGTGGCGTAGGAAGTTTTCGAGAAACTCAAAAGTGGAGAAGGGATCCGGGCGCGAAGACGCCAGGTTCACCGCGTTCATCTCGCTTCGCAGAAACGCGGCCTCCGCAAGCGAGTTGTAGCACCTCACTTCAATGACACCCCGTCGTTCGTCCATGAAACATTTGGGCTACGTTAACAGCCGAAGTTCCTCGCAGAGAGCATTGCTAGGCCGCCAGGAACGATTGAGCGAGCCGCCATTGGTCGAGGGCCTGCCCTTTGCATACTGGGCCCCAAACATCGGAGGCCGCCGCTCGTTTTGCAAAATTCGACCCCGAACCGGCGGTTACGCGAGGACTTCGCTCGCGGTGCCTTCCCTCGCCAGACCGTTTTGAAGAAGTTTGGTGAACGCGCTGGCCGGCACGGGTTGACTAAAGAGATAGCCTTGTCCCTCTCCGCAATGTTCCGACCTGAGAAACTCCAGCTGCCTCCCGGTTTCAACGCCCTCGGCCACGATTCGCTGATGAAGGTTCCTTCCCATCGCGATCACCGTACTGACGATCGTCGCATTGCTCTCATTGTCGGTCACATCGCGCACGAACGACTGGTCGATTTTCAGAGTGTCGATTGGAAAGTGATTGAGGTAACTCAGGCTCGAGTAGCCCGTGCCGAAGTCGTCGACGGCAAGACGTACCCCCATCGCGCTGAGTGACTGCAAAACTGAAAGTGTGGATTCGACGTCGCGTATCAGTGAGGATTCGGTCAGTTCGAGCTCAAGATGGCGCGGATCCAAGCCAGTTTCTTCCAGAATCTCGCATACCAGTCCCAAGAAGCCTTTGCTGCGAAATTCTGCCGCCGAAATATTGACGCCCACCTGGTCGAACACGAGGCCAGCCCGGTCCCAAGCACTTGCTTGCCGACAGGCCTCGCGGAGGATCCATTTACCAATTGGGACGATGAGTCCGGAATCCTCCGCAATCGGGATAAAGCTTTTTGGAAACACCAGTCCGCGATCTGGATGGTGCCACCGGACCAACGCCTCGGCTCCGGTGATGAGGCCCGTTTCCAGATTCACTTTGGGCTGATAATTCAGCACGAATTCGTGACGCTCTAGTGCTCGCCGCAGACTGCCTTCGATTGCTTGGCGCTCGACAGCGCGAGCATTCATATCCTGTCGAAAAAATTGGTAGTTATTTCTTCCACAGCTCTTTGCGGCATACATTGCCGTATCCGCGTTCTTGAGGAGCGTTTCGGAATCGTGCCCATCCTCAGGATAAACGCTAATTCCGGTGCTGGAACTAACGTGCAGGTCGTAACCAGCGATGGAGTACGGCAACATGACCGACGCGCGCATACTCTCGGCGATCGAGGCTGCATCCTCGGGATGCTCTATTTCGGGGAGGAGGAGCACGAATTCGTCGCCCCCTTGTCGACTCACGGTGTCGGAGGCGCGAACGGCCAACACGAGGCGTTGACTTACGGCCTGGAGCAGCCGGTCGCCAATCGAGTGTCCCAGCGAGTCATTGATGTTCTTGAAGTGATCCAGGTCGACAAAGAGCACGGCCAGCTTTCTTCCATGTCGCTGGGCTATCCCGATCGAATGCGCGATCCGATCGTTTAACAGTAAACGATTCGGTAAATCCGTCAGAAAGTCGTGCTGGGCGAGATGAGACATTTTCTGGGTCATTGCCCTGGATTCGCTCACATCATGAAAAACGGTAACCGCACCGGTTACGCGGCCACCTCGATCATGAATCGGGGCTGCGGAGTCCTCTACGGTGAATTCGATCCCATCGCGACGAATCAGCACGCTGTTGGCCGACAGTCCAACCGTCTGATTGCCATGGATTGCAAACTCCAGAGGATTAGGAACTCGCTCGCGCGTGTGGCGATCGATCACGTGAAGCACTTCGGAAGCCGGCCTTCCAATAGCATCCTTGCACAACCAGCCCGTCATCTTTTCTGCCACCGCGTTCAGGAAGGTCACTTCGCCCAGGATGTTCGTGCTAAGCACGGCATCACCGATTGAATTGAGTGTCACTTCCGCGCGCTCTTTCTCCACAAATAGCGCGTCCTCCACCGCTTTTCGGCCGATGGCACCGTTTATCGCTCGGGCCAGAGTGTAGGCATCGAGACGATTCAGGAGGAGATAATCCTGTGCGCCTCGTTCGACGGCGTGGATGAAGAGATCTTCGGTGTGGGCTTCCCCAAGGATGATGATAGGTACGCCCGGAACGGCTTGGGCAAGAATCGTTAAGGGCTCAAATTCCTGCCCGACGGAATGGGTCAAGTCGAGTACGATCGCTTCGATCCCCCCGCGGCTTAAGCGCTCGGTGGCGTTTGACAGATTTGGGGAGTACTCGAGCTCGAACGAATCGAGACCCCGCTCCATAAACAGGCCGCTAAGCGTTCCACGCTGCTGCGCGGAGTCGCTAATCAGAAGTATGGTTGCATTCATGGTTGAATCATTCGCCGAGGATCAAGTCCGAC
Source organism: Burkholderiaceae bacterium (assembly GCA_049514215.1). GTDB lineage: Bacteria > Pseudomonadota > Gammaproteobacteria > Burkholderiales > Burkholderiaceae_D > BOG-994. Next base: position 10,346 of record JBEKVI010000032.1, read on the forward strand.
AGCTGGCCTCGAAGCCGGCGCCTGTCGCGCTGCAAGGGTCATGGCTGAACCGTACGGCGTTGCACTCTTCGGAGTCTACTGCGTGCCACTTCGTTTCCTACTCAGGATCGTAGCGAAGTGACCGACACTGTTTGGGATTGCGCCGGAAATCGAATCATCAGGGCTACGGATTTCTGCACTCACACCGCGAGTACGTACCAACGGCCCAGTGTGCCGAGGTTTCCCAAGCGACACAGTTTGGTAGCACACACAGTGCAAGCGGGAGCCGTGAGAACGAAGCTTTTTTCTGGCAATCGTCAGGTCTTTAGCTCGTTTGTGGCACGAAAGACTCTGAAGTCGCTTAGCCTATTTACGCAAATCAAAAGCGCGACACCCTCTCTCTGGCCGATGGCTCGCCCATTCCAAGGACCGGCTTTGATCCGCGATGTCTTCAACTCGTAAACCCACGACAATTCAAAAGGGACAAGGCTCGTAGTTCTGAAGCAGAACATAAGGGTTTATCCGCCGATGCCCAACCCAGTGAAAAATGGGGAAATTCCGCCAAACGAGCATCCAGATCCTTTTCCAAAGTGGCTGCTTGGTCTTCCTGGGACGCCGCAAATAGGTGCGAAAAAATCTCCCGTCTTGCGCAGGTGTCAAATCGGACACTGGCGCCGTTCTTGGCTGAAATCAGCTGCCTCCTCTATCGCCCGTCGGCCATTTGCCTAAGTTGACACGGCGGCGGTGGGAGCGCGCAATAGTCCAACTCGAGGCCAATGGCGGCGGGCCCCCTCGCGGTCCCGCGTAGCCCGGTCGATGGACGCGCGCCGGCCTTCTCCCCTCATGGGCTACTTGATTCCCTGATGGCCTAGAGCACCGCCAATCAATGGAACTCGGGGGAGGGGAAGATCTCTACTCGTGGCGGGGGCGCGGCTTCCCCCCATCTGGCCTACACTAACGAAAACGCTAAGACTGCACAGTGACTCGATGCCGGAGTGCCTGCGATCGAGTTGGTGATCGGGAGACTGTAATGACTGTCCGATGTCTTTTTGGCGCGCTCGCGCTTTCCGTATCCTTGGCCGCAGGGGGGGCTGAGCCCGTAAAGGTGGGCGTCGTCGCCGAGATGAGTGGTGCCCAGGCCGAGTACGGCCTGCAGATGACGAACGGAATCAAGGTCTACATGCAAGAGCACGGCGATACGGTCGCCGGCCGTCATGTGGAACTGATCGTGCGCGACGTCGGTGGTCCCAATCCCGAGGTCGCCAAGCGCCTAGCGCAAGAACTTGTCACGCGGGAACATGTTGATTTTCTGGCGGGATTCGGGTTTTCCCCGAACGCGCTAGCGGCCGCACCGGTGGCGACCGAGGCGAAGATTCCGATGGTTGTCATGAACGCCGCCGCTTCGGTCTTGACCACTCGCTCGCCCTACATCGTGCGCGTCTCGATGACGATCGCGCAAAATGCAATGGTAATGGGGGATTGGGCAAGCAAGAACGGGATTAAGACCGCGTACATCCTTTATGCGGATTACAGTCCCGGCAAGGACGCAGAAGAGCAATTCAACAAGGCCTTTACCGCTGGCGGAGGACGGGTGCTCGGTGAAGTGGCGGTGCCGCTGAAAAATCCGGAGTTTGCCCCCTACCTCCAACGCATCAAAGACGCGCGGCCCGACGCAGCGTTTCTTTGGGTTCCTTCTGGCGAAATGGCCAACGCCCTGATCCGTGGTTATCATGAAAAGGAACTCGACAGGGCGGGAATCAGGATCATTTCGACGAGCGATGTCGTCGATGACATGTTTCTGAACGCGACCGGCGACGCTGCCTTGGGCATTGTGACCGCGGGTCATTACTCCGTGGCGCACGATTCCGCGCGCAATCGGGCCTTCATCAGGGATTACCAATCTCTTTTCGGCACGTCGATCCGCCCCAATTTCATGGCAGTGGCGGGCTACGACGGTATGGCCGCGATCTATGAGGTCATCCGGCGCCAGAATGGCGCCCTCGATGGAACCGCTGCCATGAAAATCTTGGCAGGCCTCAAGATCGACAGTCCTCGCGGACCTATTCAGATCGACCCGAACACGCGCGATGTCGTGCAAACGATTTACCTAAGGCGGGTGGAGCGCAAGGGGGCTGAGCTCTATAACATCGAATTCGCGCAGATTCCAAATGTGAAGGATCCTGGAAAATGAAGGAATCAATCCCCAGCGCGTTTGCGTGCATCCGAAAGCGCGGTCTGCGCGACGTACTCGGGTTGGCCGCAACCCTTTTTCTCTCGCTGTCTACGGGGTCTTATGGGCTCGCAGCGGACTTCACCGCGGAGCAGGTCCGCAGCCAGCTGCCGGGTTCGGGCGGCACCGCTCCTGCAGACTTCTCCGGCCGTGATCTCTCGGATCTGGACTTGAGCGGCATGAACTTCAACAATGCGAACCTGAGCGGCGCGAGCCTCTTTAGCGCCCACCTCGTCTCCAGCAATTTCCAGGGCGCCGACTTGAAGAAGGCGAACCTCAATGGCGCGTGGCTCATGGGAACGGACTTTCGCCACGCGAACCTGAGCGAATCGAGTCTGATGGGAATCGTCGTGTTGGGAGGCGAAGTGCAGAAGCGGCCCAATTTCATGAACGCGAAGCTAACGCGAGCACGCATCATGGGTGATCTCCCCGGGGCCGACTTAAGCCATGCCGACCTTGCCTACGCCAATCTCGGAGTCGACATCAAAAATCAGGGTATGGGGCAAATGCGTACCGATCTTAGCGGGGCGAACTTGTCCGGCGCCAATCTGACCGGGGCGAACTTGAACCGGGCACTGCTCGCATTCGCCCACCTCGAGAACGCCAACCTAACTGGGGCGAACCTGTTTCGGGCGAAGCTCGCCGGCGCTGACTTAACCGGCGCGGATGTGTCCAAGGCCGATTTCACGGAAGCGGACCTGGATGGGACAATTTTCAGAAATGTCACGGGCCTCGATACGGCAATTGGTCTGGATAAGGCGGCCAATCGCGACCACGCGATCTTTAAATAGGGAATCGCCAAGTCGTCTCGATCGAAAAGCCGCGGCGGGCGGAACAAAATGCTCCTTCATGCACCCGCAGGAGGTGACAGTCTGTGCCTTTCGCGTCGAACGGAGAGTCCATTTCAAACCGCTTGGCCGCGCTTTGGCACGGGCGCACAGAGGCCGTTTTGTCAGCCGGCGTCTTTTTTCGACCTAGTGCAATCGCCCCTGGTTTCATGGGGCGAACTCCTGTCCCGCATCCCGGATCTGAGTGCGCCGCCTTTGCGGTGTGGCACGGTCCCTGCATCTTCAGGGATGATTTCCACTGTCCAACCAACCGCTTGTCAACTTTCGGATGCGTTTAACAGAGCCTCTAATTCCCGAGAGTCTGGGTCTGTCCGGCGGCTCCCAGCCGAGCACGACCGGTCATGACCAGATCGTGATCGAAGAGTTAGAGGCCGAAGCACTGGTGGGTGTGTACGAGTGCGAGCGCACCGCACCCCAGCCGCTCGTCTTGGGACTGCACATCGGCCTGGCTTCGCGCCGGGCGGGTTTGACGGATGAACTTGCCGATACTATCGACTATGCCCAAGTCGTGGCCCGGGTGCGCGAGACGTTGACGCAGACCCGCTATTTCTTGCTTGAGGCCCTGGCCGAGCACATTGCCAACTTGCTGCTCGACGAGTTTGGCGCGGCCTGGGCGCGCGTGAGCGTGAGCAAGCCATCTATTCTTGCGAATGTGGGACCCGTAGGGGTTTCTATTGAGCGAGTTCGCACGCCCAGCGCATTAGAATGGCTTGGCTGGCCCAAGCATTCCACCACCCGGACCTAAGCGCGCGAGCGACCGACGTGAGCCGTAGTCCTGCGACAGTGATGTCGCCAGTCGGAGCAGCCGAGCCGATGGAGAGGCCTCCTTGCGCCGTGGGGTTGAATGATTTATCGTTGGTCGTTTGCCGTCCGCGAGGCCCAAACTCCGTCCTCCGCGATGCGGAATTCGAACCTTAGGGTCTCGTACGCTGGCCGATGGAGACCAGCGATTCCAGAGCAGGGTGAGTTCACAGACCCGGACACGCCATCGCGCGTGGTTTGACTCCACCGGGCACCAATCGATCCGAGGCCGAGACCTTGGCGTGAAGGAGGAGACGGATGGACGCGTCATTGGTTAAGCATGTTGACTTCGTCAACTCTGCAGTGCGCAATGCGATGCAGGGTGCAGCCGAGCCGGGCGAAGATCGAATCCTGCGTTCGTGGGTGCGCTGTGTGCGCGACTATCGACTTGATCCGGCGCGTGACTACGAAGTCGTCGTCGTCGACAACTCGGAGCTGCGATCGCTGCAAACGAGTATGAGTGAGCTTCTCGACACTGCCCGCGTCGAGATGTCCAACCTGCATCAGCAGCTCGCTGGTTCCGGTTTCGCGATTCTCCTGACGGATCCGAACGGAATCGTGCTGCACTGCGTGGGTGATCCGGAATTCATGCGATCCGGCTCCAAGACAGGGGTGCTTCCGGGAGCAGACTGGTCCGAGCAGGCGCGCGGAACCAATGGCATGGGGACGTGCCTTTTTGAAAAGCGCCCGCTCGTCGTCCATCGTGAGCAGCACCTGCTGACTTGCAACGTAGATCTGACCTGTTCGGCCGCGCCCATTTTTGACCCCCACGGGAATCTCTTGGGCGCACTGGACGCCTCGGCAAACGCCCACTTGGCGCAGCAACACACCCTGGTCCTCGTGAACATGTCAGTGCAGACAATCGAGAACCGCCTCTTTTTGCATCAATACCGCAACGCTTACATCATCCGCTTTCATAGCCGCGCCGAATTCGTCTGCACGCTTGGCGAAGGAGAGATTGCGGTGAGCGAGGCCGGTATCATCCGCGCAGCCAATCGCAGCGCCCTGTTCCAGCTTGATTTTCCATCGCACGCGGCGATCGAAGGCAAGGATATTGCCGAGGTCTTCAATCTGACGCCAGGTGACCTGATCGATCACGGCGCGCGCAGCTGGTCGAATCCAATTCCCCTTTACGAGGCGACACGGGGGAACCGCTACTTCGCGATTATTCAGCAGCCCGATCACGTCGGGCGTGCGCTTGCCGAACTGTCGCGTCCCAAACCGGTGCGCGGCGCAACGCACGACCATGATCGCGTTCAACTTCGCGACCTGGGGCTGGGCGATCCGGTCATGGAGAAAAATATCGAGCGCGCCGTCCGGATTGTCGATTCCGACATTCCCGTCCTCATCAGCGGAGAGACGGGTACGGGCAAGGAGCTGTTTGCGCGCGCGATTCACAATAGCGGGCGTAAGCCCCGGCCGTTTGTCGCGATCAACTGCGCGTCGCTTCCGGAGTCGCTCATCGAAAGCGAACTGTTCGGATACGCCTCTGGAGCCTTTACGGGCGCACGACGCGAAGGCCGGCGCGGGAAGATTCTGCAGGCCAATGGCGGGACCCTGTTCCTTGACGAAATCGGCGACATGCCCATCGCGTTGCAGGCGCGTCTGCTGCGGGTCCTAGAAGACCGCGAACTGACCCCGCTTGGGACCGAGACGGCGGTCAAGGTCGAATTCAGACTCATCAGCGCAACCCATCGCGATCTTCCCGAGCTCATCGAGCGTGGTGAGTTCCGAGAGGATCTTTATTATCGTCTGCAGGGCGTGGAAATATGCCTTCCGCCGTTGCGTGAGCGCGCCGACCGTCGCGCGCTCATCGAAAGCCTTCTGGTGGACAACTTGAGTAACGGAAGGCTATTCCGTCTTGACGAGCAAGCACTGGCGCTTCTGGAGAGCCATTCTTGGCCGGGCAACGTCCGACAGCTCAGAAATGCGCTTAGGGCTGCAATTGCACTTTGCACCGATGGGCGGATCTCGGTTGACGAGCTTCCCGAGGAATTGCGTCGGCGCTGCCCCCCCCAATCGGTACGACCCCCGGAGCCTGTACCGGAGGAGGAGAATCATCTGAATCGATTGGAGTCGGCGGAGAGAGCCGCACTACTAGAGGGTTTGGCCCGTCACCGATGGAAGGTCACGAGCTTGGCGCGGGAGCTGCGAGTGAGTCGGAACACGCTCTATCGAAAGATGAAGCGCTGTAATATTGGGGATAGGCGCGATTAGGCGCGACGCCCGATATTGAGCTATTGCGGAATCCAACCATTTCGACGAATCAACGCATCGCCTGGGGACTGACCGGGTCGGGACACTACCTGCGCGAGTGCCTCGCGATCTTGCGCGAGCTTGAAAACGTAGATGTCTACCTCTCTCGGGCGGCCCAGGAGGTGCTTGGCATGTATGAGCTCAGCGTAGAAGACCTCGGGCCGGGGATCCGGGTGTTCCATGATCGCACGGCCAGTGCGGTACCCGTTCAGTTCTTCTATCAGCAGCGCTACCATACGCTAGTCGTTGCGCCCGCGACCTCGAATACCATCGCGAAGATGGCCGTAGGGATTTCCGACACCCTCGTGACCAATATCTATGCGCAGGCCGGAAAGTGCCAGGTTCCTTCGATTGTGTTTGCCTGTGACACGGCACCCGAATTGGAATCGGAGGCTCCGCGCGGCACGGTCATGGTATATCCCAGGAAAATCGAATTCGATAACATTGCGCGCCTGGCTACGTTTGAACGCACCACCGTAGTCGAGGACATGGCTGCCCTGGAGGCCGCGATTGCGGCGCAGCTACGATGCGCCAACGCTGGCTCTTTCTAACCGGACGGCTCGCTGAAGCGAGCCTTCGCAATGTCCTAGCCGAGATCGCCCACAGCGATTGCGATTACGAAGTCATCGAGATCGGCGTGTCCGTCGCGGCTCTGATGACGGCCGATCTTGTGCGCCGGCGGCTACCGAAACCCAAGGAGGCCCAGCGGATCTTGGTGCCCGGCCGCGCCGGCGGGGATTGGGCCGCGTTGTCGGCCGAGTACGGAATACCGGTGGTTCAGGGTCCCGACGATCTGAAGGATCTGCCAGAATTCCTCGGCCGCGGCGAAAGGAGGCCGGATCTATCGCGCCATGCGCTTCGCATCTTTGCCGAGATCGTTGATGCGCCTCATCTTGCGATCGATGAAATCGTCTCTCGATCGGACCGGTTCCGGGTTTCCGGTGCGGATGTGATCGATTTGGGGTGCCTGCCGGGTATGCCGTTTCCTCATCTGGAAGACTCGATCGCGGCACTTCGCTCGTGCGGCCATACAGTGAGCGTCGACTCGATTCGGGAGGAGGAGCTGCTGCGCGCTGGAAAGGCGGGTGCCGATTACCTGTTAAGCCTAAAGCCCGATACCCTCTGGATCGCAGAGGAAGTCGGGTCGATACCGGTGGTGATCCCGGGCAAAGAAGGGGATCTCGAGGAGTTCTATCCCGCGATCGAAAAACTCATCGCTCAGAACACGAAGTTCATCGTCGACCCGGTCCTCAATCCGATTCACTTTGGCTTTACCGAGTCGATCACTCGCTTCTACGAGATTCGTCGGCGGCTCCCTGAAGTCGAAATGCTGATGGGGATTGGCAATCTGACCGAATTGACCGATGCCGATACCGCCGGCGTGACGGCGCTTCTTCTGGGCATGGCGTCGGAGCTGTCGATCGCAAATGTCCTGACGACCGAGGTCAGCCCGCATGCTCGCTGCGCGATTCGGGAGACCGATGTGGCGCGCAGAATGATGTTTGCAGCCAAGAAAGATCGGGCGCTGCCGCGGGGCTACACCGATGCCTTGATGGCGCTCCACGAGCGCCGTCCCTTTCCCTACGCGGAGGCGGAAATAGAAGCTGTTGCCGCCGCCGTACGCGACCCAAGCTTTCGGATTCAAGTCGGTGCGTCAGGAATCCACGTCTACAATCGCGATGGGTTGCAAAGAGGAGTCGATCCGTTCGAGTTTTATCCCCGGCTCGGCGTCGATCAGGATGCAAGCCACGCGTTTTATCTTGGCGTTGAACTCGCGCGAGCGCAGATCGCATGGCAATTGGGAAAGCGGTACTACCAGGATCGCGAACTCGATTGGGGTTGCGCGACACGACCTAGCCCGGAGCCCGAGGACCTCGAAGTCAAGGGCAGCGAAGATGCCTGAGCAGATTTTCGAGACGATCGTTACGACTCGGGATGAGCACGGACTTCCCCATATCGTGCCACTTGGCATTCGCCATATCGAGGGATTTGTCGTGTTGGCGCCGTTCCGGCCCTCGAAGACGCTCGACAATGTTCTGCGTGAACGCCACGCCGTCGTGAACTACACCGATGAGGTGCGCGTGTTCGCGGGCTGCCTGACGGGTCGCCACGATTGGCCTACGGTCGAATCGCCCGCGGGGCCCCGTCTGGCCAGTGGGCTCGCCCATGACGAGCTCGAGCTGGTGCGCATCGAGGAGGACGAGCTGCGGCCAAGACTCTTTATGAGGTTGGTCCGTTCCGGGACGCACGGATCGTTTCAGGGCTTTAACCGGGCCCAGGCGGCAGTCGTCGAAGCTTGCATCCTCGTGAGTCGCCTGCATCTCTTGACCGAGGAGAAAATTCGTAGTGAGTTGGCCTACCTCAGTATCGCCATCGAGAAGACAGCGGGAATTAAGGAGCGTGAGGCATGGAACTGGTTGATCAAAAAGATCGAGGACCACTATCAGGCCTCGCCCAAGGTCTGAGTCGTCAGCGTTGCGGATTCCTGGCTTCCGTGCGCACTCTGGAAGAAGCACAGATCGTGCTTGAATGTTCCGTGGATATCATCGATCTCAAGGACCCCGGGCGGGGAGCCTTGGGAGGGCTGGAGCGGGATGCGGTTCGTGCCATTGTCCACCATGTGGCAGGGCGGGTCTCGGTGAGCGCGACCATCGGTGATTTTGTCGAGATGAATCCCGAGGATGTTTGCGTTGCGGTCGAGCGCATGGCCGACACCGGTGTCGATATCGTCAAGGTAGGCCTGCATCCGGTGCCACACCTTACGCGATGCATCGAGGCGCTTGCCCGACTCGCAATCCAGAAACCCATCGTCGCCGTTCTGTTTGCGGAACATCAAATAGCGCCAGGTCTATTGACGCGCCTGGCTGCTGCTCACTTTTTCGGGGCCATGATCGATACCTTCGACAAGGCCGCCGGGTCGCTGCGCCTTCGCCGCTCCGACCAAGAACTCTTCGACTTTGTCGAGCAGGCCCAAGCGTTGGGGCTTGTGACGGGTTTGGCGGGCTCGTTGCAAGAGAGCGATGTGCTCCCCCTGCTTGCATTGGGCCCCGACTATCTTGGCTTTCGCGGGGCTTTATGCGATGGAGCCCAGCGGACAGGTCATCTCGCGCGCGAGCGGGTCGCGGCAGTCGGTGGGCTCGTTGCAACGCGGCCGCAGCGCGACGCGGGGCGTCTTTATCCGCCCCTAGACGCTCTCGCCACCTGAGCGTCGCCCCACCTCCGAGCCGATCAGTCCGGGCAGGCCAGTCGTCACCAGCGTTCCGGCCGTCATGCCGGTCAGAAGCATCCGCTCCATCATTGGTGAGTCCTGGGCGGAGATCATGCGGGTTGAGTACGAGGCACGCGATGTCATCACAGGGAACATCCGATCAACCCAGCCGCGCTCAGAAAGACGTGCGGCCGAAACCTCGTCCTCGTCAGCGTGGACGGACTTAACGAGAAACAGTGTTTCGGCTTTGAGCTTTTCGCTTAGCCAGGCCGCAAGGCTGTCGGACGTCATGTTCCAGCTTTGCGGGATCTCGGGATTGTTCTCGGCCATATCCCAAGGAAGCCACACCGCCACGCCCCCACCGCCAAGGACGTCTCGCAGTGCCTCCAAAGATTGGGCTGGACTCAAATCGGCCCGGATTCCGGTCATCATGAGTCCGTACTGCTCCATGGCGAGCAAGGCCATCCGATGCGCGACCATGTCGTTAAACGACCAGGTATCCTGCGCGCGTCGCACCTGATTGGCGAATGGGCCGCCGCCGGGAACAATGACGACGCGCCCGCCGCCGTAACATGCCAGAACCCCGAGCCATGATTGCAAGGTGGCCGCGTGCGCGAGACTGCCACCGATCTTGACGACCCACATCAGAGGGCTCCGCGCGCGCCGGCTACCGTCGCTTGGCCCACCAAGGTCGAGGTCCGCTGGCCCAACAAGAGGAGGCCGACGGCGACGCTTGGGGCACCGTGGGCCGACCAGGTTGCCACCGAGTCGCTTGCATCCACGAGATCGGCGAAATCGAGAAACGGGCGATTCAGCCGCCGGGCCAATTGAGCCGCTACAAAACGTCCAATCCCCGCGCCCACAACGGGGGCGTCAGCCGGCAGCGGCACCCGCGAGAGAACCAGTCGCGCTGACACCTCGATCCGGGCGAGCTGCGTGCTGGCGATGGCCGCGGCGCATTGCTGCACCTGTTCCATCTGGTCAGGCTCGAAATCAGCGCCAAACATCCGCGCCAGTCGTACGGCGCTTTCCTGCACACTCTTGCCAAGACCGTCGGCCGTGGCCATTACGTCTACCCCTTCGGGCAATTGCGCTGTCAATCGATACACGTCTGCCATGGTTGCAAAAATCTCTGAGGCCACAGCGATGGATTGACCCTCCCAGGGCACGCGAGCCGAGACGGCCATGACGGGCGTTCGCACGACGCCCGTATAAACCAGCTCTTCAAGGGCCATTCGCTCCCGGTCACTCGTTCCTCGGGCGGCAACGCCGCTCCTAAGGGGGACGAGGTCAGTCGTCGTGCTCCCCACATCCACAAACAGCCCATCGGAAAGTCGCAAAGCAAGCCATTCGGCACTCGCACGCCAGTTCGCCGAGGCGATGGCCTCCTCAAAACCTTCAACTTGGGCGGGTCGAATGAATCCGCGTGGGCCGGCATAAACCCAGGTGGTCGTGGGCGAAGCGGCTTGGCAGAATCGGTCTACGAGAGTGCGAACACCGACAGTCCGGCTCGAGAAGATATCGGCGAGTTCTCCCGTCATCGTCACGGCATGCCAAGCCCCGTTAAAGTCGAGCGCCTTTCGTGCTTTTTCGATCGCATCGTCCAGGTGGGGGATGCCTTGCCAGAGCGGGCAAGGCAGTTGGAGCGCCATTGTCACGCGACCACGCGGCTCCAGGCGTGCGGCCTTGAGATGGGCACCACCCAGATCCCAGCCGATGACATGTCCATCACCCATGCGCGACCTCGCGCTGAGTCGAGCAAACCCGAGATGAGACCCCCTCGAGGACTAGCGCTGCAACGCTTAAAGTCCGTTCGCTGCCCAGACTCACGTAGGCGGTGGTCAATCGCGGATTGACCTCGGTGATGAACACCGCTTCGTGCGTTTGAATCAGATCGATCCCGAAATACCCCCATAGGCCAGGGATAGCCTGCAGGACAAGGCCTGCAATCTCCTCGTAGGGACGCGCATCTTGAACGCCCGCGCGGACACCTTCGAAGTGCAGCTTTTCACCTGCACAGCGAATTATCTGTTCGTTGCAGCTGAGCACGCGCAATTGCCTGCCATTCCAGACGACGGAAAGGCTGAGAGCTCGGCCTTCGAGGTAGGGCTGGCAAATCCAGCGCGGGCCGCCAGCCTCTTGCCACCAGCGCGACGCCGACAACTTATCCAGTCGATACGTATTCACGCATCCGGCGCCGTCATCAGGCTTGATGACGAATGTCGGACAATCCGACGGCGCGAGCGCTGGAGATTCGAAATGGGGGACGACGGGCAGTCCGACACGGGCCAGAGCCAGCGCACATGCGCGCTTGCTTCCCGCCACGCGTACGGCGCTCGGATGGCTCCCCAAAAGTGGCCGCCCCAATGCGAGGATGTGCTCGCTTAAGCCGGCGAGTGTTCCGTCCGTCTCGGGAGCGATGGGCCAGATGAAATCCGCCTTCAACGCCTGCTCCCGGAACACGCGAGCCCACTGTTGCGGCGACGCGATCGCTCGCGATTCGATCCCCGGTGGACCATTCAAGCGCGCGTCGTGCGTCGTGTGGACTTCCACTGCGCCGTATTCTCTGAGATCATGCACGAGCGCGCGGGCCATGAGCGCGCCTTCGTGCGAAAGCGAGCGATCCAGCTCGACTCCGCTGCAGCCGCCCCCGGTAATGTGCTCGTAGACAAAGATTCGCATGATGCAATTGATTCCGGTGGCGGACCTAATGGATGGACAGGTCGTGCGCGCAGTGAGGGGAGACCGGGCCAACTATCGGCCCTTGACCTCGAACCTGGTGCAAGGGAGCACGCCGGAGGTCATCGTCGGCGCGCTTCTGCAGCTCTATCCCTTTCGAACATTCTATCTTGCGGATCTGGATGCCATTCTCGGTCGAGGCCACCACAAGGCGACGATCGAGACACTGCGCCGCCAGTTTCCTACGGTCGAATTCTGGGTCGATGCCGGCTTCCAGACCCAAGCCGAGGTCGAGGCTTGGCTTGGACTGGGCCTGGCCACTCCGGTGATCGGATCCGAAACGCTCCGCTCGGCCTCCCTCTTCGCGGACCTCGATCTCGTTGACTCCGCTGTGCTTTCCCTGGACTACAGAGGAGAGAGTTTTACCGGACCAGCGGAACTCGAGGCCGCAGTTGAGCGATGGCCCAACCGCGTCATTGCGATGACGCTGGGGCGCGTCGGAAGCCAAAGCGGACCCGATACAGACCGATTGTCCGCATTGAAAACGCGCGCGCCAACTCGCCGGCTTTACGCTGCAGGAGGAGTGCGCGGAGCCTCCGATCTTGCAACGCTGACCGAGCTGGGCGCCGCGGGCGTTCTGCTCGCGAGCGCTTTGCACGACGGCGCGCTCGGGTCGGCCGACCTGGCGCGCTACGGATAGCGAACCAGGGGCCTTCCCGAGCGTCGTGTCAAAGGTGTGCGGCGAATGGATGCGCGGAAGATCCTTTCTTGGCCACAACCGCTGCGGCCTTGGGTTCACGTGCGACAGCCCGCTGTATGGCCTCCTTTGTCGCTTGGTAGTTGTAGTCCTGGATCTTCTTGTCATCCTCCGCGAGCCAATGGATAAACACACCCACGCAGATGAACACATCGTCGGCCTCGGCCGCGGGGATGACACCCGATTCGACGGAGTCTGCAACGGCCATCGCAACCGCCCGTTGTGCCGGACCGAACATCTGGACGGCTTGTTTTGCACCCTTGATCGTCACCTTGTTAAATAAGATCGTATTCGGCTTAGTTAGCAGGTTGGGGGCAACCACGGCCATGAGAGACGTAAAGCCGTCCTTGTTGTTGGTCAAGGCGTTGCAGAAGGCGGCTTCGGCCGCGCTGCCGCGGGGACCCATAATGAGGTCAATATGAGCGACTTCATTGCCATCGCCAACCAAGGATTCGCCGACTAGTACGCGATCGATTGTTGCCATGCTCGCTTCTCCTTTAGTGATTAAATGATGCAGGCGTTCTAGTACCCGCTTGAGTATACGACCGGCCGGCTAGCGCACCGATCGGTCGCAATGCTGTGAATTGGTCCTCGATTCGCGTCGCCAGGAAGCTGGCCACGCTGAAATCCGCACTCGTTCCCGGATTGATGCCTGAGCGCTTTAGTCTCTGATCGAATGCCTGAAGTTCAGCGAGGCACTGCTCCGGCCGACTCGCGGATTGAAAAGCCCGGTCGACCTCGACGGCTTCGCGCGTCACGCGCGCGGCTATTTGGCGGCCAAACTTGCGACAGATATGGGTATCGGGGAATTGCGAGAGCATGCCGAGATAAGCCGCCACCAAAGCCCAACGTTCGTTTTGCCAGCGCTCAAGCGCGGATCGGACCAGAGGGACGCCGACGAGAAAGACATCCACGTATCCGGTCGCGTACGCTCGGGCAATGGAGTCGCGGTCGCGCGCTTCGGTCATGATCTCCAGGAGCGAAGCGCGAGCAGGCTGATGGACGTCATGGCGCGGACTACTCCCGAGCCCTCCCGGCTGCGCCCGCCTGATTGCCGCAAAGACCGTCTGGGCATCCGATAGATCCAATTGATTCAGGACCGCGCTTACGCGCGCTCGCAGATCGCGAGATTCGCCCGCGGCGAGTGCCGCTTCCACGAGCGGCGCAACGAGAAGAATGATGCCGAGGTTCGTGTTGCATCCTACGGCGGCTTGGGTGGCTTCGACCGCGTCGAAGACGCGCCGGCCAACACGAATTCCCGGTGCGCAGATCGGACCTGCGATGGCCCGCGCGCTTTGAACAAAGTCATCGGCCTGCATCCCGTGTCCCGGAGAATCGACACTGACATTGCCGGGTTTGAACGCAAGCACCTCCAACTCACAGGCATGAAGAACCAAGGCCTCAAGTGTTGCGCTGTCGAGCGAGGAACTCACGGCCGGGTTCCAGTCAAGCTGTGTTGGGGCAGGCGCCGAACAACGAGATCTTCGGCAAGAAGGCCTGCAAGATCGACCGAAACAACCGTCTGCAATCCCGACCAGGCTGGCATGCTATTCACCTCGATCACCCACGCCGAGCCATCGGCACCGCGAAGAATATCCACGCCCGCATAGTCCAGTCCGAGCACGTGCGCGCAGGCTTCGGCTAGATAGGTCAAATCGGCATCAAGGGGCACCGACTCGCACGAGGCACCGCGCGCGACGTTGCTAATCCAGCTCGTGCCTCGGCGCCGCATGGCGGCAACGGCTCGACCGCCGACGACAAGGACGCGAAAGTCGTGCCAACGGCCTTCGCCCGTATCCACGAAACGCTGCAGATAGTAGACGCCGGCATAGGCAGCACCTGAAGGCAATGCACTGCCCTTGGTCAAGCGTCGCAGTCCCACACCTTGGGAACCGAAGAGGGGTTTGATGACGACTTCATTTCCACGCGCGGCCTCGTGCATAAGTCGCCGTCGTGCCAATTCCTGGGCTTCGGTTACCCAGGTCGCAAGCGTCGCAATCCCGGCGTGCTTGAGCAGAAAGCTCGTCATCGCCTTGTCGACCGATCTCTCGATGGCGCGCGCCTCGTTGTAGACCGGAACTCCGAGGTGCTGGAGGGCGTGCAGCGCATCCAGTCTGAGTGTGACTTGCTCGAAGCTACCGCTTGCGATCCCGCGGACGAAGACCGCGTCGGGGAGTGTGTCTTCGAACCCTGGAATTCGAATCCCGAAACGGCTTTCCAAATCGAACCCGCAGCGCGAAAGAGAGATGAAACTGGTCCGAAAGCCGTGTCGCGCGAAGGCTGCGCGCAGAACCTTTCCGTGCCAACCGGGCTCGTCCGTCATGACCACGAGGCTTCGCGCGCAAGACGGCGCGCGCGCGCGTGCCCCCTGCAGCTTGTTCTGCACCGCCTTAAGCAGCTTGGCTTTGGCGGTGCTAGGCAAAGGATTTCTCCAAAAGAGCGTGGTCGACGCGGCCAGAATGAAAGCTGCGGCCGGACGCTAATGCCGTGATGCTCACCTGCGCGGGCGCGAATAGGAGTGGGTCTATGCGGTAGAAATCGAATTCATTGTCGCGAAACACCTCCGCGAACGGGCGCCCGTAGTCTCGCGAGGCGCTTGAGGGAAGCTGCTCAGCCAAACTTTGTGCCGCGTCGTCCGGTCCGTTGACGAACAGGTGAACCCGTCCTCCGAAGAGAATCGCATCGTTGGTGCGTCCCATTGCTGTTAGGAAGTCCGCGCCAGGAGGAGGGAGCGGCGCACTGCCAAGCCCGTCGACGACATCGTGCAGCGGGAAGTGCAGCGCGTGAAGCTTGTGCAGTGCTACCTCGAGCGAGCGCGCTGCAATCTGCACGCAACCCGCGAGACTGCGCGTAGGTGTAAGGATGAAGGTCAACTTCTCGGGGGCAATCTGACAATCGCGACAGACCTTCTCCACCACTTCGGAAGGGGGATTACGATCAACCTCAAGAACGAAGCAGATCGCCTCGGCGTGATCCCGATAGCCGAGCTCCGCGAACAGCTCTTCCTTGCAGGCAATCGCTCGGCCCGGCCCCGAGGCTAGCGCGTGAAACCCTGTTTTCCCCGATCCATGGGCAAGACTCCAACCAGCATACTGGCTGCCCAGGCAGGCCAGGATCGGATGGCTCGTGTGGATGCCGACTTCCCATGGCCCCCCGGCGGGCACGCTCGTAAGAGAGACCCGACCTAACCCTCCAAGACAAATCTCGGCAATCCGACGGCCGGCTTCGACGCCGCCGGGCGAAAGCGCGCCTGCGTCGATGATCGTGGCGCCACTGGCGAGCCGTTCTACCCCAAGGCGCAGTGCCGCCGCGTCTTCGAGTAGCTTACCGACAAGCGGGGCGACCAGCTGATTAACGCTGGGCCACCGGCCGGCCCCAAGATCCACTCGCGGCGTGCTCATGCGGCCTCCGCGATGGACGCATCGCGCGCCAGCGCCTTTCGCAAGTAGGCGGCACGTGCTTTGAGTTGACGGCGCACCTGCTCGCGCGAGCCTCCTTCGGCAAGCACGGTGCAAACGGGGGTGTAGGGGTCTATCCGCGATCCAAGCGTCGGGATATCTCGGCACCACGCGGGAAAAGATGTCCGAGCCGAGACCGACACGGGCTCCTCACAGTAGATTACCGTGCTTCCCCGCACTGTCTGCGTTCGCGGCGCCTCGGACGGAAGGATACCGTCGCAGGCCTTGAGGTGAGCATCGAAGAGACCCAACGGATACTCGATATCGTACAGATCGATCGTGGCGGTAGGACGAGGGTTGATTTCCAGGACATGGATACCTTGAACGTTCACGATCAAATCCAAGCCGTTGAGACCCACTAACTGCGTGCGTTGGACCAAGGCATCCAGGCATTGACATAGCTCAGCGTAGAGGGGGGGATCCAGTGTGACATGGGCCAGCGCCCCCGCGAATGCGTAAGGATGAGGTCCACTTTTCGCTAAGAACAGTTCGTGAATCCCGACGATTCGGGCCTTGCTTCCATCGGCCAGGAACGCAACGGCCAAGCTGGTACCGTACACCTTGGCCTGGAAGTAATCCAATCCGGCAGCGGGCTCGGTCGTGCCGAAACGATGCACGTGGGATCCGCCGTGGCCGCCGCGTCGTTTGATGAGCCACTGCCCTCCCGAGCTTGGGGGGCTCAATGCCGTTTCGGGATGGCGGATACCAAGCTCGTCCAAAAGGTCACTGAACGCTTCGGGGTTCTTGAGCAGAGCGACGGTCTTCGCTGAGTTGCCATAGAAGGCGAATGAACGGGGTGAACACGCGCGAAGCGCTTCGATCATCTCGGGACTTGCCTCGAACCCCGAGCCCATGACCCATCCCGAGGTCTGCTCACGCAGAGCGCCAAAGGCCTGCTTCAGCAATTCCGGATCGAATCCCAAGCCCCGCCCGGGGACTCGTCGTACTTCTCGGGCCGCTTTTTGCGTGTCCCGATCTGCGAACTGATCGATGGCCGCGACCTCGTAGCCGCCCCTGCGCGCGGACTGCGCGAGGGCGCGAGCGCTGACCCCCACAATGAGGAGGCAGGAACGCTTAGGCCGAGAGTTCTCTTGCACGTTCAAAGGCATCCCGAAAGTCCAGGAAAAGGGCGTGATCGGAGTTCAGCATGGATTCGAACATTCTCTGCATGACGCGATACTTGATGTTACCCACGGCGAGCGCTCCTATTCCCAAAGCGGGCCCCGCGGTGCCCTTGAGAGGGACTGCGTCGTCGGTGGCCCCGACTCCCTCGATGCCCGAGGGCGGCACCGCGTTGATGTCGGCCGCGACAAGCAGCTTCCTTGCGACGCTCAACTGGGCTTCGGTGACGACCCGCACTCCCGCTTTGGCGCAGGCTAGGATTACATCGGCACCCTCTATGGCACTTGAGACGCCCTCGGCCGAACTTGCATCGACTGCGGCCGTCGACGCCCCGTAGCGGGCGTTTGCCAACTGACTGGCCATCCGGGCACGGTCTGCATTGGTATGACTTGCGATCTGGACGGTCGCTCCCGCATCGCTTGCCAGAACGGCAGCGCAGATTCCGACCGGCCCGGTTCCCCCAAGAACGACGACGTTCAGACCCTTCAGGACCTTCTGGTGCGCATTCTTCAAGGCCCTTTCGACGGACGCGATGAGGGCTGCAGCCGTCGTGTAGGCCCCGCTGGGATCCGCAAAAACGGATACCTGGAATGGAGGAAACATCGACTTTCGCGCGGCGTCGAGCATGTCTGCAGCGGTTGCGACATCGCGTCCCCCGATAAAGATCCCGGTTCGCTTGACGCCTTTGGGTCCGCGCGAAAAAATAGCGTCCTGAGTGAGGTTGGCGACGTCGGCAAGGGTGACTCCCGTATACGGAATGACCGCCGCGTAACCCGCGTCGTAGGCCATATTCACGTCGAAAGGACTCGCCTGCGGCGCGGGAGTAAAGAGGTGAAGCAAAAGGGGCTTATCCATTCCGTTGCGCGAGTCCGCTTTCCAATTCGTTGATGGACCGCTGCACAGTCGCCCCTTGATTGCGGCCCGCGCAGATCGAGAACGAGAGCGATCGATTGCGTGCGAAGCGACTGCGCGCCATCCGCAGGACCTCATCGGCTTCAAGCACGGAGGCCAAAATGCCAAATCCGGTCGGTCCCCACGAACTCTGGCCCACGCCGACGATGCCCTGGCTAACGAGCCATTCGATGACCTCGGTGACAGCACGGCTCGTGTAGCGACCCCCTTGCGCCGGTGCGAAGTGGTCTCCCACAACTTGCTGGATGTGACCGATGGCGGTGCTAAATGCGAGCCAATTGACCTCGGCCAAGCCCGGCAGCGCCTGCATTAGGACGGCCCTGCAAATCTCGCCGACCTTCTCTTCCGGAAAGGGTGGCAGCGCGCGAAATGCACTGACCTCGGCCGACCCATGCAGGCCCTGATGGCTGTGATCGAAGATCAGCATGAGCCGCCACGACTCTGGAAACTCGGAGCGAATGATGATCGGCGGCGGCAAACCTTCCTCGCTGCGTCCCCCGTCTACGAGGAAACCTCCACGCTCGAACGCACCGATACCGATGCCCGAGCGCTGACCTCGATCGGCGACGGCAGCGAGCACCGGGGACTCGAGATCCATGCCAAACAGGTGGGACAGGCCCGTCCCGAGCGCAAGCCCGAGCTGCGTTCCTGAGCCCAGGCCAATATGCGGGGGGGTACTTTCGAGAATCTCGACGTGCACGCCCTGCTCCAGGCCCCAATTTCCCTGACCGGCGAAACGACTCTGGAAGCGCCGCAACATTTCCCGCGCACGGGCGGCATCCGGCCCCTCGACCACAATCTCCTTGGCGGCCTTGATACGTAGAACGGTCGGCAAAGCGTCGATCGCAAGCCCCAGACTCCCAAAGCTTCTTCCCAGCCCGCCATGAAGATCGAGAAAGCCGAGATGCAATCGCGCGGGAGCGCGAACCGTAATGCGAGGCATATTGGGGATGGGGTCAAGTCTTGATCCGTCAGCCAGTGCAAGCAACGTGCCAAAATTATCCCAAACCACGCCCTGATTAGCGCGCGCTAAATCAGTAACTTGTGTACCACGGCTCCGATACATTCTGTCATCTCGCGGCGTCCGATGGGTTACACGTGTCTCACCCCGGTCGAACCCCGGGGCCGCTATGGGGCTGTGCCTTTCATCCCCGTTCCGAAAGAAACTGGCATGCTCTATGCAGTGACGTCCACTCGACTGGACTCACCGATCGCCATAGCTCATGGTGGAACTCGGACCCGTTTGCGGGACCATCTTTACTCAGTGGGGACAAAGCGGGTTGATCCCGCCCGGATCATGACTGGGACCTGCCGCATCCGTTATTCCTCCCGTCCGAAGTCAGGTCCGCCTGGCTGGTACGAGTTCACTCGTGGATAGCGCTGTCGAGATCCACACGGACGTCGCGTGCCCATTTTGCGGACTGGCCTGCGATGATCTCACCGTGGAGACGGGCGCCGGAAACGCTGCGGTGCGGAGCAAAGGATGCTCCCGCAGCATCGAATCGTATCGCCGCATCGCACTGCACAAGAGCGCGAGGGCCGCCGTGGCCGGCCAGACCGTCGATCTCGATTTAGCCCTCGCTGAATGTGCGCGCATCTTGAGGAACGCACATCGACCCGCCATCGGCGGTCTCGCGACTGACGTAGCTGGGGTGCGTGCCGCGCTGGCTCTCGCGGATCAGCTCGGTGCGGCAGTCGATCACGTCAATGGGGCGGGTCTTTCCCGAAACCTGCTTTGCGTACAGGATCGGGGCTGGATTACGACCACTTTCTCGGAAGTACGCAATCGCGCAGATCTTGTGGTTATCGCGGGCGAAAAGCCGATGCTTGCGTTCCCGCGGCTGGCCGAGCGACTCTTGGGAAAAAACAGAATCGGTCAAAACGATCGAGAGCCGACCGTCATTAGCATCAGTTCGAGCGCGCCAGATACATCCGCTCTAGACGGCCCCATCGAGCACCTGCCCTGCGATGTGGATCAACTAGGCGATTTGTTTGCCGTGCTTTTGGGTTTGCTTGCCGGTCGCTGCGACTCGACCACGGGCTTTGGGCCGCTTTCGCGCGCAACGCTAGGGGGTCTGGTCGAGCGCCTGCGAGGCGCCCGTTACGGAGTACTGATCTGGACGGCCGACGAATTCGACTTTCCGCATGCCGAGCTCGCCATTGGTGCGATGAACGCACTCCTGGTGGCCCTCAACGAGACGACGCGATTTGCCGGGCTGCCCTTGGCGGGCAGCGACGGAGATCTCACGGCGAATTTCGTCTGCACGTGGCAAACTGGGCTGGCTCTTCCGGTGAGCTTTGCCGGCGGGCGCGTCGATTATGATCCGTCGCGCTTCCGTACGGAACAGATGCTGGAGCGTGGGGAGGTCGACGCACTCGTGTGGATATCGAGCTTGGATCCGGAACGCGAGCCCCCTCCCACGGCCGTGCCCACCATCGTTTTGGGGTGCGGCACGATGCGACTGCCAGCGGAGCCCGCGGTGCAGATCGATGTGGCCACGCCCGGTGTCCACCATGCCGGACACTGGGTCCGCGCGGACGGCGCCGTGACGGTTCGCCTGCGCGGACTGCTCGAGTCTGAACTCCCCTCGGTGGCGGAGGTCCTCTCGCGCGTGAGCGCGATGATCTGAACCGAACCATGTGGACCCAACTGCGCCAAGCCCGCATCATTGATCCTGCCCATAGTGTCGACGGGGAGGTTCGCGACCTCTACCTCCACGACGGCCGCATCTGCGCCGCACCGGATCCGCAGACACCGATCGACGTCGTCTATGACGTCACGGGCATGACCGTCATGGCAGGCGCAATCGACTTGCACACGCACATCGGTGGCGGAAAGACGAATATCGCGCGCATGCTTTTGCCGGAGATTCAACGCATGACGCCTTGGGAGCGAACGCCGCTCCTGAGGGCCTGCTGCGGAGAGGTGGCTCCGGCGACCTGGGCGACCGGGTATCGCTATGCCGAAATGGGGTACACGGCTTGCTTTGAACCCGCGATCGTACCCACAAACGCGCGGCAGGCGCATCTGGAGATGGGCGATATCCCGATCATCGACAAAGGCGGCTACGCGATGCTCGGCAACGACGACTTCCTCTTGAGTCTTCTTTCGGGTCCAATCGAGCAAGGCTTAGTCGATGACTACGTCGCGTGGACCCTGGACGCTACCCAATGTCTCGGCCTAAAAGTGGTCAACCCGGGCGGGATCAACGCCTTCAAATTCAATGCCCGAAAACTCGACCTTGACGAACCGGGTCCGCACTATCACGTCGCACCGCGCACCGTGCTCACCACGCTCGCGCGCTCGCTCTACAATCTGGGTGTACCGCATCCGTTGCATGTGCACGGCTGCAATCTCGGTGCACCGGGCAACGTCGATACGACCCTAGAGACGATTGCCGGGGTCGAGGGTTTGCCGATGCATCTGACCCATATCCAGTTTCACAGTTATGGCAAGGACGGCCCGCGCGGGTTCTCGTCCGGTGCCGCGCGCATCGCCGAAGCGATCAATCGCAACCCGAATATCTCTGCCGATGTCGGGCAGATCATGTTCGGTCAGACCGTCACGACTTCGGCCGATACGATGGCGCAGCACCAGGTGCGCCGCCACGCCCATCCCAAGAAGTGGGTGCTCATGGATATCGAGTGCGAAGCCGGTTGTGGCGTAGTACCGTTTCGCTACCGCGATCAGAACTTCGTCAACGCGCTGCAGTGGGCCATTGGCCTCGAAATCTTCCTCATGGTTGACGACCCCTGGCGTATTTTCCTGACCACCGACCATCCGAACGGAGCGCCGTTCACCAGCTATCCGCATCTCATCAGGCTCTTGATGGATCGAAGCTTTCGAAACGAAAAGCTGGCATCCATCGCGCCCGCAGCGCAAGCCGCATCAGAACTGGGCGCGCTCGATCGCGAATACACTCTATATGAGATCGCGATACTGACGCGTGCGGGCCCCGCGCGCGTTTTGGGATTGAGCGATCGCGGTCATCTGGGCGAAGGTGCCGCGGCCGACATCACCGTGTATCGAGACAATAGCGACCGCGAGGCCATGTTTTCGAAACCCGCTTATGTCTTCAAGGACGGCACGCTCGTGGCCCGGGACGGACAGATCGTGGCGATCACGCGTGGGGCAACGCATACCGTCAAACCCAGCTACGACGGACCGGCACTCAAGCGCCGTCTTGGACCCTATTTCGAGCGCCACGCGAGCACCGCCTTGTCGAACTTTGCAATCGATCCCGAAGAGCTTTGCGAGTGCGGCAGTAGCCGACTCCTGATCCATGAGTGCCTCAAACGAAGCTAAGCGCACCCTCGTCATCAACGGGGTGCACATCGACGACAGCTTCGCCGAAGCGTTCAGGATGCGGGCAGCCCGGCTCCTCGTGACCGCGGCCAACCTCACCTGGGCGCGGCACGCAGCCGAATCAATGACCGGGTTTGCCACCTCCGTCATCGGCTGTGGTTGTGAAGCCGCAATCGAGGCCGAGCTTGGGACTGACGAAACACCGGATGGACGGCCGGGACTCTCGGTGCTCCTCTTTGCGGTATCGACCGAGATGCTGGGCAAGCAAATCGAGACTCGGGTAGGTCAGTGCATTTTGACGGCCCCCACCTCAGCGGTGTACTCGGGACTTGTCGGTGAGGAGAGTGTCCCCCTGGGAAAGAATCTTCGATTCTTCGGTGACGGGTATCAGGTCTCCAAACAGATCGGTGGTCGTCGCTTCTGGCGCGTACCCGTCATGGACGGCGAATTCGTCTGTGAGGAGATCGCCCAAGTGGTCAAGGCGGTGGGCGGCGGCAACTTTCTCGTGATCGGCAATACGGTTGCGCAGACTCTTTTGGCCTGTGAGGCTGCGGTCGCTGCCATGCGCCAATGCCGTGGGGTCATCATGCCTTTCCCCGGTGGAGTCGTGCGCTCGGGATCGAAGGTCGGATCGAAGTACAAGAAGCTGCCGGCGTCGACGAATGATGCCTTTTGCCCCACCCTTAAGGGCGTTGCCCAAAGTGAACTCGGGGCCGATGATGGGGCCGTGTTGGAGATCGTTATCGACGGGTTGGACGAGCGCGCCATCGAAGTAGCCATGCGGTTGGGTATTCAGGCCGTTTGCGCACTCGGCTCACCCGCCGGGATTCGGCGCGTGGCGGCGGGAAACTATGGAGGCAAGCTCGGCAAGTTCCATTTTTATCTGCACGAGGTCCTCTCGCGATGAGCGCCTTGGTGTTGACATTGAAAGAGGAGCCCCAAGCACCGCTGGACCTGTCTTGTCTCGTTCCGGACCATCTCGCATCACTTTCGCTAGAGCAGATTCGCGCACTCCCGCTGCGCTCGGGCAATTCGCTGCTTCGCACCGGAGAGCTTTTCTCGGTGTCTGGTACACCGGGCGAAGAGATCATTCTGCCGACGGGGAGCCGAAACATCCTCTTCGTGGGAGCCTTTATGACTCGCGGAGTGTTACACGTGGAGGGCAATGTGGGCTCGTATGCGGGATGTGGCATGCGAGGCGGAACGCTGCGAGTCCGAGGCCAGGCGGGAGACTTTGCGGCCAGCGGGATGACCGGAGGTCTTTTGATCATTGAGAAAGACTGTGGCGATTTTCTCGCGGCGGCGCGTCCGGGAGACGCGCACGGGATGGGCGGCGGTACCGCGATCGTCTTGGGTAGCGCCGGGGCGCGCATCGCGCATCGCATGCGCCGCGGGCAGGTTCTCGTTGGCGGCAATGCGGGCGTCTATTGCGCAGCCCGCATGCTGGCTGGAACGGTGATGGTCTTGGGGTCGTGCGCGGCCCACCTCGGTTTCGCCATGCAGCGCGGCACGCTCATCCTCTCGAGCACCCCCCTGGTGTCCGAGAGCTTCGCGGACTGCGGGCTAAACGAATTCACCTTTCTGCGACTGATGGCCCGCGACTTCGCATCGCGCGGAGTTGATCTTGCCGCTTTTTCTCCGCGCTCTTTTCGTGCCAGGCGATGGGTCGGCGACTTTCGCACCGGAGGAGCGGGCGAGATCCTCCTACCGAGTTAGGATCGATCCGGCTGGAACAGGGAGCGGCTGCAAGGTGTACTGTTTCGCTGGAGGCCCACAGCAGCATGAGCAACGCTCATCCTGCCCCTCGATGGGGCCGCTGGGCGCATTTTTTTATCACTGCTTTCAGGAAATCTGCGTAGCGCAGGAGGAACAAACAAATGGACGGCACAATCAAGACCTACTCTGAAGACGAAGTTCGGGAACGCCTGCAAGGAGAGCTGGCACACTGGTATTTTGAGGATGGATGGTTACGCCGCAAGTATCGAACGAGTGGCTGGAAGGCGACGCTGATGGTCGTCAATACGGTGGGCCATCTCGCCGAGGCCGCCTGGCATCACCCCGACCTGACCGTTTCCTATGCTTTCGTGATCGTAAAACTCGTGAGTCACGATGCGAAGGGAATCACCGATCGAGATTTCGCCCTGGCGCGGAAAATCGAAAGTGTGGTGCACTGGCAGCCGGCCCTTGAGGGCGGCGCGCTCAGCGGTACGCCCAACGATGATCCCCGCTTCAAGTACATCAAGTACGACGACGGCGCCAAGGGGTAGAGCTAGGCTGTACCCTTGCTCGGATCTTTCCCCATCGCACTGCAGCACGAATGACACCTTTCCTGTGATCGTCGCAGACGCAATCTGTTCGCCTAGGCCCACATTCGCATCCCATCGGGGCGTGACAAGTGTGTCAAATTTGTAGCAAGCCATACGGGATGCAACTGCAATGATGCGCCGCGTCACAAAAATTGTCCTCGCTTCTCGTCTCGTGCGGGCGGACACGCAGACCTGAACTGAACAAATAAATTTCCGGCATATTTATTGCAAAAGCTTCGCTCGCAGCGGTAGTTGGGACACTGGATTGTCGCGCGCTGGACGGCCTTCGATGACTTCTGAAGGCGCGGGGTCACTAATTCTCGTGATCGCTCGAAGTGGGTTCGCGGTTTCTCGGGACGTTGTTCCGCGGACGCGACCGGCCGGGTGAGAGAGGGGAGCGACCCGTGAGAGGCTTCGTGCCGATGCGCGATCCAACTGCTGATCGGAACTGCGCTGGAAAACCATAGAGGAGACTAGGAATGAACGTTACAAGAAGCTTGCGGCGGGGCATGTTGATTGTGGCGCTGGCGTGCCCCGGTGTCGTTCTGGCCGACGCCGCGTTAGATAAAGCCGCCTCCGACCCCGGTAACTGGGCTTCACAGGCGGGTGACGAGTACAACCATAGGTTCAGCACCCTCAATCAGATCAACGCTGGCAACGTCAACAAGCTTCAGGTCGCATGGACGTTTTCGACGGGTGTGCTGCGGGGACACGAAGGCTCGCCATTGGTGATCGGCGACACGATGTACATCCACTCGCCGTTCCCCAACAAAGTCTTTGCGATGGATTTGAATACCCAGAAGATCATCTGGAAATACGAGCCCAAGCAGGATCCGGCGGTGATACCGCAGATGTGCTGTGATACGGTGAATCGAGGACTGGCCTATGGCGATGGCAAGATCTTCCTGCAGCAAGCGGACACCAATCTGGTGGCTCTTGATGCGAAGACCGGCAAGGTCGTCTGGACCGTCAAAAACGGTGACCCCAAGGTCGGTGCCGTGAACACCAATGCTCCGCACGTATTCAAGGACAAGGTGATCACCGGGATCAGCGGCGGTGAGTGGGGTGTGCGCGGCTATCTGACGGCCTACGACATCAAGACCGGTAAGCAGGTCTGGCGCGGCTACAGCACGGGACCTGACGCTGAAATGCTGATCGACCCGGACAAAACGACGACCTGGACGGACGGAAAGGTGGAGCCCGTTGGGAAGGACTCGTCGATCAAGACTTGGACGGGCGATCAATGGAAGATCGGCGGCGGAACAACCTGGGGCTGGTATAGCTACGACCGGGACCTGAATCTCGTCTACTACGGTACGGGCAATCCGAGCACCTGGAATCCATCCCAACGTCCGGGCGATAACAAGTGGTCTATGAGCGTCTGGGCCCGCGACCTCGATACCGGCAAGGTCAAATGGGTCTACCAAATGACTCCCTACGACGAGTGGGACTACGACGGTGTCAACGAGATGGTTTTGGCCGATATCAAGGTGGGTGGCAGCCCGAAGAAAGTCCTGGTTCACTTCGACCGCAATGGTTTCGCCTATACCCTGGATCGGACCAACGGCGCGCTGCTCGTTGCTGACAAGTACGATCCGAACGTCAATTGGGCCTCTGGCATCGACATGAAGACGGGACGCCCCAACAAGGTTCCGACTTACAGTACGGCCAAGTCTGGACCGGACGTGAACGTCAAGGGCATCTGTCCTGCCGCGTTGGGATCGAAGGACGAACAGCCTTCCTCGTTTGATCCGAACACCGGCCTGTTCTACGTCCCGACGAACCACGTTTGCATGGACTATGAACCGTTTAAGGTCGAGTATGTGGCCGGGCAACCCTACGTCGGCGCGACGCTTTCGATGTACCCCGCTCCGAACAGCCATGGCGGTATGGGTAATTTCATCGCTTGGGATGCCGGCACAGGCAAGATCGTCTGGTCCCATCCGGAGAAGTTCTCCGTCTGGAGCGGTGCGTTGACGACCGCAGGCGATGTTGCATTCTACGGAACGCTTGAAGGCTATATCAAAGCCGTGAGCGTGAAAGACGGCAAGGAACTGTGGAAGTTCAAGACACCCTCCGGAATCATCGGCAACGTGTTTACCTACATGCATGACGGCAAGCAGTACGTCGGAGTGTATTCGGGTATCGGAGGCTGGGCTGGCATCGGCATGGCTGCGGGTCTTGAGAAAGATACCGATGGCCTGGGCGCAGTCGGCGGTTATCGCGAGCTCAACCAATACACTGAATTGGGCGGCTCGCTAACGGTCTTCGCGATCCCAAGCGCGAACTAACACCACGCTCTTCCTACCTTATGGCGCCTCCACGCATGACAACGTGGAGGCGCCATTTTCACCTTGCACAGCACAAACGTGCGGTGGGAACAAAGCCTGCAGTAGAGAAGTCGGAATATCCATCAATGCCACGATCAGGAGTCAGTCAGGATGAAGCGCAAGCAGCTCGTCATCGGTTTGTCGATAGTCGCCGGGGTGATCGGGTTAGGGAGCAATTTGGGTGGTCGTAGAGCCTTTGCCGCCGATGATGCGGCGGCTAAGCCATACAAGGTCGTCGATGGGTACAAAGTGGACCACAATACGATGGAAGGATTTCGAGCCTGGCGCGCCGCCGCCTGCGATCGCTGCCATGGAGCCAATCAGGAAGGCTTGGTGGGCCCTTCACTCATCGAAAGCTTGAAGACACTCTCCAAGGCGGACTTCAAGAAGACGGTCACGGAAGGTCGACTGGACAAAGGCATGCCAACCTGGAGCTCGAATCAGATGGTCATGAGCAATCTGGATAATCTTTACAGCTATCTGAAGGGGCGATCGGACGGCGCTATCACCAAAGCGCGCGTCGAAGAGATCAAGGACGGTGCGCCATGAATGCGCGAGATCCGTGCGTCAGTGCGAGACGCTTCTGGCTAATGGCTCTCGCCTCGATCGCATTGTGCTGCGCGGCAACTGCCTCCTGGGCACAGGCGAGTGATGAGCGCACGGCGTTTCGTGTTTGCCAGGACCCCAACAACATGCCCTTTTCCAACACCAAGGGTGAGGGCTATGAGGACAAGATCGCGCAGCTATTTGCCAAGGATCTGGGTCTGCCGGTCACGTACTACTCGTTTCCCCAGCGCATGGCGTTTATCCGGAACACGCTACGCTACAAGTTGCCAGGCGAAGACTTTCCGTGCGACATCGTCATGAGTGTTCCCAAGGACTACGATCAGGTATTGCCGACCAAGCCGTACTACCATTCGACATATGCACTGGTGATCCCGCGGGGAAAGGGAATGGATGCAGTGAAGTCGTCCGACGACTTTCTTGCGCTGCCCAAAGATAAGCTTCACGCGCTTCGGATTGGAGTCTACGATCGCTCACCTGCATCGGAGTGGCTCGCCAATCACCAGCTCGTGGACCAGGGAGTCCCCTATAAGCTGATGAACGCAGATCCGGATCAATACCCCGGGCAAATCATCGAAAACGATCTGGCCAATGGCAAGATCGATGTGGCGATCGTCTGGGGCCCGATTGCGGGCTACTTCGCCAAACGCGTGAAAGAACCTCAACTGATCGTCATTCCGCTGAAGTCCGAGCAAGACGTCAAATTTGACTATGAGATCGCGATGGGTGTGCGGTTTGGCGAGGCGGCATGGAAGAAGAAGATCGAGGAATTGATCGACAAGGACCGATCGCAGATCCAAGCGATTCTGGCGGAATACGGGGTACCGCAAGTTAGCGATTCCGGTGAAAGCGTTCGCTAATGCGCGCGAGCGAACTAAGCTTCGAAAATATCTTGGCATAGCTCGACACGACGCGCGCTGCATCCGAGCCCCGCTGCCCGCGTGGTTGGGGTTGCTGTGTCTCCTCTTTTCGCTATCGTGTCGTGCGACCGACGAGGAAAGCATTCGTCGGCTGCACGCCGCTTCGGCGAGCGTGATCCAGGTTGAGGTCATCCAGGCGGACGGCCGGTTCGGCATCGGAACCGCGGTAAGCGTGGCGCCAGGCAAGTTCTTGACGAATTGCCATGTCACGCGCAACGCTCAGGCCATCGTGCTCGTGCGTGGCGGCGTGCGCTGGCCGGTGCAGTCCGAACTCAGCGATGTGGAAGAGGACTTGTGCGTATTGAATGCTCCCGATCTCGCGAACATGACGCCGGTGCGCTTGGGAAGCGCACGCGACCTTCGCGTGGGTCAAATCGTGGCCGCGGTGGGATATACCGGGGGCTTCGGGATCCAGGCACGTCCAGGATCGGTCGGAGCACTGCACGAATATCATGGCAGTAAAGTCATTCAGGCCTCGGCGGCATTTAGCTCAGGAGCGAGTGGCGGCGGTTTATTCGACGAGCAAGGCCGCCTCGTTGGGATTCTGACGTTTCGCCTACCTGGTCGCGCGGAGGACTATTTCTCAGCGCCGATTGACTGGATTCAGTCGCGCATTTTCCAGCAGTCCGAATACATTGACGTGGCTCCGCTCGAAGGCGTCCCGTTCTGGGCAGGTGCTCCGGAATCCCTGCCTTATTTCCTTCGGGCCATCGCTCTTGAGGCCGCGGGCAAGTGGGACGAGGTCCTGGCATTAACGCAGGACTGGGCCCGGGTCGAGACCAACAATGGTGACGCCTGGTTCGATCGCGGTCAGGCGTTGGCGCATCTGGATCGCGAGACCGCGGCAGCGAGTGCCTATCAGAAGGCGGTCTATCTGGACCCGCTCTTCATTCCGGCATGGCTTGCGCTGGGCGAGACCTACGTGCATCTGGACCGCAAGGAGGACGTTAGACGCGTGATTGAAACGCTCGATCACCTCGATCCCCAGACCAGCCGGCACTTAGCCGGCGAGGCGGGTCTCAGCGCGCAGTAGTCACCTCAACTTTCGTGAAAGCCCATTATGTCTAGCATCAGAAATTGCATCCCCATGATTCTGTGTGGAGTGGTCTTCACGGTTTGTTCTCCTTTTGGTGCCAGGGGCGATACGGTGTCGCAGGCCGAGCAGAAGACCTTCTTGGACGACCATCTTGCCAATGTGGTCCACACCGAGTCGATCGAGTACAAATTTCGCCGGTCGGGATCAATGGATACTCCCTTCGAAGACCGTGTGGTCATGTCGGTGCGACCCGGAGAAGGGACTAAGGGCAAGACAGTGGATACGCAGTATCTGTCCGGCGAGCACCGGGTCGAGTTGCCGCGTGTAGAGGATGCCCGCGGCAATCCGGTGATACTCTACTTTCTGGAGGCCGACGTTCGCGAGATGCATGAGCGCACCGGAGGCTCGGCCAACTACTTTCGTAAGCGGATTCGTCTGGCTTTGGCCGAAGCGGCGGATATCCACCCCGTCAAGGTCGATTTCGAAGGGCGGTCGATCCCGGGCGACGAGATTCTCATTCGCCCCTTTCACAACGACGCGCTGCGGGAGAAGTTCTCGAAGTTCGAAGAAAAGGCCTATGTCTTGACCCTGGCTGAACAGGTACCCGGCGGTGTCTACTCGATCCGCAGCGAGGTCCCCGGCGCCGGCGACGCGAGCCCCGCGCTCTTGGAGGTCCTGACCTTCGATCGTGTCGGAAAAGTCGGTCCCATCCATTCGGAGAATCCATGAAATATCCTGTTTGCTTTATCGCCATCGCGATGACATGCCTGCCGCTCGCGGCTCAAGCCTTTGACTATCCCACCGTCGATCGGGTCGAGTTCGTACACGCTTGTATGCGTGACAATCCGGGTCCGGCGCAGGAGATGATCTACAAATGCTCTTGCGTCATCGATGCATTTGCCCAAGACATGAGCTACGAAGATTTCGTCGACGTCTCCACGGCCGGAAACGCCTTTACGATCGGTGGAGAAATCGGCGAATCCGTCAGAGATTCGGCAACGATCCGAAAGCTCGCGACCCGCTATCGAGAGGAGCAGGCGAAGGCCAAGAAAGCGTGCTTTATCCATTAGGTCACGGTCCGTGAGAGTGTTAGCCCTCACGTTGGGCTTTGTCTTGTTGGCATGCGCTTTCGGTCGTGCCAGCTCCGAGGCGCTTGAAGTAGCTCGGGTTGCGCCCGGGGTCTATGTCCATACGGGACAAATCGCGGTGGCGAGCCCGCAAAACGCGGGGGATATCGCCAATCTAAGTTTTGTCGTCGGCCAGCGGTGCGTGGCGATCATCGATACGGGCAATACCTACGCGATGGGTGTGGCGCTGCGCGCCGCGGTGAAAACTGTTACTGCCACTCCAGTGTGCTACGTCATCAATACGCACGACCATCCGGATCACGTCTTTGGAAATGCGGCCTTTCGAACCGCCGGAGTCCAATTTGTCGGTCACAAAAATCTCGCCCCCGCTCTTGCCGCGCGTAAAGAGAACTACGAACGAGCGCTTGAGCGGAATTTGGGGCCCGTCGCAAAGGGCAGCGTCATTGTGATGCCGACGGTTTTGGTCGAGCACACCCTTCGCCTGGATCTCGGAGGACGCGCTCTCGATCTCAAAGCGTGGAGAACGGCGCATACTGATACCGACTTGACCGTCGAAGACGAAGCCAGCGGAACCGTTTGGTTGGGGGATCTCCTGTTTGTACGACACGTGCCGGTTATCGACGGCAGCATCAGAGGATGGATGGCTGTCTGCGAAGCGCTACGAAGCCTCCGCTTTACTCACCTGGTTCCGGGCCACGGACCGGTCGATCCCGAATGGCCGCAGGCGCTGGACGATCAGGTGCGCTACCTCGGGAACATCGCAACCGAGGTGAAAGCAGCCATACAGGCCCAGCAGACCCTGTCGGAGACCGTCGAGAAGTCGAACCTGAGCGAGCAGCACTCCTGGGCGCTTTTTGATGAGTTCAATCGGCGCAACGTGACGGCGGCGTACGCCGAACTGGAATGGGAGGAGGGCACTTAGGTGCTCCGCGGACATGTCGATACATCGTTACTTTTATAGTGGGCTCTTCTTTCTGACGCTTCTTCATGGCGCGGCGTCTGCGCAGACGCCCGATGCCGACAAGAGTGCTGTCTGGCAGAAGGTCAGGTCCAGTTTCTTCAACAATCAAGCGATCGCATCCAACCAGGGCGTACTCGAGTTGGAAGCGCCGGCGCGTGCGGAAGACGCCGCGATCGTGCCCATTGCCATTCGCGCCCAGTTGGCACAGACGCCAGAGCACTACATCTCCAAAATCTGGTTGGTGATCGACGATAATCCGTCGCCCATCGCGGCCGTGTTCCAGTTCACCCCAGAAAGTGGCAAAGCCGACATCGAGACCCGCGTGCGCGTAGAGCAATACACTTTTATCCGGGCCATCGCGCAGACAAACGACGGGGCGTTGTTCATGGCAACGCGCTATGTCAAAGCCTCAGGTGGGTGTTCTGCGCCCGCGGGCAAGGACGCCGCGGCCGCGCTGGCCAACCTGGGACGCACACGCTTCCAGGTGGCCGGCGCAGTGACCGAAGACCACCCTGTTCTCGCCCAGTTCATGATCAGCCATCCGAACAGCTCCGGTCTGGCCATGGACCAAGTAACCCGGCTCTACGAACCGGCCTACTACGTACGCAAGTTCACCGTCACCTATGCGGGCAAAATCGTAATGACCGCGGACGTCGATTTCTCGATCTCAGAGAACCCCAATTTCCGCTTCTACTTCATTCCGCGTGCCGGAGGAGGCGAACTGAAGGCTGAGGTGATCGACACCAAGGACTTGAAATATGAAAGTCGCGTCCATATCACGACGACCCCGGTAGGGGCCGGTTGAATTCCTTCTCCCCTCCGCTAACAGGAACGCTTCTAGCTGTGCCGCGAGTCGCGCAGATGCTTGTCGTCGCTGTCGCGCTCGTGCTCAGAGCACCGGCGGCTTTGGGCGAGCAAGATGCGCCGCAAGTCGTTCAGATTGCAGCAGGGGTTTACGCGCTCCTTGGGACCGGGGAGGAAGTCGCGCCCTCGAATCACGGGATCGTCGCTAATAACGGCTTTCTCGTGGGGTCCTCAGGGATCGCTGTCATCGACACGGGTTCGTCCTATCTTTACGGCCAGCAGATGCGCGCGATCATGGAACAAGTGTCCAACCTGACACCGGCGCTCGTCATCCTGACACACCAGGCACCCGAATTCGTCTTTGGCGCATCCGCATTCAAAGAGCAAAACGTCTCGATTCTCGCAGACGGCCGGACGGCACGTCTGATCGAGCAGCGCTGTGAAATCTGCCTTCGCCGCTTGCGGCTGGCCTTGGGAGAGGAGGCGATGAGAGGCTCGAGTGTCACCGTTCCAAACCGTGAAATCAATGCTACGAGCGAGCTGAGTGTCGGGGGCCGCGCATTGAAACTCTTGCAGTTCGGTCCGGCCAGCACGGCGGGCGATCTCGCGGTCTTTGACCCCGACAGCGGAACTCTTTTCGCGGGTGGGCTTGTCGTGGTCGGGCGGATCCCCGAGGTCCGAGCCGATTCCGACCTCGACGGCTGGCTCAAGGCACTAGATGAGCTTGCCCATCTGCCAGTCAAGACCGTCGTGCCAGGCTTTGGACCGCTCTTGCCGCGATCTGCAATCGGGGTGACGGCGAATTACCTGCGGGAACTGCGAGCTCGCGTCGCCGAACTGTATGGGCGCCACGTCGGGCTCGTCGACGCCCAGTCCGAGCTCGAACTCGGGGCCTATCGCTCGTGGAAGCGGTATCCTGAATTGCACCTCCAGAATATTCAGCGCATTTACCTCCAGCTCGAGCAACGCGACGTGCGCCATTCCGAGCCCGCGTTATCCCCATAGGTGCGCATGGATCGGTACGCGCTCGGGGAACCGGACCGTCTGCCTACTAGACTGAAACGATGAAAACCCGATTGCGACCGGTTTCCTTGGCCCGATAGAGTGCCGTATCGGCGCGTTTGAGTGCTGATTCCGAGGTGTCGGCGGGATCGACCGCGGTCACCCCGATACTCGATGTAAAGCTCACGATCTCGTCACCCACAGTGATGCGCACCGATGCGAGCTTGACACGCAACTCGTCGAGCAGAGCGAAGGCTTGGGCGGTGTCGGCATCGACCAGTAGCCCAGCGAACTCGTCGCCGCCCAAACGGCCGAACAGATCCTGGGGGCGCAGCGTATGACGCATCATGGTCACGATCTCGATTAGGACCCGGTCGCCGATATCGTGTCCGTAGCGATCGTTTAATCCCTTGAAAACGTCCACGTCGAGCATGAACATGGCCGCGAGCTGGCCGTGATTGCGGATGAGATCCAGCGCCCCCAAAGCGGAATCGAGGAAGTGGCGTCGATTGCTGACATTGGTGAGCGGGTCGGTTGTTGCGAGCTGCTGCAGCTCGCCGTTGACGACTCTGAGCTTTTCTTCGATCTCGCGAATGTGTGTCACATCTGCGAGCGACACGAGATAGGCCTTTTGGCCCTCGAAGCTGAGCTGCCGCAGCGCTGCGGTCATGTGATAGGTGCGACCTCGTTGATCCCGTATGCGCAAGTCGCCCTGATGCTCTCCATCCGTCAGATGGGCTGCATTGCGGATCTCCATGATTTGACGCTTCTCAATGGTGGGTCCGAAGTATCGGTGGGTGCTCGGTGTCCGATAGCGCACGACGCTGTCCTCGCCGA
This sequence comes from Burkholderiaceae bacterium, assembly GCA_049514215.1. Lineage (GTDB taxonomy): Bacteria > Pseudomonadota > Gammaproteobacteria > Burkholderiales > Burkholderiaceae_D > BOG-994. The sequence continues at coordinate 44,750 of JBEKVI010000032.1, forward strand.
CCACCAAAAGCGGGGTGGGCAAGGCCTCGAGCAGTTCGCGCTGGGCATTGGCGGCACGCGCATCGGCAATGATGGTGGCCGCAGCGAAGGGATCGCCCAGGATCGGTCGCGACGACTCCCAGACGATGTCAAACCCGCGACTGCGATTGGCCCGTCCAACGAAACTGGGAAGATTCAGGTGATGATTCACACCCATCGTACAGGTCTTGCCGCTGAGCGAAACCTCGGATTGTCCGTACATGTACTGTCGGACCTGGGAGGTCGCGCTCGTGTTGGCCCCCGTGACGGCTTTGCACCACATGCGAAATCCGACGATGGTGGAGACCATCGCATCATAGACAGGCCGCGGATGATCGAAGCGACTCTGCCACTCGGCGATAAATCGGGCATTCTCGGGCGACGCGTTGGACATGAAATAACTGCAGCAGGCATAGTGCCCAACGATATCGTCCGGGTCCAGTAACTGCAGCTCGGCTTCACTCACCGAAAAAGCCATGATCGGCAGATCTTCAATCGGAAAATTTTCCTTCCGAAAGGCGTGATAGAAGCTCAGATTGGTGTCGCCATTGAGGGTCGAAATTACGGCGCCACGACCTGCCTGATGGAAGGCGCGAATGAGCTCGATCTCACGCTCCCACCGATCGTATCCGAAGGGCAGGTAGAGCTCGGGCAGTTCATCCGTATTCAGTCCCTTGGCCTCGAGAAAGAGCTTGAGGATGCGGTTGGTCGTGCGCGGATAGACGTAATCGGTGCCCAGGAAAAAAAAGCGGCGAAATCCTCCGCCAGCGGACGACATCAGGTATTCAAGAGCGGGGATGGCTTGTTGGTTCGGCGTGGCGCCGAAATAGAACAAATTGCGGGACAGCTCCTCTCCCTCGTACTGCACGGGATAGAACAGAAGGCGATCCGACTCTTCGACCACCGGCAGCACAGATTTGCGAGAGCTTGAGGTCCAGCATCCGAAAATCGCCTGGACGTCGTGCTCGTGAATCATGCCGTGGGCCAGATCGCGATATGCCATCCAATCAGAGGCGGGATCCATGACGATGGGTTCGAGGCGGCGACCGAGCAGACCCCCTTGGCGATTGACGCGCTCGATCTCCATGAGCAAGACATCTCGCATGGAGGTCTCGCCGATGGCCATGGTGCCCTGGGTGGAATGCAAAAGACCAACGGGGATCGTCGAGGGGTCGCTCTTCATCAGGAATCGAGGCGGGAAAATGAAAAAAACGTTCTTCACCGCGGCCCTAGGGGGCCGGACGAAGTCCCAGCCGGATGATCCTATCCGTTTAGACCGTTCAAGGGCAGAGCCAATTCGATCCATTCGGCCTACACGAGCGCGTCAGTGTGCCCAATAGAATCTCTGAATGTGGTGTAAATCATTGTTTTAAGAGAATATTCTCGTCACCAAGCGAATGGTCGACCGAGCTTCTTGGTTCGCCTTCGACGTCGGCCCGAGGCTTTTCTGGGCGCCGGTGGTGTTGCGCCAAGGCGAATGTGACAACGGACAAGCCGAGCCGGGTGCCCGGTTCGTGACCCGACGATCGAGTCATCCGACGCCGGCTCCAGTCCATGGCGTTCATCCCTTTGGAGGTGAGCCGCAGTCACAGGCTCTTACCGGTTGCCGTGACTTTGGTGACAGTTGGCTTTTGAGGATCGGATTTCCAGTCGCGTAAGAGGAGAGAGCGCCAGGTTTCTGTGCGGATGGGGCGGCCCGAGGACCCCAATGGGGATGTGCCAAAATATCGGGCTACGCGCTTTCCGCTTGGGGCGGTGAGTCGCACCTTCGAAATCTCACTTTCACCACCATGACCCAGCCTGGATATTTGCGGCACCCTACTTTGGCATGCGAGACCATCATTTTTGTGTGCGACGACGATCTTTGGTCTGTCGCTGCAACCGGGGGGCCTGCGCGTCGTCTGACGGCGGGCGCCGGCGAGCCATCAACGCCGGTGCTCTCGAGCGACGGCCGGCTTGTGGCCTACGTCAGCCGCGACGAGCATCATCCCGAGGTTTACCTCATGTCCGCTGAAGGAGGGCCCGCACGACGCATGACTTGGCTCGGCCCCGACGTCATGGTGCGTGGGTTTACGCCCGATGGTCGCATCCTGTTCGTCACTACGCAGGGTCAGCCCTTCTTTCGGAACTATCGTGCCCACGTCCTTTCCATCCAGGGAGGGCTGCCGGAGCTGCTGCCTCTCGGACAGGTCAATCATTTGAGCTTTGGCCCCGCAGGCGCGCAGGTGATCGGGCGCAACACGGCGGATCCGGCGCGATGGAAACGGTATCGGGGCGGAACCGCCGGGCACCTTTGGGTCGATCCGGACGGAACGGGGGCGTTTCGCAGGCTAGAAGGCCTCAAGGGCAACATCACGAGTCCGATGTGGGTCAAGGATCGCATCTATTTCATCTCCGATTTCGAAGGGATCGGTAACCTGTATTCCTGTCGTCCCGATGGGTCTGACCTCGAGCGCGCGACGCATCAAAATGAGTTTTATGTCCGACACGCGCAAACGGATGGTCAACGTGTCGTCTTTCAATGTGCAGCCGATATCTGGCTCTTTGATCCGGCGAGCGGTCAGTCACAACGTGTTCCCATTGAGGTGCCCGCGCATCGCGCGCAAGCGGCGCGCAAGTTTGTTCCCGCATCGAAGTGCTTGACGGGGATCAAACCGCACCCGAAAGGACACAGCCTTGCTTATGAAGCGCGCGGGAAATTGTTCACCAGTCCCCTGTGGGAAGGAGCGGTCAAGCAGTGGGGTGAGCCAGACGGCGTGCGTCAGCGCCTGGGTCAGTGGCTCGCGGACGGCGAGTCGTTAATCTGCGTCGCAGACGGGTCCGGTGAGGAGCGCATCGAGTGCTATCGTGATGGAGCGCAACGGACCCTGGAATGGGACGTGGGCCGCGTCGTCACCCTGGCGGCTGCCCCCGTGGGGTCACACCTTGCGCTCAGCAACCATCGCAATGAAGTGATGATCGGCGACGTGCATTCCGGAAAGCTGGACGTGATCGATCGCAGCATCTCCGGACGTACGGAAGACCTTGCCTGGTCCCCCGACGGGCAATGGCTGGCGTACTCGTTTTGGACGAGCCCCCGTCATTGCGCCATCAAGCTCTATGACGTGAAGGCGCAGTCTGCGGCATTGATCACTCGTCCAGAGTTTCGCGACTACTGTCCCACCTTCGATCCCGACGGCCAGTATCTCTATTTCCTCTCGGTCAGAACTTTCGATCCGGTCTACGACAGCGTGCAGTTCGAGTTGAGTTTTCCCCGGGCGGCCCGTCCCTATGTGATTGGGCTTCGCGCGCAAAGCCGATCCCCCTTCGAACCGATCCCGAGAAGCCCCGGGGAAGACCCCGCTGCTGTTCCGGAAAAAAAGGATATTCCGGAGGTCCGCGTCGACCTGGATCAGATCGCCAAGCGCATCGCGGCCTTTCCGGTTTCCGAGGGACTTTACGGCCGAATCGGTGCGGGCCACAGGAAAGTATTCTGGTCCGCTCACGCCATTCAGGGCGCGCACGGTCGCGGCGGAACGAAGGAGCTTCCGGCGCGCCTGGAGGTGTTTGACTTCGACACCCAGCAAACCGAGACCTGGATCGATCGCATGGACAGCTTTGTGCTGTGCGAGGACCGCTCCATGCTTGCCTATCGATACAAAGATCGTGTCCGCGCGATCGATACGCACAAAAAGCCCGAATCCAAGGTCGAGCCAGGTCGTGATCCCAATGCGACCTCCCGGCAAACGGGCTGGGTGGACCTCGAGCGCATCCGAATCTCGGTTGAGCCGCGGCGGGAGTGGGAGCAGATGCTGCGCGAGGTATGGCGTCTGCAGAGGGATCAGTTTTGGGTGCCGGATATGTCGGGGATCGACTGGGAGGCCATCTATCACCAGTACCGTCCCTTGCTCGAGCGCGTGGCAACCCGCTCGGAGCTCTCGGATCTCATTTGGGAACTCCATGGCGAGCTCGGCACTTCGCACGCCTATGAGATGGGAGGCGATCATCGGCGGGCACCTCCGGTGACGCTCGGTCAGCTGGCGGCCGACTGGCGACTGTCGAGCGATCAGAACAGCTACGAACTGGTTCATGTGGTCGAGGGCGATGCGTGGGATGAAGCATCCGATTCGCCCCTGAACGCACTCGGAGTGGCGGCCTCGGTGGGCGAGCGGATTCTGGCGGTCAGCGGACGCCGTGTCAGCCGCGAATGCCCTCCACAGGCCCTCCTGGTCCACCAGGCAGGGCAGAAGGTCGAATTGGAACTGGGCGCAAACGCAGGAGCTTCCGTGCGAAAGGTACTGGTGAAGGCACTGGAGGACGAAGTTCCGGCGCGCTACCGGGAGTGGGTGGAGGCGAATCGGCGCTGGGTGCACGCTGAATCGAAAGGCCGCGTCGGTTACTTCCATCTGCCGGACATGCAATCGGCCGGGTTTGCGGAGTTTCACCGCTATTTCACCTCAGAATGTGATCGGGACGCCCTGATCATCGATGTTCGCTACAATCGCGGAGGACATGTCTCTCAACTGCTGCTCGAAAAGGTCGCTCGCAAGCGCATCGGGTACGATGTCCCGCGCTGGGGGCAACCCTCGCCTTACCCCGGCGAGTCGCCCGCCGGCCCGCTAGTCGCACTCACCAACGAGCACGCGGGATCCGACGGGGACATCTTCTCCCACTGCTTCAAACTCATGCAGATCGGCCCCCTCGTCGGCACGCGCACCTGGGGCGGCGTGATCGGTATCTGGCCTCGCCATGCACTCGTTGACGGTACAGAGACGACTCAGCCCGAGTTTTCGTTCTGGTTTCAGGATGTCGGCTGGGGGGTCGAGAACTATGGTACCGATCCTGACATCGAGATCGACAATGCTCCGCAGGATGCTGCGGCTGGCCGCGACCGCCAGCTGGAAAAGTCGCTGGAAGTGGCCTTGGGATTAATCGAGCGTTCTGCAAGCAGCGCACCCGAGTTCGGCCCTCGGCCAAAGCTGGCCCGCTCGGTCCTACCCGGGAATAGCTAACCCGCCAACGGGTTGCGAATGCGACCATGTTATCGTTGGAGCTCTAGAGTGCTCGCACCGGTTGATCTGATCAGGAGCAGACCGAGGCGCGGCGCATGATCCGCAAGAAAGGATGAATGGATGAGGTACATACGATGGCGCCAATGCAGGCTGGCGCTGGCGCTGGCGGTGCTGTGGCTTTCGGGCTGTTCTTTTTTCGGGAACGGTGCGGCCTATCCCTCGTTTCGCGACGAGGGCGGTAACGTCAATTCAATCGAGTTGGCCTGGGCCGATGGAACAGGCATGGGTGCCTTCGTGGACTCGACGGTAGCGGCCAAAACCGACCCCGGTAAGAGCGGGCCTCTTCGGTATCGCGTCAGGGTGGTCTTCGATACCGGGTTCACCGCCATCGTGGTGCAAGATGGCAGCGTGCCGCTGACCGTGGGAGATCGGGTGGAGATCAAGGAGGGTAAGGTCGTGCTGCGTTTGACCGAGCAAACGGATCCTAAGCGCAATCTCGCCCACTTCTAGACGTCCAGAAGCGATTCCGGCGGCCGACCGGCGCAATTTAAAGACTCAGTGCAAGGTTGCGCCCAGGGAGCGCATGATTTCCTCCAGCTGCGGACTCATGGGCAACTCCATGCGCTCGCCGCCGGGCAGCGGCTTTAGAAACCAGCGGTTGTAGTCGTACTCGAGTTCGCCCGACTCCGCGAGATCTTCAAAGGTCTTGTTCACCACCGCGAGAAACTGCGGATCGTCTTTGCGCAGCATGATCCCATAAGGATCGTAGGAGAGGAATTCGCCGATCACCTCGTAGCTCTTTTGAGCATGCGCCTCGGCGATCAGGCCGCTTAGCAGAACGTCATCGGTCGCAAAGGCATCGCCCGCCCCATCCTTGAGCTTGGCAAAAGAGTCGGCATGATCGCGTCCCACAACGAACTTAAGCTGCAGGCCAAATTTGTCGGACAAGGCGTGCATCGCGGCCTCGTTTGTGGTGCCTGCAGTCACGATCACGGTCCGCCCTTTTAGATCATGGAAGCCGTGAATGGGTGATCCGCGCGGCACCATGAGCTTGGTGCCCGAGACGAACATGATCGGGGAAAAGGCGACCTCTTTGCGCCGCTCCAAATTATTCGTCGTCGATCCGCACTCGAGGTCAGCTTTTCCGTCGACCACGGCGCTGATGCGCGACTCGGAAGTCACTGGCAGCCAGGTGATGCTGACCGTGCGACCGATCTCGCTGCTGACGGCATCAACCACGGCACGGCACAAGTCGATCGAATAACCGACCGGATTGCCTTGCGTAGGCCGGAAGGAGAACGGGATCGATGATTCGCGATAGGCAAGCGTGATGACGCCTGTATCGAGCACCTTCTTCAGAGTCCCGGAAAGGCGATTGCCTTCGACCTGGGCGTGGCTGTTACCCATGACGACCGCAGCCGACAGCGCAATGAGGCTTCGCTTCCAGACTGCGCTCGCGGCGCCGCGACGGCGCCCGCGCACCACCGCCCCCCTCATGCGAGCACGGGGGCCTGGCCTGCGATGCCCGTCGGTTGGGCGCTTGCCTCCTGCGGACTGAGCAAGGCGCCTTCAAACTTGGCGATGACGGCCGTGGCGACCGAGTTACCAACCGCATTGGTGGCCGAGCGTCCCATATCCAGGAACTGGTCGACTCCCATGATCAACAGAAGCCCGGCCTCGGGAAGGTTGAACTGTCCCAAGGTCGCGGCGATCACGACCAAAGACGCCCGGGGCACCCCTGCCATTCCCTTGGATGTGAGCATTAGGAGCAAGAGCATCGTGATCTGCGTCCCGAGCGAGAGCGGGATGCCGTACGCCTGGGCGATGAACAGCACGGCAAAGGTGCAGTACATCATCGAGCCGTCCAGGTTGAAGGAGTAGCCCAAGGGCAGCACGAAGCTGGAAATGGAGCGTTTGACGCCAAATCGATCCAATGCGTCGAGCATCTTGGGATAGGCGGCTTCCGAACTGGCGGTCGAGAAGGCGAGCAGAAAGGGCTCTTTAATCAGGTTCACGAGATGGAACACCCGCTGACCGAGAAAGAGGAAGCCCGCAAAGATGAGAACACCCCAGAGAACCAAGAGTCCGAGGTAGAAGCTCCCCATGAATTTTGCGAACGTCAGTAGGATCGAGAGGCCTTGCGTGGTTACGGTGGCGGCGATGGCGGCGAACACGGCCAACGGGGCGAGCCACATGACGGCCCCCGTGATCTTGATCATGACATGCGCAAGGCCGTCGATCACTTTGGCAAGAGCTTGACCGCTCTCGCCCAGAGACGCCAGCGCACTTCCGAAGAAGATCGAAAACACCACGATCTGGAGGATCTCGTTATTGGCCATCGATTCGGCGATGGACCGCGGCACCAGATGCGTGACGAATTCCTTGACGGAGAACGACGACGTCTTCAGGTTCGCCGAGGAACCGACGTCGGGAAGTGGAAGCCCGATGTTCTGACCAGGGTGAAGAAGGTTGGCGAGGATGAGCCCGAGCACCAAGGAGATCAGAGAGGCGATGACGAACCATCCCAATGCCTTGATCCCGATGCGTCCGACCGTCTTGGTGTCTCCCATATGCGCGATGCCTACCGTGAGCGTCGCGAAAACCAGGGGCGCAATAATCATCTTGATCAGTCGCAGGAAAACGTCCGTGAACAACGAGATGTATCCCGCGACCGTTGCGGCGGTCGCCTTGTCCGGAAATGCCTGATTGCAGGCGTACCCGACCCCAATGCCGATGACCATGGCAATGAGGATGTATACAGTGATCGGCCGCTTCTTCGTCATCGATTCCTCCCGTGGTTTCGGATTGTGACAAGCTATGGTCGCTCAGAAGCGCTTTGCTGGCAATCTCCGCCAGTGTCGCGAGGGGTGGGACGGGCGCTGCCTGCCCGAGCGGCGAGCATCAAGGTTGCTCAAGACGATGTAGAATCCCCTACGCGTTTTCGATCCAAAACGCATTTGGCCGGGCGCATTTCTCAATATAGGGTGCCTTGGGCGCTTCAGCTTCCTCGACTCCTAGCTCTCATCACGGTGATCGGGATTGATTCGGTGTACGCGCCAAGCGCGCGACGCGCCGCTGGGGAGTAATTGATTTGAAAAGAAGCTTTTTCGTATGGATTGCTATTGGGAGCGCCGCAATCGGTCTTGCGGGCTGTGCCGTCGGACCCGACTTCAAGGAGCCCGCCGCTCCGTCGGTGTCGGGGTACACGCCACAGCCGATGCCGGCCACGACCGTCTCCGGACAAGGCCCGGCGGGAGTCGCCCAGGACTTCGGGATAGGCGAGGAAATCCCGGCGCAATGGTGGACACTGTTTCATTCCGATGCCCTCGATTCCATGATCCGGATGGCCTTGGCCCAAAGCCCCAATCTGGCTGCGGCCCAAGCCACTTTGCGCGAGGCACGCGAGACGCTCAATGCTGAGCGCGGCTCGCTGCTTTTCCCCAGTGTCGATGCACAGGGTCAGGCTGCGCGCGAGCGCTTCTCCGGGGTCACTTTGGGGGAGCCTGGTTTTAACCCCGAACTGACCGTGGTGAACGCCACGGTCAATGTCAGCTATAGCGTCGATGTCTTTGGCTCGGCGCGGCGTCAGGTCGAAAATTATGAAGCTCAGGTCGACTACGCCAACTTTCAGCTCGAGGCGACTTATCTGACGCTGACCTCCAGCGTCGCTGCGACCGCGATCAAGGAAGCTTCGCTGCGGGCCCAATTGAAGGCGACCCACGACGTCCTCGATGCCGAAGAGCACCAGCTGAGCATCGTCCAGCGCCAGTACGGCGTCGGGGCGATCCCGCACGCGACACTGCTGCAGGAACAAACACAGGTTGCGACGACTCGGGCGTCGATTCCCCCTCTGGAAAAGACTCTTGCGCAAACCCGGCATCAGCTCGCGGTGCTGGTAGGCAAGCCGCCCAGCGAGACCGGCCTGCCGGAGTTCACGCTCGAATCGCTGCAGTTACCGAGCCATCTTCCGGTCACGCTACCGTCTTCCTTGGTTCGTCAGCGTCCGGATATCCGGGCCAGCGAGGCGTCGCTGCATAGCGCGAGCGCCCAGGTGGGCGTTGCCACCGCT
>JBEKVI010000033.1:0-53043 GCA_049514215.1 Burkholderiaceae bacterium
ACTACGGCTCTCTCAACCATGACGCGAAAGCCGTCTATCAAAAGTATTTGGGCTGGTATGACGCCAATCCCGCCCATCTGGATCCCCTTCCCGCGCGCGAGACGGCCATCAAGACGATCGAGTACATGGGAGGGGCCGGCGCCGCGCTCAGCCGCGCGAAGAACGATTTCGCCAAGGGACAATATCGCTGGGTTGCCCAGGTGACGAGCGATATCGTTTTCAGCGATCCGGCCAATACCGAGGCGCGCGAGCTCGAGGCGGACGCGCTCGAGCAAATGGGTTATCAAAGCGAGAACGCGACATGGCGCAACGCGTATTTGATGGGCGCCATGGAACTGCGGCATGGAATCATGAAGTACCCCAGTGGCGGTACGACCAGCCCAGACCTCATCCACGCTTTGCCCACGGACGCCTTTTTCGACTACCTGGGTATTCGGCTAAACGGCGTGCGTGCGTCGGGTCGCAAGATCGTCATCAATTGGAATTTCACGCAGCCCGAAGAGCAGTATGTCCTCACGCTTGAAAATAGCGCCCTGACTTATCAGCCCCATGCGCAGTCGAAGGAGGCCGACGTGACCCTGTCGCTTCAGCGCACGACTCTAGATGCAATCACAACCAAGCAGACGACATTTGCCAAGGCGGCCGCTACGGGAGACGTGCGACTCACCGGAGACCCCGCAAAGCTGGCTGAACTCTTTAGCCTGTTGGACGAATTCAATCCCGATTTTCCCATCATCGAGCCCCGGCAATGACCCTCCCTTTCGCCGTGGGCTGCGTCCCCAGATGGGAGTAGAGCAAAAAAGTTATTTCTGAAATGTTCCTTCTTGCGAGCCCGAGGTTGTGCTGATCCTTACGCGCTGCCCTCGGTAGGAAATTCGCCCCAAGAGGGTCACCCCGGTCGCATCGCGCAAAACCGACTGCCCGCAATTTCGCAGCTCCTGCGATAGCGAGTGAACTTCGCGCTTGGCTGTGACTCAACGCCAATCGGAACGACTCGTTTTTAGAGTCGCATCGAATCGACCCACTGCGATTTAGCAAGTTAGTTTGTACGCCAAAGGGATGACCGCACTGCAACACTGCGCGGCCTTGTGAACTCATCAGTTATGATCGACTGACGCCGCAATCGCGGGGCAATCTGTTGGCCATCGGGAGCGCATGCTCGCCTCACATGATCGATCCAAGCCGAACGAGCGCAACTCAATTTCCCGTGTGGAGTGCGGCGTTGGACACGTTCGAGTGCCTTGCCCTTCAACCCGACCTTTGGGCGGCCGCAGCCGAGGGCGAGCGGGGCTTGATGCGGCGTGCCAAGCAAAGACTTGGGCGCCTGGTACGCCACGCGCAGACGCACTCCGCGCTCTATCGCAATGCCTATCGCGGGGTCGACCTCGAGGAGCCGGTACTCGGGTCTTTGCCCATCATGCGCAAACGATCGTTGATGCACCACTTCAACGACTGGGTCACTGACCCTAATATTCAGACGGAGTCGCTTCACGCCTTTTTGTCGGATCCGAACGCGATCGGATGCGACTATCTGGGCCGTTACGCCGCGTGGCGAAGCTCGGGCACGACCGGTGAGCCCGGCATTTTCTTGCATTCGACCTCCGCGCTTGCGATCTATAGCGCGATCGAGCTGGCGCGCTTTGGAGCCGCCGCCATCGCAGGCGCACTCGTGCGTCACGATCGGGACTGCAGCGGCAAGGCGGTTCTCATCGCAGCCACAGGCGGCCATTTTGCGGGAATCTCGATGTGGGAGCGGTTGCGTCGGCAGAATCCGTGGTTCGCGGAGCGCCTCAGCGTCGTTTCGGTGCTCGACCCACTGGAGGCAATTGCAAAGAGTCTGCGAGACCTGCGGCCCAGCACGCTGTCGAGTTATCCCACCGTTCTCGTTGCTCTGGCCGATCTGCAGCGGCGCGGTTTGTTGGACTTGCGGCTGGAGTCGGTCTGGTGCGGAGGGGAATGGCTTTCGCCCGATATGCGGCATCTCATCGAGGGTGCGTTTGGATGCCCGGTCGTCAACGAATATGGGACGTCGGAGGCACCCGCGCTCGCGTGTGAATGTTCGGCCGGCTGGATGCATGTCAATTCGGACTGGTTCGTCCTTGAAGCCATCGATCGCGACGGCCACCCCGTACCGGATGGCCACGCCTCGGAGAGCTGCCTTCTGACAAATCTCGCCAATCTGGCTCAACCGCTTATTCGCTACGAGCTAGGCGATAGCATCACGGTCCGCCCCGATCGGTGCGAGTGCGGCAGTCCCTTTCCCGCACTTCGGGTCGAAGGGCGGCGCGACGACCTGTTGCGCCTTCGCTCCGCCCAGGCGGACGATCGCATTATCTGTCCGATGGCGCTTTCGACCGTGATCGAGGAGACCACCGGTGTTCACGCTTTTCAAGTCATCCAGACCGGTCCGGACTCCCTGGATATCAGGGTGGGTGCCAGCGAGACAATCCGCCAGCCGGAGAGCCTGCGCTGGGTCTCTCGCGCGGTTCAGGTCTATCTGGCCAAGCAGGGGGTCCGGGGCATTCGAATTCAGCCGGTCCCCGGACCTCTGAACCGCTCACCGGTCAGTGGAAAACTGCGCCAGATCGTCGGACCCAACTAGGCGCATCGTAGAGGGTCGATCGATCGGGTGAGCTGCCCGCGGCCCCCTTTTAGGCTCCTGCAACGGGATGTGGCGGATAATTGCTTCTTGGGCGATCGGTCGCCCGTGTATCGGGGCTTCTCGTCCTCATCGCGCGCCACGGGCGAAAGAGACGGGCAACGGGTCCGTGGATGGGGACCGCATTCTCCCCGATTCAAGCTGCCACGCGTGGCGCACAGAAGAGGAGTCATGACGCATTACGATGTTTTTAACGGCGATGCCGACGGATTGTGCAGTCTGCATCAGTTACGGCTGGCGAAGCCCCTGGACTCGATCCTCGTGACGGGCCTAAAGCGGGACATCTCCTTGCTCCATCGCGTTGCGGCACAAAAAGGCGATACGGTCACGGTGCTCGACGTGTCGGCAGCCGCCAATCATGTCGACCTAGTCAGGCTTCTTGAGCAGGGCGTCCTGGTCGAATACTGGGATCACCATCATGCAGGGACATTGCCGACCCACCCCAATTTGAAGACCCACATCGACCTTTCGGCAGATACATGCACCGGGATCATCGTTGACGGCACCCTGGGTGGTCGCTTTCGTGCATGGGCCGTGGTCGCTGCTTTCGGAGACAACATGGAGATTCCGGCCAGAAGGTTGGCCGCGAGCCTTCAGCTTTCCGAGCGCGCAGTGGAGCAGTTGCGCGAACTCGGTCAACTGCTTTGCTACAGTGCCTATGGCGATGACGAATCGGACCTGATCGTCTCTGCCCTGGCGCTTTATGAGCAGATGCGGGAATTCACGGACCCCTTCCGGTTCCTTGCCGAAGCCCATGTGCTCGAGCGCATTCGCAGCCAAAGGGACGATGACCTGGACAAAGCGGCTGCGCTGCGCCCCGACTTTGAGCTTCCGGGCGCAACCGTCTTCACCCTTCCCGAGGGCGCCTGGTCGCGGCGCGTGCGGGGCGAGCTGGCCAATCTTCTGGCCAACCGCTCTCCTTGCATGGCGCACGCGGTCTTAACCCCCAAAGGGGCCGAGCACTACTGCGTGAGCATCAGAGCGCCCCTAGCCAGCCCTGAAGGGGCCGATTTGATTTGTCGCCGTTTTCCTACTGGAGGAGGCCGTCGCGCCGCAGCCGGGATCAACGACCTATTGAGAAGCGATGTGCCGCGCCTTCTGGAAGTTCTCGAACAGGCTTATCCGAGTCCGGCCCCCACGATCACCCGATCCCCAAACGATGACTCGGCCTAGGGGGGACCATGAGTGCGAGTCTCTGCGCCCATCACGCGTGCACGGTGTTGCGCACCAGTGCGGGCGATGGAGTATCTGCAACGCGCGCGGTGCGAAAGCGAAAGTAGGCGACCATTTACCGGGAGACGGAACGTGTTAGCGATCTTATTTATCGTCATATTGGTCTTGGTCGGCTCGGGCCTGCGCGTTGCACAAGAGTACCAGCGTGGTGTCGTGTTCCGTCTGGGCCGATATACCGGTTTGCGCGGGCCAGGCCTGTATTGGATCATTCCTCTGGGCATTGAGCGCAGTGTCACGATCGATATTCGCACCCGCACCGTCTCGGCAGAACAGCAAGAAACGATCACGCGCGACAGCGTGACCGTCAAGGTCAACGGGGTTTTGTGGTACCGGATTGTCGATGCTTCGCGTTCGGTCATTGCCGTCGCCGACGCAGGCGCTGCGGTCTATCAACTCGCCCTGACGAGTTTGCGCAACATCATCGGACAGCACGACCTTGACGAGGTGCTTCAGGAACGAACCAAAATCAACGCACTGTTGCTGGAGAACATCGTGGGCTCCACTGCATTGTGGGGCCTGCAGGTGGAACGCTTCGAGATGAAGGACGTCGAGCTTCCGACCGCGATGCAGCAGGTCATGGCGATGCAGGCCGAAGCCATCCGGGAAAAAAGGGCGCGAATCATTAAGGCCGATGCGGAACTCGAGGCCTCGCGGAAGCTGGCGCAGGCCGCCGAAATGATGGCAGGCAATCCGGCCGCATTGGAATTGCGCCGGTTCCAGATGATCTCCGAGGTGGGTGCTGAGAACAACAGCACCACCGTCATCATGATCCCGTCGGAGTTTGTGACACTATCGCGCAGCGTTAGCGACTATCTGCAGGGGAAAACTACGCCCGAAAGCTAGTGCAGGGCCTCGAGGCTGACCTGAAGGCCGACGCGCGAAGTCGGCGGGGCTAGGCAGTCGACAGCGTCGGGTGCTCTGAATACTCGGCACTGGGCTCGGGATCCTGACTGGGCTCAACGCGCTGGGCGCGGGCACGCCCTTCATCGCCGTTGACCAGCGTCCCGGTGACGAGCGCACCTTTGCGAATGGACAGCGCCCCATAGAAGAGTTCACCATCGACGCGCGCCCCCGGCATGAGGGTCAGTGACCGGGAGGCCACTACCGTTCCGGTGACGGTTCCGAAGATCGTAACTACGGGGACCCGGATACTACCCTCAACCTTTCCTCCGGGGCCGACCACAAGTTCGGGCTCACCGAGGCTTCCGGCCACAATCTTGCCTCGCAAGCAACCTTCGAGATGCAATGCCCCCTCAAGGAGGATGCTGCCCTCGATATTCACTCCAGACGAGATCAAACTTTGCACGTGGCGACATCCTTCAATAGAACAGTTCGGCAAAAATCGGTGCTGCAAGCAGCCGCGGTCGACGCGACCTTCAATCCAATGATGCTGGATAAAGATTAACGGTTTCCGAAGGCGCACGCAGCGCTAGAAAAGCTTGCGTCCGCACCTTACAACACTTCCCTTTCATTGACAGTTGAACCGCCCGAAAAGGAGTGCCGCTTCGCACAACCCCGGGGCGCGGGAGAGCTCGTTTTTGCTCCATGACAACAATCTTCACACCCCATGGGATGACTCCGATGCAGTTTGCGCGCGTTCCTGGGTCGATGCGATGCCCGGTCTGGCCAGAAGGAGTACAGTAAAGTCCAGTCGTCTCAATTACTTAATAGAATGTGCGATGGTCGCGCGAATCCTTCTGATCGATGACACTCCCGAAGTCCTTGACCTTTTTGTCTATATCCTGACTGCGGCAGGATACGTCACTCTCGCGGCCCGCGACGGGCTCCAAGGGCTTGCTTTGGCGAGGGCGGAGCAGCCCGATCTCATCTTGTGTGATAACCGGATGCCCGTCAGTGATGGCTACGCCGTGGCCCGGGAACTGAAGTCGGATCCCGCGTTGCGACACATTCCGTTGATTTCGACGACCGCCGCCGCGATGGCGGGTGACCGAGCGCGCATTTTAGAGGCCGGATTTGACGGCTATATTGCAAAACCGATTGAGCCAGAACGCTTTGCCGATCAGGTGGCCGCATTTCTGCCGATCGAACTGCGACAATCCAAGCCGACGAGCACCTAGGCCGAGCGTCTTTCGGGTCAGCCGAATGCCTCGGGCCCGGGCGATCCCTTGTCTTATCGCGTGCCTAGCCGACTACTGGGCGTAATTGGGATTTCGCTCTCGCTTTTCTGCCATGTCGCGCACCAGATAGTCGACAGCGCGCTGCCACGACTCGTCGGTGTTGCCACGCATATCCACCGACTTGCTAAAGGCGAGCTTTTCGGCTCGCACGTCATAGATCTGCACGTTCAGATTCAGGATGAGCTCACTCACCTTCTGAACCCAGGCAGTCATGACAAGATCGACATTGAGCAGATGTCCGACCTGACTTGCACAATCGTCACAGCGGTAGAGATATTCCTGTTCCGAGCGCAGTTTGCTCTGCAGCGCATCCGAGGGCGATGCATCCGCAACCCGATAGAGTTGGCGATCGAGGAGATCTTTGCGGAGTCGTTCGGTGGACTGTTGCAACCGCAGCTCCTGCGCAGATCGGGTCGCCGGATTGTTTTGGTCGTCGACCAACTCGAACGGAAGCACAGCGATACTGTGCAACGTTTTAGGAGCGGCGTCTTCGGCCTGGGCACCGGCTAAGCCCAGGACAAGCCCTGCGATAAGTGCGCAACCCAGGACCCAAAGGCGGTTGGGCCACGATGTAAGACGCCGACATGAAGCTCTCATAGTTCTCCTGGAAGTTGAAGTGAAGGGGTCGTCGCGCGTCCCTGTGTTGCGTCGCATCAAGACCAAGTTCAAGGTCTTGCGAAAGGCGTTGGAGAATCGCGTGACACCGCAAGGGCCGATGCATCGGCTTGCGCCATCCACCCTTTGTCGGGCAGGATGCAGTCTCTGGAGTTCCCATCGACCGATACAAGGAGACAACCGTCATGGTCAAGGTGAGCGTAATGTATCCTAACAATCCCGGTGCACGCTTTAATCACGAGTACTATCGCGACAAGCATATGCCCCTGCTCAAAAAGCTCATGGGCGACAGCTGCAAGTTCTACACGGTCGACAAGGGCTTGGCTGGCGGATCGCCCGGCGCACCGGCAACCTACGTGGCCATGTGTCACATCTTTTCGGACTCCGTAGACACCTTCCAGACCGGCTTCGGTCCCCACGCGAAGGAAATCATGGCCGACATCGCCAACTACACCGACCTCGCCCCGGTGATTCAGATCAGCGAAGTCATCGTCGGCTAGCTTCTCGCCTCGACGGGCCAACCTCGACAATCACGGTTCCGTGGCAGCGGCAAGTGCCACGCGAGACGAAGCGCGCCCGACCCTCGTCTACGATGGCGAGTGCGCCGTGTGTCGGTACTGGGTCGATTACTGGCGAGGACTAACGAAAGAGCGCCTCGCCTATCGGCCTTACCAGGAGGCCGCGCCCGATTATCCTGCGATTGCGCCAGAAGAATTCGCAAGAGCTGTCCAGTTCATCGACACGGACGGCAGCGTATGGTCAGGCGCGGCCGCAACATTTCGGACGCTCGCTCTGGCGCCCGAGCACGCACTGTGGTGGTGGTTCTATCGGCACGCGCCCTTCTTTGCGGCGGCGAGTGAGCGCGCCTACAACTTTTTGTCGCGCCGTCGCGGCTTGCTCCTTCGTCTTTCCACGGGGCTGTGGGGTCCAGCGCTCGCTCCCGAGCGCTACGAACTCGTGGGTTGGACGTTTCTTCGTCTATTTGGTGCGGTCTATATGGCTGCGTTCATCTCGCTTGGCGTCCAGGCACGAGGCCTTTTCGGAAGCGATGGAATTCTGCCGATCACCGACTACCTCGCGTCCGCCCATGCGGCGTTGGGCTTTAGCGCCTATTGGGCAGTACCGACACTGTTTTGGTTGGGAAACAGCGACCTGCTTCTCGTCGCGGGCACCGTCCTTGGAGCGGTGCTGGGTGTCCTTGTGGCTCTCGACATCAAGACGCAGCCATGCCTTATCGCTTTGTTCGTGCTCTATCTTTCTTACTTCCACGCAGGGCAGGATTTCATGGGCTTTCAATGGGACCTGCTTCTTCTGGAAGCGGGCTTTCTTGCGATGTTTCTGCCAAGCGGCTCGAAGATTGTGGTCTGGCTTTTTCGTTGGCTCGTGTTTCGCTATATCTTCATGGCGGGGGCCGCGAAGTGGGTATCGCAGGACGTAACCTGGCGAAGCTTCAGCGCGCTCCAATATCACTTCTGGACACAACCCCTCCCCACACCCCTGGCCTGGTACGCGGCCCAATTCCCGCCGTGGCTTTTGGCCTTGGGTACGGCGGCGGCCTTGGCCACGGAGCTCCTCGTCGTATTTCTGATCTTCTTACCCCGTCGACTGCGAGCCCTCGCCGCCTGGAGCATTATTTTGTTCCAGTCGCTCATCGTGCTGACAGGCAACTACAATTTCTTCAACCTTTTGACCATTCTCCTTTGCATTTTTCTCTTTGATGACGCTGCGCTGGCATCAGTCGTACGCGATTCGAAGCTTTTCTTGCGCGCGCGCGCTCGAGTGGCCTCTCGCTGGGCCACCGGAACTGCAAGCTTGCTCGCTCTCGTGGTGCTGCCGCTGGGCCTGAATCGGCTCTGGGAGTCGGTCGCAGCGACGGATCTGCCGGTCTTGGGCGTGGTGTCTTCGGGCTTACAACCGTTCATGATCGTCAATCCCTATGGACTGTTTGCCGTCATGACGACGCGCCGACCCGAGATCGTGATCGAGGGATCGGCCGACGGAGAAAACTGGCGCGAGTACGTCCTGCCCTACAAGCCCGGTCCCCCTACCCGTGCGCCGTCATGGAACATTCCGCACCAACCGCGGCTCGACTGGCAGTTGTGGTTCGCCGCCCTCGAAGGGGTGCGACAGAACCCGTGGTTCGAGAATCTGATGCTGCGCCTGCTCGAGGGCAGTCCTTCGGTCGCGGGTCTGTTCAGTAGTAACCCGTTCCCGCAGGCACCACCGCGTTATGTCCGTGCTGAGCTCTTTGAGTATCGGTTCGCCGACCCCAGCACCCATGCCGCAACCGGCCAATGGTGGACGCGCCAGGCGGAAGGTCTGTATTTTCCCTCTGTGAGCCTGGACGATTTTGCTCGCCCGAACGACTCCGAAAACCCCGAACCTCACCCCGCGCCCTAGAGCGAGCCATCGAGGGCGGACGCGTCCGTCTCTTAGGCAGGGCTTTGGCGAAGGATGTATATTCGAGCGGTCCCGGCGCAAAAGAACAGGCGGTTTACAGTGATCCTATCCGCACGCTCCACTCCTTTTTCGGCCCCCCGAGGCTTCATGACGCGGTTGAGCCTACCCATGCTGATGTTCGCCTTTGTCGGCCTGGAAGCTGGAGGAATCAGCTCCTCCTCGGCCGCCACCGATGTCTCTGCGCCCCTGGTCATTCCCGCCTTCTCGGGCCTTTCCGCAGGAGACCCTCCACCCCCCTGGACCTTCGTCGGGCTCGTTCACCAGACCAAGCCCAAGACCGAGTTTCACGTTGTCCAAGAGTCGGGCCTTGGAAACGTGATGCGCATTACCGCCGACCACAGTTATGGCAACCTTGCGGTGTTCGGCACAGAAACCCCGACAGAGTCGACGACGTTCTCCTGGTCTTGGAAGCTCGTCAAGCCCAACCCCTTGGCCGATCTGACGGTACGCAGCGGTGACGACACACCGGTAAAGGTCTGCGTTCTGTTCAACTACCCGCTCGACGCCTTGTCCTTTTCCGAGCACACCGAGCTGTCTTTGGTCCGCGCCCAATCCGAGACGCCCGTACCCACAGCGACCGTGTGCTATGTATGGGACCACGCCCTGCCGGTCGGTCGCATGCTTCCGAGTCCGTTTACGAAGAGATTGACTTACTTCATCGTCGAAACTGGAGAGGAACACGTCAATCAGTGGGAGCACGAGCAGCGCAAGGTGCTCGATGACTTTCAGAAAGCCTATGGCACCGAGTACGCCAAGCTAGGCAGCCACGACCCGCCTGCCATCATTGGAGTGCTGGTCGGTGCCGATGCCGACAACACGGCGACCTCCAGCGAAGCCGAAGTGGGCGACCTGAAGCTCTCACGCTAGCTCGCCTGGATCACTCGACCTCAATGAGGGACGTTGGGGCGGGAATGATCCCGCGGCGGACGGCGATAAGAACAAGTTGAACCGAATTGTCAGCACCCAGCTTCTGTTTGAGAAGGGTCTGCTGATTGGCGACGGTCTTGGGACTCACACCAAGACGCTCTGCGATCGTGGCCAGCGACAGTCCTTGAGCCAATAACGCCAGGAGTTCGAATTCCCGAGTTGAGATGCTCTCTGCGGTCCCGGAAGCTTCATCGTGCCCTAATGGAAGCAAACGCGGCAGGGTTTCGCTCAGATGGACTCGACCTTGCGCCACTTCCCGTACGGCGCGTACGAGGGTGTCGGGGGCACTGCCTTTAGTCAAGTATCCGCGCGCGCCAGCCTGCAGAGCGCGGCGC
This sequence comes from Burkholderiaceae bacterium, assembly GCA_049514215.1. Classification (GTDB taxonomy): domain Bacteria; phylum Pseudomonadota; class Gammaproteobacteria; order Burkholderiales; family Burkholderiaceae_D; genus BOG-994. The sequence goes on from JBEKVI010000033.1 coordinate 10,368, forward strand.
GCGAAGATCCCGTCTTCGTGCATACTGAAGATAAGGACCTTCGCTGCGGGATGACGGGTCAGAATCCGGCGCATCGCCTCGATCCCGCTAAGCCCGGGCAGCGCCAGATCCATCACAATCACGTCGGGTCGTTCCGACTCGTTGCGCTCGATGGCCTCGGCAGCCGTGGCGGCTTCCGCCACGACGCGCAGGTCGCTATGCCGCTCCAAAAGGCGCCGATAGCCTTCTCGAACGACGGCGTGATCATCAACGAGCAGGATCGTAATCATCATCTTCATTGACCTCGGGATGCTCAGCCTCGCGGGGAAATCGGACACGGACGCAAAAACCACCATCGGCACGGTTTTGGGCCGCAAAGGATCCCCCAAGGACTTCGACACGCTCGCGCATGCCCAACAGGCCAAATCCGGCGGACGGTCTATTTTCGGCGCCCTGGCCGTCGTCTACGACCGTCAGCTCCATCCTATCCGGTTTTGCGGGGAGCCTCCGAAAGCGGATCTCGACCTGGGAGGCCAAGGCGTGCCGCGAGACATTCGTCAAACACTCCTGCACCACACGATAGATCGTCAGACGCATCTGGTCGGAGAGGCCCTCGACGTCACCTTCGAGGACCAATTTAAATTCGGTCGAGGCAAGACGTCCGCGCCAATGTTCGACGCAGTGCTCGAGCGCGGCCGCAAGCCCCAGATCATCGATTCCCACGGGCCGCAAGCGGCCGATCAAGTCGCGCACCACGCCATAGACGTGATCGACACTGCCGATGAGCGAACGCGCGGGCGGGTAGAGGGAGGGAAATTCGCGCATCGCTTGGTCCCGGATAGCCACCGCATCCACTTTGATCGCGTTCAGATACTGCCCGAGCTCATCATGCAGCTCGCGCGCTAGGGCCTTGCGCTCCGACTCCTGAACGAGAACATACTGCTGACCCAGGCGCTGGTTCTCGGCCAGAGTTTGAAACAGCTGCGCTTCCGCTTCGAGTCGCTTTTTGACCTCGACCGCCGCTTCGTGATAACGCCGCCAGGCAAACCACGCAAACCCCAGCGCCAAGCTCAAGAGGACGCTTGGGACCTCATCGAGCTGGAAGCGCTCACCGGCTCGGGTCCACAGGCTCAAACGCTCGCTCAGGTCGAAGGAGACCGCAAGAACTGCCACGACGGCGCTGGCAAGCAAGACGAGAATGACGTCCCGCCGGGCCGAGGCGGGCCGTCCCGGGTGGGGCTTGGCGCGAGCATTCATGTGATGTCTTCGGCGACTGCGAAATTGGCACGGCAGGCGATGCGGCCGGCTGGAAGTCTACCGTAGAAGCCCAAGCCCGACCGCTTCCGGACGCGAATGGGAAGCGCGCAAGGCCAAGCGGGCAAGGCACCCTGTCCTTCCGATGGCCCAAAGCCCGGACTAGGTGCGCGGCGGACGCCCCGGCTTTCCGCGATTCCCGCTTTGGGAGGACTCGTGCGGACCGGGCTGGGTCTGACTTGCCGGATCGCTCGCCGGAAACGACTCTTCGAGGCCCTCGTCGAGTCGCTGTTCTTCGTCCAAGCGCTTTTCTTTCGCCGGATTGGCTCCCGCTTTTCCCGTCACATTCATGAGGACACCTCCAGAGATCGGATGAGGCAAGAACGCCCGCGACTTGCGCAGTCGTACCTTCGCCATTGGATTCGAGCATGCATGGGACCCCGGCCTCCGTGAGCCGGCGCCCCGGACGAACTGTCGGGGAGCACGCGTCGCGCTATCATCCCAAAAACGATTGTAAGTGGTTCCGCGACTTCCGGTACGACGAGACGTTACCCACCGGACCCTTTCTGGAGAGCGGGTTGGACCTGATTTTGAGCATCGAGGCCTTTGTGCGCGTTGCCGAGACCGAAAGCTTTGCCAACGCGGCCCGACACATGGGCGTTGCAAAATCGGTCGCAACGACCCGCGTCAAGCAGCTTGAGGACCATCTCGGGGTTTCTCTTTTCCATCGCTCGACCCGAGCGATCAAGCTCTCCGAAGCGGGCCACAGCTACTACCGCGACTGCCGTGACTTGTTAAATCGGGTCGAGGAGTTGAGCCTGCGCTCGCAGCAAGAAGTCACCTCGCTGAAGGGAACGTTGCGGATTCATGTGCTTCCCGGCTTCGCTCTGGGGCACTTTTCGAAGGCTCTGGTCGACTTTCGTGAAGCGCATCCCCGGATCGAATTCGACGTGCATGTCAACGATCGCGTGGTCGATCCGGTTCAGGAAGGTCTGGATCTGGTTCTGCAGATCTATCCGGCCGCCTCGAACTCGCTGGTCGAGCGACGGCTCTTTCCGGTGCGGGGACTATTCTGCGCGTCACCAAAATATCTCGCCGAGGAACCCTTGCTCGAGACACCCCTGGATCTGTTGCGGCACGACTTCGCCCGTTACAGCTACTATCCATGGGGTGACGACTGGCCGCTCATCAAGGGCAATGAGCGCTTCCAGATCTCCTTGGCCGCGGTACTCAAGACCAATAGCGTGCATCTGCTGTTGGAATTCGCGCGCGCAGGCGCGGGCGTGGCCTATCTGCCCACCATGGTCGCTGCGCCCGATCTGCTCGAAGGTCGCCTCCTGCGTGTTCTGCCCGAATACGCGGCGCCGCCCCTGTGGTTGTCAGCCGTGTATCCCTCGTCGCACCGCTCCACAGCCAAGGTCAAGCTGTTTGTCGACTTTCTGAGAACCCGCTTTCCGAGCGAGCCGCAGTGGGATCAAGCGCTCAAGCTGCCTCCCCTGGAGTTGCCGCCTTCCGACGATTGATGCGGCATCGCAGCACTCCAGTTCGCAAATCAAGATCGCAGCGTTCGCAATCGGCGAACGCCAAAACATTGTTGGCAGAGACGCCTGCGGCGTATCCTGCGTAGCACACGAGCGCAAAGCCCTGAACGGCAACTCCAGGGCGTGTTGCGCTCAGAAGAGCGATCAAGTCGGGCAATCGAGATTGCGCAGCCGGCTGTGCGCAACCACAGGAGACAGGCATGACCTATGAGACGCGCTTTGGCTCGCTGGACCACTATGAGAAGGGTTCCATCGAGATCATCAACGACAATCCCAAACACTACGTGTTCTCGAACATTTTCGAAGTGGCGAGTCAATCGGTACCCTACGAGAAGACGGTGGTCGGAAAAAACCTGGAATTCGTTGTCGAAGTCCTGCGTGCCGAGGGCGACTCGGCGTGGTATGCCGCCTCGCACGATGAATTCGCGGTGGTCATGGACGGCGTTGTGACGGTCGAGTTTGTTCAGCTTGAGAACCCCAAGGACATCGTCCCGGCCACGCGCGAAGGCAGCGTAAGGCTCGCGGAAGGCCCCAAAGGCAGGCCCATGGGGACCATCAAGCTCTCGCGCGGCCACCAGGCGCTCCTGCCCGCCGGTGCGGCGTACCGCTTTCGCGCACAGACCAAGGGAGTCATCCTGCTGCAGACGATTCTAGGCGAGCACTCTGTCCAGAAGTGGGCCCAGATCTGCCTTCACTAGTCCTTGACGACGCACCTTCGGAGAGATCGACATGTCCGCAATCGAGAAAAACCGCGTCTTTCAAAACGTCACGGCCACCGAGCCCCATTCCGTCACCGGGTATCGAACCTTCCGGCTGGGCGCATTCGAGTTTCAACGGGACGCCTATTTCGTCACAGTACGCTGGACCGCGCACGGAAGCATTCGGGCCCACGAGATGCCGGCCGATGCCTTCTTGCGGGCCCTCATGCGCGATGTCGCCTGGGGGTTTTTCTATGGGTGGGTCAATTTTGACGAAGTCGTTGGCACGCGCAACCACTACGGTCGGGTCGATCTCTACGCCGGGTCGTATAACGAGGCCATGAAGAAAGCCGCTGTCGACTATACCGAGCAATTCGACACCCCCGTCATCATGGCGACGTTCAAAGCGATCCTGGCCGATTGGGTCAACGAAGGCTTCGACCCCTTCGCCGCACCCCAGGAAACCGGATCGGCTTTCGGTTTTAAGCATGGCGAAAACACCGCGGCCATCGAGCGTTTTCGCATCGCCACCAAGCGTATGCCTGGACTGGCGGACGATTCGCCGCTGCGCGATGACATGCCGGTGAACCGGCAATTCACCGACGTGTCTCAAGACGAACCTGAAATCCATGCTGAACCCGGATTCGAGGCGACGTTGCACGCGTTTAATCTGTTCAAGTACCTCTCACGGTCGGACGTCACCTGGAATCCGTCCGTAACGTCGGTGTGCAAGAACAGCCTGTTTTGTCCGACGACCGAGGAGTACATCCTGCCCGTTTTCCACGGCAACGATCGGGTCGAGTGGTTTATCCAGCTGTCGGACGAGATCATCTGGGATGTCGCGGACAAAAATACCGGTGCACCACGCGCGCGCGTCACCATGCGGGCAGGCGATGTCGCCGCGATGCCCGCCGACATTCGCCACAAGGGGTATTCCGCCAAGCGTTCAATGCTCCTGGTGTGGGAGAACACCACTCCCGATCTGCCCAAGCGCTATGAGCGAGGCGAACTACCGCCCTATCCGGTCGAATTCTAGTTCGCGCCGTGCTTTGTTCAGCGCACGGGCCGAGTGCGGCTCTTGGTTCGTCGCTGCGAAAGCACGAACACCCGCGCCTTAAGGGGCCCCAGCGATGAACGACGAGCGCGCGACTGGCTCCCGGGGCCAAGCCTCCATCCAAACCCGGCTATTCATCGGCGGAGAATTCGTCGATGCTTGCGATGGTCAGACTCTGCCCACATTCAATCCGCACGACAATAGTGTGATCGCCCATGTGGCCATGGCCGGCCCGCGCGACGTCGATCGCGCGATCGCTGCGGCCCGCGCCGCTCAATTCGGCTGGGCGCGCCGCGCGGCGATGGAGCGCGGACGACTGCTCTTAAAGCTCGCCGACGCGATCGAAGGATGCGCCGAGGAGTTGGCCCGACTCGAGTCGCTCGATACCGGACATCCCCTTCGCGACACCCGTAACCTGGATGTGCCCCGCACGGCGGTGACCTTCCGCTACTTCGGCGGCATGGCCGACAAGTTCGAAGGCTCCGTGATTCCGGTCGAAGAGGGGTTCCTAAACTATGTGCTGCGCGAGCCCGTGGGTATCGTGGGCCAGATCGTGCCGTGGAATTTCCCGCTCATGTTCACCAGCTGGAAGATGGCGCCCGCTCTCGCCGCCGGAAATTGTGTCATCCTGAAACCGGCCGATTTGACCCCATTGTCCTCATTGCGCATTGCCGAACTGATGGCCGAGGTGGGTTTCCCGCCCGGGGTCGTCAATATCCTCCCAGGCCTTGGCCACACCACCGGCCAGTACATTGCCGAGCATCCTGAGGTTCACAAGGTGGCATTTACGGGCTCGACGGCGACGGGACGAAAAATCGTCAGCGCCTCCGCAGGCAACCTGAAGAAGGTACAGCTCGAACTCGGCGGCAAGGGTGCCAATATCGTGTTTAGCGACGCCCGGATCGGTCCGGCGGTCGCTGGCTCCGCCTTCGCCATCTTTCACAACCAGGGCCAGGCGTGCATTGCAGGTTCCCGGCTCGTCCTGCACGAATCCATCGCCGAGGAATTCCTCGAGCGCTTCATTGCCTTGGCCCAGAGCCTTAGGGTCGGCAATCCGCTCGATCCGGCCACCGAGATGGGTCCTCTGACCTCGTCGATCCATCGTGACCGAGTCCTCAACTATGTCCGTATCGCCCAGGAACAGGGTGGTGAGGTGCTCTCTGGCGGATGCGCGCCCACGGATCCGGCTCTGACCCAAGGCTGTTATGTGCTGCCCACGATCGTGCGCGCCAAGCCAGGCGATCGGGTCTGTCAGGAAGAAGTCTTTGGACCCTTCGTCACGGTGACGACGTTCGCCACGGACGAGGAAGCCATCGCGCTGGCCAACAGCACCGAGTACGGCCTGGGGGCGGGCTTGTGGACATCGGATCTGGCGCGCGCGCATCGCAGCGCACGCGCTATTCGGGGAGGGATGATCTGGATTAACTGCTACAAACGCGTGAGCCCCGCATCGCCCTTCGGAGGCGTCGGAAGCTCCGGATACGGCCGCGAAATGGGCTTTGAAGTGATGCGCGAGTACACCCAGCCCAAATCGGTCTGGGTGAATGTCGATGCGCAGCTGCCCGCGTATTATCCCCGCCCGACCGCATGAGCGCTCCCGCTCTCGTCCGCCCTTTCGTCTTTCAAGCAACCCTGCCCAAGGTGATCTTTGGAGAAGGTGCGCTAGCGGAGTTGCCAGACGAAATCGAGCGCCTCGGCGTGGGGCGGGCGCTCGTCGTCTCGACGGCGAACCAGATCCGTTTCGCCGAGAGACTGCAAGGCCTGCTTGGAGCACGGTGCGCGGGGATCTATCCCCATGCCGCGACGCACGTTCCGTGGGAGATTGCGAAAAGCGCCATCGAATCGGCGGCCGCACTCAGGGCCGATGCCATCGTGGCCTTCGGGGGCGGCTCGGCAACTGGACTGGCCAAAGCGATCGCACGGGACTCGGGCTTGCCGATCGTCTCGATTCCGACCACTTATGCGGGCTCCGAGATGACGCCCATTTTCGGCATCACGACCGCCAACCAAAAACAGACAGGCCGCGATCCTCGTGTGCTGCCCAAAGTCGCGATCTACGATCCGACCCTCTCGCGCGAGCTTCCGCTTGAAATTTCGATCGCAAGCGGCCTAAATGCAATGGCCCATGCGGTCGAGGGACTCTATGCCCAGGATGGCAACCCGATCGCCTCGCTCATGGCCGAGGAAGCGATTGGCGCGCTTGCGCTTGGCATGCAGACCATTTCGCGTCGTCGCGACGACCTGGCGGGTCGCAGCCAGTGCCTCTACGGCGCGTGGCTTTCCGGGGTCGTGCTCGGCAATGTGGGTATGGCATTGCACCACAAGCTCTGCCATACCCTGGGGGGGACATTCAATCTGGCGCACGCTCAGACTCACGCCGTGATCCTGCCCCACGCCTTCGCATTCAACGAGACGGCAGCACCCGAAGCCAGCCGGCGCGTTCGCCGCGCTTTAGGCGATGCCGGCCCCAGTGGAGCCCAAGCGCTGCACCGACTTGAAGTCGCGCTGGGTGCGCCGCTTTCGCTCCAGGCGTTGGGACTGCGCGCATCCGATCTCGATCGGGCCGCCGAATCGGCCATCCAGTCCCCCTACCCCAATCCCCGAGCCGTCGAGAAAACGGCTGTCCGTGCACTCTTGGATGATGCATTCTTCGGCCGCAGGCCAAGGGACTGGTGAGGGGTCGAAGCGCCCGCAGAGACAACATTACAAGGAGGAAGGACCATGACTGACGACCATAAGACGCGCGCCGTGCCCCTCGAGTCGCCCAAAAGGCGCGAGCTTCTCAGATCGGTAGGAGCCGGCGGCGTTGCGCTCTCGCTAGGGATGTTCGGCTCCGGGGCTCGGGCCCAGAACCCGGGCCGCCTGAAGCTCGGCTACGTTTCGCCACAGACCGGACCGCTGGCGGCCTTTGGCGAAGCCGATAAATTCGTCGTCGCGCAGATGCAGGAGCTCTTCAAGGCCGGCCTTGCGGTTGGCGGCAAGTCCTACCAGATCGACGTCATCGTCAAGGACAGCCAGTCGGATCCCAACAAGGCCGGTGAAGCGGCCGCCGATCTGATCCTGAAGGACAAGATCGACTTGATGCTCGTCGCCTCGACGCCCGAGACCACCAATCCCGTCTCCGACCAGTGCGAACTCAACGAAGTGCCGTGCATCTCCACGGTCGCGCCGTGGCAGCCCTGGTTTTTCACGCGCGGCGGCAAGCCCGAGACGGGTTTTAACTGGACCTACCATTTCTTCTGGGGACTCGAAGATGTGATTGCCGTCTTTACCAACATGTGGAAGTCGGCTTCCACCAACAAGAACGTCGGCGGCCTCTTTCCCAACGACGGCGACGGCAACGCGTGGGGTGACCCGAAGCTCGGATTTCCCGGTCCCCTCGCAAAGGATGGATTCAAGCTCACTGACCCCGGACGCTATCAGAATCTCACGAGCGACTTCAGTGCACAAATCTCCGCCTTCAAGAAGGCCAACGTCGATATTGTCACCGGGGTTGTGATTCCTCCGGACTTTAAGACCTTCTGGACGCAGGCGCGCCAGCAGGGGCTCAAACCCAAGATCGTCTCGGTGGGCAAGGCCCTGCTGTTTCCCTCGGCCCTTGAGGCCCTGGGCGATCTCGGAGACGGGCTGACTTCGGAAGTGTGGTGGACGCCGTCTCACCCTTTCAAGTCCTCCCTGACGGGAGCCAGCGCCGAGGCCTACGCTGCCGCCTATGAAAAAGGGACCGCAAAACAATGGACCCAACCGCTCGGATTCGCCCACGCGCTCTTCGAGGTCGCCGTCGATACGCTAAAACGGTCCAAGGACGTCACCAGCAAGGCGGCCATCCGCGATGCACTTGCGAGCACCAATCTAAATACCATCGTCGGGCCGGTGGCCTTTGGCAAGGGTCCGGTGAAAAATGTCGCCAAGACCCCGCTTGTGGGGGGTCAATGGGTCAAGGGGAAGAAATACAAGTACGATCTCGTAGTGATCAATAATGAGACCGCGCCTGCCATTCCAACGAGCGCCAAACTTAGGCTGCTGACCTAGGCTATTGGGATTATCGGCTTGGCAGATCCAGGACCATGACGCTGCTTTCGCTGTCGAATCTGACCAAGAGCTATGGCGCGCTAAAGGTCACCGATGCCCTGAGCCTGGATGTCCCAGCCGGTGTCACGCTCGGAGTGCTGGGTCCGAACGGCGCCGGCAAGACCACCCTCTTGAATCTGATTGGAGGAGACGTCCGGGCCGACGGCGGATCCATTTTCCTGGATGGAGTCGACATCGGCCATGCGCCACCGCACAAGCGGTGTCGCATGGGCATCGGGCGCTCCTATCAAGTGCCGCATCCGTTTGCAAAGATGTCGGTCTTCGAGAATCTCCTGGTGGCGAGCACCTTCGGCGCGCAACTGGCCGAGGAGAAGGCCTATGAGCCTTGCGTCGAGATCCTCCGAAAGACGGGACTGCTCGCGCGCGCCAACCAGCGCTCAGGCTCGCTGACGCTTTTGGACCGCAAGCGCTTGGAGCTGGCACGGGCTCTGGCGACACGCCCGAGGCTCCTGCTTCTCGATGAGGTCGCCGGTGGCCTCACCGAGCACGAGGCCTCCTCCTTGGTCGAGTTGTTAGGGGAGATCAAAAAAGACGGTATGACGATCGTGTGGATCGAGCACGTCGTCCACGCTCTTCTGGCCGTGGCCGATCGGCTCGTGGTCCTGAACTTCGGTGCGAAGTTGGCAGAAGGCGAGCCCCAGGAAATCATGAACAATCCCGAAGTCAGGCGCGTCTACATGGGCGTGGGTGAGTAACGTGGCTGCACTCGTTTCCACCGAAGGGCTGACGACCTTCTACGGCGATTTCCAGGCCCTTTTTGGGATCGACTTCGAAATCCACGCCGGCGAGATCGTCGCGGTCATCGGCGCAAATGGTGCGGGGAAATCGACTTTTTTGAAAACCCTCATGGGCCTGCTTCCGGCCCGTGGTGGCTCGGTGTGGTTCGAAGGCTGCGACCTTGCGGGTTTGCCCGCTTTCCGGCGCGTCGAGAAAGGCATGGCCATGGTTCCCGAAGGCAGGAGACTGTTCCCAAGCCTTTCGGTGCGCGAGAACCTGCTCATCGGTGCTCACGCCCGGCGCAAGGGTCCATGGACGCTCGAGCGCGTCTTTCGTCTGTTTCCCGCGCTCATGGAGCGTCGTGACGTGATCGCCACCGCACTGTCGGGCGGACAGCAGCAGATGGCCGCGATCGGACGCGCCCTCATGGCCAATCCCCGCCTTCTGATCTGCGACGAGCTCTCCTTGGGGCTGTCCCCGCGCGTCATCGGCGAGATCTACGAGGCCATTGGCGACGTCGTCGCCGAAGGGATGACCCTGATTCTCGTCGAGCAGGATGTGGCGATGGCCAAGCGCTCGTCCCATCGCCTGTACTGCTTTCAGGAGGGCCGGATCTCCTTGTCAGGCGCATCGGCGACGCTGTCGATGGAGGCGATCTCGACTTCCTATTTCGGCTTATGAGCGAAGTTCTCCTGGGGGTCATCGATACCGTGATCCAGGGGATCCTCCTTGGAAGCCTCTATGCGCTGTTTGCGATGGGCCTGTCTCTGATGTTTGGAGTCATGCGGCTCGTGAACACAGCGCATGGCGACTTCATGGTGCTCGCCGGTTTTTTCGGGATCTTTCTGACCGCCTCGCTCGGGCTTGATCCCTTTTTCGCCATGCTCCTGGTGACCCCTTGCGCCTTCGCTCTGGGTTATCTGCTGCAAAAAACGATCCTCAACCGGACTCTCGGTCGCGATCCCTTGCCCTCGCTCGTGGTGACCTTTGGACTGTCGATCGTGATCCAGAATCTCCTCTTGCAGGCCTTCTCGGCCGACACGCGCTCGATCTCCACGGCCGGTCTGGAATCCGAGAGCGTGGCGCTGGGAGGGGGGATCTCGGTCGGCGTTCTTCCCCTCATCATACTGGGCAGCGCCCTTTTGGCCTGCGTCGGTTTTCAGTACCTTTTTGGACGCACGCGCCTGGGGCGCGCGTTTCGCGCGACCTCCGACGATCCTGAATGCGCGCAATTGATGGGAATCGACAACCAGCACGTGTTTGCGCTTGCGACCGGACTGGCGCTAGGGCTGCTTGGAATCGCGGGCGTCTTTCAGGCCATGCGAACCACGATCGCGCCCACCGATGGTCCGGCTCAACTTATCTACGCTTTTGAAGCGGTCATCATCGGCGGCATGGGTTCGTTCTGGGGTACTTTTCTAGGCGGAGTCATTCTTGGGATCGCGCAGGACATCGGTTTTCGAGTCGATCCGGGTTGGGGAATTTTGGTTGGCCATCTGGTCTTCGTTGCGGTGCTCGTCTTTAAGCCCAGCGGACTGTTTCCGAAGACCCGGGACTTCTAGGATGATCTTAAGCCCTGTGAGCATCGAACGCATGACGCCTTGGTCGCGCGCGACCTTGGTGCTGGGGGCCGTGCTATTTCTGACGGCGGTGAGCATGCCCTTCTGGGCGCCTTCGAGCGCGCTACGTCAATTCACCGAATTCGCGTGCCTGCTCCTCATGGCGCAGATGTGGAATCTTCTGGGCGGCTATGGCGGCCTCGTTTCTATCGGGCAGCAAGCCTACGTCGGGATCGGCGGCTATGCGCTCGTCGCGCTCGTGAACTTCGGCCATGTGAATCCCTTCCTGTGCGTGCCGCTGGCGGCGCTTCTCGCCTGCGTTCTGGCAGTACCTGTGTCCCAGATCGTGTTCCGGCTGCAAGGAGGCTACTTCGCCATTGGCACTTGGGCGGTCGCGGAAATCTTTCGCCTGCTGGTCGCCAATCTGTCCGTGTTGGGTGGGGGCTCGGGGACAAGCCTGTCGGGCATGGCGCGATTCTCGAAGGCTAACCGCGAGTCGATCACGTGCTGGCTCGCCGTGGCCGCCGTGTTCGGCTCGCTCTTTCTGACCTATTTTCTTCTGCGTTCGCGCTTCGGTCTTGCGCTCACGGCCATCCGGGACAGCGAAACGGCGTCCGAGAGCCAAGGCGTTGATGTTGGCCAGACGAAGTTTCTGGTCTATGTCCTCTCCGCAGGCGGATTTGGGGGCGCCGGTGCCCTGTATTTCCTGGCGAATCTGAGAATATCTCCTGATGCCGCCTTCGGGGTGCATTGGTCGCCGGTGGTGATCTTCATGGTCGTCATCGGCGGGCTCGGAACGATCGAAGGTCCGCTCTTGGGCGCTATGCTCTATTTCTTCCTGTCAAAGCTCTTTAGCGACTATGGGACCGCCTATCTGATCGCGCTTGGGGTCCTTGCCATTCTAGTGACGGTCCGCTATCCCGACGGACTTTGGGGGTGGGTCTCGAGGCGCTACGACATCCGCTGCTTTCCCATCGAACGCCGCCTCAAACTGTAAACCCTTTTTCTTGGAGAACAGCCTTGCGTAACCTGACGGAAACCAATCTCACCGACACAGTTGTCGGAAAGCTGGCCAACACGAGCGATGCGCGCTTCAAACAGATCGCCGAGGCCCTCGTGCGGCATTTGCATGCGTTCGTGCGCGAAGTCGAACTCACCGAAGCCGAGTGGTTCGAAGGCATTCAGTTCTTGACTGCCACGGGCCAGAAGTGCGATGCAAAGCGCCAGGAATTCATTCTCCTGTCCGATACGCTCGGGGTCTCGATGCTCGTTGACGCGATTAACCATCGCGGCGAGGCCGGGGTGACTGAGACCACGGTGTTTGGTCCCTTCTATCTCCCCGACGCCCCCGAATTCGAAAATGGCGCGAACATCGCTCAAGGGGCAACCGGCGAGCCGGCGTTCGTATCGGGGCACGTACGTGATCCCGAGGGCAGGCCGATCGCCGGGGCCTTGCTTGATATCTGGGGGGTGGACGGTGAAGGGTGGTATGACGTGCAGCTTGCCCACCTGAGCGAGTCGCAGGTGCGGGGTCGGTTGAGAACGACTAGCGACGGCAGCTACCAATTCTGGACGGTCAAGCCCGTGAGCTATCCGATTCCGACCGACGGTCCCGTGGGAGTCATGCTCAAGGCGATGAAACGACATCCCTACCGGCCCGCGCATATTCACTTCAAGCTGAGCGCTTCGGGATTTCGCGAGGTGATCACCCACGTCTTCGCCGAAGGGGACCCCTACCTCGATTCGGACGCCGTGTTCGGCGTGAAGAATTCGCTCATCGCACCATTCGTGCGCAAGGAGCCTGGAAAGGCCCCCGACGGCCGCGTGATGGAAGGCCCCTACTATGTCGCCCACTACGACTTCACCCTGCCCCGCGCCTCGTCGTAGCGCTCGGGTGAGCCCCGCGCGTGCGCAAGGCCTCCAGGATCAGAACCGGGCGTGCTCGCAGAAGATCGCAGGCCCCGCATCATTGGGTGCCTGTCAGCTTCTCCTGCGCGCGCCTTTACCCCTGAGCCTCGACCGATGAGAGAAGCGCTGGCGCGCCTTGCCGATTTGCCCGAGGGTGAAGGTCGGGAATGCGTCGTGGGCGAAGCAGACGCGCAAGAGCGCATCGTTCTCGTCAGACTGGGTGATCGCGTTCTCGCCTACGAGAATCGCTGTCCCCATTTCCTCATTCCCCTCCATTACGAGCCCAACCAGTTTTGGATCTACGGAGGAGACACCCTTATGTGCGCCCACCACGCTGCGCTCTTCGACCTCGAATCCGGCGTGTGCTTCGACGGGCCCTGCAAAGGCGCTGCGCTGCGCGCGATCGCGGTCCGTCTCGAAGGCGACGCGATCTATCGCGAAAATGACGCGAGCCCCGGCACTTAGCGCGGGGCAGGCGGCGTGACGCCTAGACCGACGCGTAGAGCGTCACGACGCAAGCCCCACCCAGCCCGAGATTGTGCTGCAAGGCGAGCCTTGCGCCTTCGACCTGACGCTTTTGGGCCGTGCCCCTGAGCTGGTGGGTCAGCTCGAAGCATTGTGCAAGCCCCGTCGCGCCGAGGGGATGCCCCTTCGAAAGCAGTCCTCCGGAAGGATTGGTAACGATCTTGCCGCCGTAGGTATTCTCGCCAGCGTCGATGAATTGGGCAGCCTGGCCCTCCTCGCACAAGCCCAGCGCCTCATAGGAGATCAGTTCATTCTGCGCGAAACAGTCGTGCAGCTCGACGACGTCCAGGTCTGCAGGGCCGACTCCCGCGCTCTCGTACACCTGGCGGGCAGCCTCGCGCGCCATGCTATAGCCGACCAAGTCCATCATGTCGTGGGAGGAGAACGTCTCAGGTCGATCGGTCGTCATGGCCTGCGCTGCGATAACCACATCGCGTCGCAGCCCATGCGCCTGCGCGAAGCCATCGGAAACCAGTACCGCGGCTGCCGCCCCGCAGGTCGGCGGGCAGGCCATAAGCCGGGTCAGGACCCCGGGCCATAGCGCGGGCGAGCTGAGGACTTCCTCGGCGGTGACGACCTTGCGAAACAGCGCGAGCGGATTTTGCGCGGCGTGCCGACTGGCCTTGGCGCGCACCTTGGCAAAGGCCTCCAGCGGGGTGCCGTACTTCTTCATGTGGCTGAGCCCCGCGCCGCCGAAGTAGCGCAAGGCGATGGGCAGCTCGGAGGCTCCTAGAAGCGATTCGGCTTCATGGTCGAAATCTTCGAAGGGGCTGGGTCGGTCCCCAAAGACTGCGCCAAGCGCGCCCGGACTCATCTGCTCGAACCCCAGTGCCAGCACGCACTCGGCCGCCCCGCTCGCAATTGCCTGGCGGGCCAGAAACAAGGCCGTGGACCCTGTCGAGCAATTGTTGTTGACGTTGACGATGGGAATACCGGTCATCCCCAGGGGATAAATCGCTTTCTGGCCACTGGTGGAGTCGCCATAGACATAGCCGATATACGCCTGCTGTATGCGGGTGTATTCGATGCCTGCATCCGTCAGCGCGAACCGCGCAGCCTGGGCTCCCATCTCGGGATAGGTGGCGCTCGCGCCGGGCTTGGCAAAAGGAATCATCCCAACGCCTGCCACCACGACCTTGTCGATCATCTCTTTGTCTCCTTCGTTGGCGCGACCCGAAGGGAGTTCGGCTCGAGTTCAGGTGCGCGGCCGCTCCGGCACCCCGCACTGGCGGCTGATCTCAACCGCTCTGACGATGATAGCCCAGGACCTCGGCGCTCGCTGGCGCTGCCAATCCCGACGCTCATGGACCACCCGGACCCAGGCAAGAATGCAATAGGGAGCGCCCATTTTTTTCGCGAAGGCCGCGAGTTGGGCACAAACGCGCAAGAACCGCGCGCAGAAGGCGTCGTCGCCCGAGAAAACCCTGGCTAGCCGGGCTTTTTTTCTAAAGATGCGAGCGTTGGGGCCGATAGAAACGAGACGCCCGCGGCAATGTTTTGCCGCCCCGGACACCCTATGAGAACGACACCTTGGCAACGGATTCAGCAAGGCCTGGCTCGCACTGCCAGGCACGCGCTCGTCTTTTGCGCCGTCGTGCTGCTGGTCGGGGCCTCGGACGGATTCGCACAGCAGTTCACGTTTCGTCCCTATCGGGAGCAAGATGGCTTGACTAATCTTGCTGTGACTTGCCTGATTCAGGACCGGTCCGGCTTCGTGTGGATCTGTACGGAAAATGGCCTCTTCCGGCATGACGGGACCGACTTCGAGCGTTTTGGCGAGTCCGAGGGGCTGGTGGACACCAATATCCGAGCCGCCATCGAAGACCCTAGCGGCCAACTCTGGATTGGAACTTCGCACGACCTCTATCGGGGCGATGGTCACCATTTTGATCCGATTCGGCCTGACGGCCGGATTCTGGACGTCGAACTCGGCCAGCAGCTCGTCTCGCTGGCGCAAGGCGGCATGCTCGTGCTCACCCAGGAGCATCTGCTCGAACTGCACGCCGGTCCGAGCAAGGCGGGCAACTCCTGGACCGCCACGCCTTTTTTCACGCCGGAACAGATCCGCGCCAATCCCGGGCTCGACCACCTCTCGAGCGTCTCCATGGACCACGCGGGCCGCATTTTTCTGGGGTGCTCCCACGCGATCTGCATGGTCGATCACGGTCACATCAGCACCTGGGACACGCACGTTGGGGTTCCCGAGGACACCTGGCTTTCCTGGCTTGTCGATCGTGATGGCAGGCTCTGGGTGCGGGGCCTCAAGCACATGGTCACGTTGGACTTGAACGCCACGCGTTTTCAGCTACGGGATCCTCCGCACAGTCAGTTGACTTCGCAACTGCAGAACGTCCCTCTGTCCAAGGACCCCGACGGCCGCATCATCACCCGAACCGAGATCGGTCTTGCGCGATGGGACCAAGGGCATTGGGAAGAATTCAATCAGAAAAACGGCCTCGAGGCGATCGCGATCAATGCGGTGCTGGTCGATCGCGATGGCGCCGTCTGGCTCGGTACGCCAGGCCATGGCGTCATCCGATGGCTGGGCTATGGTCATTTCGAGTCCTGGACATCAGCTCAGGGACTGGGTGACGACATGGTGTGGAGCGCCCTGCGCTCCACCGGGCGAGGCATGCTCATCGGCGGCAGCGGAGGCTGCCAGCGCATGGACACTACGGCACACCGCGCGTTGCCTTGCGGCATCGAAGGCATCCCCAATGGTGAGATCCAGCTCATGGCCGAGCGCGCTGATCACAGCATCTGGGTGGCCATGACGACCGGCAAGCTCTTGCGCGTCGCTCCCGGCCAGCAGCGCGCCATCCCGGTGACGACACTTCCGCCGATGCGCGCATTGTATGGCGACGCGCGCAACCGCCTTTGGGTCCTCACGACGGAAGGGATCTACGTGGCCGAGCCCGGGGCCAATCAGGTCCATGTATTGGACGACACCGGCAAGCTGGGAGAATTCACCGATGCGATGGAAGACGGACACGGCGTCATGTGGTTCGCCGGCGTTGCGGGCCTTTTGCGCTTGTCCGAGGGAGGCTCCAAGCTGATCAAGATCGAAGACGAGCACGCGCGCGCCGGTTTCGCTGCCGTTGCGGCCTGCGATGGCGGCTGGCTCTGGTTAGGCGGCAGTTCGCACGGTGTCATGCACGTCCATGTCGAGGGCGACCAGGTCGACTCGGCCCACTGGGAGTCGGACCCGATGCTGGCCAACGCTTCGGTGCTGTTCATCCGGCCCGATGACCGCGGATGGATTTGGGTGGGAACGGATTCGGGCGTGGCCGTCAATGACGGACGGGTCTGGCGCAAATTCACGCAGCGCGACGGGCTCATCTGGAATGACACCAACCAGAACAGCTTCTGGGCCGATTGGGACGGGTCTGTCTGGGTCGGAACCAGCGGCGGGCTGACCCACATCGTTCGCCCCGAGGGCCTCATGGGAACCAATCCCCTCGACCTTCGGATCACGCACGCCAAACTCGGGGCCGAGGCGCTGGACGCGCAAGTGGAAAGACAGATTCCCTGGGACCCGAACGCGGCCCTCAATCTCCATCTGGCCGATCTGGAGTTCGGGGAAAACCGGGAGATCGCGCTCAAAGTCCGCCTGCGCGGCCTAAGCGACGCCTGGTTCGAAACCCGAGACCGCGACCTGCACTATCCCGGTCTCGAACCGGGCCACTACCGGTTCGAGGCGAGTGCCGTCGATCACGCCCATCAGCGCTCATCGGGTCTGGTGACACTGAGTTTTGAAGTCCTGCCACCCTGGTGGCGCACCCGCTGGTTCGCCTCGTTTTTGATCGCCGTGGGCGTCGCCCTTTTAGCCGGGGCCTGGCATTGGCGCATGCGTAAATTGAGGGCGCACAAGCGTGCCCTGGAGCGCCAGCTAAAGGAGCACGAGGCGCTGCTCGAGCGGGCTACGCGGGATGCTCTCACGGGACTTTGGAATCGCACGGCGATTCTCGAAATCCTGGCACGCGAAGTCGACCAGGCCAAAAAGACCTTGACTCCTTTGTCGGTGGCGATCATCGACGTGGATCATTTCAAATCAATCAACGACACCTGCGGGCACCTCGGCGGCGACGAGGTTTTGCGTACGCTCGGGGCACAACTGACGAGCCGCATTCGCACCTCGGACTCGCTCGGACGCTTTGGGGGCGAGGAACTCCTTCTGGTCATGCCGGGAATGCCGCCCCAACGCCCGTGCCTTCCCGTCGAGCGCCTGCGCCAAGCGATTTCCGAGATCCCCTTCTCTCACGGGGGCTTGCCGATTCGCGTTACCGCGAGCTTCGGCATGGCATGGCTGATGCCGAACTCGGATATCTCCGAGAACCTGATCGCACGCGCGGACGCGGCCCTCTACGCGGCTAAAAACGCCGGGCGCAACCGCGTGGGCTATGCACCATTTGAGCCGAACTCGGTAACTCCGGCAGCCGACACCGGGCGCAAGGCGCCCAACGAAACCCAGACCGCCTAGACTCGTGCAAGTCCCTCCCTCGGGGGTGCAAGAAGCGTCGCGCAAGGGCCTGCGCACCCTCTGCGTCTTCTGCCTGCTTCGGTTAGACTTTGTGCATCTTAAAACCGTGGCCCGAGCTGAACAGCGGCGCGTCCGCGCCCCACGGCACAGTCGGCCACCTGCACAAATCCGAGGAGACCATGTCCCCAACGCCGCCCAGCCTGACAGAGAAGAGGCGCACTTTTCGCGAACTTCACGAGTCCGGCTGCTTCGTGATTCCCAATCCCTGGGATAAGGGCAGCGCGCGTTACCTGCAAGGACTCGGTTTCAAGGCCTTGGCGAGCACGAGTTCGGGACTGGCCTGGTCCCTCGGTCGGTCCGACAATGACCTGCCGCGCGACGCGGTCCTGGCTCACCTGAGCGAACTGGTCGCGGCCACCGATGTGCCGATTAACGCGGATTTCGAGAACGGCTTTGCCCACGAGCCGGCTGCGGTCGCACACAACGTGCGCCTGGCCGTGGACACGGGGGTCGCTGGCTTGTCCATCGAGGACTCAACCGGAGACCCATCGCGTCCCCTCTATGACCTCGAGCTGGCGACAGAGCGTATCCGAGCCGCTCGGCGAGCCATCGATCAAAGCGGCGCCGATGTGCTTCTCGTCGGTCGAGCCGAGTGCTTTCTCGTCGGTCGAGCCGACCTTGAGGAAACGATCGGAAGACTTCAAGCGTACGCACAGGCGGGAGCCGACTGCCTGTATGCCCCCGGGGTGCGCGACCGAGCGCAAATCGCAACGCTCGTCCAGCGCCTTGCGCCAAAGCCCGTGAATCTCCTTGCTGGTCCGACCACAACGCTTTCGATCTCCGAGATCGCCGAGCTTGGGGTGCGCCGCGTGAGCGTCGGTGGCGCACTGGCCCGCGCGGCCTGGACGGGATTCATGACCGCCGCGCAGGCGCTCGCCAAGGAGGGCCGTTTCAGCGGCTTCGGCCAAATCGTCGCGGGGGATCAGCTGGACACGTTCTTCGCCACGGATTCCCAAGATCCGTCCTAACGCCCTGGGCAGGCGGGTTCGGGCGCGTTCGGGCCGGTTCAAGCGGCGAGCCGACCGCCTTTTTGCGTCCGCAGTCTCTCGCACACCGCGCGCGTGACCTCCTGGGTCGTCGCACTGCCACCCAGATCCCGAGTATGCAAGTTGGGATCGGCTGTGACGCTTTCGATGACCCGCATCAAATCGGAAGCCGCCGCGCTTTGGCCAAGATGCTCGAGCATCATGACTGCCGACCAGAAGGTCCCGATGGGATTGGCGAGACCTTGGCCCATGATATCGAAGGCCGAACCGTGAATCGGCTCGAACATCGAAGGGGAACGGCGCTCCGGATCGATATTACCGGTGGGGGCGATTCCGAGGCTTCCCGCGAGGGCGGCCGCCAGATCGCTGAGGATGTCGGCGTGCAGATTGGTCGCGACCAGGGTATCCAGTGAGGCAGGCCGGTTGACCATGCGCGCCGTGGCGGCGTCCACGAGTTCCTTGTCCCAGCCGACATCTGGAAACTCGCTCGCGACTTCGGCCGCGATCTCGTCCCACATGACCATGCCGTGACGCTGCGCGTTGCTTTTGGTGATCACGGTGAGCCACTTACGCGGCCGCGAACGCGCGAGACGGAATGCGAATCGCATGATCCGTTCGACCCCGTGCCGCGTCAGCATCGACACATCGGTCGCCACCTCGTGCGGCTGGCCCCGGTGGACGCGACCGCCCACGCCCGAGTATTCCCCTTCGGAATTCTCTCGCACGATCACCCAGTTCAATTGTTCCGGGCTGCAGCGTTTAAGCGGCGCATCGATGCCAGGCAGGATGCGCGTCGGCCGGACATTGGCGTACTGGTCGAGTCCCTGGCAGATCTTTAAGCGCAGTCCCCAAAGCGTGATGTGGTCGGGTATGTGGGGATCACCTGCAGAGCCGAACAGGATTGCGTCGAACCGACGCAAGGTCTCCAAACCTTCGTCGGGCATCATGATGCCGTGCTCGCGATAGTAGTCCCCGCCCCAATTGAAATTCTCAAATTCGAGATGAAACCCGTCCTCGGCCCGGGCCAGCACTTCGAGCGCCTCGCGCCCGGCGGGGATGACTTCCTTGCCGATCCCGTCTCCGGGGATCGTAGCGATGCGATAGGTCTTTTTCATGATCGATTCCAGGACGAAACGCGAAGCGCCAGCGGGCGCGAAAGGTCGCCTTAAACCTGAACGCTAACCCAGTGTAAGCGCAAACTCAATGAGGCCCTCCGAAGACACGGCGAATGCCGAGCGAGCGCGAGGCTAGGTGGGAGATTCCGGCAGATCCAGATCGAGGAGCGCCGAACTCAAGCATTTGCCGTGAGCATCCAGTGCCAGCGACCGGGTCACACCTCCCCCCAAGGCGCGCGTCATCACGAAATTAAGCGCAGCAATCTTGGGCAGTTCATAGCGCGTGACCTCACCTGATACGATGTCTGCAAAGTGAGCGTGTACGCGCTCAGCCGTGACCTCATCGAGCAATCGGGGATAGTCGCTGGGTTCGCGCGCAATCACGGAGATATTGGAGATGTCGCCCTTGTCGCCGGTACGCGAGTGGGCGATTTCACGCAGCTTCATGGGAATTCTCCTCGATGTGAATCGCAGGGGTCACGGCCTTGCGCGGTAATAAAGCCGAGTAGATGGCAACGACGCGGCGCGCCGATTTCGTCGCCCCGCCCCCGCCTGCCGGGCCGTTGGTATAGAGCGTCTCGACCTCGTTGCCAACGCGCAGCGCCGTGTCCAGATCGTCGCTCATGGCCGCGACCCGCGCACGCACTTCGTACGCAGTGGCGCCCCGCTCCGACAGGCGCGATCCATGGATGGCATCCACGCCGATCAGATCCAAGCGCAGTTCGGAGACGGGCAGGCGCATGAGCGCGATCCTCTCCTTGACGATCTCCAGGGCAAGCCGGCCGCGAGTCACGGCTCCTGGACCTGCGTAGGAGATCTGGCCTTCACCGGCGAATCCCGCGATATACCCGACCGAGACTTTGAGGGTCTCAGGCCTCGCCCTTCCGCGCCCGCCGACTACGCGGACGCGATCGGGCCCGTCTTCCGTCACCGTTACGCCAGTAAAGTCCGCGGTCACGTCCGGGGTCAAGTAGCTGGAAGGATCATGAATCTCGTAGAGCAGCTGTTCCTTGCAGGTGGCCGCGGTGACGGTACCTCCCGAACCCTCGACCTTGGTGATGACCGCGCTTGCATCATCCGAAATCTCGGCTATCGGAAAGCCCAGGCGTGCCAGTGCCGGCACGTCCTTGTATCCGGGATCGGCGAAATAGCCACCCGTGACCTGGCCTGCGCATTCGAGCAGATGACCGATGACGGTGCCTTGTCCAAGACGGTCCCAATCGTCGTAGGCCCAGCCGAATTCGTAAATCTGGGGCGCAAGAAAGAGGGAGGGGTCGGCCACTCTCCCGGTGATGACGATATCCGCGCCCATGGCGAGCGCGCGCACGATCGGCTCGGCGCTCAGATACGCGTTTGCGGACAAGAGTTTGTCCCCCAGCGTCTGGATCGGCTCGCCCGTCTCGAGCAGCCTTAGGTCGTGCGCCCGCGCCGCCTCGATCACATCGTCGCCAACAATGGCCGCCACCCGCAGCTGCGGAAACCCCGCTTCCTGTGCCAGGCGTTGGGTACGCTGAGCCGCAGCCACGGGATTGGCAGCGCCCATGTTTGAGATGATGCGAATCTTCTGTCGAGCGCAAGGCTCAAGAACGCCTTGCATGCGCGCCACCAGAAGCGGATCGTACCCCTGCTTCGGATCCCGCAGCTTCGCCTCGTGGGCGAGCGCAATGGTCCGTTCGGCAAGACACTCAAATACGAGATAATTCAAGCGGCCCTTGTGCGCGAGTTCGACGGCAGGTTCGATTCGATCGCCTGAATAGCCTGCGCCCGAGCCAATCCGAATGGTTTTCATGGTCTTCCCCAGGACAAAATGCGGCAGGACTAAAGCGGAAAAATGCCAAATACGACGCACGTGATGGTCATGAGGACCGAGGCGCCGAAGAGAAAGAGAAACGAGAACTTCTGGTGTTCGGCCAATTCGATCCCCGTTAATCCCACGACGAGAAACGTCGCAGGGGTCAAAGGACTGACGGGAAACCCGGTCGTCATCTGGCCCAGTACGGCAGCCTGGGCCACGTGGATCGGCTCGACGCCCAGCATCTTGCCAGCCTCGGCGACGACGGGAAGTACTCCGAAGTAGAATGAATCAGGATCAAAAAGCAGACTGAGGGGCATCGAGAGAAGTCCCAATGCAACTGGGATGTGTTGCGCCATGCCCTCGGGCACGAATCCGACGGCCGCTTTTGCCATCGCCTTGAGCATGCCCGAATCCGTCATGATTCCGGTGAAGGCGCCTGCCGCGAGCAAGATACCCGCCATCATGAGCGCTGCCTTAGCGTGCGCATCGATGCGCGCCCGTTGGGCGACGACATCGGGATAGTTGATGATGAGGGCGAGCACCGTACCGATCATGAACATGACGACCGGATCGACCTTACCGCTCACCATGATCGCCATGACCACGATCGTCAAGACGATATTGACCCAGAAATGACTCGGGCGCCGCAACAACGCCTCAGCGTCGGTGAGCTTGCGCTCGACAACCAGCTCTGGCGATGACGCGCCGGTTAGTCCAAGGCGCTTTTCCTCCTTGCGTCCCAGGAGATAGGCCGTCGTGAAGACGAACAAGAGCCCGACGATCTGCGCGGGGATGAGCGGATTGAAAATCTCGGGCGTGGGAATCTTAAGTGCCGCCGAGGCCCGGATCATGGGGCCGGTCCAGGGTAGAAAATTCACGCCGGCAGCCAGCGAGACCACGCAGGCGAGGATGCGTTTGTCGATTCCCAGTCGCTCATAGAGCGGCAGCATCGCGGGAATGGTGATGAGAAAACACACAGCGCCGGAACCGTCCAGGTGAATGAGCAAGGCCAGCAGCGCCGAGCCGGGAACGATTCGGGTCGGCCGGCTCCCGACGGTGCGCAATATCCGGTCGATGATCGGATCGAGCATCCCCGCGTCGGTCACGATTCCGAAGTACAGGATCGCGAAGACGAACATTCCGACCACAGGGGCCACTCCCTTGATGCCACTGACGATGAATTTGGCCGTATCGAGCCCGAATCCACCCAGCAACGCACCGACGATCGGTACGGCAATGAGCGCAACCAAGGGCGAGAGCTTCTTGGAAAGAATGGCCGCCAGAAGGATCGCAATGGTCCCCAGCCCAAGCACTGCAAGCATCGTCTCCTCCATTTTTCTAGATTGGCGCGCAGGGCACCTTGTGCAGCGGATCGAGCCCCGAACCCGGTGGACTGCCGCAGCGTTGACTCAGTGTACGAACAACCCTACTATTTTGTGAAATGAAATATTCTGATTTCTGTCATTTGATTTTCAAATGATTTATACGATCCGCCACATCAAGGCCTTTCTCGCAGTGGCGAGCCTTCAGAACTTCACGCGGGCGGCGGCCCAACTGCATATTTCACAACCCGCCTTGACGGTGCAGATTCGCCAACTCGAACAGGCTCTGGGAATTGCGCTGTTCGACCGGAACAAACGTCAGGTTGCGCTCACGCAGGCCGGGCGTGAGCTGCTCTTACCGCTTGAGCGCATCCTGATCGATACCGAGGCCATCCTCGCTACGACGCGCGATTTGGCAGCCATGCGCCGCGGTCTGGTCACGATCGCAGCGCTCCCCTCGATCGCGGCCGGGCTTCTGCCGGTCGCCATTCATCAGTTCAGGCAAGACTATCCGGGAGTCGTCGTCCGCTTGCACGACGTCGTCGCCGGGAGCGTGGCCGAGCTCGTCAAAAGTGGCGAAGTCAACTTCGGAATCGGAAGCCAGTTGCGGGCCGACCCCGACATCGATTCCGAGCCGCTACTGACCGACCGGATCTGCGCGTTCGTACCGCAAGGACACGCCTTCGAGGCCCGGCAGCGGTTGAGCCTATCGGAGCTGATCGGCCATCCCCTGGTCGTGACCGGTCGCAACAGCAGCGTGCGTCAAATCTGCGAACGGGCCTTCGAACTCGATGCCCTCTCGCCCCTCATCGCCGGCGAGGCCAACTACATGTCTACGGCCATCGGCATGGTCCATGCCGGCTTGGGGATCGCCCTGCTGCCGGAATCGGCCGTCAATTCGGGGCCTTGTGGCGACCTGCGTGTCATCCCGATCCAGAACCGCACCCTGACACGCCACATCGAGGTCATGCTTCCCAAGGGCCGTTCCGCATCGGTGGCAGCGCGCGCCCTCATCGAGTGCTTAAGAAAGCTGGCCAGGACCACGCGCCCCGGAAATGCCCTGCCTTTGCCCACCTCGTCTCCCCCGCAGCAGGAAAGGGGCTCGCGGCAGCACTTAGGCGACCGCTCCAGAAAAGCGCCGCTCAAGCGCGTCTAGCCCGATCGGGGGTCGGCTCCATCGCCGGCTGTGCGACCGAGAACGACGGATGCGCGCCGCCAAAGACACGCCACGTCAGGCGCGGCCCACGCACTTCTCGTAGAGTCCTTGGGCCCGCCCCTTGGGATCGTACTTTGACTTCAATGCGCCATAGGTGGACGCATCGTAAATCTGGGCGAACTCGTCCGGAGGAAAGTAGGAGTCGGAATAAAGAGATTTGATGCCGCCAAGAGTGATGACTTCCTTTTCGACCAGACGATTGAAATGGCCCGGCGCCAGCGGCGTCGGCCGTTCGACGACATCCCAGAAGCCGAAGTTGATATAGAGCGTGTCGGGCTTCACCGGATACAGCGGATAAGCGCCCGCATCGGAAGGCGCCTTCAGCGGGCAGATCCAGACCGGGGAAATTCCAACCTCGCGCACGAAAAAGTCCAGGAAAGCGCCGGCATTATCGAGCGGGATGTCGACATCTTGAATCACCGATTCCTGGTGCACGCCGCGCCACTCCCCCAGTCGACGGGTCAGCCCCCAGCGCGAGTTCCAACGCATCCATCCCGAATAGGTCCGGGAGTTCAGACGTTGGCGGCCCAAAAGGCGGCGCACAAGCGGATTTTGCGCGCCAAAATTGCGGGAGCACCAGAACCAGTCGGTGTCCCAGCGCCACAGATAGCCAAACGTCGTCAGATAGTCGATCGGTGTGTCGAGCAGTGAGCGGTAATAGATGTTCTTGAAGGTGTAGTCGCTTACCTTGGGCACATCGTCGACGAAGCGCGCCACATTGAGGACGAAAGAATCGGAAGCAAAGACAACACCGTCGACGAAGTCGGCATCGCTTGCACAGCTTTTCGCGAGCGCGGCAAAAAAGCGCCTTGGGTCGCTATAGCGCAGATGCTCGACCTGCACGTAGGGTTTGATCGGCAGGGCGTCTAGGACCACCCGCAATGCGTAACCCAGGGTCCCGTAGGAATTGGGGAATCCGAAAAACAGATCCCGGTGCTCGTTGTCGGGCCGGCACGTCACAATCTCCCCGTGTGGCAGCAAGACGTCGTACTCGCGCGCGCCATGGTGTACCAGTCCGTGCTTGAACGAAGTGGCCTCGATGCCGACACCGGCGAGCGCGCCGCCCACCGTGATGGTCTTTAACTGAGGCACAACAGCGGGCATACAACGCTTCGCCAGCGTCGCATCGACCAAGGTCTCGTAGGTCACCATGCCCTCGACGTTCACGCATCTGGCACTCGCATCGACATCGAGTACCGAGCCAAAGGCCGACAGGTCCAGCTTGTGCTTGCGGCCGGCCACGCGGTCGCGAAACAGATTGGACGTGGTCTTGGATAGTCCGAGGGGATGGGTTTGTGGACCTGAGCCCTCCCGCTCACGCATCGACGACACCAGATGCGCCACGCGTTGCGGATAGGATGTCGAATCAGCTCCCATACATTTGATAGCGCGTCATGGGATAGGTTCTGCGCGTGATATTGCCTTTGCTAAACACGATCTGAAACAGATGCGTATAGCCCTTGGGCGAGCGGAACATTTCTGCGCATCCGACGAGATAGGTGCGCCAGATGCGCCGGAAACGCTCGTTAAAGCGCTCAGGATCGATCGCCTGGATCGCGTCCCAGCGGGTTTCAAACCGTTCGCTCCAGGCATCGAGGGTCAGCGCATAGTGCCGCCTCAAGTTCTCGATGTCGACAACCTCCAGACCGCAGCGTTCCATTTCCACAATCACCTCGGCAAGACTCGGAATCCAGCCTCCCGGGAAGACGTGCTTGCGAATGAACAGTTCAGTCTCGAACTGACCCACGTGGCCAATGAAATGCAGCATGCCCAGCCCCCCGGGTTTAAGGCAGGCCGCATGCGCTGCAATGACCTCGGCCAACTGATCCCTTCCGGCGTGTTCCAGTACGCCAATCGAGACCACCTTGTCATATTGGCCTTCGACGTCGCGAAAATCGGCGTCGACGACCTTCAGTTCCGCCGAAAGCCCCTTGCGTTCGATCTCGCCACGCAGCCAGTCGATCTGTTCGTTGGTGTTGTTAATGCCGGTTCCCAAAGCCTTGCAGGTCTCGTAGGCCCGGAACATGAACCCGCCGAATCCGCACCCGATGTCGACGTAGCGCTCACCCGGGCTCAAGCGGATCTTGCGGCAGACGTGATCGATCTTGTTGCGCTGCGCATCCTCGATCGTCTTCGTATCTTCATTCCAATACGCGCACGTGTACATCATGAGCGGATCGTCCAGCCACAGCCGATAAAATGGAGTACCCAAGCCATAGTGTGCGCGCGCATTGGCGCGCGCCCGATCGCGGCCCCGATTGGAAAACCGCAACTCATGCAGCCGGTTCTCGATGCCATTGACAGCGCCGTATTGCGAATCGAAGCCGGACTCCATGCCGGTCGCCATGGCCGCCCCGAAATCACCCAGAACATCAACCTGTTGATCGAAGTACGCCTCAAGCAACCCCATATGGCCACGCGCTGCAGTGCCCAGTAACGCACTATCCGAGTGAAAGACCACCGTGAACGCGGGCTCTCCCGCTCCGACCGACAGGACGCGACCGTCGGGCATCTGAACGGCAAACGATCGTCCCGACAACGCGCTTAGGCTCTGGAAGCGATTTTGTAGCGTCAAGGCAAGCATGTACCGTGCTCCTTAGAGAGGTCTTCTTCTTGGTCAAGTGGGAGTGCAGCCATCTGGCCTGCTCACCCGCGTTCATGATTCGGCAAAAAGGGCAACGACGGATCGCGACTGGCTGAGATCACTTCTGATGCAAGAATCCGATGCACCCACCTCCAATAGGGTGCATTAACGTTCGGCGCGACGCTCGCGGCAAGCAAGACACGGACCCAGCCGCCCGCGCACAATATGAGGGGCTTGCTCCAGCGACCCCGGTGCGCACGTGCGAGCCCGGCACCGAAGCTTCGGCTGAACAGTCGATGTGGCGTGCCTTCTCGATTTCCGGTTCCAAGCCATCCGTCTTTTGTCTGGTCGCGGGTTCTGGCATGTGTCTTTCGCGCGCGCCCTCAAAGCCACGGGGCGCTCCCGGTTTGGGCCAAGCGGATCGCATCGATCCGGACTAACGATTCAGAAAACGTTCAACCAACCGGCTCCAGAACGCGGCTCCGATGGGAAGGTTCAGATCGTTGAAGTCGTAGTTCGGATTGTGCACCATGCAAGCGTCCTCGCCGGCGCCGTTGCCAATGCGCAGAAACGTCCCGGGCCGATGCTGCAACATGAACGCGAAGTCTTCGCTTCCCATGAGAAGTTCCGTTTGCGGCACGACCATGTCCGCGCCGACCAGTTCGCGCGCAACGGCGATGGCAAAGTCGGTCTCGGCATCCGAGTTCACGACCACCGGATATCCCTCCTTGTATTCCACGCTCGCGGTGGCGCCGTAGCTGGCCGCCTGCGCGACCACAAGGTCGGTGATCCTGCGGCGCAGAAGCTCACGTACCTCGACGCTAAACGAGCGAATACTAAGCTCGAGCTTGGCGGTGCTCGCAATGACATTGTTGGCGGTGCCAGCGTGGCTCGTTCCGACCGTCACGACGGCCGGCTCGAGGGGATTGACGTTGCGCGCGACGATCGTCTGCAGAGCCATAACGATACTCGCTGCGACCACGAGCGGATCGACCGTCCGATGCGGGCGCGCGGCATGTCCTCCCACTCCATGGACCGTGATCGTGGCCTTGTCTCCCGCCGACATGAAAGGACCCTTGCGAAACAGGAATACACCCGGAGCCGCGCCTGGATGGTTATGCATCCCGAAGACCGCATCGCACGGGAATCGCTCAAAAAGACCATCCTCGATCATTTTCTTCGCCCCGCTGTCGATGCCACTTTCTTCGGCAGGCTGAAAATAGAGGTGAACGGTTCCCGAAAAGCGACGCGTTCGGGCGAGGTGCTGAGCCGCTCCCAAAAGCATGGTCGTGTGACCATCGTGGCCACAAGCGTGCATCTTGCCGTGCACGGTACTCGCATAAGTTAGGCCGGTCTGCTCGACGATGGGCAGCGCATCCATGTCGGCCCGAATCGCAATCGAGCGCGGCCCGTCTCCGATCTTCAGGGTGCCCACGACACCGGTCCGACCCACGCCTCGGGTCACGTTCCACCCCCACTGCTCGAGTTTGCTTGCGACCAGCGCGGCGGTCTCGTTTTCTTCATAGGCCAGTTCGGGATGGCTGTGGATTTGGTGACGAATGTCGCAGAGCTCCCGGCTTGCTCCGGCGAGATCGTCTACTTCCGCATAGGGCTGATCACTCATTTGACGCCTTTCGTTACAGGCCTTTCGGGCCAGGAGCGATTCGGTTCGACATGCAAGCTCCGATCTCTGAGACCCGAGCGAGTTCCTTGCAAAGGCCATCGGGTGGACTGACCCGTCGCATTGAGTTATCGGTCCAGGCTCTCGATCGCCTGTTGAATCGATTCCGCGAGCAAATCGACGATACGATCGAGGTCCGCATCCGTCACGACAAACGGCGGCGCCAGCAGAACATGGTCCCCGCTGCGCCCGTCCACGGTGCCGCCCATGGGATAGACGAGAAGGCCATTGGCAAACGCGCGCGCCTTGATCTTGGCGTGGAGCTGGTGCCGGGGATCAAAGGGCTCCTTCGTGGCCCTGTCAAAAACCAGCTCGACCCCGGCAAACAATCCGCGGCCGCGGACGTCTCCGACGTGAGGGTGCTGGTCCAGACGTTCATGCAAGGCGTGCAGCAAGTAGAGTCCGTCTCTTCGCACCTTGGGCAGGAGATGGTCGCGCTGGATCACTCTTTGTACCGCCAACGCGGCCGAAGCCGCGCTGGGATGGCCGATGTAGGTATGACCGTGTTGGAAAAAGCCGCTGCCGGATCGTATCACCTCGGTCAGGCGCGGTTGAGCCAGGACTGCCCCGATCGGCTGGTAACCGCCGCCCAATCCCTTGGCAATCGTCACGAGGTCCGGTACCACGTCTTCCTGCTCAAACGCATAGAGGGTACCGGTGCGTCCCATGCCGCACATCACCTCATCGGCAATCAAAAGGATCCCGAAACGGTCGCACAACGCGCGCACGCCTTTAAAGTAGCCCGGCGTCGGCGCCACCGCCCCCAATGTCGCTCCCACCACCGGCTCGGCCACAAAGGCGATCACGTTCTCCGGGCCCAGTTCGATGAACTTGGCCTCCAATTCGGCTAGCAGCCGCCCGGTGAACTCTCCCTGGCTCTCGTCGCCCCGACGCTCCCGGTATTCGTAACACGGCGAGACGCGCCCGACGTCGATCAAAAGCGGGGCAAACTGTCGGCGCCGCCACTCGTTACCTCCGACTGCGAGGGCACCCAGGGTGTTGCCGTGGTAGCTCTGGCGCCGGGCGACAAACCGGGTGCGGGCCGGTTCTCCTTTCTCGACGAAGTATTGTCGCGCGAGTTTCAGTGCGGCCTCGATTGCTTCAGAGCCACCCGAAACAAAGTAAACCTCGCCTAGGGATCCTGGGGCATGCAAGGCCAGGTGATCCGCGAGGGCCTCGGAGACCTCACTCGTAAAGAAACTGGTGTGCGCGTAGGCGAGTTGCTCGATTTGTGCGTGCATCGCCGAGAGGACATCGGGGTGCGCGTGACCCAGACATGAAACGGCCGCGCCCCCGCTTGCATCCAGATAACGACGGCCCTGATCGTCGGTGATGTAGATCCCCTTTGCCGCCGTGGCAATGGGTGGTCTCGAGCGTAGAGAACGATGGATCACGTGGGTCATGGGATTGAATTCCTCACTACACTGTCCGCCGTGAAGTCTATCATCCGATGAAGGTGTTCAGCCCCGGCGCATTTCCGGCGCGGCCGGACTGCGGGCGAAACCGTGACCGGCCCCCGACCGTGGCCGCGTGACTACTTGGCAAAGTCGGGTTCGAGTCTCGCGAGTCTGCGCTTGACGCTTTCCAGATGCAGCCTTGCGCTCTCGCCATTGTCCTTTTGCATTTGCCGGCTCGTCTGTTCAATCACGGCCGCAGGCAAGCCCTGGAGCGGACGACCGGTCGACATCGCCAGCCGCTGTACCTCGCAGGCGCGCTCGAGGTAATAAAGATCGTCCCAGGCTTGCGCAATACTCTCCCCGACAACCAATACCCCGTGATTCTTGAGAAAGACCACATCGGCCGAACCAAGGCTTGCCGCGATGCGGTCGCCTTCTGATGTATCCAGTGCCAGGCCGTTGTACTGTTCGTCGACGGCGAGGCGACCGTAGAACTTGAGTGAGGTCTGGCCCGTCCACAGCAGGGGCAATCCCTCGATCATCGAAAGAGCCGTGGCGTTGGGCATGTGCGTATGAAGCGCGACTCGCGCGCGCGGGTGCTTATCGTGGATCCGGGCATGGATGTAGTAAGCCGTCGCTTCGGGCACCCCCTCGCCCCTCACGACATTGCCCTCCATGTCGCAGATGAGCAGGTTCGACGCCGTGATCTCGTCAAAGGCGTAACCATAGGGATTCACGAGAAAGAGGTCCTGGTGCCCCGGAAGCATGGCCGAGAAATGATTGCAGATGCCTTCGTGCAGCCCGAGTCTTGCGGCCATGCGAAAGCAGGCTGCAAGATCGACCCTGGCCCCCCGGATCTCGGGAGAATTCAGATTCTCGTGCGGCGCAGTGCCGCGCACGTGCTGGCCTTCGGACTCGATCAGGTGTGCCATGGATTGATATTCTCCTTGAGTCTGGAACGTGACGCACATCGCCCTAGCCCGCAAGAAAATCGAAGTCGCATCCTTGCGGCGCCTGCATGACACACCGGTCAAAAAGCGCTTTGTAGCCCCGCTTTGGACCCTCAGGCGTTTTGACCTCACCGAGTCGCCGACTGATCTCGGTATCCTCCACTAGGAGATCCAGGCTCTTGTTGGCCACGGACAGTCGGATGCGATCTCCGTTTTGCACTGCCGCTAAGGGCCCGCCCACGGCGGCCTCCGGCGCCACGTGCAAGACCACCGTGCCAAACGCGGTGCCGGACATGCGGGCATCCGAAATCCGGACCATGTCCTTGATGCCTCGTTGCGCGAGCTTTTTCGGGATCGGCAAATATCCGGCCTCGGGCATGCCGGCCGCGCGCGGACCCGCGTATTTCAGCACCAAGAAGTCCTCTGGAGTCACATCCAGATCGGGATCGTCGATGCGTCGGCTCAGATCCTCCAGACCCTCGAACACGATCGCCCGACCTTCCGCCTCGAACAAGGCCGGCGTCGCTGCCGCGCGCTTGAAGACCGCACCGCTCGGAGCGAGATTGCCAAAGAGGGCGACAATGCCGCCGACCTTCGAGATCGGATCGGCCAGGCTACGGATGACCTCGCGATCGACCCATTCCAAGGGTTCGTCGAGTCGCTCCCGCAATGTCCGACCTTCCACATCGAGGGTCCCCAGATGCAGGAGCGGCTTCAGTTCCCGAAGGACCGCACCCACTCCGCCGGCGGCAAAGAAGTCCTCCATGTAACCGTCCCCGACCGGCTTGAGATCGACCAGTACCGGCGTCTCGTCCGAAATCTCGTTGAGTCGCTGCGGCAGGAGACGAATCCCGACTCGACCGGCAATGGCGGCTAAGTGAACGACGGCATTGGTCGACCCGCCGAGTGCCATGAGCATGCGCAGTGCATTCTCAACCGACTCGGGGGTGATGAGTTGCCTGGGCACGATGCGGTTTTGGATCAAGCGCACCGCTGCACGCCCACTTTCCTCGGCGGCGACCAGCCTGGCCGAGTGCACTGCGGGGATGGCCGCGCTTCCCGGAAGCGCCATTCCGAGCGTCTCGGCGATGCAAGCCATGGTGCTTGCCGTCCCCATCACGGCGCAAGTCCCCATGGTGACCGCGAGCTGGCCCTCGACGGCGTGGATCTCCGCTTCGTTAATCGAGCCGCCACGATAGCGTGCCCAGTATCCCCTGCAATCGGTGCACGCGCCCAAACGTTGCCCGCGATGACGACCCGTACTCATCGGCCCGGTGACCAGCTGAATCGCGGGGATGCCGGCCGAGGCGGCCCCCATGAGCTGGGCAGGTACGGTCTTATCGCAGCCGCCGATGAGGACCACCGCGTCCATAGGCTGCGCGGTGATCATCTCCTCGGTGTCCATGGCCATGAGATTGCGATACATCATGCTGGTCGGATTGAGAAACACTTCCCCAAGCGACGTGGTGGGAAACGCGCGCGGCAAGGCGCCCGCGGCCAGCACACCGCGTGAGACCGCCTCGACGAGCTCGGGCATCCCCCGGTGGCAGGGATTAAAACCCGAGGGCGTCATGGCGATGCCGACGATGGGTTTGCGCAAAAGGTCGGGGGAAATGCCCGTCGAGCGCGCAAAGGAACGGCGCAGAAACCGCGAGAAGTCGAGGTCACCGTAATGGGTCAACCCGCGATCAAGTCCGAAAGGATCTGACATGAGACGTTGTAGGCCGGCGTTAGAGGGTACCTGGGACGCGCTTTAGGCGAATCGGACACCCGCTCCAAGAGACCGCACACACGCCAGTGCCGCGTGCAGCGCTGAAAGCTTCGGTACTTGTCACGTGGATTGACCGTCGGGAACGTCAGCTTTGGCCAGTGCCGGCGCCGACAGCCGGATTGGCTGGGTGAGATTCTCGGGGACAAGCAGACTACTCATCTCGGCGACGCTCATAATACCGAGCGCCTCGGCCACACCGGCGATGGTCCCTCCGCTGGCCAAGGCTGTCTTGGCAATCAAGGCCGCCTTTTCGTATCCGATGATCGGGTTTAGCGCGGTCACGAGGGTGACCGACTCCGAGACCCGTTTGGCGAGCACCTCGAGGTTGGCCTGGATCCCCTCGACGCAATTGATCTGGAGCGTTCGACAGGCGTTGGTGAGGTGCTTGAGGCTTTTGTGGATGGCATATCCCATGATCGGCTCGAACGCGTTGAGCTGGAGCTGACCGGCCTCGGAGGCCATGGTGATGGTGACATCGTTGCCGATAACCTCAAAGGCGACCTGGTTCATGACTTCGGGAATCACGGGATTGACCTTGCCGGGCATGATCGACGATCCCGCCTGGCGGGGCGGCAGCTTGATGTCGCCAAACCCCGCCTGCGGACCGGAAGAAAGCAGGCGCAAGTCGTTGCACACCTTGCTAAGCTTACAGGCCACCCGTTTGAGCACGCCCGAAAGCTGAACAAAAGAGCCCGTATCCTGCGTGGCCTCAACCAGGTTCTCGGCGCGCACCACGGGCACGCCGCTGACTTGGGCGAGCAGCGAGATCACCATCTCGGAGTAGTCGGCTGGCGCGTTGATGCCCGTGCCGATGGCCGTGGCCCCCAGATTGACCTCGGTGATGAGCGCGCGTGCCTCCCGTAGGCGCTCTTCATCCTCGCCGATCATGATCGCAAAGGCCAGGAACTCCTGACCAAGCGTCATCGGCACGGCGTCTTGGAGCTGCGTGCGTCCGATCTTGAGCACGCTTTGAAATTCGCGCGACTTGACTTCAAAGGCGCCGCGCAAGCTCGCCATCGATTTCAAAAGTTCCTCGATCCCAAACCAGGTCGCCACGCGCAGGGAGGTCGGATACACGTCATTGGTACTTTGCGAAGCGTTGACGTGATCGTTCGGATGCAGCGCGGCGTAATGACCCTTCTCGTATCCCAGGTGCTCCAGGGCACGATTGGCAATGACTTCGTTAGCGTTCATGTTGGTGGACGTACCAGCGCCGCCTTGGATGACGTCGACTACGAACTGATCGTGGAAAGCACCGCCGATGATGTCATCGCAGGCCTTCTGAATCGCTTCGCTGCGCACCGCATCAATCACCCCCAGGCTGGCGTTGGCCTGCGCGGCGGCCTTCTTGACATAGGCTAGCGCGCGGACCAGTTCGGGCATCGAGGAGACGGTTTGTCCCGAGATGGGAAAGTTGTCGACGGCGCGCGCGCTATGAACTCCCCAGTACGCCTCCTTGGGAATATCCATGTCGCCAAGAAAGTCATGCTCGCGCCGGGTCGGAACGGCGGCGGCGCCAGGCGTGCCCCTTTCGGGATCGATCGTAGTCATCGAAGGTCGTCTTTCAAAGGATTTCGCTATCCGTGCATCCAACCAAGCAATCCGGGTCCCATCACACGGCTCTTAAGCACCGCCCTCCGATTCGCGCAACGCCTGGCGACGGCGGTCCTATCATAAGGGAATCGCGCACTGTAGAGAAAACCAACGTATGAGGCGAGACTCGCCTACCCGGCATTTCGCCCGGGCCCGCCAGGCCCGTGCATGAGCCGCCGCCAACGGAAACGTCTTGGAGCAGGGTCGAAGGAGCGCGTCGGGTCGCAACGGGCAGAGCCGAGCGGGGCTGCCCTGGGGGTAGTCCGATGACTTATCCGCGCTTTATCTCGCGCTCGCGCAGGCGAAAGCGCTGGATCTTTCCGGTGGCGGTCTTGGGCAGCTCGGTGACGAATTCGATGGCGCGCGGATACTTGTAGGGCGCAAGACGCTCTTTGGCAAAGGCCTTGAGCTCGACATCGGTTGCCTCTTGTCCCGCTTTCAGTACGACATAAGCCTTCGACTTCACGAGCCCCTCACCGTCGGTCACCCCGATGACGGCGGCCTCCAAGACCGCTGGATGTTGAACCAGGGTCGCTTCGACCTCGAAGGGCGAGACATACATGCCGCTGACCTTGAGCATGTCGTCGCTGCGACCGCAGTAGGTGTAGGTTCCATCGCTGTTACGCTGATATTTGTCGCCGCTTTTCGTCCATCCTCCCTGGAAGGTGTCGCGCGTTTTCTGACGGTCCCCCCAGTACATCATCGCGGCGGACGGCCCGCGGATGTAAAGATCTCCCGGTTCGCCCTCGGCTACGGCACTCCCGTCGTCGGCGCGCAGTTCGATTTCGTATCCCGGTACGGGCCAGCCCGTGGTCCCATACCGTACTTTGCCCGGCTGGTTCGACAAGAAGATGTGGAGCATCTCCGTCGAGCCGATGCCATCGATGATGTCCACCCCGAAATGGCGACGAAAACGCTCACCGATCTCGGCAGGCAAGGCCTCTCCCGCCGAAGAGGCCAGGCGCAAGGCGAGTGACTCACGGGGCGGCAACTGGGGACTCGCCAAGATCCCGGCATAACCTGTCGGAGCGCCAAAAAACACTGTGGGGCGAACCCCTTGAACGTCGCCCAGCCAGCGCCGGAAGATCGCCTCGGGGGTCGGACGCTCGGGCATGAGAAGCACGGTCGCGCCCACGCTCAGCGGAAAGGTGAGCGCATTGCCCAGTCCGTACGCAAAAAAAAGCTTCGCCGCCGAGAAACACACATCGGTCTCGACCAATCCCAGCTGAGCCTTACCGTAGAGCTCGACGGTCCAGTACGGATTCCCGTGGGTATGCACCGTACCCTTGGGACGGCCCGTCGACCCGGAAGAATAAAGCCAGAAGCCGGGATCGTCAGGTGCCGTGGGCGCAGGCCGGTCCAGCGGCGCCTGCGCCGCAACGAAGCGCGTGAAGTCCTTTTCTTTTTCGCCCAGCGCCTCGCTGGGACGCGAGACGAGGATGGTGTGCACCTCGTGGTCAGATTTGGCCAGCGCCGCCGACAAGACCGGCAACAGCGCACCCGACACCAAGACCGCTTGCGCTCGCGAATGCGCGATCATATAGGCGTAGTCGTCCGCCGTCAGCAGCGTGTTCACGGCCACCGGAACGATACCGGCATACAAAGCGCCAAGGAAACTCACCGGCCAGTCGGTGACATCGTGCATCAACAACAGAACCCGCTCTTCGCGCCTGATGCCGGCGTCAAGCAAGGCTGCGGCGCAGCGCCGCACGCTGGTCTCGAGCTCACCGTAGGTGAGGGTTTTGAGATCGTCGACAAACGCGGTCTTATCCGGTCGAGCCGTATTCGCCTCAAGCAGGTACTGGGCAAAATTAAAACGGCTGGCCGGAGCGGCCACGTGAGCGGGGGTTGTCATCGGGCCTCCTTCTTGGGCATCAGCGGCCGCCTCACACGAATTCTCCCAGTGGCTTGAGAACCGCCGCGCCCGCTTGCACTGCCGCGCGGCGATGATAGAAGTACAGCGCGCGCACTCCACCGAGTTCTTCCCCTCCCCCGGCGCGGCCCGGGCCGCCGTGCAGGGATTGCGGCATGACGTTGCCGTGCCCCGTCTGCACGCTTGCCACATCGGGCGAGATGACGTGAACCCGGCCATGCGAGTCGGCCAATTCGAGCGCCGCGAAAGCCAGTGCGGCCGGGTCGGAACCATAGATGGACGCGACGAGCGAACCCTGTCCCCTGCGGATCAGTTCCAGCGCGTGGGCCAAGCCCTCCTCCTCGCTCGTCCGGTAGGCTACGAGCGTTGCCACGGGGCCAAAAACCTCGGTATCGTGCACCCGGCCCAAACGATCGGACCCGTTCGCATCGCGGGTTCCATAGAGCATCGGAGCCACGCAGCACGCGATCGCGGGGTCCGCGTCGATGAGCGGCTTTTGTGCGCCATCGTAGATGACTTCGGCCCCATCGGCCAAAGTGGCCTGGCCCGCGCGCACCGCAAGCAGTTGTGCCCGGCTGACGAGCGCGCCCATGCGCACGGTCTCATTGCGGGGATTACCGACCGATGTTTTCTCCAAGCGTGCGCTAATCGCCGCAGCCGCCGCAGCGTAGACCGATTCCGGCACAAGAATGCGCCGGATTGCGGTACATTTCTGGCCCGACTTCACGGTCATTTCACGGACGACTTCCTTCACCATGAGGTCAAACGCCGGGCTCTCCGGCCCCTGGGCTGGCAACAAAAGTGCCGAATTCAAACTGTCAGCCTCGATGTTGACGCGTACCGACCGCTGGCTCAGCGCAGGATGCGCGCGAATCACGGTGGCAGTCTCCGCCGAGCCCGTAAACGAGACGACGTCGAAAGGCAAAAGCTGATCGAGAAGCCCTGCCGAACTGCCACAAATGACCGACAGTGACCCCTTGGGAAAGATATCGGCCGCGATCACATCCTGGATCATTCGCTGCGTCAGCCACGCCGTTGCCGTGGCCGGCTTGACGATGACCGGCACGCCCGAGAGCAGCGCCGGCGCGGCCTTCTCCCAGAGCCCCCAAGACGGAAAATTAAACGCGTTGATGAAAAGAGCAACGCCTCGCGTGGGCGTGAGCACATGCTGCGACTGAAAGGCCGCGTCCTTGGCCAGGGAGACGGCCTCGCCATCCAGGAGATGGCGGCGGTCCCCGAGGGTCTGTCCGAGCTTGGCGTAGAAGCCGAGCGTGAACAACCCGCCATCGATATCGATTGCCGAGTCGTTCTTGACCGTGCCGCTATTGGCTATGGCTAGTTCGTAGTACGCATCGCGATGGGACTGGAGCACTTTCAAAGCGGCGCCCAAGAGGTCGGCGCGCTCCCGGTAACTGAGGGCTCGCAACGCAGCACCCGAGGCGCGCGCAAATGCAAATCCGGCAGCCAGATCCAGTCCCGAGGCATCGACCCGGACCAATTCATCTCCTAGGACCGGGTCGTAGAGCGATGTGCCAGGCCCCGATCCCGATTGCCAACGGCCCGAAAGGTAGTTCGGCAGTAGTTCAGTCATGGCAGCTTTCATTTTGAGAATTCGATCTGACCGTCGGGCAGGAGGTAGAGCACCAGTGCGCGGCCATTGGAGACGGTAGGCCGATGGGCGCTCCCGGGCGGGCATACCAGCCAACCCGCAGGCCGATTGTCGAAGAGCGCCTCTCCTTCAATGGGCATGATGAGGTCGATCTCCCCGTTCGGATGCGAGTGATGCGGACCGGAGATGTCTTTCATGTCCACGACGTCGACGGAAAATCCGGAGAGCCCCGCTTCGGGCTTAAAGACCCGCCCATAGCGGATGCCTCCGGCTTCGCGCGTGCACAGCCAGCCCTGAGCAACCCCGTCCAAGCAATCGGCACGCAATTGTTTAAATTCTGGAGTGTGCTCGCCCCACTCGGCGTTCAAATACCGATCGAGCACCGTATCGAGCGGCCGCTGGGCGATCGCGGCGGTAATTTGGCCAATGTGCCGGCGAAAGGCTTCAATCGACATGGAAGTCCCGTTCTGGTGGCGTTGAACTCGCCTTGCGCGCGTTCTGGATATGCAGTATTGTGCAGATCGGAACTCTAAGACCCGCGAGAGGACATGTCAAGCACTATAATTCATTCCGACGAGCTTGGGCTTCACAACAGCACGGGCACTTATGGACTGCGCGAAGGCTCCCAGACGGACCAGGGCGCAACCAAGAATCCGTTTCTGGTCGCTTTGGGTGAGCGAGCGCGGACCTTGCGCGCCCGTCGCGGTATGACGAGAAAGGCGGTCGCTCAAAGTGCCAACGTTTCCGAACGTCATCTTGCTAACCTCGAGCACGGTCTGGGCAATGCCTCCATCCTGGTCTTGCTGCAGGTGACGCAGGCTTTGCATTGCACGCTTGCCGAATTGATCGGTGATGTGACGACCTCCTCGCCCGAGTGGCTCTTGCTTCGGGAATTGCTTGAAGGGCGCGACGAGACCACGCTCAGGCGCGTCCGTGAGACAGTGGGCGACATGCTGGGCACCGGCGGGGGCAATGCCGCCCGCAGCTCGAGGGTGGCACTCATCGGGCTGCGTGGCGCAGGCAAGTCGACCCTTGGCCACATGCTCGCCGAAGACCTGCGTTTTCCGTTCGTCGAGCTCAGTCGCGAAATCGAGAAATTCGCTGGCTGCAGCATTTCCGAAATCCAGGCGCTCTACGGGATGAACGCCTATCGGCGCTACGAGAGGCGCGCATTGGAAGAAGCGATCCAGATCTATCCGGAGGCCGTCATCGCGACTCCAGGCGGAATCGTCTCGGATCCCGCCACCTTCAATTTGCTGCTGGCCCACTGCACCACGGTGTGGATCCAGGCAGATCCGGAAGACCACATGAAACGGGTGCTCGACCAGGGGGATCTGCGGCCCATGGCGGCGAGCAAGGAGGCCATGGAAGATCTGAGGGGCATTCTTAGCGTACGCACGCCCTTCTACTCGAAGGCGGATCTGCGGCTCGACACGAGCGCCCAGGCGCTCGAGCCCAGTTTCCAGGCACTTCGCTCCCTCACGCGCAAAGCTCTTGGCCTACAGGATTGACGCTCACATGCACAATAATGCTTGACATGTTCGGATTTGTGCATTATCGTGCATGTACTCGCTTTCCCATCGCTTCGCCTAACGAATTCTATTTCCGATCATGAGCTCAACTCCCGCCGTCGATTATCAGACCAGTCCCGAGCAATACAAGCACTGGCATCTCCACTTTGACGGCCCTCTGGCCACCTTGTCGGCGGATTTCGACGAGTCTGCCGGAATTCGTCCCGGATACAAGCTCAAGCTCAACAGCTACGACCTGGGCGTCGACATCGAATTAAATGATGCGATCAATCGCATCCGGTTCGAGCATCCGGAGGTCCGCAGCGTCATCCTGACCAGCGCGAAGGACAAGGTCTTCTGCTCAGGCGCAAACATCTTCATGCTGGGCGTAAGCAGCCATGCTTGGAAGGTAAATTTCTGCAAGTTCACCAACGAAACGCGCAATGGTCTCGAAGACTCCTCGCAGCACAGCGGACTGAAGTTTCTGGCCGCCATCAATGGCGCGTGTGCGGGCGGCGGCTACGAACTCGCTCTGGCCTGCGACGAAATCATCCTGGTGGACGACCGCTCGAGCGCGGTCAGTCTGCCGGAGGTCCCCTTGCTTGGCGTATTGCCTGGAACCGGGGGACTGACTCGGCTAACCGACAAACGGCACGTGCGTCATGACCTCGCGGATCTGTTCTGCACGAACGTGGAGGGGGTGCGCGGACAAAAGGCCAAAGATTGGCGGCTGGTCGATGGAATCGCCAAGCCCGCGGTCTTTGCGCAAACGATCCGCGAGCGCGCGCTGGAGTTGGCCGCCGCAAGCGACCGTCCGTCGCACGCCAAAGGCCTCTTCCTCGCGCCGCTCAAACGCGTGATCCAAGCCGATTCGCTCCGCTATTCCCAAGTCGAGGTCGAGATCGACCGCGCAAGACGGCTCGCCACCTTCCTCGTGCGTGGGCCGCACAGCGATACGCCCAAGGATCTGGAGGGCATCTTAGCCCTGGGCGCCGACTGGTATCCACTCGCACTGGGCCGCGAGCTCGAGGATGCGATCCTTTCCATGCGGACCAACGAACTTGACATCGGCACCTGGCTGATCAAAACCGAAGGCGACGCCGCGCGCGTGCTCGCGACAGACCAAACCCTGCTTGAGCACCGAGATCACTGGCTCGTGCGCGAAACCATCGGACTTTTGCGCCGAACGTTCAGTCGCCTGGACGTTTCCTCGCGCAGCCTGTTTGCGCTTATCGAGCCAGGATCCTGTTTCGCGGGAAGCCTGTTTGAACTCGCCCTGGCCTGCGATCGCACCTATCAGCTTGCGCTGCCGGACGAACCCGCCAAGGCGCCACGCATTGCGGTGGGCGAGGCGAACTTCAACCTCTATCCCATGGTGACGGGAGACAGCCGTCTGCAACGCCTGTTCTACGACGAAGCGGAGCCTCTGAATCGCGTGCGCGCCGCGCTGGGTGAACCCCTCGACGCCCAGGCCGCTCATGCACTCGGGCTTGTTACGGCTGCTCCCGACGATCTCGACTGGACCGATGAAATTCGCATCGCGATCGAAGAGCGGATTTCGATGTCGCCGGACGCCTTGACCGGCCTCGAAGCGAACCTGCGGTTCAACGGAAAGGAAAATATGTTCACGCGCGTCTTTGGCCGGCTGACCGCGTGGCAAAACTGGATCTTCCAGCGACCCAACGCGGTGGGCGAGAAAGGCGCATTGAAGGTCTATGGAAAAGGCGAGAAGGCGGCCTTCGACTGGACCCGCGTCTAAAACCCTGATTCGAGCGCGCTCTCGTCGGTCCGCTCAGAGCCCCTTCCCTTATTCCCGGTGTAACGGAGAACGCAATGTCGAGCATTAACTATAGCGAGAGAATTCCGAACAACGTCAACTTAAGCGAGGACCGGACGTTGCAGCGCGCCCTCGAGCAGTGGCAGCCGAACTACTTGAGCTGGTGGAACGACATGGGTCCCGACAGTTCCCAGAGCCTCGATGTCTATCTGCGCACGGCAGTCAGCGTGGACCCTCAGGGCTGGGCGCAGTTCGGATACGTGAAGATGCCCGACTACCGCTGGGGCATCTTTCTGAATCCGGGCGAGAAGGATCGCAAGATCCACTTCGGTGATCACAAGGGAGAAGCCGCATGGCAGGACATCCCCGGAGAGTACCGGGCCAACCTTCGCCGGATCATCGTTACGCAAGGCGACACCGAGCCCGCCTCGGTCGAGCAGCAGCGCCATCTCGGTGCGACCGCCCCTAGTCAGTACGACCTGCGCAACCTCTTCCAGGTCAACGTCGAGGAAGGTCGCCATCTTTGGGCGATGGTCTATCTGCTGCACAAATTCTTCGGACGCGACGGCCGAGAAGAGGCTGAAGCGTTGCTGGAGCGACGCAGTGGCCAGCAGGACAATCCACGCATCCTCCAAGCGTTCAATGAGCCGACCCCAGACTGGCTTTCGTATTTCATGTTCACCTATTTCACCGACCGCGACGGCAAATTCCAATTGTGCGCGCTGGCCGAATCGAGCTTCGACCCTCTGGCGCGGACCACCAAGTTCATGCTGACCGAGGAAGCCCACCATATGTTCGTCGGCGAAAGCGGGATCTCGAGGATCATCCAGCGCACCTGCGCTTTGATGAACGAGTTAAAGACCGATGATGCCGACAAGCTCAGAGCGGCCGGCGTGATCGATTTGCCCACGCTGCAGCGCTATTTGAACTTCCACTTCAGCGTGACTATCGACCTTTTTGGGGCCGATGAATCGAGCAACGCGGCCACGTTCTATAGCACCGGGCTTAAGGGCCGGTTCGAAGAAGGCAAACGCAATGACGACCATCAGCTCAAAGGCGCGACCTATCCGATTCTCCAGCTCCGTGAGGGACGGCTGGTCGAGGCGCAGGTGCCCATGCTGAACGCCCTAAACGAGGTCTTACGGGACGACTACATTCGCGATAGCATTGCTGGCGTCGAGCGCTGGAACAAGGTCATTGAGAAGGCCGGCATTCCGTTCCGGTTGCGGACCCCGCACAAGGCATTTCACCGGAACATTGGCGCGCTGGCCGGAACCAGGGTTTCGCCCGACGGCCGCGTCATCTCCGCAAGCGAGTGGGCGCAGCACGTCGACCAATGGCTGCCCAGCGAAGCCGACCGGGCCTTCGTCGCATCCCTCATGGGGCGCGTGGTCGAAAAGGGCAAGTTCGCCAACTGGATCGCGCCCCCTGTGGTGGGCATCAATCGCCAGCCGGCGGACTTCGAATATGTCCGGTTCAATTGAGTTTCGGCGCTCATCGACCAGACGCATCGACGCCGCCTTCGACTAATGCAGTGCGCGATGCTATAGCTTGAGAGGACGACATGGACATGGCCACGACGGTGCTCAAGCAGCACCTGATCGATCCGGAGATCTGCATACGCTGCAA
>JBEKVI010000034.1:0-54058 GCA_049514215.1 Burkholderiaceae bacterium
TGGCCACGCAAGCACCCTTAGAGGCAACCGAGATCGCACGGTCCGCGGTCGGTAAATACGCGGCGCTGGTGGGGGTAGGTGG
The DNA here is from genome assembly GCA_049514215.1 of Burkholderiaceae bacterium. GTDB lineage: Bacteria > Pseudomonadota > Gammaproteobacteria > Burkholderiales > Burkholderiaceae_D > BOG-994. Next base: position 83 of record JBEKVI010000034.1, read on the forward strand.
GGACGGAACCGTATCCGAGATCGTCAACGGCTTGCTTCAGGTCTCGCGTGAGGCGGAAACCGCGCCTCTGGGCATCGTTCCGCTTGGCAACGGTGACGATTTCGCGAAGATCCTTCCTCCTCAGGCCCCGATCGGTGGTCGCTGCTACGACTGGCGAGCCGCGGTACAGAAAATTGCGGCGGGCCGATCGGCTTTGTATGACGTGGGCCGGATCTCCTGCGCCGAACTCCACACGCAAGCAAACGTGAAGTACCGATATTTTGTCAATGTGATCGACGTCGGTTTTGGAGCACATACAGTACGGAATTTCGCGGGGGTACCGAAATTCCTGCACGGTAATGCCGCCTACTTGGCGGCCGTGTTGAAGACCATGATCCACTATCCGGCTCTTCGGATGCGCATCCAGTTCGACGATGCACCCGCACGCGAACAGGTCACGACGATGACCGCGATAGGCAACGGCCGGTGTTTTGGTGGCGGCTTCTGGGTTTGCCCGCATGCGATGCCAGACGATGGTCTGTTAGATGTCATGGTCGCAGAGCAGATCACCCGGCGAAAAATCTTGCGACTGTTGCCAAAACTACAACGCGGCACCCATATCGACCAACCGGAAGTCAGAATGAGCCGCGCGCACCGCATTATTCTCACATCCGATGAGCCGTTTCTGATCGAAGCGGACGGAGAAATGCCCATCGAACCCACCGATCGTCTGGAGGTCGACCTCTTGCCGGATAGACTTCGCTTGATTGTCTGAATTGATTCTTTTAACGTCCGATAGTGCTTGGTCGAGTGCAGATTGTAAGGCAGCATTTTGTAAGCGAAACCCCGATGCGTGCCCCCGCGTGGCACGCATCGCTATTCTAGACAGGTAGGGAGAGATCTTGTTCGAGCAAAAAATCAATGACTTCTTTGGTGACGCGGAGTCCGCAGGTTTTGGAACCGGCTGGTGGAGCGGAGTCTTGTCGGCATTTTTTGGGATTCTTTCCTTTGGGGCCGTGTTGTGCCTGCATTTTCCTCAGGTTTTGAGCTCCCCGGAACTCCGCCCGCACTATCCGATGCACACGATGCGGATTCTGATCGAATCGCTCATCGTGGGCGCCATCGTATTTGGAATCATTTCCTCGATTCTGCGCAAGAAAAAGGTCTTGGCTTTCACGGGAATGTTGCTCGCCCTCGCGGCGGCAGGATTGGGCGGCTCAAGCGTACCCATCAACGAGACATTGCACGACGGACCTGCGATCGGGCTTGACTGGTTTCTGCTCGATATGTTCTTGATGGCACTGATTTATGTGCCGATCGAGAGACTCTGGCCTCAGTATCCCAAGCAGGGCACCTTCAGGGATCAGTGGACTTTGGATATCGTTTATTTCATGTCCACGCATCTGCCCATACAGATCCTATCGCTTCTCGTTCTCCTACCGGCGACGCAGGCGACCAAATATCTGACTGTCCCTCGTGTCCATGATTTCATCGGTCAACTACCCTGGCTGCTGCAGTTCTTCCTCGCTGTGCTGGTTGCCGATCTCGCTGAATGGTTCATCCATATGGCCTTGCATAAGGTCCCATTCTTATGGCGGTTTCATTCCATCCACCATTCTTCCAAGGCCCTCGACTGGATCGCAGGCTCACGCTCCCACTTTCTAGACGATACCCTGGTCCGGGGATTCATTCTCGTGCCCATGATGCTTGGCTTTTCCCAAGATATCATCGTGGCGTACTTGATTTTTGTCACCCTCCAGGCCACCTGGACTCACTGCAATTTCGGTCCCAGTATCAAATGGCTGGAAAAGTATCTTGTTATGCCCCGATATCATCATTGGCATCATTCGTCTCAAAAGGAGGCGATTGATAAGAACTTTGCCATCCATTTTCCCTGGATCGACAGGATCTTTGGCACGTACTACTATCCCGAAGAGTGGCCGCAGTTCTATGGCCTGGACGGCGAAGAGATTCCCGATGGTTTCCTAAGGCAAACCTTTGAACCGTTTCTGAGAAAGAACAGAAGATCCTAAAATTCTAGCGCAGCCAGGGGCACGTCCTTGGGAATATCAGCGCCTTTGTCCGTGGCATCCACCAGGTGAAGGATCTTCATCATCTTGACAGTCACAAATCCAAAATCGTATTCGGTTTTGTCATGGCTTAGCCGTAGAAATCCCGGATGGTGATGGTGATTGTTTTGCAAGCAAGCGCTAAAGGTTGCCGTCACGGGAAGCCACTCGCCAATATTCATCGCATTGTCGTGTTCATCGTCATAACGTCGATATCCGTATTGTCGTGTGTGGGTCCAGTAGTTTTGAATCATATTGACCCATAGCGCAAAAATTCGCAGTCCGACCCACATCACGAGCGCGAATTTCCAGTCTCGCGCCAGGAGCCACAAGAGTGAAAAGCTGAAGATCTGCGAGAAGAGCGCAAAGTAGTTGTTAGCGACAACTCGGAATGACCATGACCTGAAGATCTTGTCATTGGCGAGATTCTCATTGCAGGAGTAGGGAACCATGCAAAGATAAAGTGTTCTCCAAAAACCATCGCCGGCGAGTTTATTGGGATCGCCGATATGGTCCGAATGCTTGTGATGCAAGCGATGCCGGTTCACCCAGGCGATTGGATCGACATAGACCCCGAACAAGTTGTTCACGACAACGACGAACTTGGTGAACCAGTCTTTGTAGTCGAGCGACCGATGGGCGATGCCCAGATGAAGAACATCGGCTAGGTAGACTCCCGCGAGAAACCAAAAGAAGACAAAATAAGCAAGGCCCACTGCGAGTCCCGTCCAGGGACCCAGATGAGCCGGGGCGAAGTAGGTGCACGCAATGACATAAGAGCAGAGGATGAAATAGCCGATTACATTGTAGATTTTCATGTTGGGCTCGTGCGGTATTGTCAGATGTCGAATTAGAACGTCCTAGAAAAAATATGTAAAGAGGAAGAGGCTTGAAGGGTGCGACGGCGAGCCAGGAGCGGCGTAATTAAGGACACAAACAAGACCGGCACCGCGCGACCTCCAATGATGACCGGCGACCTGCAATGAGTCCATTCGACACGAGATCGGCTCGTCTGCGCTCTTGCGATTGCTCCCTTGCGATTGCGCGTGAACGCGATAAGGCAAGCATCTCGGCACCCACGCCTTCCTTTCACCGCGTGTGAATACGATGCGCAATCACGAGGGAATAGATATTTCTAATTGGCCAGGTCTGAGTAAGCGTCGCTTGGAGGCCGTCTAGCGGTAGGTGCTATGAGGGTCGAAGATAGGCGTGCGGCGCACGCAAACAGGTGTCCGCTTCATTTTAGGCGGACGCCAATGTCGAATAAGACCCAGTCTATCGCAGGCTCTGGAGGAAGCAGTCGGCGCTCATTCAGCCGCGAGTGGAAACGCGCGATCGTCGAGCAGACGCTGGCGCCGGGCGCATCGCTGGCCCTGATTGCGCGCCAGAACGACGTCAACGCCAACCAGGTGTTTAAATGGCGGCGGCTCTATGAACAGGGACGTCTCGAGGCACGCCGCACGCGGATGCTGGCGGTGCGCATCGAGGATCCGCCAGCGGAGCGCAGCGAGTCGAGGGCGCCAGTGCCGGAGGCCGCCCCACGAGCCAGTGGCAAGCTGACCATTGAGCTCCGGCGGGGACGCGTGATCGTCGAAGGGCCGGTCGATTCGATGGCCTTGCGCGAAGTGATCGAGCGCCTGCGATGCTGAGCTTGCCGTCGGGTGCACGGATCTGGCTGGCAGCGGGTATCACGGACATGCGCAAGGGGTTGGATGGACTGGCAGCGCTGGTTCAGGAGACCCTCACCGAGAATCCCTTCTCGGGACAGCTGTTCGTGTTCCGTGGCAAACGGGGTCATCTGGTCAAGGTGCTGTGGTGGGACGGTGACGGAATGTGTTTGTACGTCAAACGTCTCGAGCGCGGTCGCTTCGTGTGGCCACAAGCGAGCCAGGGTTCGGTGGCGCTGTCGCGCGCGCAGCTGTCGATGTTGCTTGAGGGGATCGATTGGCGCCGGCCCGAGAGGACGTGGCAACCCGAACGTGCCGCGTGATGATTACCTCGCGTTGTTGAACAATCGTCTCGCAAAAACGGCATTCGTCTCCTATGATGAATGCATGGGGACATCACCCGATACGCTACCGAACGATGTTGAATCGCTCAAGCGGATCGTCCACTCTCGCGATGCCATGATCGCGAAACTGCTCTCCGAGAACGCACTGCTCAAGCGCTGGCGATTCGGTCGTTCTTCGGAACGGATGGATGAGGCGCTGGCGCAAATGCAGCTGGGTCTCGACGACATCGCAGGCCAGCACCGGTCGCAACCAGAAGCGCGCAAACCCGAGCTGGACCCAACCGATTCGACAGACCAGTCGAAGCAGAATTCGAAGCCACCACGGCGTGCCGCGCGCGCGTTTCCGGCGCATCTGGTGCGCGAAACGGTGTTCCACCATCCCGAGCACTGCCACTGTCCGGAGTGCGGCTCGAAGCTCCGCGAGCTCGGTGTCGACATCTCGGAGGTGCTCGACTACGTCCCGGGCTACTTCAAGGTGATCCGGCATGTGCGCCCCAAACTCTCGTGCGTGCTGTGCTCGCGCGTCGTGCAAAGTCTGGCGCCGCCGCGGCCCATCGAGCGCGGTATGGCCAGTGCGGGATTGCTGGCCCAGGTGATCGTGGCCAAATATGCGGATCACACGCCGCTGTACCGCCAGGAAGGAATTTATAAGCGCGCTGGCGTCGAACTGGATCGGGCCACCCTGGCGGACTGGGTCAAGGAGTCGGCAAAACTGCTGAGTCCCCTGGCGGATTCCATAGGACGCTACGTCCGGTCGGCTGCGAAGATCCACGGCGACGATACGCCGGTACCAGTACTCGACCCGGGGCGGCGCAAAACCAAGACCGGACGGATCTGGACCTACGTACGAGATGACCGACCGGCGGGCAGTCACGATCCACCGGCAGTATGGTATCGCTACTCTCCGGACCGCAAGGGCATCCATCCCCAAACCCACCTCAAGGAGTTCCACGGCATCCTGCAGGCCGATGCCTATGCCGGCTTCGCGCCTCTCTACAAGACCGGCCAAGTGGTGGAAGCAGCGTGCTGGGCTCATGCCAGGAGAAAGTTTTACGACCTGCAGGTTAACAAGGAATCGCCCGTGGCACGGGAAGCCTTACGCCGCATCGGGCTGCTGTACGCGATCGAACGCGCCATCCGTGGCCAGAAACCCGAAATACGACGCGCGGCGCGGCAGGCCCAGGCCACCGAGGTGCTCGAGGATCTGCACGCCTGGCTCTCGGCTACGCTGTCTCAGGTCTCGAAGCGCTCCGAACTGGGCCGCGCCATCCAGTACGCGCTGGTGCGCTGGCCGGCACTGACCCGCTACCGGGATGACGGGCGCATCGAACTGGACAACAATAGCGCTGAGCGCTCGATCAAACCGATTGTACTGGGGCGCCGCAATTACCTGTTTGCGGGCTCCGATGGCGGCGGCGAGAGTGCGGCCACCATTTACACCCTGATCGGAAGTGCCCGGCTCAATGGCGTCGAACCTTACCAGTACCTGCGTGAAGTCCTCGGCCGTATCGCCGAGCATCCCATCCACCGCATTGACGAACTGCTGCCGTGGCATCTCGCCGAAGAGTTAGCCGTCCAGGAGCGGAAAGCGGCCTGACGGGCGTCCAGCCCAGTCCGCGCTACGCCAACATCGAGTCCGTGATCCGTGACGGTGGGCAGATCATGATTGGCAGCGTAGCCCCGATCAGCAACGCGGCCGTCGCGCATGACGGTAAAGCGACCCTGGCGATGCTCCAGCGCCACTCCGGCGAGAACTTCGCCGATCTGCTGCGGCGTCTCGACAGCGCCATCGCCGTATCGCGTTCGAGCGGCAAGTGCGTCGACGAGATCAACAAACCCGAAAGCGAGTACCACTACAAAATTTGATCCGTCAATACGGCCTCTGAGCGACGCTTACAGGTCTGAAACGGAACCTTTATTAAGCCACGCCACTCGCAGAAGCGACCTCATTGAACTTGGCGTGCTGATGCTTGCATCAGCGCGGCACCAAGAGTCTTCCTCGTCCGTCACATCGAGGATCGATTCAAATCGCATGAGCTCGCGCAGGCCTTCGAGAATCCTGCAGTGTTCGCTTGACAGCCTGCGCTGGCGACCTAAGCTAAAATCCGCGACCGCCGCGGGGGACGATGGTGGGACACCCGCATGAAGCTCAAGGGTCTGAGTGGATCGGCGTGTTCACACGTTGAAAATGGCTGGTGTGAATCGGCAGCGAAGGCATTTCCAAAAACTAACGACAGGAGACAGCCAACATGACTTCCCGATATCTCGGTTTGCTTGCATGCATGGTCGGCAGACGATTCTTGGCGCTTTGTGTATTCATCATTGCCGGGCTTGCCGCCACTGCTGCCGGCGCTTCGACGTGTACCTCGCTGGCTTCGCTCATTCTTCCAGAGACGACCGTCACCGCCGCCCAGGACATCACGACCGGTACCTTTGGGGGTCAATCCGGCTTGCCGCCATTTTGTCGGGTGACCGCGACCTTGGCGCCCACGCCCGGATCGAGTATCAGCATCGAGGTTTGGATGCCGGCATCGGCCTGGAACGGGAGATTCGAGGGCGTTGGAGGAGGCGGCTACCAGGGGCTCATTCGTTATGACGAAATGGCTCCCGCGCTGCAACAGGGCTACGCGATCGCCAATACGGATGAGGGAACGGGAGCTTCAGGATGCAGTCCTCTGTTCTGCGGGGATGCTGGCAACGAGGGAAATCCCATCGCCGTGGCGTTTGGAGAACCCGCGGCAGCCAGTACCGGGCTTTTCGGCCAGTCCGAGCGCATCAAGGACTTCGGCTATCGGGCAATCCACCTGATGACCGTTCGCTCCAAGGAGATTGTCAACGCCTACTATAAGCGGCAAGCCGATCACGCCTACTTCAGTGGCTGCTCTACCGGCGGTCAGAACGCTCTGATGGAAGCCCAACGCTATCCCGACGACTACGACGGGATTGTGGCGGGTGCTCCGGCCAATGATCGCGTCAACTTACATTCGCTCGTCGTTTGGGACTGGCAGGCCGCCCACGCCAAGCCGGACAGTTTCGTGCAGCCAGCACAAATGACTCTCGTAAACAACGCGGTTTTGGCGCAGTGCGGTGGAAAAGATGGCGGCCTCGCGTCAGATCCCTTCCTGACGGATCCGCGCGCGTGCCACTTTGACCCAAGCGTTCTCCAATGCACGGGGAGCAACTCGCCGCCAGCGTGTCTTAATCCGGATCAGGTCACTGTCATCAAAAAGTACTACGACGGACCATCTAATCCGCGCACAGGACAGTTGATCTATCCGGGCAATGCGCGGGGCAGCGAGGCCGCCACATACACGGCCCTGGGATTGATCCTTAACGAAGCCCTGCCTGAACCATCATTCGATGGCTTGTTCTACTGGGTGTTTGGAGCGAATTTCGGAAACCCGGCGAGTAAGGTCAATTATCAGAACTTTAACTTCGACCGCGATCTGGCCATCACGAACGAAGCCCTGGCGGGCGAGTTGAACGCGACCAGTATCGAGCTTGGAGGGTTTAAGAAACACGGCGGAAAGCTGATCATGTTTCACGGCTGGGCGGACCCCCTTATTCCCTCACAAGGGAGCATCGACTACTTTAGCGCGGTCGCCCGGTCCGAAACCCGCACGCACGATTACTTTCGCCTGTTCATGGCACCAGGCACATGGCACTGCGGAAGCGGGCCTGGACCCAATGTCTTCGGTGGTGTCCTCAATCAAGGCGGTCCCAACGACGCGGATCACAACATCCTAAGCGCACTTGTCCGCTGGGTGGAAGAAGGACAGGCGCCTGAACGGGTCATCGCAACAAAATTCGTCAACGACGTACCGGCGCAGGGTATCGTCATGCAGCGACCGCTTTGTGTCTTTCCAAAGATCGCAGAGTACAAAGGATCCGGCGACACGGCAGACGCGGAGAGTTTCGTCTGCGTCGAGCACGAGGAAAAGTAACCCAGCACGGCGGCCCACACTCGAGTTGTCACCCGGCGAGAGTGTGGACCATCTTGGGCTGAGGCCGCCGCACAGCGGGTCTATCGGGCGTCCGCACTCTGCTGCCGCTCTCCCGATGAGGCCCACGCCAGTCGGGCTCGCGGACGGCCTCACACCAAGCAACCTATTCACTTAGCGCGCGGGCCGATTTGCAACCGCGGTTGACACTGGCCCACGCTTCGGCGTCTACTATACTTGGTTGCACCTTCCAAAAATCCGATGTGTCGGGTCGCCGCCTTAGATACCTTACCAAGGTATCGCGGCTTGGGATTTAGCGCGTCGTAGAGTTCTGAGAGTGGGCTGTGCGAGCGCGGCTACACGAAGATCGCTAAGCAAATTCGTCGTATTGCTTAAAAGGCGACCCATGACATTGCAATTGTTCCATCCAAACGAATGGATGGTAACCGTATTGAAGCACGCCCGCGTCATGCGCGAATCGCCACCTGGACCACGCCTGGCGATCGAGCCCCCATGCTAGTCAATAAATTGGTCAGGCGTCTGACCAGCCACGACTCAGAACTCGCTTCCCTTGCGACCAGATATGTCTTCTTGGTCGCAGTGCTCTCGGGCGCGACCTTTCTTCGGGTCTGGCTTGGCAAGAACGTCGGACCCATGCCGCCGTATATCACGTTCTATCCGGCCGTATTGCTTATCTCAATCGTCGCGGGCGGCCGCGTGGGTGTCGTCGCGACCCTCGCTTCGGCGGTGATCGCCGATTATTTGTTTGTTTTGCCCATCGGCTCCTTTTCTATCGCGAGCGAGCCCGAGATCGTCGCCTTTGCCATCTTCGTCGGGACAAATCTCGGATTGTGCGCCGTCTCCGAGCGGGTGCGACGCGAGCGCTGGGATGACGCTTTGAAGCAGCAGAACGCCCTGCTGGCCGTAACCTTGGCGAGCATTGGTGATGGTGTAGTCGGGGTTGACGAGCGCGGTTACATCACCTTCATCAACGCTGAAGCTGCGAAACTGATTGGATGGGAGCGAAGCGAGGCCGAGGGCTCGAAGCTGGGAGCGGTTCTTCAAGTCAGCAAGGCAGAAGGTGCGCAATCGCCTGCAGAGATGGTCGAGACCGTGCTGCGCGACGGAAGCATCCAAAGAGCAAGCGACGAGACTCTTCTGAAGGCCAGGAGCGGGCGGGAATTTCCGATCGAGCTCACGGCCGCGCCTGTCAGGAGGGACGACGGCGTGATCCGGGGAGTGGTGCTGACCTTTAACGATGTCACCGAACGCAAGCGAATCGAGCACGAGTTGATCCAGATCAATGTGAATTTTGCCAATGCATCAGATGCTGCCAACCTGGGCTTTTGGCAGCTCGACCTCGCAACAAACAAACTTTCGTGGGACGAACGGATGTTTCAACTCTATGGTCGCTCATCGGCGGAGGGAGAAAGTCCCTACTCGATTTGGGCTAGCAGCATTCATCCTGACGATCGCGAAGCCAGCGAACATGCAGTGGCGGATGCGGTTACCGGACAGCGCGATTTCGCTTCAGAGTTTCGCATCATTCCCCCGGACGGCCAGATTCGCTACCTGAGGGCCTCCGCGCGCGTGGTTTGCGATGCCCGTGGACGGCCCCAGCAGATGTTCGGCTTGAACTTCGATGTAACCGAACGGAGGCGGGACGAGGAGCAACTCCGTTTGCTCAACACCCGCCTCGAAGAGCAAATTGCCGTCCGCACGGCCCAGGTCAAGGAACGAGAGACCCTCCTTCAGGAGATCCATCATCGGGTGAAGAATAACCTTCAGGTTATCTCGAGTCTCATGAACATGCAGGTTCGAAGCCTGGCGGACGCCACCGCGCGCGCGGCTCTCGAAGAGTGTGAGTCCCGTATCCAGACCATGGCGCTGATTCACGAGAAGCTGTATCAATCGCGGGATTACTCGCAAATCCCCTTCTCAGAATACGTGAGAAGTCTCGCCACTAGCGTATTTGCGTCTTCCGGAATTTCGCAGAACCACATTACCCTGTCCCTGGAACTGGATGAAGTGTTTCTACCGGTCGACAAGGCGATTCCTTGCGGCCTGATTCTTAATGAGCTGATCAACAATGCGCTAAAGCATGCTTTTCAGACATCCGCCAGCGGCAAGATCCGGGTCGAGCTGCGAAAGTCATCTGAGGGTCAGGTCAGCCTTTCGGTTACGGACGACGGGTCAGGGATCCTGCCGGATGTGAAAACAAAGCGAGCCAGTTCGATGGGCTTGCAACTGGTCGAGAGTCTGGTGGAGCAGTTGGACGGCCGCCTTGAGATAAGGAGCCGGCCCGGGACCGCCGTCTGTGTCACGTTTTCGATGGAATCCGTCATATGAGTTCCTCTCCACCCACTTCGATTCTCATCGTCGAAGACGAGCGTATCGTCGCCATGGATTTGCAGCAGACCTTAAATGCGATGGGGCATGACGCCTTCGCCGTCGCAGCATCCGCGGAAGAAGCTGTTGCGCGCGCGTCCGAGAAGCGCCCAGACGTGGTACTGATGGACATTCGGATCAAGGGGCCCCGGGACGGAATTCAAACCGCAGAGATTCTTCGAGACCGGTTCGGCGTGATCGTCATCTATCTGACCGCTCACGCTGACGAGGCGATGATCGAACGTGCCAAGCTCACGGAGCCTCTCGGGTACTTGCTCAAGCCGGTGAAACAATCGGAGCTGCGCAGCGTCATCGAGATCGCCGTCTACCGGCACGAGCTGGAGAAGGCACGCAAAAAAGCAGCTGACCTGGAGTCACAAAAGCAGATACTTGAGCAAACGGCTCAACTCAAGGACACCTTTCTTGCCAACATGTCGCATGAGCTTCGAACACCTCTAAATGGAGTCATCGGCTTTGCCGCTTTGATGCACGATGGTATGGCAGGCCCTATCTCGGACGAGCACCGGAGGTTTCTCGGGCATGTGCTTGATAGCGGACGCCGGTTCCTGCAGGTAATCAACGATGTGCTCGACCTTTCGAATATCGAGGCCGGGAGGTGGAAGATGCATATCGGAGACGTGGATCTGCCCGCGACGATTGGCAATGTCACCAGTGCACTTCATCCATTGCTGCAGAAAAAACAGCAGCAGTTCACGACCGAGCTGGATTCGGCGTGCGCACCCGTGGTCAACGATGCCGCTATGCTCGAGCAAATCGTCTACAACTATCTCTCTAACGCCATCAAATTTACGCCCCCACGCGGTACGATCCGGTTACGCGTCCTGCCCGACGATTCCCTGATGTTTAGAATCGAGGTTGAAGATAGTGGTATCGGCATCGCGCCGGATGACTTGAAGCGCCTTTTCCTGCCATTCGAGCAGCTTCATTCCGGTCGCATGAAAAGCGTTGAGGGCGCAGGGTTGGGGCTCGCCGTCACGCGGCGCCTGGCCGAGTTGCAGGGTGGTCGGGTCGGCGTCGATTCCGCGCCCGGCGGGGGTAGCATCTTCTACGTCGTCCTTCCGCTGAAGCTCGAAGGTCGCAACCAGAGCGCATAGCACCTGCCCGAACGGCGTCACCCGCCAATCCTGGGGTATAACCAGAGTGTTAGATTGCCGGAAGATTTGCCAGAACGCCTGCGCTAGGCAATGCGGGCGGCCTTCACGAGGCCGGAAAAGTAGTCCGCGCCCAGGCCCTGAAAAATCACCGCCGCCTCGGCCAGCAGGGGCACACCCGTCGGGCCCGTCTCCAGTCGTGCGATCTCAAGCAATGCACGCGCTTTCTCGAACGGCATGTCCATCTCGATGGCGATCGAGCGGGCCTTATGCAATGCCGCGCGTGCCTGGGCGTTTTGGCCGCGCAGTTTGTGCAGGCGGCCACGCAAGAGCCAACTGCGCGGCCTGACGTTGCCGAACACGCCCGAGAGCCGTGACAAGGCTTTGCATCCGCGCTCCGCAAGAAGCTCCAGCTCGTCTCGCCGTGCCGCCACATCGACACTTCGGTTTTCAAGAGCCTCGAGGAAAACCTCCACGGCTGAGGCACAGCAGTCGACCCAGTGATAACCGGTCGGCGCCTTTTCCGTGACCATGTCCAAGACCACCTTGGCGGCATTGAATGCGTCTGCATAGCGCCCCTGACGCAGCCGCGTCATCGCTATGGCCCGCTGCTTGTCGATCGTGCTGCTCCCATCCGACAAAGCAGTCGGCACCGCTAACGCCGAGTCCAGAACACGTGCAGCGTTCTCGATGTCACCGCGACCGAGCAAGGTATCGACCTCATCGAGCAACGACCAGCAGAGGATCTGGGCGTTGTTGTTGCGCTTGGCAAGCGCCCGGGCGCGCTGCCATGCCTCTGGTGCGGCAGCGAAATCGCCTTCACAGAGATTGACGGTCGATCGGATCACCCAGATCTCCGCCTCGACATTGTAGTCGGCCAGCTGCTGCACCCGACGCAGGGCCTCTGCATTGGCTTCTTTTGCGGCTTTCCAGTTTCCGCATTGCGCTTTGGTGAGCGAATTGATCGACCAGACGTAGGCGGCCGCAGCGTATTGCCCTTCCTTCTCGGCCATCTCCACAGCCCGTTGCGCATACCAGTCCGCCCATTTCTGCTGGCCACCCAAACCACATAGCGTGCCCATGTTGCTCAGGTTGCGTGCTAGAGCGGGTGAGGGACCAGCCAACTCTCCGACGTTCGCTCCGCGTACGGTGACGTACACCAGTTGCACAGCCGGCTCGCCGTCCAAATAATAGATCTGGCTCAGGGTCCGGTAACACTCAGCGACTTCGTCAAACGCTTCGCGGGTCGCTTGTTTGCGTCCGAGGTAGCGCTCCGGAAACCGCCGATGAAGTACCTGCTGGCAGACGTTGGCAAGCACCGCCATGAACAGGGCCACTTTTCCGGTCGGAACTGGGCGGTCGAGGAGCGCGACCGCGTTTTCCATGTGGACACGGCTTTCTTGCAGATCACCCAGAAAGTAGTGCGCAGCGCCTACACCCTTTTGCCATAGGGCGCGACGCTGGTTGTCCGGTTGGACTCCACCCGCCCGGTCCAGTTCGAGCACCTGCGAATAGAAGAGCTTGGCCTCGGCAAAGGCCCCACTGCGTAGCATCTGCTGGCCGGCGCGTTCCAGATAAAGTGCGGTCCTTTCGGGGTTGGCGGCCCGCATCCAGTGATAAGCCAGCAGCGCGGAATGCGGTTCGAGGTCATCTGCATAAGTACGCTCGTACCATTGGGCCACGGCGCGGTGCAACGGCTCGCGCTGCGCTAGGGGCATCAATTCGTAGGTCACATCGCGCGTGATGGCATGCTTGAACAGATAACTGGGCTCAGGGGGAGGAGTTTCCGGCGCGGTCAGGCTAATAGAGGTCAGCGCCACCAGATGTCGGGGTACCTCGACGCGCTCGGTTTCGATCGGATGGGTGTCCTGCAATGTCCGCTGCTCAAAGGCGCGGCCGATAACGGCGGCAACTTTCAGGCAGATTTGCTGGCCCGGTGGCAGGCGATCGAGGCGGCTTAGAATGACTCCTTCCACTGAACTCGGTAGATCCAGTGCTCCAAGATCGCCGACATGACATTGACCCTCGCCCACGCGAATCGCGTCCGCCTCCAGCATCGTCTGAAGCACTTCTTCACAGAAAAACGGATGGCCGGCGACCCGGTCCTGTACAAGCTCAAAAAGCGGCCCCGGAACTTCGCGCACACCCAAATACTGGCACATCAGGGTCGCCATATCCTCCTGAGGGAGACCCTCGAGAGTCAGAATGTTCGCCCCCGCCAGGAGTTTCAACCGCTCATATTCAGCGGGCACAGGCTCGGCATACGGCCGTGTCGCGACCACGGTCACAAGCGGATGCACCGATTGCACGACCTCCAGTAGAAGGGCGAACGAGTTGGAATCGAGCCAGTGCGCATCCTCGACTTCAAGAAGCGTCGGAAGCGTCTTGACTTCGTTTTCGAGGATCTTGGCTAGCAGCTGCCGGGTGTTTTCCGCTCGGACATCACCGATCATCTCCTGGGTGAGTTCATTCTCCGGGATCTGCACTGGCAGCACGACGTTCAGCAACGGCAAAAGGCGAGCCAGCTCGGGCAGCCCTGCCATCTTCTCGATGACCCGTTCGCGTGCGCTGGCCAGATCGAGTGTGGCGTCGACGCCAAAGATCCTGCGCAGCACCGGCCGCCAGGCAAAATAGGCCGTGTTCGACTCGATCGCATCGGCCGTGGCGATCAAAACCCGAACGCCCGAAAGATCGGCACTCCTATTCAAATCGGCCATAAGCCGCGACTTCCCAAGTCCGGCCTCGGCCTCGAGAACGACGAGGCCGCCTTGACCCCCGTCGAGCAACATTTGCAGCTGCTTGGCAAGCACGGAGCGTTCGCGCTGACGTCCGATCAGGGGCCGGTTCGCGCCCTGATTCTGGTCGCTGCTTCCCAAGGGCCGGTAAGTCTGTACCAGGCCCACATGCCCTTTGAGCTCGAGCGCACCGACCGCCTCGAAGGAAATGCGTCCGCGCACCGCAAGCGTCGTCGCCCGGTCGCAAAGCACCAAGCTACCGGCCACGCGCATCAGGCGTGCGGCCAGGTTGACGACGGCTCCACGCAACATGTAGTCGCGACGCAGGTCGCTGCCAAACGTGCCGCAGAATGCCCGTCCGGTGGCAACACCAATGCCACATCGCACGTCGAGTGCGTCGAGGGCTTCACGCAGGGCGCGCGCGGCATGGATTGCGCGAAGCGCATCGTTTTCATGGGCTCGCGGCGGCAAACCGAAGACCGCGAGCACCGAGACCCCTTTGTCGTCGACGTCCACGCGCACCGTCCCCTCGAACCGTTCTACGACCTGCTGAAATGCACGCACACTGGCGTGCGTGCGCTCCAGATCCTGCACACCGGCATCGCCCAGTCCGGGAAGGTCCGCCATGAGCACCGTGACGCCCCGCTGTTGTGCAAGCCAGCCCCCTTCCGAGTCGGGGCTATCCAGCACGGAGGGCTGTAGGAAGGGCAGCAAGAGGCGTTCGTCGAGATCAGGAATCTGGCTTTCGGGCTCGATGACCGGTGGCAGCTGTTCGGGAATCGCGGAAAGCATCACACCAATTTCATCGAGCGGGCTGCCTTCACAGCTTCTTGCGACCATCTCCCACGCGGACGTGGAAAGCACGACCTTACCGGGAGGGCAGGCTAATTCCGCCTCTGCCGCCTCGCGCAGCGTTTGCCCATCGGCCACAAGCTCCCACCGACCGCCAACCCCGCCGACAAAGGCGATGGACACGTCCCCGGCACTCACGCCGATTCGGGTGGCAAAGCGTTGGTTGTGACCGGCGTTGCGGTCGTGCAGGCGGGCTTGAATCGCAAAGCCGGCCTGGGCCGCGCGCAGTGTCGTCTGGGCCAGATCGAAGGGGGCGACTACGGGCCAGTAACAGAGAAATCCATCGCCGGCGATGCAAAGGACGTCACCGCCATGGGCATAGATCTCCTCGACTAGGTCCGCAAAGTAGCCATTCAATACCCAGGTGAGCTCCTCAAGACCGGAACGGCCCGCCTCGGTAAATGCCCGGACCAGCGAGGTGAACCCCTGGATGTCGCTGACCAGAACGGCGGCACTCACGATCTCTGCCTCGGGTGCGTGAAATGCCGCACCCGAGGCAAGGCGTTTGGAGATCAACCTCGGTACGTAACTGGAGAACGCACGCGTTTCAGCATTCATTGGCGGCAATTTTTTTCGGGCTAAGTTCGCCCGGAGCTGAAATGATGGCCTGACAAGTATGCCGCACGCAGAGTAAGATCTCCACGCCGGTCACAAATTGACCTTCTGACGATCCGCACGAAAAGCCTGGGGAGGGCGTCATGCATAGGATACCGATCGGGCCGATGGCGCTGCCACACCCGGCGCCGCTCCATTATGATGTCGGCGACGTGGCCCTTGAGGACCAGGTACAAAACGCCCTTAACCTCTTCCTGACGCTCAAGACTCCAGCCCAGATGCCGGCCCTGCTGGCCCTTCTGGTCGAGGCGAAACCAAGCATTCAGGCTGCGCTTAGCGGCCTTCATTACGTGCACTTTGCGCGTTTTTTGCCGACCCGGGACGGTACGACGCTGCTCGTGATTACGGAGTATGACGGGGATCTGAAGTCGTACCTCATGGATTTCGTGGCCGTCTTGGGCGATGCATTCACGGCCATTCTGGAGTTCATAGAGGACGCGCCGCGCCTGCCCGTAAGACAGTACCCCCAGGACTTCTGCGACTTCGTGTTCAAGAACAATCTCGACCAGGTCAAAGCCTGGTCGGCGTATCCACTCAGGACCGTGATCGATATCGAGGGACCGCGCCGCAGCCTTCCACCACCCGTTCCCTGCCCCAATAAAAGCGTCATCGATCTTGACGATGTGCAGGGCAATATTCTGCGCGGCTATCGGGCCCATTTTGCGCGCCATTTCGTTCTCGGCATCAGCGCGGGCGATGGCGCGCGCCGGTTCGTCGGCAACCTGGTCTGCGGCGATGAAAGCGTTAGCCCTCAAATCAGCACGGCGGCCCAATGGCAGGAACGCCCCGCCTATTTTCTCAACCTCGGGGTGACCTGGCAGGGTCTGAACGCGCTGGGCCTGCCGCAGGTTCTGCTTCAGGGGTTTCCAGAGGCATTTCGGGTAGGACCGGCCGACCCCGTTCGCGCGGCGCTCTTTGGTGACAGCGGTGCGAGCGCCCCTTCAAACTGGATCCTAGGGAATCCGAATGGAAGCCCAGCACATCTCATCTTGTCTCTCTACGCGGATCGACACCAGGAGGTCGAACTCGAGCGCGCCACCGCGCGGCTGCGGGTTCTTTTTGCGCAGTCCGGTCTGCGCGAAATCGCGTGCCACGATGCCACGGCGCTGCCGGGCGGCAAGGTGCACTTCGGCTATAAGGACGGCATCGCGCAGCCCCGCATCGCCGGAGCCGATGAAGGTGCCCCAAGTGACATGCAGCCGGCCTCAAGCGCAGGGGAATTTCTGCTGGGGAAGGAGTATGTCAACCAGTGCGGGGGCAACTTCATCGGTGACCTTCCCCATGCGTTGTGCGACAACGCGAGCTACGCTGCCGTGCGCGTGCTCGCACAGGACGTCCAGGCATTCGACCAGTTCATCAGGAGCACGGGTGAACGGTTTCAAATCGACCCCGAACTGGTCGCCGCGAAACTCATGGGGCGCTGGCGCGATGGCTCTCCTTTGGTAGTGTGTCCCGAAGGTCCTCATCCCGGCATGTCGGCTCAGCAGATCAACAATTTCGATTACGCGCCTTCGGCCGAGCATCCGACCTTTTACGACGACGCCAATGGATTGCGCTGTCCGATCGGCGCACATATCCGGCGGCTGAACCCACGCAGCGCGCTAGTCACCGGTAAGCCTCACAGTCGCCGTCTCATCCGTCGCGGGTTACCCTACGGTCCCGCTTTCGACCCGGACCAGCCCGATCAAGTCGAGCGCGGCCTGTTTGGATTGTTCATCTGTGGCGATCTCGAGATGCAGTACGAGTTTCTCATGCGCGACTGGGTGAACCTCGACATCGAGACGCGCGGGATCCAGGATACGCGCGATCCGATCCTGGGCGCCCAGCCGTCCAAAGGCGGCAAATATGTGATTCCTACCGGGCATGGTAGCAACCCTATCGAGCTCAGCGTGCCCCGATTCGTCACGACCCGGGGCAGCATTTACACCCTTCTGCCCGGAGTCGGCGGCCTGCGATTCATCGCGTCCTTCACTCCTGCTCCATGATCCCACCGGCACTGGCGAGCCAGATCCTCTCGCTACGTGCACAGGCGAATGCGCAGACCGTTCCTTCAGGGATGCTCGCTTGGTGGGGCCGGGTTGATTTTCCGCAGGGCTTACCATCGGACGCGACGCTCAGCCAGGCCCACTGGGAGGACTGGTACATGCGGCTGCAACAGGCCGAGCTCGTCCCGGAAAGCGTTGAGCCGCTCTTTAGAGTAAAGGCAAAGACCGTCGCGCTGCGCCCCGACGGGCCTTTGCCCATCGCGATCGCGAATTATCGGATAGCGGTCTTGCAACCAGAGATCCGCAATCGCGTTCACGCGGCGGCCCTGGCCGGGCTCGCCCTCGATCCGCCTCCTCTACCTCTTGCGGAAGTCATCGAAGAGCGTCGCGTCTTCTTTGCTTCGAGTCTGCTTCATGATCAATGGGCTCGCGTCGCACCCACCTATCGGGGGCGCAGCATCACCTTTTTGCTTGATTCGCAATTCTATTTCGCCAATCCCGGAGACGTCCTCCCGGAGCAGATCGAATTGGATCCTGGCGACGGTCAGGGTTTTCGGACACTGCGCTTTGGAGACACACTGAGCGCTCACTACGATGCCTCCGAGCCCGTCCGAGTCACCGTGCGCTGTCCCACGGCCAATGGACAGCTGGAGGCAAGTTTCACAGTCCTGCGGGAGATCCGGGCTTGCGCACCTCGGCCGGATGAGACGTGGCCGCTTCGCGCGCCCAA
The DNA here is from genome assembly GCA_049514215.1 of Burkholderiaceae bacterium. Lineage (GTDB taxonomy): Bacteria > Pseudomonadota > Gammaproteobacteria > Burkholderiales > Burkholderiaceae_D > BOG-994. Next base: position 18,500 of record JBEKVI010000034.1, read on the forward strand.
CGGCAGCACCGGGAAGGCCTATATCTATCGTGCGGCGGGCGAGAGGCGATCGCTTCAGGCTCTGGTTCTGGCTGAGGGCTTTCCGGGCAGCTATCCCTATGACTACCTCTACGACATCGTCAATCAGCATGACCTCCTTGAAGAATTGCGGGGCATCGGCTACGACGTGATTCTTCTTGGTTTCGACAATGGCGCAGACTACATCCAGAATAATGCTGAAGTCGTCGTGTCCTGCATCGAACAGATCCTCACCCAAACCGAGCGGCCACTCGTGGTGGGAGGCATGAGTATGGGTGGTCTCGTGAGCCGCTACGCGTTGGCCGCCATGGAAGCGCGGGGTCAGCCACACAATGCCAGCGTGTTTCTCACCATCGACACTCCCCATCAGGGCGCGTACACGAGTCTGAGCGTCCAGTGGTTCGCGCACTACTTTGCAGAATCCTCCCCGCAGGCGGCACTCCTCTCCTTAGCGCTTGATTCTCCGGCGAATCAGCAATTCGTTACGGCCTGTGTCAAAGGTGGCACGGCCAAGGCCAGCCCTTTGCGCGAACAATTCCTATCCGACCTTGAGGGCATCGGTGGGTACCCGAAGAGCCCCAGACGGCTCGCGGTCGCCTGCGGCAGCGGCACCGGTCGGCGCACGCTTGCGCCCTATCAACCCAGCCTCGAATGGATGGGCTCACCCTTCGCGTCGGCATTGCTTTGGGCCCTGCCGGAGGGAAGCGGTACGCCCCAAGTCGTCGCCAGCGGCTATTCGCTACTCGCCGATCCGGGCACTCCGGCGGAGCTGGCCGTCTCGAGCGAGATCTCGTGGGAAGGAGCACCCGGCGGCCAGAATATTTATAACACGGACTCGGCGGCGGTCGCGTCCTACCTGGGTTATGGCGCGCCGCAAAATCGCATCCCAGTCTCGTGCGCGGTCCCGACCGTCAGCGCGCTCGACCTCGCGATCAACCCTTTCGAGCCGATCCCCGAGCCGGGCAGTAGCCCCTGCCCTTTTCAGGATTACATCTGCTGCCAGGAAAATCAGCAGCATCTGCAGTTCACGCCAGAGGTCAAGCGCTGGATACTCGAGCGCCTGGACCTTTCTTGCCACCTTTAAGGACGTCCATGTCCACAAACTTCGACCCCGACACTTTCGATCCGCATGGACGCGATTTCCTCGCGAATCCCTATCCCTTCTATGCACAGTTTCGAGCCCAGGCGCCCGCACATCGCGTGAGCTCGACTGTCGCGACTCCAGCCGGAATCGTGAAACTCTACGACAGCACCTGGATCTTTCGCTATGCCGATGTAAAAGCCATCCTAGACGGTACCGACCTATTTCTGAAGAACAAGAATCCTCCGGCCGTGCCGCCTGCGCCCTTTGACGTTTTGCAGAACATGCCCGATGGCCTGTTTTCACTGGACCCTCCCCGGCACGACGTATTGCGACCCATTCTTGATGCTCTCATCGAGGAGGCGATCGGCGGCATCGAGGCTGCCGCTGCTGCGATAGCAGGACCCTTGCTTGGCGCTGCCAAGACGACCGGCCGCCTCGAACTGGTGTCCGCCTACGCGATGCCGCTACCTTCGCATGTGCTCAAGACGGTCCTGGGTGTTTCCGATGGCGACTGGGCCGGGGTCGAACGGTGGGTCGGTGGCGTGGTCGCAGGGCACGACTACACAGCGCCCCTGGCCTCTCGCGCCATGGCAGGAACCTGCAGCATGGCCATCGGGGCCTTCTTTCAGGCCCTCACACGCCCCAACTGCCCGATGCGGCCCGAAAAGGGACGCATGATCGATCTGATGGTGGGCAAGGGCGAAGCGCAGGGGATGCTCCACGACGAGGTCCAGATGACCCTCTTAAACCTCGCCGTGGCGGGGTACCTCTCGAGCGCCTTCCTGCTTGCGACGGGAACGCTGAATCTGCTGAACAATCCCGCGCAGCTTGCGCTTTTGCAGAGCCGGCCGGAACTGATGAGCAATGCGATCGAGGAGATGCTGCGCTTTGACGCACCGGCCCAGCTCGTCGATCGCTTTGTCGCAAGGGACACCGAGCTCGCTGGAGTGGCGCTTAAGGCCGGTGAACAGGTGACCGCCGTGCTCGGATCGGCCAATCACGACCCCGACGCTTTCGCCGATCCAGACCATTTTGATATCACGCGCGCAACCGCCGGACACGTGGGCTTTGGCGATGGAATCCACTACTGCTTAGGCGCGACGCTCGTGCGCCAGGTCGCGCCAGTAGCGTTTCGGCTCCTGCTTAGCGAGATGCCATCGTTGAAACTGGACGGACTTCCGCAATGGCAGACCGATCCCTATTTGCGAAGCGTCGCCAATCTGCCCGTGGCGATCAACTAACTTCCACAAGCTAGTTGCGCTCCTGGAGCCACTTTACAATCGAAGGCGCGAGGATCGCCTGCGCTTTCCCGCCGACAAAAGTCCCGATGTGTCCGCCTGGCACGGCTAACTCCTGATAGTCCTGGGTTCCGAAGCGCGCCTTCTGTCCTCTCGAGCATGCCGTGGGAATGACCACGTCTCCGTCTGCCGAAATATTCAAGACGGGCATCGTAATCTTCCGCAGATCGACCTTCCTGCCTCCCAAGAGCAGCTCGCCCCGGATGAGCTTGTTGTCTTGATAAAGATCCTTGAACCATTGTCTTACGAACTCTCCAGGACTGTCGGGCCGATCGGCGATCCACCGCTCCATATGCAGAAAATTCAGAAGTTTGCGCTCATCGTCCAGCACGTCGATGAGATCGAGTGTGTACTTTGATATGTTGCCAACGGGATTCATCATGATGAAGGAAAAGCCCACACTCTTTCCCGAGGCGTTCCCCATCGTATCAATCATCGTGTCGATATCGTCGCTGGACAAGGCTCGGGCCCAGAGGTTCATGTATCCGCCGCCCACTTCCGGTGTGCTCTTGTCACCATGGAAGTCAATGGGCGTCACTGTCATGACGAGGTTCTGGACCTTGTGTGGGAAAAGGGCGGCATAGCACGCCGAAAGAACACCACCTTGACAGACACCCAACAGGTTTACCTTGTCGATACCTTCGCGCTCACGTATCACATCGACACAGTTGTCGAGGTAGCCCGAGACATAGTCGTCAATGGTAAGCCAGCGATTCACGCGCTTGGGCTCTCCCCAGTCAACCATGTAGACCCGAATCCCTTGTGCGAGAAGCTTTCGTACGAAGGAACGTTCCGCCTCCAGATCGATCATCTGGTACCGCCCCACGAGAGCGTATGCGATCAGGATGGAGATCGGCGACTCGGGCTCGACGCTTGGCCGATACCGGTAGAGTCGAACCATGTCTTCGCGGTAGACCTCGTCTTTGGGCGCAGTCGCGATCGCTAGCTGTTCCTCGGTTACCTCGGAGAGGCGCTGGCTCCCGCGTTGCAGCTTTTCGCGAATTTCGGCGAGCTCACTCAACAGGGAGAGTGGAGTCAACTGGGAGGTGGCGAACTTCGATCCGTTCTGGCTTGACCCTTTAGTCGATCGAGCGGATTTTGTGGCCCTCATGAGCGCACTCCTTTGGCCGTCGTCGACCTGCTCCGCTTTGCGCTTGCTCCGTGTCCGTTGGATGACGCGGCAGCCTGGCGTTTGTTTATCCGATTCTGGGTCACCACCTTCTCTGGTGCGATGCCAGTGGGGATTTGGACCGAATTGCGCTTCAAGCGCCGGATCTCGCGCTTTAGCTCCTGGATCTCGCGAAAGCCGTCATCGACCTCGGCCCGTGTTGGTACATTCAAAGCTAGGCTGACCAAAGCAACGAGACGCTGCAGTTCCGCGCGTTGCCGGTTTGTGGCCCGAACCGCCGCCGCCGTCGCGGCAAGGCCTGCTTCTGACTGCATGGCCACGTGACCGGCCTGGTCGATTTCCCGTATCCACAACGAGACCAGCTCGAGGAACGAAGTGACCCTTTCCCCTTTATCGCGCATCGTTTCCAGTTTTTCCAACAAACCCTGGACGCCCAAGGCCCACGCCTTGGAAAGAATCCCGAGATACGCCGCTTGTGCGGCGCGACGATCGGCTTCGGCTGTCATCACGGCTATCAAACCTTGGTGCGCATCGCGCAGCGACTTGACACCGAAGGCCTCCGAAAACGCCCCGAAAGTGCGATCTGCGCCCACCAAGAGCGGATTGACGGAGGCGGTCAGTTCCTCGAGCGATGCGGAGGGAAGCGTAAACCGGGACGGCCCGTCGAAGGCAAGAATGGCCTGAAGAAAATCGCGAAAGCTCTTCTCGAGCAGACGACTTGCCTCCTGCGACCCTTCAAGCGCCGATCCTTGAGTGGACAGTAACGGCGCCCAGCTGTTGTAGAGCTGAGTCAGGATGCCCTGGGTGAGCGCGGGGGCCTCCTGGACGAAGGCGAACCATGTGCCTTTGGCGGCTGAGGCAGGATCACGTCCCTGCCCCGCGGTCGAGTGTGAACTCGAATCCGGTGCGCTCGCGCGAAGGGGCTGCATTGCAGCGAAGATGGCCGGTAACGCCTCGAACCACATCGCGTAGAGCGAAGTTGAAGTGTTGGTCATGAAGTCTTCGTCCTTGTTGCCCGGACCCGTTGCAAACGCACTAAAGGCTAGTATGAGAGCCGATGATCCCGGCTCACTTTCTCCCGTCTCGCCAAGCGTGCTCGGCTTTGTCCCAAGCTTCCAGTGGCTGGAGATCGGGTACCCAGGCCAGGCCCGACTTTCCGTCAGAGGATATGGCCTCGGGTGTCACCACGACATCCAGCAATGCAGGCCGGCGCGACAGGGCGCGCTCGATCGCTGAAGTCAGAAGCTCGGGATCCTCGACACGCTCAGCGTGCATCCCGAAGGCGCGCGCCATTGCAGCATAGTCAGCAAATTGCAATTGGGTACCCACCACTCGCCCGTGCGTCTCTTCCTGATCATGCACCTCGATTTGCCAGGCTCCGTTGTTGGCAACGACGATCAAGACGGGAGCATGATGTCGAACCGCGGTATCGAGTTCCATGGCATTAAAGCCGAAGGCCCCGTCACCCGTGGCGACGACGACGGTCTTGCCAGGACAGGCGAGACTCGCTGCGATCCCGAATGGGGTGCCAACGCCGATGCATCCGAGTGGTCCCGGATCAAGGTAAGTCGTAGCAGGAAGGGCGACGCGCGCGAAGCTGAGAAAATCCCCGCCATCGACCACCACGACGCTGTCCTGCGGCATGTGTTCGCGCAGTTCGGCGAGAAGCCAGTTCGGATGGATGCGGCCGTCGCGACCGACCCGAATCGACCGGAGTCCCGCGTCGAACTTCTTTACCCTTGCTTCATGATTGGTGCGGTGTCCTTGCAACCAGTTATGATCGGTGGCTGTCTTCCGTTGGCCGAGTGCTTCGACGATGGCGCGCAAGGCCTGGATGGGACTGGCGAAGATCGCGATATCGGCTCGGCGGTTATCACGAAGCTCGGCGACCGAGTCGGAGATCCTGATGAATTTCGCGTCACCGAACACGGCAGGCGATCCATAGCCCAGCTGGAAGTCCAGCTTGCGCCCGATCGTAATGACCAAATCAGCATCCCCCAGAATGGTTCCGCGCACCGCGGCCACAACGCTCGGATGGGAATCCGGCACCAATCCTTTGCTTTCACCCGTATCCAAATAGGCAGCACCTAAGCGATCGAGGAGCGCCACAATTTCGGGACCGGCGCCGTCTGCGCCGCGGCCCGTGATGACGAGGGGCCGCTTAGCCGATGAAAGCAGCTCGGCCGCGGCCTCCACTTGGACCGGATCGGGTAGGAAGGTTATCGGCTGGGACGCTCGAAAATATTCCGCACCTTGCAAAGCCTTGGGTACTTCGGCCCTGAGCGTGTCTGTCGGAAAGTCCAGATAGGCCGGGCCCGGATCCCCCCCTTCACCCAATGCCCGTGCAACCGCCTCGCTTAATTCGGCCAACGCTAGACTTGGTTCTCGCACGGTGCGCGCGTAGCGAGTAATCGAGCGAACCAGATCCACATGCACCATATCCTGCAGCGCCCCGCGATTTTCCTGCGGCCGCGGCGGCACGCCGGAGAGGACCAGCACACTCGCGCGCGAGACATGCGCGTTAGCGATCCCCGTCATCGCGTTGGTGACCCCAGGACCGGCGGTCACAAGGGCCACGCCGAGCTCGCCTGTGAGCTCGCTATGCGCGTGGGCCATATACACGGCGGCGCGCTCGTCACGGACATCGATGATCTCGATACCCTCGGCATCGACACGCATCCAGATAGGCATGATGTGGCCCCCGCAGAGAGCAAACACACGCCTGACGCCGCGCGCCTTGAGAAAGCGGGCGATGACACCAGCGACGCAATCGGCGGTCAGTGCGGGTGGGCTCATGACGCGCCTCCTGAAAGATCCGAACGGCCGGAGGTACTACGGGTCGCAGCTGGCGCATGCCCGCCAGCGGTCCCCCGTTCCGTCGAAGGCTTCTTCTTGGCGGGACGCAGGTCGATCGTATCCGGCCGTGAACGGGGATCGCCTTCTTTGAAAAGACTAGCCTTGTGGAGCTTTTGCGAACTCGTGGTGGGTAGCTTTTCAAGAAAGAGATACCACGCTGGGGCCTTGTAGTACGCCATGCGCTCCATACAAAATGCCAAAAGCTCGCTCGCCAGGGCGCGCGGGTCGGCCTGCGGCTTTACGGGGACAATGCAAGCCATGACTTCCTCTTCCCGCACCTCGTCGGGAACCGCAATCACGGCCGCTTGATGGACTGCCGGATGCAATACCAGGCAAGCCTCGATTTCGGCGGGAGAAATATTCTCTCCGGCGCGTCGAATGATGTGCTTGTGGCGGTCCACGAAATAATGCTGTCCGGTCTCATCGCGCACGGCCACATCGCCCGTGTGAAACCATCCGCCCCGCCAAGCCTCGGCGGTCGCCTTATCGTCCTTCAGATATCCCGAAAAAAAGCCTTTGCGGGGCGAGGCCTCGCTGTGCCGAATCACGAGCTCGCCGGGCGTGCCCACGGGCTGCTCGTGACCCTCGCCATCAATCACACGGATGTCCACTCCCGGACTGGGCCGGCCAAAAGCGCGCGTGTTGACCGCCCTTGGTTCGAGATGGTCGGAGACAAAGCGGCCAATCTCCGACATCGACCACATCTCCACCAGAGGGATGCCGTAACGAGATTCGAACTGGATGTGATGCTCGGGCTCGCATCCTGCGCAGAAGGCAAATTTCACTTTGTGCTCTTTCTCACGCGGATCAAAGGGCAGTTTCAGCAGGACGTTCGGAATGATGCCCTGAAACTGGACCGCGGTAATCCCGCACTCGACGATGTCGTTCCACCATGTGCTGGCATGAAACCGGTCGGGAAACACAAGACAATTGCCGCTGAGCAGCATTCCCGAGGTCGAGATCGACAGACAGTTGGCGTGATGAAGGGGGAGCGGGTTGTAGAGCCGCTCGTTGCCCTCGCCGAAAGGCATCACGCCACCGCGTGTCAGATAGCACTGCCCGAACATGTGGAAGTATTCATTGCTCATGATGCAGCCCTTGGGCCGCCCCGTGGTTCCTGACGTGTAGAGCAAGGCCGCTTCAGTGTCGGGGTTCGGGATGCCTTCCTGGGCGGGCGAAGACGGGGATGGTAGTCGGCTCGGGAAGTCCTCGAGCGAGACCACGGGGATGACGGCCGGACAGGACTGCGCAGCCTCAACGACCTGTTGCAGACGCGAATCGATCGATACGGCCAGCGACGCCTCGGAATGCTGCAAAAGGTATGTGATCTCGTCGTTACGATAATCCGGATTCACCGGTACGGTACTGCAGCCCAAGCTGTTCAAGGCGTAGTAGTGGAAGAGAAATTCAGGTCTCTGATCAAAGAGGATGGCCACACGATGACCGATCCCGTAACCTGCGGCGCGATAGATTTCTCCAAGTCGGACCGCTTCGTCGAGCGTCTGCTGCCAGTTGAACTCCACTCCCTCGGGATGAAATGCGCGTTTCGCCATCGCCGGTACAGCGTAGGCGGCCCGATCAGGAAATCGCGTGGCGGCACGCTTGAGCGAGTCAAAGAGCGTGCCGAATGTCCTGACATCGAGATCGGTTAAGGTGGTCATGGCGCGTCGTCTCCTGGCGACTGGTTAAGGGTTCGTAGGAAATCCCTATCGGATCGGCCTACGCGCGACTCCATTAGAGAAACGGACATACGTGATCCCGCCAACGGGCCGCACGATCCGTTCTTTGTACCAACATGCAAACCCCTCTTTAGCCTTCACTTCTTGTTCACCAGATGGGCGGGGACCAGCAGGATGGACATTGCCGACAATACAAGGATCACGGCAAAAAAATACATGCTCGCGTTGGTGCTATGGGTGAGATCGGACAAGAAGCCCACCAATCCCGTGCTCACGAACCCGGCGACGTTTCCGACCGAATTGATCAAAGCGATCCCGGCCGCTGCGGCAGCACCGCCGAGGAAGGCCGCCGGTAAACTCCAGAACGCCGCTTGGGCGGCCGAGGCGCCCATTGCTGCAAAACAAAGGCCAATCAAGGCGCCAATCGTGCTTTGCCCGAAGAAGGCGCTAAAGGCCAGGCCAAAGGCACATACGAGGCAAGGGAGGATGGTGTGCCAGCGACGCTCGCCGCGCCGATCGGCGCTGCGCGACACAAAATACATCGCGATGATGGCGAAGACGTAAGGAATCGCGGTGAGCATGCCGATATCCGCCGGTTGCGTCACGCCCGTCTGCTTGATCAAGGTTGGCAGCCAGAAACTCAGAACGTAAATACCCAAGGCAATGCCGAAGTAGATGGCCGATAACAGCCAGACATGACCGCTCTTTAGGGCGGCACCGATCGAACCATGCCCCGTCTTACCAGCGTCTTCCCGCTCGATGTTGGCCCGCAATACGCTCTTCTCCGACTCCGCGAGCCACTTAGCGCTATTGATTCCGCTAGGCAGGTAGAAGACGATGACGATGCCCAGAATGACGGAAGGGATCGCTTCGACGAGAAACAGCCATTGCCATCCGTGCAGCCCCTGGATACCCGACATCAATTGCAGCAGCAATCCGGAGAAGGGGCCGCCAATGATTCCCGAGACCGGAATCGCCGCGAGAAAGAGCGCCGTAATGCGTCCTCTTCTTCCGGCAGGCCACCAATAGGTCAAATACAAGAGGATGCCGGGGATGAATCCGGCCTCGGCAGCACCCAGAAGAAAGCGCAGGATATAAAACGAAATGGGCGTGGTTACAAAGGCATTGAGCGCGGAAAGAATGGCCCAACTGAACATGATCCGTGCGATCCACAGTCGCGCCCCAACGCGATGCATGATGATATTGCTGGGCACCTCGAAGATAACGTACCCCAGGAAGAAGATGCCAGCTCCGAGTCCGTACACCGTCTCGCTGTAGTGCAGATCGCTGAGCATCTGGAGCTTGGCGAAACCGACATTGACGCGGTCAAGATACGCGGCGAGATAGCAGATAAACAGAAGGGGCAGTAATCTTCCGGTCACTTTCGCATAGAGCGCGTTCTCCGAGCCGTCGGTCGCGGCGGTGACCTCGGGCCAGTTCTGGGCTAGAGCCTCTTTCACGATTTGTCTCCTTTTTTAGTCCGCACCGTCTGATCGCCTCGGCCTCGCCGCCACACGACACCTCCTTGGAGAAGGGAATTCAAAGGAACGCGTGCGATGGGCAAGTACAGCCGCTAGCGAATCTACGTCCGCTCATCCCCGAGGCGACAACGACGAGAATACCCGTCAATCTCCCATTTTTGTAGGGGCCTGTCGCACTCTTTACGTGCCGTCGGAATCGCGTTCGCATGCTGCAGCGCGCCGTAAATGAGTTGCAGCGAAGGGGCAAGCGCACATGCCTTCATAAGCCTCCTCGCGTTTTGCTTGGAGAGCACGAGGAAGGCCACAGAAACCAGGTCGTGCCTAAGCCATGTTGCGGCGCACAGCGCCTATTGAAATGCCTCCTAAAAGGACCGCATCGATGGTATTTCCGTGGGAGGCTGACGCGTGAGGACGAGCCAGCCGTGCTGCCCATCGAGCGCATCCAAGCCAGGCGCGGTTTTGAGGGGCGAGATGCTCGTCCCGCTAGCCCGCTCGTACCGGGTCTTTGCGATTCGGCCCGTTCGGGGCTCTGCCGCTGACAGCGCTGGGCATCCGGTTTGCGTTTGGACGACCCTGGAATCTCCGACTGGCATGGAAAGCGCCGACTCGCGAATGTGAACAATGTTTAACTTGGCTGGAATCCGGGCCTTCGGGCTCAAGAGACCCTGCCCTTGACCGATAGAACCGCTGACGGACCAAGGCGTAGTGGTGCCAGATCCTCTTAAGAATCGCTCTTGAAACCCGATGGGCTTTGGGGGGCGGGTTTGGGAGGGGGGCGTTTCCGGCAGTTCCGTGAGAACAACAGGCAAAAACGTGCTTCCTAAGAAATCCCCATCCGACTTCTTCTGGCTTTTGACCGTATTCGCGGTTTTGACCGTGGGTATGATCGTGGCCGCCGGACTCGCACTGGTCCACGAATTCGACCAGGCCGCCATGCTGCGCGAGCAATCCGTCGTCGAAAAGGGGATTCAAGGTCGGATCAAGGAAGTAGCCGATATCGCGGCCTCCGAGGTGATTTGGGATGAGGCTGTCTTAAACCTGGACAATCACTTCGATTCGAAGTGGGCCCAGGAAAACATTGGTATTTTCTTTAGCCAGCCCCATGGCTTCATGTATTCCTTTGTCCTCTCCAGCGACGATCGTCCGCTTTTCGCGGGAGACGGCGAATCGCCGCTCGAAACGGCCATCTATGGCGGGTTCGAGAAGGACGCATTGCCATTGATCAGATCGGTGCGCGCGCAAGAAGTGCGGCGCGGACCGTCGCATCGCGACAAGCGTGTCGGACAGACCCTCTCGGAGTCGATCCAGGCAAGCGGCCTGGCGTACTGGAACGGCAAGCTTTGCATCCTCAGTGCGAGTCTTGTGCAGCCGGATCTCGGCGTGGTCGAGCCGCGCGGTCCCAAAGCGCCGATCGTACTGACCGTGATGCGCATCGATGAGGGTTTCGTAAACGCCTTCGCCGATCGTTTCCAGTTGGACAACCTGCGGCTCGATACCGGCTCGACGCTGCCCGCAAGCGGTCAGGCGGCCATCGCCCTTCGAAACTTTGAGGGAGCGCAACTGGGCTCGCTCGAGTGGTCTCCTCAGGATCCCGGAGGTGCCATTCTGAGCCGCTTGGGAACCCCGGTGTTGGGCATTTTGACCTTCATGACAATTGGTCTCCTCTGGCTCTATCGCCGCAGTCGGCGCATGGCTGCCGTGCTCGTGACCAGTGAGGCACGCGCCATCCAACTGGCCTATCACGATGCGCTGACTGGGCTTGCCAATCGCGCCCTCTTGTTCGATCGGCTGGCACATGCTCTGCACGCCATGCGTCGCTCCGGTGAGCACATTGCCCTCTTGTGCATCGACCTGGAACGACTTAAGGAAATCAACGACACTTTCGGACACCATGCGGGCGACGATCTGATCCGTGAAGCGGCCGCCCGCCTTTCGGCCCAATGCCGATCGAACGACACGGTAGCGCGCCTGTCCGGTGCCGAGTTCGCCATCGTTCAAAGTGCGGCATCGATGGTGGCCAGCGCCAGTCTCGCCGCGCGCCTGACTGAATGCATGACCAGACCCTTCGAGCTTGCCTCCGGACGGGTTTTCATCGGATGTTCGATTGGCATCTGCGTCGTGGAAGATCCCAACATCGAGGCCGCCGAGTTGCTGCGCCAGGCGGATTTGGCGCTGTTTCGGGCGAAGCAGACGGGCAGTGGTCACTATTCGTTCTTCGACCTTGAAATGGACACCTCGGTCAAGGCACGCCATGGAGTCGAGAGGGATCTGCGCGATGCGATGGCGCAGGAGTCCCTGTATCTCGTCTACCAACCCCAGATTAACGAGGTCCGGGGCATGGTCGGCGTCGAAGCGCTGGCCCGCTGGAATCATCCGATCCGGGGCAACGTTCCCCCGGGAGTGTTTGTGCCCATCGCCGAAGATTGCGGCCTGATCATGGAGCTTGGACTGTTCACCCTGCGCCGCGCCTTCGAAGACAGCAAGCGATGGAACCACCTCAAGGTGGCCGTGAACGTTTCTGCCAAGCAATTGCGTATCCGCGACTTCGTAACGCGGGTCACCGAGATCGTCGCAGACACGAACGTGGATCCCAAACAGTTCGAGCTGGAGATCACTGAGGGCATTCTGCTCGGTGACGACCCCGATACCCTGACAGTCTTGGCGCAACTGCGCGGCCTGGGTTTCTCGCTGGCGCTCGACGATTTCGGCACCGGATATTCCAGCCTGGGGTACCTGCAGCGCTATCCGATCGACAAGATCAAGATCGATCGATCCTTCGTTGCCAACCTGGGCGTGGAATCCGAAAGCGAGGCCGTGATCGGCGCAATTGTGACTCTGGCGCGCGCGCTCAACCTCGGTGTCATCGCCGAAGGCGTCGAGACGACGGAGCAGCATCTGCGGCTGTGCGCTGCTGGATGCTATGACATGCAGGGGTATCTCTTCAGTAAGCCCGTGCCGGCAACCGAAATCGACCGGCTCTGTCCGGCCGTCCCGCCTCTGGCACTACCCTCCCCTGCCCATCCCGATCCCGCCACCGCCGTCGAGGCCTAACGCGCGACGAGCACCACCCAAGCCGGCGCACGCCCTGTCGGGCCGACCCCAGGCGTCGAGCCCCTTCCCGCGAAGCCCGGGCGTAAACACCGCCTCTTCGGGCGGCCTTATCATGCGTTCCACACCGCATCAGGAGTATCCTTAAGCCAGACGCGACCAGCCGCGTGTACAAGCCGTTGTTCAGCCGGTGTAACAAGCCATTCATCGCACCCTATTCGTGCGAGACGAGCGCCTTCAATGGGGCTGGGCTCCCGTTGACGACCAGCCAGGAGACCATCATGAAGTCAGATGCGACGGCGGACTCGCCGCCCATGACCCCACCCAAGGAGCACTTCTGGCCAAACGGCTGGTGGAGGCTGATGGAATTTCGCATCGGCATCATACCGCTCCCGCTCTACGTCCTCGCGGGAGCTCTCATCGCGGGCCTGGTCGCGACGGGCCGCCTGCCCAACGAAATCTCGGTCGCGATCGTCATGTTTGCGTTCTTTGGCTTTACGCTCGCCGAAATCGGAAAGCGCCTGCCCATCGTTCGAAACATTGGCGCGGCAGCGATCTTCGCGACCTTTGTGCCTTCTGCGCTGGTCTACTACAAGCTGCTGCCAGCCCAGATCATCGAGGTCACGGTCGACTTCACCAAGGCCAGCAACTTCCTTTACCTGTTCATCGCCGCCATCATCGTGGGAAGCATCTTGAGCATGGACCGTCAGGTCCTGATCAAGGGTTTCCTGAAGATTTTCGTGCCGCTGGGTTGCGGCACGATTGCCGCCGGTGCGGTGGGCACCGCCGTCGGTACGGCATTAGGCCTGGGCGCATATCACACCTTCTTCTACATCGTGGTCCCCATCATGGCCGGGGGCGTGGGTGAAGGCGCCATCCCCCTTTCGGTCGGTTACGCCGGCATCCTCCACCAGGACCAAGGGGCGGTGTTTGCGACCGTCTTGCCTCCAGTCATGCTTGGCAGCCTGACGGCAATCATTCTCGCGGGGACTCTAAATTATGTCGGCAAGCGCTTTCCGCGCTTGACCGGCGAGGGGCGCCTGCAACCAGGCGAGAACGACGAGATGAATACGACCGAGCAGGAAATCACCGGGCACATGGATGTCATCCACATTGCCGCTGCGGGATTTACGGCCGTCACGCTCTATCTCGTCGGTGTCATGTGCCAGCGGCTCTTCGGGCTGCCAGCTCCAGTGGCCATGCTTTTCATCGCAGTCGTGCTCAAACTGACCCAGGCGGTCTCGCCCCAATTGCAGGAGGGGGCTTTTGTGGTCTACAAGTTCTTCTCCACAGCGGTCACGTACCCCTTGCTCTTTGCCATCGGCGCGTCTCTTACGCCCTGGGACAAGCTCATCGCCGCCTTCAATCTGCCGACCGTGATCACGATCGTATCGACCGTGGCTACGCTCATGGCCGTCGGCGCGGCAATTGGCTACTGGATGAAGATGTATCCAATCGAGGCGGCCATCGTCAACGCCTGTCACAGCGGCCAAGGCGGTACCGGTGACGTCGCCATCCTGACCGCAGCGAACCGGATGACGCTCATGCCATTTGCTCAGATCGCAACCCGCATTGGCGGGGCAACCACTGTGACCACGGTACTTATCGTACTCTCGCGCATCGCCTAGTCGACCTTTCGGAATGAGGAGACCATCATGCAAGTCACCGGTATGTTGTACGGATCCAAGATGCTCCGCTTCGTCGATTTTCCGACCACGGAGGTGTTAGGGCCCAGCGCCAGCGAGGAGGAGATCAAAGCGCTCATCGACAAGCACCGACTGATTTTCATTAAGCCCGTCTTCAAGGGAGGCGTCGGCAAGAAGGGAAAGGCAGGGCTGGTCGGAAAGGCCGGTGATCTGAAGACCGCGCTTAAGGAAAAGGAGCGCCTTTACTTCGTCGAACATCGCGTAGGGAACACCGTGGCCAAGGCAAACGGAGTGACCTTCGAGGCGGGAGTGCCCGCGGAGCACGAGGTCTACTTCTCGATTACGGACTCCACGCACTTTCGGGCCCCGACGATGACGCTCACGCATCACGGTGGCATCGACATCGAGGAACTCCACAAGGATCAGGTCGCGCAAATCCCCTTTGATCCTCTGACCGGGCTTAAGGCGTTCGTGGTGGCCAATGCGCTCACGGCGCTGGGCGCTCCGAAACAGATCATCTCCCCACTGGTGCAGCACCTGCCTAAATTGTGGGAGCTCTATCACGACTACGGCATGAGTACGCTAGAACTCAACCCGATCCGCATGCGCGAGGACAGGCAGGGGCGCTTGACCCCGGTGGCCTGCGACTTTAAATGCGGATTCGACCGGGACGACCCGCGCTGGCGGCGACTGGACCTGCCGGCGAGTCTGTTCGCAGTGGACTATTCCGACTTCGAGCAGGAGATCAATCAGCTGCGCACCTATCAGGGACAAAGCGATGTCTACGTGATCAACTCGGGAGGCACGATCCTCGCGCCCACGTTCGGAGGCGGCGCGAATTCCCTCGTGACGCAGATGCTAGGAGATGACGCTATCATCTCCTCTGACTTCGGTGGCAATCCACCCTACGAGAAGATGAAGGAGGTGGCGCGCATCTGCTTTAAACATTGGATCAGGCAGAGCAACGTGCTTTTCATCATTGGCGGGAAGTCCAACAACACTGACATCTTCGAGACCTTTCGTGCCATGGCCGATGCGCTGCGCGAACATTTCAGCCGCCATGGCGCCACGGCGCTCTATGTCGTGATCGGCCGCGGCGGCCCCAATCTAGTGCGCGGAATGGGTGCGATGCGCGACACCCTCGATGCCCTGGGCCTACCCTATCGTTTCTTCGGCTTTGACTCGGACATGAGCGAGGTTGTCCTATATGCCAAGAGAGTGGACGCATGGATGAAAGCCGGCGGCCGCGAGCAGGTCGCCAAAGCCCTGGGTATGACGAATATCCACGTCGCCTGACAGGCACCGGAGAGGAGAATCTCATGTTCAAGCAAGGTGTGGGGGACTTCAAATACTAC
This sequence comes from Burkholderiaceae bacterium, assembly GCA_049514215.1. Classification (GTDB taxonomy): domain Bacteria; phylum Pseudomonadota; class Gammaproteobacteria; order Burkholderiales; family Burkholderiaceae_D; genus BOG-994. The sequence goes on from JBEKVI010000034.1 coordinate 34,094, forward strand.
GTGGGCGTCAGTTCGCTGGCCCAAGTCGCCACGCGTGAGGACAGGGTCTGCGTGCTGAACATCCTAGGAGGCGAGTCCAGCGAGGTGACCCCTGTGGGGCATACCTACTCGGGTGGCAATGTGGTCTTTGGCACCTCCCCGGGCAAGCGGGGTCGGGTGCTGGAGACGGCGATAGGTGACGTCCCCGTCTACAACAACGTTCTCGAGGGGATCAACGACGGCCACCGCTTTAACACCGGAGTGATCTACCTTCCGCCAGCCGCAGCACGCGACGGTGTGGCTGAACTGATTCGCGTCAACCCCCAACTCAGGAAGATCTTCATCGTCACCGAGAAGCTCGCAGTGCATGACTCGCGCGAAATCCGCGCCATGGGTCAAGCCAATGGCATCGATATCTTCGGCGGTAACAGCCTGGGCGTGGCTGATGCTTGGAACCAGGTGCGCATTGGCGGCGCGCTCGGTGGCGACCATCCAGAAGAGGCGCTCCGCAAGGGATCGATCGCCATCTTTTCGAACTCGGGCAACTTCACGACCACGATTGCGACTTATCTACGTATGGCTGGCTGGGGAACGACGACCTCGATTTCCTGCGGCAAGGATGTCTACATCCACTTCGCGGCACCCGAGTTTGCGTTCGCGCTGTCGAACGACGCGCGCAGCAAGGCGGCTGTGTTGTACGTCGAGCCCGGCGGGTACTACGAGCTCGATGCAAATTTCACAAAACCGGTAGTCGCCTGCGTGGTCGGTCGGTGGAAGTCCAAGCTCACGCGCTCCGTGGGTCACGCCGGCGCCATGGCCGGGGGCGCCGACGATGCCTTAAGCAAAGAGCGCTGGTTCATGGACAAATTTGGCGTCGATGGCATTTTTACGCCGGAGCAGCCGGTCGTCTCGGCGAAGGGTGCCCTTGTGACGAACATCGCGCACATACCGGCGGCGTTGACGGCCGTCATGCGTGAAAACGCCTGTCGCCCCGACTTTGAGTCCGAGGGAAATCTAGCGCTCAAGGCCTGGTTCGGCTCCAGTCGCGGCATCGTTTTGCCATCCGAACTTGACCTGCCCGTAGTCGAGCCGCCCGCGCCGTACAACGCGCAAGTCGCAGCCCTGAACCAACAGGTCGGTGCCGTGCCGCCGCGTCAAACGCTAAAGGACGCATCCGGTGCCTCCCAGATGGACGCCCAAACCCAGGTCACGAGCCTCTACGGGATGTCGATGCTCGATGCAGCGCAGTATCCCTTGGAGAGTAACGTGAGCTTGGCGCTTCTGCACGAACCGGGAGGCGAGAACGACCGCCGGTTGATCAACGTGGCCATCGGTGCCGGCCTGAACCTTCATGGTCATCCCGCACTCGCGGCCGCGCAGGCGGCACGCGAGGCCGGCAACGCTCCCAATAGCGTACTGGCCGCTGCTGCCAGCGTCCTTGGGCCGCGTTCTCAGGGTCAGGCGCGTGAAGTGGTGCAAGCCTTGATCAACGCGTTCGCATCGGCCGGCATGGTTAACGCGCTGGACGAATCCTTCGATCTTAGCCGGATCAAACTCGATTCGGTCGACCTGCTCGTTGGACGCGAGTCCGATGCACGGGCCCAAGCGATGCTCGCAGGCCTGGAGGCACGCGGTGCCAAATCGGTTTTCGTGCGTTACTTAAGGTCGTTGCCCGGTCATCCCACCGCCGACTCCGTGCTCGCTGCGATTACCACGACACTCGCATGGGGTCCCCTCATGCGTAAGCGAATCTCGCGCCTGACGGCCGAGGGTCTACCTTGGTGGATGCGCTTGTTCGGGGCATTGATCGGGGCATCGGTGCCGGCCGACCAGCACCGACCCGGGAGTTTTTGCGGGGTCTCCATGGATGATCTTCTGCAAAAGCGACCCTTAAGCGAGATCGCATTCGTTGCTCTGCTCGGATTAGCGCCCAAGCCGGCCGATCTGTTCGCGTTTCAGGTGCTAGTCGGCTTGCTTTTGTCCAACGGCCCGGGAACCATTTCAGCCCAGGGAGCCAAGGGGGCAGTCTCGGCCGACGGGCCGGAGGATCCCGAGCGCGTCCAACTCAACAAGGGGCTCGTCGGCTTTCTCACTCACACGGGATATACCCATGGCGGCAACGGTTACGAGGGCATCGCCTTTTTGATAGAACAGTTCAAGGATACCGGATTAAAGGATCCAGGAGATCCGGAACATGGCATCGATCTGAAGGCGCTGGCCGGAAAATATGTCCAAGCCTACGCACACTACAAGTCGAACAAGAAAAATACCGGCAGCGTCGACATCCAGAAGATTCCGGGGGTGAACCATCCCGTGTTCAAGGATAAGCCCGTGAATCACGATCCCCGCGAGGTCTTCATCCGCAAGCTCATGGATAGCCGGCAGGAATTCAATGTCTTCCACGAGTTCTACGGCACGCTCGTGCAGGCCCTCTTCGAAGCTGGTGTCTCGCGCAATGTCTACTGCGTCAACATCGATGCGGTGATCGCGGCACTGCTGCTAAAAATGCTCTGGCAGCCCTATCGCAGCGGCAACTACAGTGGCGCGGCACTCGAGACAGCGGCCTTCACCATCTTTCTGTATCCGCGCATGCTCGGATGCGCCGCGGAAATCGACGACCACATGAACCGGGGCCGAAACATGGACACCCGCACGCCGGCATCGCAATGTCATTTCGTGGCGTAGTTGCTTGCGATGGGGCGCAAGGCGATCGGGGCTGCGAGAACGAAAATCGGCTGATCCACTCCTCCCGCGGCGGCCGCTCCGAAGTCGAAATTCCGACCCGAGCCGCCAGATGACCGGCTGAGCTCCGCGTAGTTCAGCGCCGCCGCGCCGGCAGCATATAGCCCTGGTCGGTGGACCGCCCGGCAAGAGATCGAGTCCCAAGGAAGATGTTGCGTCCAGGCGCGAATGCCGCCGGACTTAGAGGAACTCGATCTCTCGAAGCGGCAGATCCGCAGCGAGCTGTTCAAATCCTGCCCCCGTGCGCCCCCGCCACCATCCCTGCGCTCGACGGTCCAGATCCTCGATTTCAAAGATTTTTGTGACGAAGATCACGTTTTTGAAACCGCCGAGGCCACTTGGTCGTAACTAGGACGCGGCGCCTGAACGCGTAGCCGTGCTTCCCCCATTTCACCTAGGAGACCTACCATGTCCTGTCTGAAACGTAGTGGCTGGCGCGTCGCTTGTCGCGCCAGTGCCTTACTCTTGAGTTGTTTCGCGGCAGCCGCGATCGCTTCGAGTCATCGGGAGGCGCCGTTCATTACGACGATGCCGAAGGTCGACGGTACCGATTTCTACATGTTCAATAGCTATGAGCCGGGCCGGGGTAATTACGTGACGCTCATCGCCGACTACTTGCCGCTACAAGATCCGTACGGAGGTCCGAACTACTTCTCACTCGACCCGGACGCGCTCTATGAAATTCACATCGATAACACGGGAAGTGGAAAAGAGAGCCTGACGTTCCAGTTTCGTTTTACCAATACACTGAACAACGTGTCGCTCAACGTCGGCGGCAAGAGCGTGGCGATTCCGCTGGTCCAAGCCGGTGGCGTTGCCGCGGGGAACTCCGCCAATATCAACGTGGCGGAGAGCTACACAGTCCGAGTGGTTCGCGGCGACCGACGTACCGGTTCCTGGGCCTGGGTAACGAATTCCAATGGTGGGTCAAACACCTTCACAAAACCCCTTGACTTCATTGGAACCAAGACTTTTGGAAGTACCGCCGCGTACGCTGCTTATGCGGCCCAGTACGTCTACTCCGTCAACATTCCGGGATGTGGAGCCCCGGGCCGGATGTTCGTCGGTCAGCGTAAGGATCCATTTGTGGTAGCGCTGGGCAAGACGTTCGACTTGATCAACGACAACCCGCTCGGACCCAACAACGCTAACGCGGACGATCTTGCCGACAAGAACGTCACGGCCATGGAATTGGAGGTACCAACGAGTTGTCTGACCGATGGTGATCCGGTCATTGGCGGATGGACGACGGCAAGCCTGCGCCAGGGACGACTCCTGGTGCCGAACCCACCATCGGGGAACAATAGCGCGCAGAAAGTAGGCGGCGCATGGACGCAGGTCTCCCGGCTGGGAATGCCGTTGGTCAACGAAGTGGTGATCGGCTTAAAGGACAAGGATAAGTTCAATAACTCCGAACCCGCTCAAGACGGACAGTTTCTGGAGTACGTGACCAATCCGACGCTGCCGGCCCTGATCCAGATTCTGTTCCCGTCTGCACCTGCTCCCACCAATTTTCCTCGCGAAGATCTGGTCACGGCTTTTCTGACGGGCGTTAAGGGACTAAACCAGCAGAAGACCGTTACACCCTCGGAAATGCTGCGTCTGAACACGTCGACGCCTCCGACTCCCATGGCCTCGCAAAAGCCGCTCGGCGTGCTCGCAGGCGATGCCGCCGGCTTTCCGAATGGACGGCGCCCTGGTGACGACGTCGTCGATATTTCGCTGCGAGTCGCTATGGGTGTCTTGTGCACGCTCAACGAGCCCGCCGTATTCGGCTGCATTCCGGCCGATGCACCCGCTGGTACCGCCCCCCTGACGGACGGCGCCTATATTGATTCAACCTTTTTCGATAACGGCTTTCCGTATCTGAAGGCCCCGCTACCCGGCGCCGGAACCTAAACCGAAGGAGACATCATGAGATTAATCGGATCGCGTATCCTCCGGCGGGCCCTGATAGTGTGTACGGCGATGGGTGCAGTCATCCTGACCGGATGCGGTGGAGGTGGAGGCGGGGGCTCTTCCACCGCGGCCCCGGCGGCCGCCGAGGCCCCGACAGCGGGGATCCCGCAGTCGGCCTATATGAACATCGATGCCTTTATCGGTTATCTACGAAACATGGCTCCGAGCGAGACGGCCGAGCCTCTGAGCACGGGTAAGGGAACACCGCCGGTCTCAGAGACCGCATTGCCGACACAAATCAATTAGGTGAAGACAGCCCTGCGCAGGCCGCAACGAATGACGTGTCGTTGCGACCCGCGCAGGAGCTCAAGGGCTCGTATGAATACCTCAGAAACTGCGGCGGTACCGATGAGATGTACGATCGGAGGGCCACCCATTAAGAGAAGGAAGTCTTTGGCCGCTCGATGAAAATTGTGCGCCCTTTATGGAACGAATCAAAGGTCTGCTGATTGCCGTTTTAGCCATCTAGGCGAGGACCGCAGGAGCGTGTCCTTGTTCTGTTTTCGTGGGCTTGGATCGAGCATCTGCTGATCCGCCGCTTGCGGCCCTCAGACACGGGCGGGCTAGCGCACGATTGATCAGAGCTCACCGCTGGCTCGCCGCCTTCGAAGGCTTGCAAGAAACTGGTTGATCATCCCATCGCCACCCGGACTCGAATCTTCTCCCGAAAGATCGAGCGCGTAGCCCGTATACTCTAGAAAGAAACTTACGGCCTCCGTCCCCAATCCGTGACGCCGGAATCTCCTGGCCTCTCCGTTGATCAACGCCTTCGTCAGTCGTGCGACGAGCCGGCAGTTCGCCGGCGGGGAGTCAGATTCCATTCCGCAGTGAAACCAAAGCCGCCCCACCTCCATTTCATCAACATAGATACCCACCGCATCATCCTCCAGCCGTAGATCCACTTGGTCTCGCGTGGTCAGCGTGATTCTTCGACGGTTGCCGTCTAAGTCTTCCATCTTCACGATTGGCATTGAGCTTCTCCCTTGGAAGACAGTTCGATGGTAGGTGGACGTTGGGTGCGGCGGCGATTACATCATTCTGATGCCGTGAATGGGGACCGGGGATCGATACAACCAGATACGCAATGCACAACCGGTCGGATTTGGCATTTAACCGTTCGGAAGTCAAACGCCCAGCTCGCAACGCTGCTTCTATAGGCGTGGCGCGGAACGGCACTTCACAAAGGCAAACGGGGATTAGACAGCCAGATCAGGGTTCTACCGCTTGCGACTCGCAAGGCGTCGAAGATGAACGTACCCTCGAAATCGCCTTGTTAGGGAATCCAACTGGCCTCGAAATCCGTAACACCAGGGATGATTCTGACCTCGACTCTCTGTCGCCGTGCGTTGCCGGCGCTTTTGATGACGACCGCACTTGTGGCGTCGCATGCGGAAGCCCTACCGAGCGCTTCCCGCATAGCGTGGCAGCCGTACTCCAACGACGTGTTCGCGCGTGCAAAGGCGTCACATCGCTACGTGCTACTGGACTTGGAGGCCGTGTGGTGTCACTGGTGCCATGTGATGGACGCCACCACTTATCACGATCAGGCGGTGACGACCCTGATCGCCCAACGGTTCATACCCGTAAAGGTGGACGAGGACTCCCGCCCTGACATTTCCCGCCGGTTTGAGATCTACGGTTGGCCGGCAACGATATTGTTCGACGGCGACGGAAATGTGATTGCACATTATCGAGGTTATCGCGAGCCGGAGGTATTCAGACATCTTCTTCTCGATGCGCTCGAGGATCCGAGCCCCCTTCACTCTCAAGGTGAGGATGATTCTGATACCCCGTTTGCGGCCCATCCACTCCTGTCCGAGGCAACACGTGCCGAAGTCGATAGGCGTTTTCGAGAGTCCTTAGATTCCGTATCGGGAGGGCTCAAACAATTCCAAAAATTTCTCGATCGGGATACGGTCGAGTATAGCCTTTGGTTAACCGAGCTTGGCGATGCTCAGGCCTGCGCAACCCTAAGAACCACCCTAGACGCGGCGCGCCAATTAATCGATCCCGTCTGGGGCGGAATGTATCAGTACTCGACTGACGAAGACTGGATTCATCCACACTTTGAGAAGATCATGTCGGTTCAGGCCAACGCTCTTCGGATCTACTCACTCGCCTACGAGCGTTTCAAAGACCCGGCTTACCTTGACGCGGCACAATCGATTCACAGCTATCTGAAGAATTTCTTACTATCACCGAACGGGGCCTTCTACGTTAGTCAAGATGCAGACCTCATACCTGGGATCCACAGCGCGAGCTATTTTGCGTTGGACGATGAGCACCGCCGAAAACGAGGCGTTCCGCGTGTCGATAGGCACATTTACGCCAGGGAAAATGGCTGGGCGATCGAGGCCCTAGCCGCGTACTTTAGTGCTTCGGGGGACGCCAGTGCCCTCGATGAGGCCCGCGGGGCGGCAAAGTGGATCAAGCGCAATCGTCGCAATCATGACGGCTCCTATAGCCATGATGCGTCTACGAGTGGCGGACCCTTCCTGGGCGATTCTCTTGCAATGGCGCGGGCTTTTCTTGCGCTCTACGCGGTCACCGGTGACCCGCAACAGCTAGGCGATGCGCGTCTGGCGGCCCGCGCGTTGACTCGATTTAGCGCACACCCCGGGTCGGGGTTTCTTCCGGCACTTCCGTCCGCTACCGGAATGCTTCGCTCCTCACCTAATATTGATGAGAATATCGAAGTCGCGAGACTGGCAAACCTCCTACATCGATATAGCGGAGAGCCTTTCGCGCAACAGCTGGCCGAAAACGCCTTGCGGTACATGGACACTGATCGCATCGCGCTGCACTTCGGAGCTGTACCCGGCATTTTGCTGGCTAACGCGGAATATCAAAACGAACCACTACACATTACCGTTGTCGGCTCCAAGAACGATCCGGCCGCGCGAAGGCTCTTCAACGCCGCACTTCAAGTGCCTGCAATGTATCGACGAACCGAATGGTGGGACCCGATGGGGCCGCCGCTTTTTCATACCGACGTGAGATTTCCCGCCATGGGGCGAGCCACGGCATTTGTCTGTAGCGAGCGCTCGTGCTCACTTCCTTTGTTTGATTCCCAAGCCCTCCAGGAGCAGGTCGCCGTCCAGGCGACTGATCGCCGCGCCGGGCACTGACCAATTGACGAGACCAGATCGATCCCGCGGTTGTCTTGGATGATAGTAAGATGATTTTTATTTTGTTCTTATCTTTGTGCTGAACCGAACCCCCGCGGAGCGTTCCATCGGCAAGCCCTTAAAGGCCATCGTGCTCGTGGCGGCGAACCTAAGTTCGGCTTCGGCATTGGGCCAGGCTGCAATCGATCCCGCGCCGTCTACCGACGCTTCCTCGCCAAGCCCCACCTCCGCACTCCCCGCCATGCTTGTGACGGGACACTACAACACGGCCATTGGGACCTCAGACGCGTCCTCGGAAGGGTCCGTCGAGGGCGCGGCCCTGCAAGATATTCCTCTTCTGAGACCAGGGGAGGTGCTCGAGTCTGTTCCTGGCCTGGTGGTGACCCAACACTCCGGAGACGGCAAAGCCAACCAGTACTTCCTGCGCGGCTACAACCTCGATCACGGCACCGATCTGGCCACGTTTGTCGATGATGTCCCCGTCAACATGCCCACCAACGCCCATGGTCAAGGCTATACCGATTTGAATTTTCTGATCCCGGAACTCATCGACCAGATCGACTATCGCAAGGGTCCCTACTACTCCCGGTACGGCGATTTTGCATCCGCCGGCGCGGTTGACGTGCATTACCGCGATAGTCTCGAATCCGACATCGCCAATCTCACGGCAGGCAGCTTTGGCTACTACCGGGCGCTTTTGGCGGGATCGTGCACGGTGGCGCCTTCCGGTTGTCTCTCCCCATCCTCCGAGACCGCCGGTGACAGTGCCACGGGCTCCAAAATCCTTGGGGCGGTCGAACTGCTTAAGGAAAACGGACCCTGGACCCTGCCCGAGGATCTGCACAAATTCAACGGACTGGTCCGCCTGAGCGATGGCACCGCCGAGAACGGCTGGTCGATCGATGGGATCGTCTACGACGCGCACTGGAACTCGACCGATCAGGTGCCACTGTCCGTGATCGAGTCAGGACAATTGGGACGATTCTCGGCGCTCGATCCCAGCGATGGAGGTGATACTGGCCGCGATGTCATCTCGGGACAGTGGCACAGCCGGGATGAACAAGGATATCTGAAGGCATCCTTTTTTGCGGAGCACTATCGCCTGCAGCTTTGGTCGGATTTCACCTATTTCGAGCTGCGACCAGCCACCGGCGATCAGTTTGAACAGGAAGAGCATCGTGACCTCGTTGGTGGCGAGTTCATTCGCGGCTGGAATCACGCCGTCCTCGGTGCCCAATCAGTCACCGAGGTTGGGTTACAGGTGCGCCACGATCATATCGATGTCGGCCTGTTCGATACCGAGGACCGCAGAGTGTTTGCAACCGTTAGTAACGAGAGGGTGGGCGAGACTGAAGCGGGGCTCTACGCTCAGAACACGACATTTTGGACTGGATGGTTTCGCAGCCTCGTAGGCTTGCGCGAGGATGGCATCTCGATGGATGCGCTCTCCTATTCCACTGCGCAAAACAGTGGGAGCGCCTCGGGTAACCGGCTCTCTCCCAAAATGTCGCTCATTTTCGGGCCCTGGTATCGAACCGAGTTCTTTCTCGATGCCGGCCGGGGCTTTCACAGCAATGATGCTCGCGGCGTGATCGACCGGGTTGATCCCACCACCGGTCAGCCCGCCTCACCGGTGCCCGCCTTAGTCGGCAGTTTCGGACGTGAAGTCGGCGTTCGCAGCGAATTTGTCCCCGGTTTGCAGAGTTCGCTGGCCTTATGGAGCTTGAACAGCGACTCGGAGTTGGTCTATAACGCGGACTCGGACATCGGCAGCACCAGCCCCAACGCCGCAAGCAAGCGCGACGGGGTGGAGTGGAATAACCATCTCGTCGCAGGCGAGCATCTGCTCTTGGATCTCGACCTGGCGTGGACGCATGCACGCTATGCCGAGCCGAATCAGAACGGACAGCTAGGGGATTTCATCCCCAACGCAGTCCCCAAAGTTGGAATCTTTCGGGCCACCATCCAAAACTATGGCCCCTGGACCCTCGGCATCGAGACACGCTATATCGGATCCTACCCCCTCTCTCAGGATGGGACTCTCGTGTCCTCTTCGGCGATCGTGACCAATCTACGCCTGGCGCGGGAGATTTCACCCCGCGTGTCCATTTTTCTCGACGCGCTTAACGTCTTCAACCGACCCTATTATGATATCGAGTACGAACAAGACTACCGCGTCACGCCCACCAGCGCGATCGTCCCACAAGGCATCACCGCCCACCCCGGCGAACCCCGCGAGTTCCGCGTGACCTTGAGCATGAAGATCTGAACTACCATTGCGCGCAGGACCCGCTTCGCCATTAGCCGGCGCCAGCAACGGCACCGTAGCACAGAAAGCAACCCAGAATCGTGATCGCTACAGCACTGGCGACGGGTAGCAGCTGGGGCCACCGGGCCGAGCTCGAGGGCCTGCCGATTCGATCGCGCGCATACAAAAATACCAGCCCAACCGCGGTCAGCGTGATCGCAAGTCCAACGCTAAATGCGACGACCAGGAGCAAACCAAATCCAGTCTTATTCAGAGCGACGGCGGCAAGGAGTAAAACCATGGCCGAAGGACACGGAACCATGCCACCGGAGATGCCCAACGCGAGTAACCCTCGCCAGGTAACTTTCTCGCCGACCGCGCCTGGAGGCAGATGCGAATGTACGGCACCTCCACCGTGCGAATGCATGACGCCTTGCGCATGCGAATGGCGCGCGATCAGATGACTGTGTCGAACGGCGGTTCGGATAAGTCCAGTGCCACCTTGTCCAAGTAAATGATAGGTACGCACGGACCCGGCAGGCCCTCGCCCCTGTGCAAGCCTTCCGCTAAGAACCCGCGACCCCGTATCTCCGGCCTGAGAAGCAGGGACGTGGCGAAATCGGGAGAAATTCGAAGCGGTGGTCTCAAGGCTGCGACCGAAGCCGTCATGATGCAGCCCAGAGCGAACCGCTTTCCAGCGTTGGGCGAGCATCCACAGTCCCATAGACAGGACAAGCAGTCCCGAGATCAGGCTTAGAACGGGGAAGAGGCGTTCCGGGACGATGAATTCAGATGCGAACAACGTTGCGAATCCGAGGGCGAACACGCCCAGCGTATGCGTGACTGTCACAGTAAGACCGAGAATCAAGGCGTGGCGGGGGGTCCCTCGCGAGCCGATGAGATAAGCACCGACGACGGTCTTTCCATGACCAGGAGAAAATGCGTGAAACGCGCCGAGCAAAGCCGCCGCAAGGATTGCCAGCAGACTGTATCGTGGACCGACGTCGGGCGCAGCGATGAGAGAGATAATTCTTCTCGTTTGAGCCTGTAACCAGGTCGATTCTCTGACGGAGGGAACCTGCGACAATGATTGCCCCGAACTGCCCTGCGACCCAGAGAACGGACGTGGTCCAATCGGATGCGCGCCGGCCGGCAGTGGGCCCGAAGTAAACATCGCGTGCACCACACGCTCTCCCAGGGGCCCTGAAGCGGGCAACACCGCGAGGGCTTCCGTGAGGTCCTTCGTGAGCGAGGTTGTATATCCCTCGCCGTCAAAAAGTTGAATGCCTTGCGCGGCGGTGATCGCCATTTCTTGCCAGCCGAATCGGCCCGCATAGTTTTGATTGGAAAGGCTGACGCTGTGCGTACCGGCAAGATCCGCAATGGCATTGTCTCCGACAAAGTCGACATCGACGCGGAGAGAAAAGCCACCCTGTTCAGTGGGCAGGCTGGTACTCCAATGGGTCGCCTTCAGCGGGACGCGCCGTCCGTCTACGGTGAGCACGAGCTGGCTCGCCAACGTCGGGGCCAAACGCTGCACGTAAAATTCCCTCTCTGCCTGCGAGGTTACGCCGTCTCCGTTCGAGTCAGCCAGATGCAGCTCACGAAGAGCCGGCAACTGCCCAAAGACAACCGTGTATCGGATTGCCGCTTGATGGTCGGCAAGCTGAAGCCCGGCATATTGATTGACCGTAAAATTGCCAAGGAGACTGGCCACCGTGTCGGCGCGACTGGCCAAGGGCAAGGCGAGCGCAAGAGCAGCAAGAAAACCCCCGAGGCGGCTTAACCCGATGGGGAAAAACCACCACTGGCACATCGAGCGAACCATCAATAATTACCCCAGAAGACCTTACAAGCTCCCAGCCCGGCCGCCCGCGATCGGGCGCACCGAGCGGATTTAGTGAATATGCTTGTGCGAGTGCTTCACTCCAGTCTCGTCGTGAACGTGGGCGTGACGATGCGGATCCTTTTGCATGCCATAACGCTCCTCGATAGCCCCGAATTTCCACAATCCCACTGAAAGGATCCAGGCAAAAAGGAAAAGTCCCACGATGAGATAGCCCAGAGTGCCAAAATCCAGTCCTGCAAAGAATTCAAAGAATCGTCCGTGCAGTCCCAGAAGCGAGATCAAGACCTGCAAAATCTCGATCGTGCCAATAAGCAACGCGACAGCGATCGACAAACTCGTGGTACAAATGTTGTAGAAGATCTTTCGTAATGGGTTCAAGAACGCCCAGTTATAAGCTTTCGACATCAATACGCCGTCGGTCGTGTCCATGATCGACATGCCGGCCGCGAACAGGATCGGCAACGAAAGAATCGCCGGAATCGGTAGATTGCCCGCAGCAGCCCCAGCGGTCATCGCGAGCAAACCGATCTCTGAAGCTGTGTCGAATCCCAGCCCAAAAAGCACACCGAGCGGGAACATCTGCCAGCTGTGATTTAGCAACTTTTGGAGTCGTCCGCCCAAGATTCGATTGATGAGCCCCCGTCGCAAGAGCAGCTCTTCAAGATGCTTGTGACTATGTTTTCCCGTCTTCGCCAGCTTCCACACGCCCAAAATGTCCAGAAGAACGAACAGATTCAAAATACCGATCAGCCAGAGAAAGGCGCCAGACACGATAGCCCCAATCACTCCCCCCAGATTCTGCAGCTCAGGAAGGTGCTGCTTGACCTTGGTTTCTGCAAGCGCGATCGCCACGGCCAAGCACAGCACAACCGATGAGTGACCGAGGGAAAAGAAGAATCCCAGCCCCAACGGCTGTTTTCGCTTCTGCAGCATGTACCGTACGGTGTCGTCGATCGCGGCGATGTGATCGGCATCAAACGCATGCCTAAGACCGAACATATAGGCCACGAAACCGAGGCCGACCAAAGCGGGATAACCCGCCGAATAGTGCAGGTAGAGGGACCAACCGAGGATGTGCAGTGCAGCAATGAATCCGTAGAGACCGCCCAGACGGACCCATTCAACTCGCGAGAATGATAGGCCGCCGAACCTTGCGGCCTGGACGCGGCCGCTATAGATATATTCAGCCATCTCTCACAGTCCCTCTGTCAGGTTGCGTACCAAAGATACGCGAAGCAGCCCGCGCTGGATTCATTTTGATCGAATCGTGAATCCGGCTTGCCCGATACCACGTAAATGCTTCAGCGTCTTCTGCTCTGACCTGCCCACCCGATCGGCGAGCAAGGACAAGGGAACGATTCCCGGGACCGCGTCGCGTTGGGAGGCCCCGACTCTTACCACGATGAAAACCAATCATACGCCTTGGACATTCATTCTCGTCGCCATAATTGCGTCGGGCCTTCCCGCACCGGCGACGCTCGCGGCCACGCCCGACCGAGCCCGTCCGCCCGCGTTCGGTGCCGCCTACATTCCGTCTGCGGAATCGGAAGTTCTCCAGGAAGTCCCATCCAGTTCAGATCCCATTGTGCGCGAGATGAGCGGCTTGCGTAAGCAGCTCGATGCCACTCCGGCAGACTATGCGGTCGCGGACAGGTTGGCTCGGGAATACATCGACTATGGCAGGCAGGTGGGTGATGCCCACTATGCAGGGTACGCGGAGGCCGTGATAGCGCCATGGATTGCGAAATCCCCGCCCCCGGTACCCGTGCTTGTGCTCCAAGCAACTATCCTCCAGTTCCGACACCAATTCTCCGAGGCCCGTGTACTTCTGAGGACTGCACTGGCGAGAGACCGCGATAACGCGCAGGCCTGGCTCACCCTGGCCACCTTGGACATGGTCCAAGGGGAGTACCCGATTGCGGCCCAGGATTGTGCCGAAGTCAACCGAGTCGGGGGCAACGTTCTTGGGATTGCCTGTTCAGGAAATTTACGTTCTTACATCGGTCAGGCCCGCCAAAGCATTGCGCTCTTGAACCAAGTCGCCGATGACGCTCCGAGTCTTCCCAAGCCGTTTAAGGCCTGGATACAGGGCCTGCTCGCCGAAAGTTGCGAACGACTTGGCAGTTGGGACGAGGCGGAGCTTCACTATCGCAAGGCCCTGGCCTATACCCCAGGTGATAACTATCTACTGGTTGGATACGCCGATTTTCTGCTTGACCGCGGTCGCGCCTCCGAAGTCCCGCCCCTTCTAGAACAATCGGCTCAATCGGATACTGCATTTCTTCGGATCGCTTTAGCCGAGGCGGAGTTAAAGAGTCCGGCTACGACCCGAGATACGTGGATTATGGCCGCTCGTTTCGAGGCGCTCGCTCAGCGGGGCAGCGACTACTTCGGACGCGAGCAGGTTCGGTTCGCGTTGCACCTACAAAACGATCCGACACTGGCGTTGGAATTGGCCACTCGCAACTGGCAGGTGCAACGTGCGCCCTGGGATGTGCGCGTCCTGCTCGAGGCCGCTCTTGGCGCCAACCAACCTGGCGCAGCCGTCCCCGTACTCCAATTTGTCGAAGAGACGAAACTGCAGGACCCGGTCATCGACTCGTTGGCGCGGCAATTGCGCAGTCAACTGAAGTCAGGTCCAGCCGCTACGTCATGACCCGCCTCCTTTCCGGACACAAAGCCGGCTTCCTGATCGTGTGCGCTCTTTTCGCCAATCTCGCCAACGCTCATTCCGCCAGCGATTCGTACCTGAGCCTTGAGGTCGAGAAGATCCCCTATTCCCAGCGTCCCAACGCGATCCGCGGCCAGTGGGACATCGCGCTACGGGACCTTGATTTCGTACTTAGGATCGACGACGACGGCGATGGAAAAATAACGTGGAAGGAGCTCCAAAGACACGAGAAGGCGATCGAAAAATACGCGTTTGCGCATCTCGATGCGCGCTCCGACGCAGGCGCGTGCACCTTCCATCCGAAACGACAAATGGTCATCGACCACGCAGACGGTGCTTACGCGGCGCTCTTCTTTGACCTGAATTGCGTCGGCGAGCCGCACCACATCTGGCTCAACTACCATCTATTCTTCGCAGTCGATCCATCTCATCGCGCCATCCTCATCATGCGATCCGCCGGGGACACGGCCACGGCGCTTCTCTCCCCAGAGAATTCTCGACTCGAGTTCAAGCCCTAGACTGCGATCTCGTCGCGCGTCTGTTCGCGGTCACACCGAACAACGGGGGCCGGTGAGGGGCAGCTTCTGCAATTTAGGTCATCAACATCCGCCCCACCAAAGCGAGACCACAGACATAGGTACCCACGGCCCCTACGAATCGCGCCGGATTCGGCTTGGCCATCGTGGGCCACCAAAGGAGCCCGGCGACCAGCGCGAACCGCGATGCAGTGGCGAGGACGATGATCGCGATTACCCAACTCGTCGGATCGTGCGTGCCGTGCCAAAGAAAGAGAACCGCCAAAAACGGTGCGTATTCAGCGGTATTGGCGTGGGCGCGTATGGCGCAATGCATGGGATCGGAAGGGTCGCCGGGACAGCCGGCGGAGACTTTTCTGCTCCGTCGGAACATCGATACGTAAAGACCCAGTCCGAAAAGTAGGAGCCCAAGTAGCGCCGTACAAATTATCGCAGTGTTCACAGTCGTCCCTCCATCTAAAAAAGCGCGCCCATTCCAAGTTCTTCCGCGGCATTTATCTTGAAAGACCGGGCAGCACTAACTCATCCATTATCAGTGACTTCTTTCGAAGCGTAAAACGCTGCCAGGCGGTGAATGTAAGTCAATTAAAGAGTACGACGAGACCGCGAATAACGGCTTGAGTCCCAATCCTCCTTCGCTCACGACAAAACCGGCTTTCCACGGTTCGAGGGCAACTGGCTCCAGCCAGTGATGGGAAAGATTTCCCCGATCTGTTGCACCTCACGGGCCTGTGCGCGCGACGCACGCTGGCCACATCGATCAAATTCTGAAGTCCGTCTGGGAAAAACTCCTAGCCAATGCGGGTGACCGGGCGGCCGGGAAAATGTAAAGCGGAAACCCGCCTGTGGTCGCGTTGCGACGCGCCCAAACTTAGTTGCATCAACGGTTGCAACCTAAAAATCATGCCGCTAGATTCGGCCCTGTTTACATGCCACCAGGCCACACCCGTAGGTTGCGGTCGCGCCAATGAGTTGCACGCGGTCCGATTGGAGAGTTGAAATGAATCGCAATGCAGGTAATGCCAAGAACATCATCGCCCGGATGCAACGCGCCTCGCGCGCCGTGGTCTGGATATGGTTCGGCCTCTTGTTTGCAACGGCGGCTTCGGCCCAAGGCGTTTCACTGATCTCAAAGCTTTCTCCAGATCTGCTCGCGCTCCTGGAGGGAAATCCCGCAGTGGTCTCATCCGCTACCAACTGGCATGCATCGGTGAGCGGACAGTCGCTGGTCAAGGTGCTCATCGTCAGCAACAGCAGTGATCCTTCGCTGAGCAACTTGCGAACCGCCGTTGTGAACGCGGGCGGCTCCGTATTCTATAACTTCATCTCGATTCGGGGCGTCATGGCGATCTTGCCCACGTCTCAGGTCCAGAGCATCGCCAATCGTTCGGATGTCGTCAGCATCACTCCGAACCGAACGACCCATGAGACGGCCAGCGTCTTGCAGACCTTAAGCGGCGTAACGGGGTCGCTCACATCCATCACGAACTCGGGAAACACGGTAGACGGCACCGGGATCGGAATCGCGTTTCTCGACTCGGGCATCATGAGCGCGCATCCGAGCCTCTTAAATAGCGCGGGCCTGCCCCGCACCGTGCGCGCGGTCAACCTGCTCAATTTTGGAGACAGCGTGATCTCCAGCACATCTACCGGCGGTTACGGTCAGTTGGGCGCGAAGAACTGGGCCCTCGGTATCGATGTTTCGGCCCAGTTCGCATTGGGTAGTACCCTCGAACAGACGATCGAATCTGCGCTCAGTTATTTTCCTACGGCTTTTAAGGACGATCCTTACGGACATGGCACCCATGTGGCTTCTGTGGCGGCCGGCAACGGGTCCTACCAGAAGCCGAACGTGGCTGGCGTCGCGCCGAACGCCTCGATCATCGA
Source organism: Burkholderiaceae bacterium (assembly GCA_049514215.1). Classification (GTDB taxonomy): domain Bacteria; phylum Pseudomonadota; class Gammaproteobacteria; order Burkholderiales; family Burkholderiaceae_D; genus BOG-994. Next base: position 51,093 of record JBEKVI010000034.1, read on the forward strand.
TGTGCGTGTCCTCGACGATACCGGCTACGGCGAAGTGAGTGACGTTCTTGCGGGCCTTGACTGGGTGATCTTCCATCGAAAAGACTTCGGCATTAATGTCCTCAATCTCAGTCTGGCTGCGGATTCGACCGAATCCTACCTTGACGATCCTCTTTGCCAGGCCGTACGCAATGTAGAGGCCACCGGTATCACGGTCGTTGTTGCCGCCGGCAATTTCGGTGGCTCGGTCGCCAGCGGAGTGACGTACGGCACGGTTTCCTCACCCGGTGACGAGCCCTCCGTGATCACCGTCGGCTCGGCCAATATGCACGCAAGCACGTCCGCGACCGCGGCGACGGTGAATTATTTCAGTTCCCGCGGCCCGACGAGGGGAAGCTCTCTAGCCGCCGATGGAACAAGGGTCTACGACAATCTGCTCAAGCCCGACCTGGTCGCACCTGGCAACGCGATCCTCGGTGCCGAATCAATCAATAACCTGGGCACACAGCAAAACGCCCTGGCCACGGAATATCCGCAGTTGCAAAAGAGCTCGACGTCGAACAATTTGTTGGGCGTTACCGGCAGATTGATGTACCTCAGCGGCACCTCAATTGCGGCACCCGCCGTCTCGGGCACAGTCGCCCTCATGCTGCAGGTTAATCCGGGACTTACACCCCCTCTCATCAAGGCAATACTGCAGTACACCGCTCAGCCGATTGCGGGTGCAGGCCTCGCCGACCAAGGCACAGGGTTGCTCAATACCGCAGCGGCGGTGAGCGTCGCCGCCGCCCTAAGAACAGACATCTCATCTGCCATCGCGCAGGGGAGTCTCTCTCCCGGAATGTCGCTCTTACGTGCAGGTCCCATTCCGACACCTGCATGCGCGCCCGGAACTTCCCAGTGGAGCGGCTTGGTCTTCGCCGGTGGAGACTATCTTCTGGGCGGCATTGGGCTTCTGGACACCTATCAGCCGATTTACGATCCGCGCACCCTCTGGGTCGACCGTTCCGTCACGCGTCTGACCATCAACTATTCAACGAGCGGCACAGTGACATCCTTTGTGTCGGCGCCGGCCGGAAACCAGCTGCTGGTTTCGGGCAATGTCGTCAATGTCACCTCCTTAGCCGGGGAAACCCGCTCGGAAGCGGAATCCAAGTCAGTCAGGGCGTGGCGATGAGTTCCGGCGTCGTCATGGCCCAGGGCGTAGCACTGAGCGAAGGCGTCGCCTTAAGCGAGGGCGTGGCCTTAAGTGAGGGAGTCGCACTAAGCGAGGGCGTGGCCTTAAGCGAAGCAGGGACGACGCCGAGTTCGGGAGCCCCCCCTGGAATCCTCGGAGAGCCATAGAACACGGGCGAACGGGCCGGCAAACAAGGCGGCCCGTTCGCCGTTTTTGGCATTTGAAAAGGCGCAGCGATCATGAAGATGCTTGCGATGGACGATTACAACGGAGCCGCCAAGATTTACTGGTGGGCAACGGCCATCGCCGGTTTGGGTTGTCTCGCCTACGCGCTGGCGCTCTTAATCCAGGCACCGCAGGAGTTGGACCCTAAACTTCTGGCGGCGCTGGTCTTCATTGGATTAGTGGGCGCGTTTCCGGTCCAAATTCCGGGAACGAAGACCTCGCTCGCCGCCGCCGAAATCTTCATCTTTCTGCTCTTACTCCTATACGGTGTGCCGGCTGCTGTCGTTGGCGCAGCCATCGAGGTCGCCATCGCGTCTTCGCGTACCTCCAAGCGTTGGACCAGCCGGATCGGAAGCCCTGCCCTGGCTTCGCTGTCCATGCTCATCTGCGGCAGCCTGCTTCACGCAGGTCTCGGCACATTCGGACCCCAATCGGCTCTCCCAGCGGGAAGCATGCTGATCGGTCTCGTACTATTCGCCTTGGGTTATGCCGCCCTCGGCTCGTTCCTGCCCGCTTTTCTTATCGCGCTCAAGCGCGGTCAATTCATCAACCTGCCGGCCTGGGCCTCGACGTGGACGTGGCTCGGATTGGGATATTCCGCGTCGGCTTCGATCGCGGGCGTGCTCTTTCTGGCCGCGACCACTTCAGGGCCCATCGTGCTGTTGGTGGGCGTACCCGTCATCGCGTGCCTGTTGACGACCCTGCACTTCTACTTCGAGCGCGCAGCCACCCATCGGGAGGCGGCGTTGACAGCGGAACATCTGCGCCAGATGCAGGCCAGTGAAGCCCGGTTTCACAGCGCATTCACGCACGCGGCAATCGGCATGGCCTTGGTTTCCTCCGAGCGCGTCACCTTGCAGGTGAATGGATCACTCACCCGGATGTTGGGGTACTCCCCAGAAGAACTTCAAGGCAATGACTTCCGCTGTCTTCTGGCCGAAGAGTCGATCGAACAGATGGATCATGATCTAGCACGCCTGTTGGGGGGGGAAAGAGGCACCATCGAGTCGGAGCTCCACTTCACGCACAAATGGGGGCATGGGGTTTGGTGTTCGACCAACATGGCGGTCTTCGACGATACGCGAAACGGAACGCACTGCCTGATCTTTCAGATTCAGGACGTGACCGCGCGCCGCAATGCGGAGCGGCGCCTTCAGTATGTTGCATATCACGACGACCTGACCGCTCTGCCGAATCGGGTTCAATTCAACGAACACCTTCATCGGGCCATCGAACTGGTGGCGCATCAGAACGGAGCGATGTTCGCGGTACTTTTTTTGGATTTTGATCGGTTTAAGATCATCAACGACAGCCTTGGCCACTCTGCTGGCGACGCCTTCCTGCGTTCCATTGCCGAGCGGCTGCGTCGCCTTGTCGGCGACGAGGGCATCGTCGCCCGACTCGGAGGAGACGAATTCGGGATCCTTCTTGCGAATGTCGCGTCACAGGGCGCTGTCGAGGAACTGGCAGAAAAGACACTGCTTGCGTTGAAGGCGCCGGTGCAACTCCTCGATACAGAGGTGTCGGCCACGGTGAGCATCGGCATTACGCTGGGCCGAAATGCGAACCGTAGTCCCGAAGAAGT
>JBEKVI010000035.1:0-51774 GCA_049514215.1 Burkholderiaceae bacterium
GTTTGCATTCGACGCTGGGCTACGTCAGCCCAATGAAGTTTGAGCGCGATTGGCTTGCCGCGCAGCATAGGCAAGCCGCTTAGAGTCTCGTTTACGGGATCCGGAAACTAGGGGCAAGGTCAAAATCAATCCAGGTAATCGGACCTATCAGAAGTCCATTGCGCGAGTACGAGCAAGGCTAGCTAGCCGCCGGGCTCCATGACGGAGATCTTAAACGCAGTCACGTTCCAGGCCTTCCTGCGCAAACTGCTGCGGCACCGGACGCGGGGCAAACGCATGATCGTCGTGCTGGACAACGCCCGCTATCACCACGCGATCCTCTTGCGGCCCCTGCTTCAGAAGTATCGCCACGTGCTCTCGCTCCTGTTTCTGCCACCTTACTCGCCGCAACTCGCTCCAATCGAGCGCGTCTGGAAGCTGGCGCGGCGACTGGCGACCCACAACCGCTACTTCGAAACCCTCGCCGAGGTGGTCGCTGCGGTAGACCAGTGCTTCGATCACTGGTCCAAGCCCAATGCGGTACTGCGGAGTCTATGCTGCATTATTTAAGTCGTCGTGTTTAGAATCCGAGCGCGCGCGTGATCTTCGAGCCCGACTGAATCAACCGCTCTTGGAGCGGTGCAAGATCCACGCCCGTCAGGCGGCCGCCTCGCTTGCGCCATTCGCCGGCGATCATGACACTGTCGATGTTGGCCAATGAAGACTGCATGACCACGGCGTTCGCTGGATCGTGCAGCGGCGACATATTCAGATCCGTCGCGCGCACCATGACGAGGTCTGCCTGCTTTCCGGGGGCAAGAGTACCGATTCGCGCGGACTGGCCCAGCATGCGTGCTCCTTCCACCGTAATCCATCTCAGTGCCTCGCGCGTGGTGATGGTGGAGGTCGCAGGGATCGTGTCGTGGGCCTGTCTGTAGGCAACATTGTCCAGGCTACGCTGCAGCGCCAAAGCCACCCGCGCTTGGATCACCATCTCGCCGCTGAGCACACTCTCGAGGTCCACGCCGAGCGAAGGATTGTGGCCCAGAGCCCGCAGCCGACCGGTGATGGGATGACCATGGCCCTGGGTCATCTCCCCCTCGGCCGCCGTCGAGAACGTCATGCCCAGATCGCAGAAACGCTTCAGTTGCTCATCGCTTAGCGCATGACCGTGGACGATGTTAACTCCGGGCCCAAGCAGGCCCTCGCCTTCCAGGCGGTCCCAACCTTGCGGAGTTCTCGGGGCACCGCCGCCTTGGTGGACAGACGCGATCAAACCAAGCTCCTTGGCCATGCGGAAGTCGTGTAGCGCCACCTCGAGTGTGGAGTAATGGGGCCCCAAGACGGCCACCCCGAGACTGAGCTGGGAGTGGCCTGCGTACTGCTCGATGAGACGCTCGACCTCCTTGCGCGGATGCGGAATCTCCCAAAAGGGCGTCTCACCGCTTTTCGGTTCGGGCTTGGGCGTTCCGTGAAAAAAAGCCGCACGAATACGCGAATCGAGAAGCGCCTGAAGCGCCGCATCGTTGTGCTCCGGCGTTGGATTGTTATGACACCAGTCGACGAGGGTTGTCGTGCCACAATTGATCTGGTTCAGTGCTCCAACCAGGGTCGCGATGTACAAATCGTCCGGATCGAACACGCGCGCGAGGCCCGAATGCATCCGCGAAAAGTACTCGAGCAAGGTCCAGTTGGATCCCAAGCCGCGAAGTGCCGTCTGCCAGGTATGCATGTGCGCGTTGACAAGTCCTGGAAGAACGATATAGCCCGTCGCGTCGACCAAGACAGCATCCTCACACGCGATGGCAGGTCCGATCTCGGTGATCGTCTCATCGGTCAGGAGCAGATCTCCGTGCGGGAGATCGCCCTGCACGTCCAGGGTCAGTATGCAGGCCCCCTTGATCAGGGTTCGTCGAACGGTCATGAGATTGGACTAGTGCTCAAGACCGTCGCTGACTTGCGTGTCCTCGGGTACCAAAGTCCAGCCCGCGTCTCGGGCCACCTCGAGGAGGAGGACCGAAAAATCGACATCCTTGTGTCCGCTACCCACCAGCCGAGCCACCGATTCACGCGTTGCGGCCGCCGCAGGCATCGCGACGCCGTAATGTCGGGCCGACGACATTCCAAGGTCCATATCCTTGAGCAACAGCTTGGGGGTGAACGTAACATTTTCAAACGACAGATTGGTGAGGACGGGGCTCTTGTAACGCGTGTACATCGAGCCCAGGACCGACTCGTTGATGCTCTCGAGAAACACCGAACGCGGGATTCCGGCCTTCTCTGCTAGCACGGTAATCTCGCAGAGATTCTGAATTACAACGCCAAACATGGTGTTGTGAGCGATCTTCCAGATGCGCGCAAGTTCCCCCTCCCCCACCCAGATAACCTTACGCGCAATAGCCTGCAAGTACGGCTCCACCTCGCTGAAGGTTGCCTTCGGTCCCGATGCCACGGTGAGCAATTTGCCAGCCTTGGCAACCTTGGCGTTACCTGATACCGGTGCGCACAAATACGCGATCCCGAGTGCTTCAAGTCTCGCGCGTACCTCGGCCGAGCCTTCCTCGGAGATGGAAGAACTGTCAACAACGATGCGCGGCTTTGGCGATGCCGCGACCACCCCCCCGGCTGCGAAAAGCACCTCCTTCAGATCGTCGGTCGTCGAGACCATCGTAAAGACGATATCGCAAGCACCCAGTTCGGCCTTCGACGACGCCACGGATGCGCCCTGGCTGGCAAGCGGTGTCGCCTTCTCGGGAGTCCTGTTCCACACCGTTACTGTATGCCCGGCACTCAGAAGCCGCCTCACCATGGCATCGCCCATTCGACCCAGCCCAACCCACCCAATTCGACAGCCCATCGCCTTGCTCCTTTACGAAAAGAATCGCCCTCTCATCACTGCTGGCCCACCCCGCATTGTCCCCACACGCCTTCGGGTACTCGCAAATTACCTCTTAAAGCATCGTCCAATTCGGATGACGCGCATAGCGCCTTGGTCGGGTCACGCGAGGTCGCGAAGCGCGCGCCGCGCAGCAAGAAATGGACCCGGGGGAGTCTAGCGCGTTTCATCAAATCCTAGTTCTCAATGGCGAAAACTCACCCTATGATTGCGGGTCAAGATCGCCAATCCAAGAAGATCTTCTGCTCCAGGAGGCATTAGTGTCGCGCGCCGACATTGTCGGGCCTGACTCCACCGCAGCCCCCGAGGCGCCACGCGACCTCACAGGTGTCCGCTGGCTCGCGGTCGGTCTTGCCATTATCGCAGTAGTGATCAGCGTGGGCACTTTGCTCGGCTTGCAAAGCATCGCACGGGTGCACACAACGCAGGAAGAGGTGCGCGCATCCAACGAGGTTGAACTGGCCCTGGCCTGGCTGCTCTCGACTGAAAAGGACGCAGAGACCGGGCAGCGGGGCTTCTTGCTCACCGGAAAAGAAGCTTACCTCGCTCCTTTTCTGAGCGCCAAACTGGAACTCGAGAATCAGTTTGAGGGCCTCCATCGGCTGGTTGCGGGCAATGCGAATCTGGAGCGGCAGCTCGCCACGCTCAGAGCCTTAAGCGACCAGAAGATTCGCGAACTCGACGCCACCGTCAACGCGCAAAGAACCGAGGGTAAAGAGGCGGCGCTTCAGATCGTCAACAGCGATCTGGGCAAGAGCACGATGGACGATATGCGCAACGTGGCGACAAGCATGGTCGCCGAGGAAAACCAGCACCGGCTCCAGACGCGGCTGAAGCTCGCGCAGAACCTGGATGCCGCGCAACGGACCATTCTGGTGAGTGGCATCTTAGGGCTTGCACTCTGCTTGGCCTTTGCGGTACTGCAGCGCCAATATCTGCGTTACCAGGCGCTATCGAAGACCGCGTTATTCCGGCAGAAGGAGCTGCTCGCTATTACCCTCGCCAGCATTGGAGACGGCGTCATTTCGTCCGACACCTCTGGAAAGGTTCTCTTCCTAAATGGGGTGGCGCAGCGCTTGACCGGATGGTCCATGTCCGAAGCCTTGGGCCAACCTCTCGAGGAAGTGTTCAATGTCATCAATGAGGACACCCGCGAGCATGTGGTCAATCCCGCCTTGCGCGCGATGCGCGAGGGAGTCGTCGTCGGCCTTGCCAACCATTCCCTGCTCGTCTCGAAAAGCGGAGCTGAAACACCGATTGACGACAGCGGCGCTCCCGTGCGCGATCTCGCCGGAAAAACCTTCGGCGCGGTACTCGTGTTTCGCGACATCATCGAGCGCAAGATGCAGGAGAATGCGATCAAGGAAGGAGAGCGGCGCAAGGACGAGTTTCTGGCGACCTTGGCCCACGAATTGCGTAACCCGCTCGCCCCCCTGCGAAACGCTTTACAGATTCTCGCGCAGCACGGGCCCCATCCCCCCGTGACCGAAAAACTCATGGCCATGATGAATCGCCAGGTCGACCAGATCGTCCGTCTCGTGGACGATCTTTTTGATGTCGCCCGCATCACCAAGGGGCAGCTTGAGTTGCGGCGCGAGATCACCGACACGCAGCGGATCTTGGACATCGCTTTGGAGACTTGCGGGCCGATGCTTCGAGAAGGCAAGCACGTCGTCGAGGTCACCGTTCCTCCCAAGGCGCCGCTGCTCGATGGCGATCCAACGCGTCTGTCGCAACTTCTGTGCAATCTGATCGGCAATGCTGTGAAATACTCCGAACTGGGTCAGCCCATCTCTATTGAGGTCACCTCCAGCGAGAGCGAGGTGACGTTTCGCGTTCGCGATCGGGGCGTGGGAATTCCTCCAGACCAAATACCGCGGATCTTCGAGATGTTCTCGCAGGTCGATCGCTCGTTGGAGCGCTCCAAATCGGGCCTGGGCATCGGACTGTCGCTGGCCCGGCAGATCGCAGACATGCACGGCGGTACGCTCGCGGCGTCCAGTGAGGGTGTAGGCAAGGGAAGCGAATTCGTCGTTCGGCTGCCGGCCGCGCCAGTGGGAATCACGTCGGCGACGGAAGCCCCGCCGCGACTGCCACCAGCGCCGCCGATTCGGCCCTTGAACATCGTCTTGGCTGACGACAACCTCGATTCGGCCGAGAGCCTTAGCCTGTTGCTGCGCGCGCACGGACACACCGTTCAGGTGGTGCACAACGGGGTCGACGCTTTTACCCTGGCCAGTGCGGTCAAACCGCAACTGGTCTTGCTCGATATCGGAATGCCCAAGCTCAATGGCTATGAGGTGGCGCGTCGAATCAGGCGCGAGCCCTGGGGCGAGCAGGCACGGCTGATCGCCATCACAGGCTGGGGACAGGACGACGACAAGCGCCGCGCCCGCGACGCTGGGTTCGACGCCCACCTCCTGAAGCCCATCCGCATGGAAGCGCTCGAGGAAACGCTCGCCCAGCTCGGGTTCTGACTCGAAATGCCGGCTGGTTTTCTTGGCGTTCGTGTCGACGCGGCTCAGCCGCTCGAGTGTGGCACGGCAATTGCGCGCTCGTCCGGGTGGTGCGCCGTGCCTGGGCAAGCCAGATCAAATGGGTTGCAGTGGGCCCGGTGTGAAAGCGCCGCGACCAGCATCCGATCACTCGCAATTTAAGGAGATGGTAAATGGGACACGTGGAATCCCTCGCTTCGGACGGCCTGCGCGAGGCCACTGGACCTTGGGCCGAATCGCGCACCCGCTCAGGTCCGGGCCCGCGAGTCATGCCCGCGGCTGCGTTGGAAGGCGATGAGATTTACAACTCGCGCGGCGAGAAATTAGGCAAGATTCGAGACATCATGATCGATGTCCGCCGCGGCTGTGTCGCCTATGCAATTCTGTCGCGCGGCGGACTGCTCAACCTGGGCGAAAAGCTCTTTGCTGTTCCGTGGGCGGCGCTCACGTTAGATGCGCGCGGTAAACGTTTTCTGCTCGATCTCGATCCAGAGCAGCTCGATGCGGCGCCGGGATTCGATAAGGCGCATTGGCCAACTATGGCCGACACCGCTTGGGCAAACCAGTTACACAGCTATTACCGACGCGCTCCTTACTGGAAATAGGGCTCCTGCCCCCCAGCAGCAAAGCTTGGCGGCCGATTCCTCCGCGCCTGTCGAGCGAGGTCCAGGGTGAACCCTTGCACTGGCCTAGAATGACGATTCATTCGTCAGATGGAGGGACTGGGATGTCGCCACGCCGTCACCGCTACGTGATCGAGCTGAACTGGGTCGGCAATGGTGATCCCGATCCAGGGGCTTTCCGCAACCATGCGAGAGCGTACCAAATCACCTCGGGCGACAAGCCACCGATCCACGGCTCTTCGGACGCGACCTTCCGGGGCGATGAAAGCCGCTGGAATCCGGAAGAATTGCTCGTGGCTTCCCTTTCAGCCTGTCACCAGCTTTGGTATTTGGGCCTGTGCGCGGCAGCGGGGATCGTTGTGAAGTCGTATCGGGACGCAGCAGAGGGCACGATGCTGGAAGAAACGCCCGGCGGGGCCGGGCAATTCACCGAGGTCACTCTTCGGCCCCATGTAACTTTGGCGCGGGGAGCGTCGCAAGAGACCGCCCAAAGCCTGCATCACACGGCGCACGAGCGCTGTTTCATTGCGCGTTCGGTGAACTTCCCGGTGTTGGTGTTACCCGTTGTCGTCGTCGAATAGCGCGGAGCGGGCCTGTGTCGCCGGACGCCTGTCGAAATTCTTCCATGAGATTGCGCGCGGGCCGGCCGCTTGATTCGGCCCCGGTCGTGGGTTCGCCTCTTTCCAAACCGGTCTTCAAAAGCCCGTCTTAGGGGCTCGACGATCGGCGCCGGTTGCGCAGGACCAACGCATTTGTGGCTATTTTCGCCGCTCACGATAGCTTGAGTACTCCTCCTTACACATCTTCACCAACACCTGCCCCAAGAGTTCTTGCACCGGCGCGTTTGCGGTTGTAGATTAACTCTGCAACGTCGGCTAAGGAACTATCGTTACTTTAGAGTTACTGATGGGGAGCGTGGCGAAATGAATGCAAACGAGGACGTTCAGGAAGCGACCACGGCGTTTCTGTGGCTTACCGATCCACAGAAGCTGCTGGCGTCGGCCGAGCGCGCGCGATCGAGCGTGCGTAAAGGCATTCGTCACATGGCGATGATGGAGAAGACGGTCTCCATCGAAGAGGGTGAGGCCCTCGTGGAAGAGGCCGACACGGAAAGCGAAGACGAATCCTAGTATCGGTGAGAACCGGCTGGCGGCGAATCCACTGCTTGGTCAAGGTGAAGTGTCCTGGTCCGCGCAAAGCGGGATGAGCTGCAAAATGATTGAACGCATAGCCTGCGCGCACACTTCCTAATACATGGGCACACCACGTGTCCGGATCAATCGGTTGGTGATGACCGTGGCTATTCATCGCGGTTGAGCACGTAATTCCCGTAAGCACCTTCCCTGGGCCATCGTACCGAAGTAGGGTGAACTAAGCGGCAGTCGCATGGCCAGGCTTTTTCTTCCGGCCACCTCCAAGAACCGAATGCCTCCCTGAGAAACGACAGTCGCCGCACGATTCTCCCGTGTTACTTGCATAATGCAATGGACACAGGTAGGCTTCGGGCATGAAACATAAAAGCTTCGACAATATGCAATGCCCCGTGGCGCGCAGCCTTGAGCGGGTTGGGGAGTGGTGGAGCATTCTCATCATCCGGGACGCCCTTCAGGGACTGACGCGTTTTGACCAGTTCCAGGAGAGCTTGGGCATCGCACCGAACATGCTTACGCGTCGGCTCACAGCACTCGTGGATGCGGGCCTCATGCAAAAGCGACGTTATAGCGAGCGGCCGCCCCGTTACGAATACGTTCTAACCGACTGCGGCCGGGACTTTCGCTCGGTCGTGGTTGCCATGCAGGCCTTCGGAAACCGTCATTTCGCTCCTGAAGGCCTAAGCGTGATGATGATGGACGCAAAAACCGGGGAGCGCGCAGAACCGGTGCTCGTGGACAAGCGTACCGGTCGGTCTATCGACAGCCCTGAATTCATCGTCGTACCCGGTCCCGCCGCGTCCGAGTCGACCCGTCGCAGGCTATCGATGCCCTCTGACGTGAATGCAGCACCATCGCCGGAGCCGGGCACGGTGCAGCGGGGTCGGACCCGCACCAAGAAGGGACTGAATTCATGAATGCGCCCGAGTACCCTACCGAGCACGCCCGTGTTGCGCGAGCCGCGATGAGCCCCCGCACCCGAATGCTCCTGGAAGGACCCGTGGTGCGTACGCTTTTGCAATTGGCCTGGCCCAACATCCTGGTCATGCTCACCCAATCCGCCACTGGACTGATCGAGACCTTTTTCGTCTCGCGCCTGGGCACTGACGCGCTCGCCGGAATGGCTTTGGTTTTTCCGGGATTTATGATGATGCAGATGCTCTCCGCAGGAGCGGTCGGTGGCGGTATCTCTTCAGCAGTCGCGCAGGCACTGGGAGGCGGTCGAAAAGAGGACGCCGATGCGCTTCTCATGCACGCCATCATCATCAATCTCACCCTGGGCATTCTGTTTTCGGCGCTCTTTCTGGTTTTTGGCGAGACGCTCTATGCACACATGGGCGGTGTCGGGGGCTCGCTTCACGCGGCTCTTCAATACTCCAATATGGTTTTCGCCGGAGCAGCGCTGGTCTGGCTCATGAACGCACTGGCCAGCGTGCTTAGGGGTACGGGCAACATGCTGGTGCCATCGGCCGCCATCTGCATCGGCTTTGTCATTCTCCTGCCCCTGTCGCCCGCCCTCATTTTCGGCTTCGGCCCGATTCCCGCGCTTGGCGTGGCCGGGGGAGCGGCGGCCGTTCTTATCACATTGTTCGTGAGCACCCTGCTTTTGATTTGGTACATTTGGAGCGGACGTAGCTTGGTCAGGCCGCGATGGACGCGCCTGAATAAGAGGCTATTTGTGAGCATTCTGCGCGTAGGCGCCGTCGGCGCGGTGAGTACCTTGCAAACGACCCTGGTGTTCGCGCTAACCACGGCGCTTGTGGGGGCTTCAGCTGGGCCTGGCGCTCTGGCTGGATATGGAACCGGCGCACGCCTGGAATACTTACTGATCCCACTAGTCTTCGGACTTGGTGCTCCTCTTGTCGCGATGGTGGGAACGAACGTGGGAGCCGGCCAGAAAGCCCGCGCCTTGCGGATAGCCTTCATCGGCGGTGCGATCGCGTTTGGCCTCACTGAGCTTATCGGTTTGGCGGCAGCGCTATGGCCACGCGCGTGGCTCGAAATTTTTGGCCACGATCCGCAGATGTTGGCAACCGGTATCACCTACTTGAGGATTGTGGGCCCGACCTTCGGCTTTTTCGGTCTGGGCTTATGCCTGTACTTTGCTTCGCAAGGTGCAGGCAGACTCGTGTGGCCACTTTTTAGCGGTTTTTTGAGGCTCGTGGTCGCAATCGGTCTTGGATGGATCCTTTATCGCGCTACGGATTCGATCGCAGGACTGTTTGCTGCCCTCGCGTTGGGCCTCATCGTCTACGGGTGCAGTCTGGCCGTAGCCATTGCGCGCGGGGTCTGGTTCGGCGGGGACTATCGCATGAATCCGCTGCGTCTATGGCGCAATCCAGCCCCAGCGACTGCGCAAAGCTAACGCCGCGCCCAATAGATCATCGAGCGCCCCGCCCCATCCAATACCGTCCGGTCGGCTAGCGGTGTGGTTTCTTCGTTTTCAGATATTCGTGGAGCGTCGCAGCCCCGGTCTTGTCCAGAACCTTACCGAGCGTGTCTGCCGGCTTAAATCCTGGAGCAAAGCTTTCACCATATTCGGCCCGCAGTGTCGAGACGTGGGTGTCACGTCGCTTGTGGCGAATCTGGCCGCTCTTGTCTCGCATCCGTCCGTCCAGTCCCTTCTTCGTTGCCATGGAAGCCTCCAGGTTAAGACGCGCCTCTGAGTGCAGCGCCTGATCAGGGAATGTCCCTTAGGATCGGCTTGACGCGAGCGCAGTATAGCTGCGCTCGCATGCGTCCGACAATATCTCGCTCGTCTCCACAGTTGCGGACGTCGTGGTCGTAGAGGAAAATCGGCTCGCGACAAGAACAAATTCCCAGCCTATATGAGGAGAACCGCCCATGAACAGGCTTGCACAGTATGCCTTCGGACTGATTGCGGTAAGCGCATCCACGCTCGCATTGGCGCAACAGCCCAATCCCCTGGATACCATTCCGGATGTAATGCCCTTCGATGTACCGTACGGCGCTCCCATCGGACTTGAGGCCGCCAATGCCGCCATCAGCGCCGCGCAAGCGGAGGCCAAGAAACACAATTGGAAGCTCAACATCGCCGTCGTCGATTCGGGTGCGAATCTGGTCGCATTCCAGCGCATGGACGGAGCGCAACTGGCCTCGATCACGATCTCCGAGCACAAAGCCAGGACCGCGGTGAAATTCCGTCGCGAGACTAAGGTCTTCGAAAGTGGCATTCAGGGCGGCAACGTCTATCAGCTCTCGCTCGATGATGTCATTGCATCGCGGGGTGGCTTCCCCCTCGTTGAAAACGGCCATCTCATCGGCGCAATCGGATGCTCCGGTGGCACGGGTTCCCAGGACGAGGCTGCCTGCCGTGTGGGCGCCGCGACCATAAAGTAGACACCGATCGCGCTACCTAAGTGGCGAGATATTGCGATCCAGGCGTGCATGCGTTGGTCCTCGGTCTCACTGCATCGCGTCACGCGCGCCTTGACAAGCGATCAATCCAACGCGATTCGGCTTGAGCCGTGCACGGAGGTATCATCCGTGACGCGTACTTTGCGCACGGACAAGGCGCCCTGGGTCATCGAAGCGGCGCACGAGGAAAACGATAATGAATGTTAGGCAATACAGCTCAAGTCTCATCCTGGGCACGCTTTGTTGCATCGCGCAGCTGGTGCACGCCAAACCACCCGAAAACGTGGCGTATGTCACCAATCAAGACAGCGGGGTGACCGTACTGGATACCACAACGTCGAAAGCAGTGGCCACGATATCGGTTGGAACCGGCGCTCGAGGCGTGGGCATTACTTCCGACGGGCGGTTTGTCTTGGTTGCAGTCCAGTCAAGCGGTGATGTGGCGGTTATCGACACGGAGAGCAACAAGGTTGTGCGAAGAATCGAGGTGGGTCCGAATGTGGAGTTCCTGCGCGTTCAGCCCGGACTCGATCGTGCATTTGTAACCTACGAGCCGAGTTCATCAGGCAAACCCGATGCCGCGGGCAAACCCGATGCCGCGGGCAAAAGCGATGCTCCGGGTAAGGAGGCGGGGGGCGAGACCGAGGAGCGCACACCGGCCGAGGTTGCGATCATCGACCTTAAGAGCTGGAAAGTGATCGCACGGATGAAGGCGGCACCGGAGACCGAGGGAATCGAGTTTTCCCCCGACGGTAAGAACCTGTTAGTTGCCAACGAGGGCGACAATACGATTTCGATCTACGACCTTCAAACCAGGAAGATCGTGAAGGTGGTGAACATCTCGAGTTCCGGAGACCGGCCGCGCGGAGTCAAAGCCCTGCCACACGGACGCGGGTATGTGGTGACGCTAGAGAACTCCAATAGCATGCTGTTCATGGATCCCAGTTTCAAACCGGTCAAGACGGTCCCGACCGCCAAAGGCCCGTACGGCGTGGCCATTGATCCTAGCGGGACGCGCATCTGGGTTGCGGCGGCCCGCGACGGTCAACTGCAGTCCTTCGATTCCGAAACGTTCGAACCTAAAGGTTCGGTGAGTATCGGCAAGCGCTGCTGGCACTTTAGCTTCGTGGGGACATCCGAGCATATCCTCGTCGCCTGCGGACGTTCCAACGTGGTCGATCTTGTTGACGCCAGTGCGGGACAGACATTGCAGGCGATCGAGGGGTTTGACCTCCCATGGGGGGTTGTGACCTTCCCCAAATCGGCAGGAAGTCTCGATGCGCCGCAGCCGTGACGGGAAGCTAAGCTGGTCCCTCTGGTTCGTGGATCCTGTGTCGACCCGTTGACGGGGAGAGAATTGCCATGATCATTCCGGCAGTGCGACTTACGCCCTCGGCTGGGTTTCCCGAGACAGAACTTTTGGAGCTGGCCAGTCCTTATTCATTTCCGGACACTCTCGAGCGACTGAGCCATGCCATCGAGAGCGCCGGTCTCACCTTGTTTGCGCGCATCGACCATCGTGAGAACGCCCGCAACGTCGGTTTGTCGATGCCGGCAACCGTCGTCCTCACCTATGGCAATCCCCTGGGTGGAACCGCCGTGATGCTCGCATCTCCTGCCGCGGCGCTCGACCTGCCACTACGTGTTCTCATTCGCGAGGACGCTTCGGGCCAAGTCATCGTGGCATTTCGTCCGATCGCAACGAATCTGGCATCCTTGGGGACACCGCGGGAGATCGCGAAAAAGCTCGAGCCGGCGCAGTGGCTTCTCGTCAAGGCGCTTCAATAGTTCCCTTGCGTGTCAGCCGCCCGATCCGAGCTGAAGCTCCAAATAGGTAGTCCCCGGCACGGGGTTAAAGCGATAAGGGGGCACATCCACGAATCCCAAAGAGCGGTAGAGCGAGAGCGCTGTCATCATGGACGGCAGGGTGTCGAGAATGAGCTTGGCATAGCCCAACTTTTTTGCCGCGACAACTGCGCGTTCTGCCAGAACGCGGCCAATCCCCCTGCCCTGGGCGTTGGGCCTGACGTACATCCGTTTCAATTCCGCGACCCCGGACAGAAAAGGCCTCACACCCACGCAGCCCAGGAGGTGTCCTTCTTCCTGCGCAATGAAAAATGCCCCTTCATGTGGCGCATACACGACCGAAAGACTGCGCAGTTCCTCGTCCACGTTCTGGAACGAAAGGTCGATCCCCAATGACGCGATGTATTCTTCGATCAACTGCCGTGCCTGACCCCACTGGATCGAGGTCGCGGGCTCTACGAGTTCCACTGTCATGAATGACTCCGCAATCGTTGTCTTCCCCATAAACAACGCGAATAGGGAAAGTCCCGTGGCTCCGACCGCCGCGCTATAACATCTTGAGGATCGCGTCGGGGTTGACCGGCTTTGTCAAATGCTCGTCAAAGCCTGAGGCAAACGCCTTTCGTCGATCCTCTTCCTGCCCCCAGCCGGTAAGGGCAATCAGTCTGGCCGCGCGCCCCCAGGCGCGATTTCTGAGCAAACGCGCCACCTCATATCCATTCATCCCTGCCATGCCGATGTCGAGGATGATCACCTCCGGACGTTGGCGCTCGGCCTGCTCCAAGGCAGACTCACCCGAGTGAGCCACCGTGGCCTGGTGGCCCCGCATTTGGAAGTAAAGCGCAAGACTTTCCGCGGCATCTACGTTGTCGTCGACAACCAGGATGGATCGGGCGTTGGGATTCGCGTCGAACCCCTTCAGATGCGATGCCCCGGCCTTGTCCCACACTGGGGATACGGCCCCCGGGATGCGTACCCTGAACTCGCTTCCCCGACCTTCGCCTTCGCTGTGCGCTTCGACGGATCCGCCATGCAGCTCGACGATGCCGCGAGCCAGAGCGAGCCCGATTCCAAGTCCGCCCGCGGAGCGCTCCAACGCGGCAGTCTCCTGCGCGAACATTTCGAAGACACTCAAGAGCGCCTCGCTACGAATCCCGATACCGGTATCGCGAACGGAAAATTCAACGGTGTTGGCAAAAACCTGGGCCGAGAGCGTGATGGTTCCCCCGGGGTCCGTGTACTTGGCCGCATTATTGAGCAGGTTGGTCAATACCTGGGCGATGCGTACGGGGTCGAGTTCGAGGACAACGGGGCCGGTATCAATCGCCACCACAATGCGATGCTGACGTGCGTCCACGCTCGGGCGGGCCATCTCGAGCGCGGTGTTCACAAGGGCCTGCAATTCGACGTATTCGCGTTTCAATTCTAGGCGACCTGCCGTGATGCGGGCGATATCCAGGAGATCATCAAGTAGGTGCGCCATCTGGCGCGTCTGTCGCTCGATGATCTGGCTACTTTTTTGAATCACCTCGGGCGAAGCGCTTCCGCTGGCCAGCATTCGCGCCGCGTTGGTGATGGGGGCGAGTGGATTGCGCAATTCATGAGCGAGGGTCGCGAGAAACTCGTCCTTGCGACGTGCCTCCTCCCTCAAGTCATGAACATCAGCGCAGATGCCGAACCAGCGCGAAATCGGACCTTGGGCCTCTCGCACCGGAAAGCCCTCGGCCCTGACCCAACGATACATGCCGTCGGCGCGCCGCAACCGAAATTCCTCGACGAACTTGCAGCCTTGTTTGACTGTGCGGGCCCAGCTGTGTAAAACCCGGCGACGGTCCGATGGATGGACCGATTCGACCCATTTCCATCCTCGCAACTCGTCAAGACTGCGCCCCAGAAAATCCAGGAACTGGGAATTGTAGTAGTCCGTCAGACCTTCGGCCGTTCCGCCCCAGATGAACTGGGGAATCGTTTCGGCAACCAAACGAAAATGCGTTTCGCTCTCGCGCAACCTGCTCTCGGCCGCCTGCAACTCCCGAAAGGCAATATGCTGTTCGGTGACATCCTGGCCCTGAAGGAAGATGCCTCTGACTACGCGGCCGGGTCCTACCACAGGCTGATAGACAAAATCGACAAAGCGCTGCACTCGCTGGTTGGCCCCGGGTAGACTTAGCTCGAGCGGCCAGCTTTGTCCCACAAAGGGCTGCCCAGTCGCGTAGACCTTAACTAGCAGTTCAAAGTATCCTTGACCCTCCAGGTCTGGCAGTGCGAGACGGAACTCCAGCCCCTGTAAGGGTCGCTCCCCAACCAGGTGGCGATAGGCAGCGTTGGCCATGGCAATAACGTGACGTGGGCCCCGCATGAGCGACATGAATCCCGGCGCCTGCTCGAAGAGCAGCTCCAGTTCAGCCGTGGCCGTGCCACCGATCGCGTCCTCGGCTTGAGGCGTAAGAACCGTTGTACCGGTTGCCGCCGCAAGTGCACGCGGGCCGACCGGATCGTGCGCCAAAGTGTCCTCTGGATTCATGCGTGCGAGCTACCCAGTACCACGCGCCAATGGCGGCCTTGAAGAGTTTGCTTGGAACACTATACCGCCGGATAGGTCAGAACAGGTCGAGCCACT
Organism: Burkholderiaceae bacterium; assembly: GCA_049514215.1. Taxonomy (GTDB): domain Bacteria; phylum Pseudomonadota; class Gammaproteobacteria; order Burkholderiales; family Burkholderiaceae_D; genus BOG-994. The sequence goes on from JBEKVI010000035.1 coordinate 14,949, forward strand.
CGTCGGCTGCGATAGGTCCCGAGATTTCCTCCGGGCTCAATGTTTGTCAGGATACTTCGTGCATGGGATTCGAAACTACCTTTGAGACCACGGCCGACTATCTCAAAATTGCCGTGACGGGCGACCAGACCGTCGAGGCCGTCTTTGAGCTTTTGTCCACGCTCCGGGAGCAGGCCCTGCGTGCGCAGCGTCATCTGCTTTTGGTGGACTACCGGGGTGTGCGGATCGGCGAGTTGTCGACCCGAGAACGTGTGTCTATCGGCATGAGTATGGCCGCAACGCTCGGGAAGGACTTGCGGGTCGCCATCATCTATACGGCTCCGCGCGTGAACCGGTTCACCGAAGTTACCGCCACCATCGAGGGCGCTTCGGTGCGAACAGTCAGTTCAGAAGAGGAAGGCATTGCCTGGCTGCGCGGCGGACGCACGGCGCCCTCCCTCTAGAGACGCACTCGGGCCAACGGAGCTTCCTCCTTGCGCCGCCTCATAACGGATTTCAGTTGGTTGCCCTGGATCATTCCGGTTTCGCTGCTCGCGACGTTTGGTCCCACCCAGGGCGCAGTACCCGACCCGAACTTGGATACCTATGCTTCCAGCCAGGCGTGGATTTGTCGGCCGCATCGCCAGGACGCCTGTGCCGATGACCTTAGCAGCACCTCGGTTACCGCAGACGGAGAACGTCATCTTGAACCGTGGCAACCCAATCCCGACGCGCAGATCGATTGCTTCTATGTTTACCCGACGGTCTCGACAGATCCGAACGGGAACAGCAGTCTTGTGCCCGGGACGGATGAAGTGCGCGCGGTTCGAATCCAGTTCGGACGATTTGCGTCGGTGTGCCGACCGTTTGCTCCGGTCTATCGGCAGATGACGCTTGCGGGTCTATCCGCCCGCATCCAAGGGGCGCCACTGAAGACGGACCCCGAACTCGGCTTTCAGGACATCCGCGCGGCCTGGAAACACTACCTGCGCTACGACAATGGAGGGCGGGGGGTGGTTCTCATCGGGCACTCCCAGGGCTCGAGCGTGCTCATCGAACTCCTGCAACGTGACATCGAGGGAACGCCGCAACAGTCCCGTTTGATTTCCGCGATTCTTTTGGGGATGAACGTCGAGGTGCCTAAGGGTCAGCAGGTCGGTGGAACATTTCGACATCTGCCCCTTTGTACGACTCCGCGGCAGACGGGCTGCGTCATCGCTTACGAGTCGTTCCGGGCCCAATCCCCTCCTCCACCAGGATCGCGCTTCGGGCGCGCCACAACAGCGGGGATGGAAGTTGCCTGTACCGACCCGGTCGCACTCAGCGGCGAGCCGATCGGCAGCTTCCTGCCCACACGGCGCAACCTACTCGGACAGCCGCAGGAAACGCAAGGCTGGTCTGAATTCATCCAGGGCATCGCCACTCCGTTCGTATCGCTGCCTGGGCTCATTGATGCACATTGCGTCAGCAGCGACGAGGGTTCCTATCTGGCCATCTCCGTAACCCGTGCCTCCGGGGATCCCAGACCCTCCGACATCCCGGGCGACCTTCTCGTTCAGGGACGACTTCTCAGTGACTGGGGCTTGCATTTGATCGATGTCAATCTCGCCCTTGGCAACTTGATCGAGATCGTCGAGGAGCAGGGACGGGCCTACCGATTACGGCATTCGCGCGCGGGTTCTTAAGGCGCACGGGCTCCATTCCAGGCGTGGCTGAAAAGATACAATTCTCCCGTGCCGAATTCAACCAATCCGCCCCCTTCGTGCATATGACGACACCCTACTACGCGTTGGACTACGCGCGACTAAGCTGGCAGGATCTGTGGCGACTCCATCCCCAGCCGGTTTTATTCTTCTTATCGGTCTTGCGGCGAATGCTGCGCGTGCCGCTTGACGCGCAACCGATGGTGCGCCCGGAGGCGCTCGAGCGTCTTGAACTGAACGACGTTCCCAGCGAGGCGCAACTCGCCCTGACCCCTTCGATCCAGCAACTGGAAGCGTGCGGTCTCAGGGTTGCCTTCTACTATCGAATTCTTCCCCAAAATCCGTTCAAGAAACGAGACCTTGCTTGTGGCGTCGCATTTTCCGGCTCCAATCCGAATTACTGGGCCAGGCTCGGATGGGTTCGTGTGGTTCGGCCGCGTTTCGTGCGCGAGAAGATCGCCATTAAGTGCCACAGCAGGCTCGCCGACGGAAGAATCCTAACGACCGGCAACCGTGTACCGCAGTTGGGCCGCGTTTCCGCTCGTGAATCGGCACGGTGGCTCGCGGATGCGTCGCCACATAAAGTGGTCGACGACCATCTGGACCGCCTCAGGACGCTCAGCACCGCCGGTCTCGATCCCGTTACCGAAAGCGAATTCCAAACCTGGATTCTCACCGAACTGCAAGATACGTTCGATTCACTAACGGCGCGCGGTATCCTCGTACCGGTGTCCGTCACACCCGAAAATGCGCTCGAGAGCGAATCGCGGTCGCGCCCGTAGATTCGCTGGTGTTATGCGCAGGCCTTGGTACCGGCTTCTTAGCGCGCCTATTCGTAGAACTTGGGAGAGTGCTTCTGCGTGCTGCTTTGATCGACATCGTGGTTGATCCACAGCTGGGCGTGCTCGCGCTCCAGTACACGCGCGATCTTCTCCAGCGATACGCGTGTCTGATCGGCATCCACGTTCATGGCAGGAACGCGCCGATTTTCCCAATTGTCCTGAAAATGCGCGGCATCACCGCTTAGGACGATCGCTCCGACCAGGGGCAATCGCACCAGAAGAGACTGATGTCCAGGGGTGTGGCCCGGAGTGGAGAGGATCACAACGCTCCCATCGCCAAAGACATCGAAGTCTCCGTCCAGTAGTTGAACGGGATGATCTGGAGCAAAGCGCGGCGCCCCGCCAGGCTGGGGCCAATTGTATTCGGCCGACTGCACCAGAAGCGTGGCGTGGGGGAAGAGTTCGACATTCCCGATATGGTCGGGATGCGAATGCGAAATGGCCACAAAGCGGATATCGGACGGGTGCACGCCGAACGCCGCCAATTGATCGACCAGCTTCTCCTTGCGCTTCCAGGTCGTGCCGGAGGTTTCGCTTTTCATCCCCTGAGGAAGATCCACCACCGAATCGGCGATCCCAGTATCCCACATCAGCCAATCACCGCCATGTCGGATCAGATAGCAGTTGTCCGAGAGATCCAACGGTTTGCCCACGTTCACACCCGGAGACCAGCGGGATTGGTCGGTGGCGTGACCATATCCACATTCAATGACATAGAGCCGATCCGCCACACGAGCAGCATTCGCGCAGAAGGTGCAGATCATGCAAATCGCCAAGGCAAGCAGTCGCAATCGGTTCAAGTTAGTTCTCCAGGATGGACAGCACGGCCTGACTCGGACCTGGCATATCTGCAATGAGATCCGAAACACATTCTAGCGACGAACGGTGCCGATTTGGCCCACACCGCGCATGCTCGTCGTGGAATAACCACGGGGAGCGGGGCCGAAGTATTGAATTGCGCAGGGTCAGTCAAAGACCACCCCCAAGCGCTGGAGAAGCAGTGGGGTTGCCCGCCCCATCTGGCCGGTCGCGCTGGGCGCGATCGGGAGGGCTTCGGCCCTCGTCGGCTGCCCGTGGGCTAGAGGGCGAGGAAGACGCCCTCATGCGTGTTCCCGCGGATCATGCGCGATCGATCCTTGCCGCGTAACACCCTCGCTTGGCGTAGTGCGCCTGTAGATAGAGCACGCCGGGATCGGCGAACATTTTCTCGATCATGGCGCCGAGCTCGCAACCCTCGGTGATTTCACCGGCGATCATCATGTGGTTCTGATCAAATCCCCTGACCGAGAGTGTGCGGGTCCCCAACACCGGGGGAATCCGGTCCACGCTGTCGAACGGTGTCACCGCCCCTTCAATCACATAGATCGCGTGACTCGCGCGATAGGGTGTGGATGCAGGTTGATGGACGAAATTAAGCAGCAAGACGGTCTCACCGGGATCAGCGTCGCGCAACTCGATACGGTCCGGGTATCCCGGATTGCTCTTGGCCAGGTAACGCTTGATCCCAAGCTCGGCCAGCTGCGCCTCAGGTAGACCATATAGGGGGGCAAAAGGCGTGGGGTCGAGGCCCCTGATGCGATAGCTCATGATGGGCTCCTTACAGTTGAAGAGAGCCTATTGGATGCCTTTCGGCGCGACCCAGCCATCCGCTTCTTGCTTTCAAATTCGATACGACGCGACTGGCCTTTTGAAAGGCGCTGTGTCACGATCCCGAACCAGCCCCCACTTGCTACGATGCATAAGTTTCCTGCGCTCTTTGATCGAACGCTCGCGACTCTTCCTCGACGCTTCCCCGGTCCCGGCGGCGCGCTGGCGGTATTGAAGGACGGCGTTCCAATCGCCCGGCATGCGTGGGGATTTGCGGACATCGAGTCCCGGATCCCCTTTACTGAGCAGACCCTCTTTCGAGTCTGTTCCATCACCAAGGAATTCACTTGCGCCCTGCTTTTGGATCGCTTTTCGAATCCAGAAGAATTGAATCCGGATGTCCATGTCTTTCTTCCCGAACTCGGGCCGCGAGTACCGGCAATCCTGGATCTTTGTCACAATCAGTCCGGACTTCGCGACTATTGGGCTCTTGCAATGCTCTCGGGCTCGCCGGCCGAAGGACATTTCGGGCCGTCGGACGCGGCGCGCGTGATTGGCCGCGCACGGAGCTTGCAATTTGCCCCCGGAACGCGCTATTCCTACGCAAACCAAAATTTCCGTCTGCTTGCGGAAATTCTCGAACGCCGTTCTGGGCGATCGTTTGGCGAGAGTCTCAGGGCGCAGGTTCTGGAACCCGTGGCAATGACCACGGCGCATCTGGGTCCGGATACGGCTTGCAGCCTGAATGGCGCGATCGGCTACGAGGGTTCTCTTGCCGAAGGGTTCCGCCCCGCGGTCAATCGGATCCATTGGACGGGAGATGCTGGACTCGTGGCGAGCCTGGACGACCTCATCGCATGGGAAGCGTTCATCGATCACACGCGCGAAGATGCGAACGGTCTGTACCGACGTCTTTCCGCGCCCCCAAGCTTTAAGGACGGAAAGACGGCCTACTACGGCTTCGGTTTGGGTCACGTGAGCGTTTGGGGTCGAGCCGCCACCTGCCATGGAGGGGGATTGCGAGGCTGGCGCAGTTTTCGCGTCCACGTCCCCGCCGAACGCGTGTCCGTCGTCGTCCTTTTCAACCACATGGCCGATCCCCGCGCAGCGGCAATGGAATTGCTTGGTGCGCTTCTCGAAGTCAAGCGCCCGGAGGCCGCAGCGGCCGTCGATACCGACGGATGGGAGGGACAGTTTGTGGAGCCTGAGACCGGGCTTTCGGTGCGCATCGAGGCGCGTTCGGAGCGCGAATTACGGCTGCGATTCGGCCCCAGTGCCGAGATTCTGAGCGCCGCCGGAAACGGCGAATTTCATGGCGCGCTCACCCACCTCCACCGGGTCCGCGGAGTGCCGTGGATCAACCGCCACCGCGAAAATCTCAAGGGGCGGCTCATTTCCTGCGAGAGTTCCGAGCGGACCGACATCGTGGGCGACTATCGCTGCGCGGAACTCGACTCGACGCTGACTTGCGTGATGCAGAGTGGGTCGCTGTATGCCGCGTTCTCGGGAGAGTGGGGCCCGGGGATGATGCAACCGCTCGTCCCGGCGGGTCGCGACCTATGGATCTGGCCGTGCGCCCGAGCGCTCGATTACGAGGCACCTGGGGACTGGACCTTGCGAATCCACCGGGACGCGCAAGGCAAGGCAAGGCGCGTACAGGTGGGCTGCTGGCTTGCACGGGGCATCGAGTATCTCAGTGTCTGAAGGCAGGCCGCGCGCGAGACGCGCACAGCTTACGATGAGTCCCTCGCATTGCCATCGTTCGGCCTACCGGGAGAGAGAGGCCATCATCGCGGTCCAAACCCGGTATGCGATCGTTCTTCGCGTGCGGCCAGCTCATCGAGATTCTTCGAGGCGCCTCTCTGACCTGGATCGAGGGTATCCTAAGCGCGCACCTTGGCCCCGAGGATAGCTAGATCATCCTCGATCGCGAAGCGCCTCTGAACGAAACGAGGCGCGCGCGCTCTAGGCTAGATCACATCTCCGTAACCGTAACGCTGCGAACTCCTTCGTCTGGGGGAATCATCCTTTGAACGAATCTCTGCTTGTCCTGAACTGCGGCTCATCGAGCATTAAGTTTGCGCTCTTCGATCGGAGGTCACCTCCGCTCGCGCGCGCGCCTGCCTGGAGCGGGAAAGTGGATGGCATCGGTCAGTCGCATCCGACGCTCGAGGTCACCGGTGGCGTTGCGGCCGCGATGAGTCTAAACCCCGCATCGCCCTATCACGATGCCCTTGCCCTCATCGAGGCCCGAGCGCAGGCCGCGTTGGGGGGGCGGCGACTTGCCGCGGTTGCCCATCGCGTCGTCCACGGGGGCTCGAAGTACTTCGAGCCTGTGATTGTCGACTCCACCGTTCTCGCTGATCTTCGCTCCTACATTCCGCTTGCGCCACTGCACCAGCCCTTCGCCCTCGACGCAATCGAAAGCATGCTCCAAGCGCCTGGCGCGAGCGTCCAGGTTGCCTGCTTCGATACCGCCTTTCACCAAACGATTCCAAAGGTGGAACAAATGCTCCCTCTGCCTCAGGACGGGGCCGCCAAAGGGATGCGTCGCTATGGATTCCATGGATTGTCCTATGAGTTCATGAGCGTTGCACTAAGCGAACGTTACGGCCCGCCGGCGAGAGGTCGGCTCATCGCGGCCCATCTCGGAAGTGGCGCAAGTCTGTGCGCGATGAGAGATCTGCGCAGCGCCGCCACGACGATGGGGTTCTCTGCGCTCGATGGATTGATGATGGGCACGCGTTGCGGCGCCGTGGATCCCGGGGCCCTCCTCTACCTGTTGGAGGAAAAGCATCTCTCGGTATCGGAACTGACCGATCTGCTCTATCATCGCTCCGGCCTATTGGGCGTCTCTGGCGTCTCGAGCGATCCACGCGTCCTTCTCGAGCATGAGACCGAAGAGCGTGTCCGCGATGCTCTGGCGCTCTACGTGCGGCGCATCGTCCGCGAGATCGGCTCGCTCATTGCCGTACTGGGCGGGCTCGAGATGCTGGTCTTTACCGCCGGTATCGGGGAACACAACCCAACCATTCGAGCTCGCGTCTGCGAGCAGCTGGAGTTTCTCAAGATCCAATTGGATCCTCGGCAAAACGCACAAAATGCCACCCTCATCTCGGCGGCTGAAAGCAAGGTCAGGGTTTGCGTCGAGCCCACGAATGAGGAATGGATTGCCGCACGCGCTGCCGACGAACTCTTGCGCAGGACGGGACGATAGCGCCAGCGCCGTCTCGGGCAAGGGCTGCCCTTCGACAGCTGGCCCCGATTGACGCAAGCCGGTCTAGACTTCCTCGTGACCTGAGTTGGGTGTGGCGTTGTCGGCCGAAGTTGCCTTGCGCCGCGGTATTGAGTGATCCCAGTCCGCGAGCAGGGCACGCAATGCCGCGATGAAGGCGAGCGGCTGGTCGAGAATCAGGTGGTGGTGGGCCTGCGGTATCTCCACGATCGGCGCATTGCGATCGAGCAGCTCGTACATGTACTCGCCTGCCTCAGGTGGAGCGATGACGCTGAACTCGCCGCGCATGAGCGCGACTCGGCACTTTACGTCTCGCAAATAGTGACTGACCGATTTGGGTGGAAAGCGCGCGAAGACGGCTGGATCGAACTTCCACGTCCAGCCGGCACTGCCTTCCCGGACAGAGTGCCGCGCGATGTGCTCGATGATGAACGTGTACTCGGACGGCTGCTCCGGGATCAGCCGAAAGTGCTGAACGGCCGTCTCGAGATCGGGATAGGTCTTGGGATTGCGAAATGCCTTGCCGCCTTTGCCCTCGTCGCTTTCAGGGTCGGGCTTTCGGACTGGCGCATCGACGATCACCGCGCCTGCGAGCCGCGACCCGTGCAGCGCTGCGACAACGATGCTGACCAACCCTCCCATGCTGTGTCCAACCAGTACGGGGGCACTGGTGCTGGCTACGTCAATGACCGCCATCACTTCCGTGGCCCACGACTCAAGTGAGTAAGCCTTGCGGCGACCACTGTCACCATGACCGCTTAGGTCCGGTGCAATCACGTAGTAGTGGTGTGACAACTGTGGAGCGAGGATGCTCCACCACATGGCGTGAGCCGCGCCGCCATGAACCAAGACCAGCGGCGGCTTGGAGGGGTCGCCCCAGGTGAGATAGTGGATGGAACAGCCGTCGACTTCGACGGCTCCATGGGTAAATGGCGCTAAGAGCGCCTCGCTAAACCAACGGGGGAAGGGACTTTCTGACATCTCCGCTTTTCTCAAATCGCTGCGCGAGCAGTACTGGGGAATCCTAATTGGTTCGCAGCGATCACCGGTGACGAAGCCGAGAAGCCGGTACCGAGGCAAGTGCAGGCGATCGCGAATCGAACCTTTTGAAGAGCACGGCCTCGGCGGTTATCCCTGCCGAGAACGTGAATTGTCAATGTCGCATCCTATACGACACGGGCCATGAGGACCAAGCTTCGCGCAAGGTCCGTCGCTCGCCGAAGTTCAGACGATTCACTAGAGGCCCGCTGGTTGCCAGTCCGGCCGGCCGTTGACCAGAAGTGCCACTTTTTTGCGAATCCGGACCAAGGCTGTTCGCTCTTCGCGTCGGGTGTCGCCCCATGGGATTTTCTCGACCGCCGCTGGCCCGCGGGGACGAGAAGGCCAGAAACTCCCCTTTTTTGCCCCGTCTTCATCCTCCATCGCCTCGAAATTTCGCTTGCACGCACGATTTGCCCGGTTAGGCCCGGGCACACCGTGCCGAGAACCCACGATGGCCTGCATATTGCTAAGACTTGCACCGGATAAGGCACTGAGTTGATAACGGAGCACTGACAGTCCACCGTGTTCAAGAAATACTACAGGCCCCTTACGAACAACGGCGTGTTTAACACGCGGATTCATGTCGACTATTTTGACAATTTGGAACGAACAGGTGACGCAACCCGCGACGCGCTCGGCGCGGCGCTTGGCATTATTGCTGCAGATCGGTAGGTCCCAATGAGTGTTCCCCAGCGCTCGCTCCTGGCGACCTTGCACCGTGGAAACTTGAAGCTGGTCCTCGCGGTGATGGCCAGTGCGTGGATCACCATCAGCATCATTGCGTACGTGAACTTGCGCCTGTACGGCGATCAAAGCCTCAAACTCGTTGCGCACTCGATCGCCTATACCGCGCAGGCCGCGACGGCTTTTCACGACGCCGCGTCGGCGCGTGAAACACTTGAATTGATCGGCGCCCAGGAAGGCCTTGTCAGCGCGCAAATTCTCGACGATACCGGCCGCGAACTGGGTAGTTTCAAACGCAAGGCCGACGGCGTTGTCGCCGTTCGTCTGACCCAGCTTGGCGACATCCTGTTTCCCCAATTTGGCCAGGCCGAAATCACCGTCGACAACCAGGTGGTGGGCAAGGTGTTGGTGTGGGGCAGTAGCGCACTGTACGTTGAGTTCTTCGCCAAGACCTTGGCGGCGGGGCTGCTCTGCCTCATCGGGGTTGCGATCGCCATCGCGAGCCTCTCGCGCGAGGTCGAGCGCAAAATCATCGGTCCGTTGCGACAACTAGCCGCCCTTACACACGTCGTGCGCCTGAGCCGGCAATTCGATCGGAGAGCACCGCCCACAGGGATCGCCGAGATCAATCAGCTCGGTGACGATTTTAACGCCCTGATGGCCGAAATCGAGATCCTCGAAAAGGCGCGCGAAGAGCACGCCCGTAACCTGCAGTTGGTCAACGAACGGCTCGGCCACGAGATCCGCCACGACGGTCTTACAGGCCTGCCCAATCGCGGCTTTTTTCGGGAACGCCTCGACGCTGAGATCAATTCGGGGAAAAACCGCGACAGCATCATCGCAGTCCTCTACGTGGACTACGATCGTTTCAAATCGGTCAACGACCAATTCGGGCACGCGGCAGGCGATGACCTGCTGATCGAAGCGGGGCGTCGGATTCGCAGCCTTCTGCGCGACACCGATACCGTGGCGCGCCTGGGCGGCGACGAATTTGGCGTGCTTCTGACCAACTTGAAAAGCCAGTATGAGGCCGAGCACATCGCCCAACAGATCGTGACGGTCATGAATGAGCCTATCCGGATCCTGGGCAGCAAAACGATCGTGAGCAGCGTGAGCGTCGGCGTGGCTCTATTTCCAGACCATGCCCTGACTCTCGAACGTCTGCTCAGCGCTGCGGACATGGCGATGTACCGCGCCAAGACCGAAAAAAGAAATTCGTACCGCGTCGCAAGGAAAGACGACGACCCGCTGGGAGCCGATGCGCAATCGGAGCTCGTCGTGGCCTGCGTAAAACCCCGTGCCGCATTTGCCGCCTATCGCTAATGACCTTGTAGAAACAGCCCAATATTATGGACCACGCGACCGCCACCCCCACCGTCCGAACCAGCGCCGTTCCGGTGCTAAAGGATCACGTCACCGTTTTGGCGACAAAGATCCGTCCTGGAATGTTCGTCACTTCTCTGGACCGGCCTTGGGAAGGCACCCCGTTTCTGTTGCAGGGATTCCTGATCAACGAAGTCGAGCAGATCAAGATCCTAAGGGAGCTCTGCAAGAAAATTGTGATCGATCCGAGGCGCTCCACTCCCGATTCCCTAGGAGAGCTGATCGACCTCTACATTCTCCCGGAGGAGACCCAAGAGGTCGATCAGGACGAGCCCAAGGTCCGCATCCGCTTCGTCGACAGCAACCGCAAGACTTTTGATCCCAATGCCCAGACCACACCATCGCTCGCGCGGATTCGCGCCAATGTGGCAGCCACGCTCAAGGGTATTTTTGATCGGGCCCGCGCGGATACGGTGCGGCCCGCTTCGCCTGCCGGATCGTCAGGCCAGACCACCGACGAGTCCAACGTCTCGATTCCGCGTTTCTCGGCCACCCAGGTCTTCTATGCACCGAGCCCGGGGCAGTCGGACGCGATCGCCGATACATCACGCGCCGCTCGCCGCGCGCTAGCGCGCGAGAACCGATTCTCCAAGCCAGCCTCCCGGGGGGATGAGGCGCGCTCCGCTGCCGAGCGCCTGGAGCGTTTCGAGGCATTGATGAATGCCTTGCGTCCCGACATGTCGAGCGTGATTCCCGGGATCGAATTTCTGCGTTGGCTGATTTCGCGACTGCTCAGCAGATCGCGCTCCAAGGCGCCCGGGCGGGGCCGGGCGATCCGCCGGCGGCCACGGGCTGCGCGCGAATCGAGCATTCCACGGTCGATCGATCTGGTGATTTATCGCGACAGGGTCGGAGTACAGGCTGAAGTTCCTCGCGCGCGCGAGGCCGTCGCAACGGTTGAGGAAACCCTCGGGTCGCTGACCCGCGATCTCGCCACCGAAGCCAGTATCCGCGTCGACGGGCTGCCTGTGGCGGTCAGCTCGCTCGTCGAGAGCATCAAGCGCAATGGAGACGCCCTGATCTGGGTGGCGCGAGTGCGCAACCAGGACGCGATGGCCTATACGCATAGCATCAAGGTCGCCTCCTACCTCCTGGCCTTCGGGCGCCACCTCGGATTTCCTGCGGAGCAACTAAGCCAGCTAGCCCAAATCGGGCTGCTTATGGATGTCGGCAAGATGGATGTTGACGCACACATTCTGAACAAGCGCGACAGCCTCACGCCCGAAGAATTTGAGCGCGTGAAGGTGCACGTGGAGGCCGGATTGCGGCGTTTGTCGGAGACCATGCATCTGCATCCTGCCGTCTATGAGGGCATCGCGCACCACCACGAGTGGATCAATGGTGAGGGCTATCCCTTTGGTCTGGCGGGGGACGAGATCAGTATCTTCGGACGCATGACCGCCATCGTCGATGCCTATGCGGCACTGACGACCGCCAGACCTTACGCACCGCCGTTGTCCTCCTACGAGGCGCTTCAGGTGATCTACAGCCAAACGGAGAAGAAGTTCCATGCCCCGCTGGTCGAGCAGTTCGTTCGCGCGATCGGACTATTTCCCGTAGGCTCGCTGGTTCTCTTAAGCTCTGAGGAAGTGGCGGTTGTCACATCCCACGACAAGTCGCAGCGTCTGGAGCCGCGCGTTTTGGTATTGACCACGCCCTACAAACATGCCTTGCCTCGGCCCTATGAACTCGATCTGACGCGCCGTCCCAAGGATGATGCAGGCAAGCCCATTCGCATTCTGCGCAGTCTGCCGGCCGGCGTGCACGGCATCGACTTTCGCAATTTTTATATCGCCTAGAACTTTTCCGGAAATGTGGGACGACCCACTTTCGATTGCGACCCCCGTGCAAGCATGAGAATCGCGAAACCACGTTTTTCAAACGAGTTCAATGCGGAGGAACTCGGACTGCATATAGAAGAGGCCTGCCGCGCCGGCGCGAGCGCCGACCGCGCGCAGCGTTTTGCGGTGCTCGTCCTCCATCTCGAGCGCTCCGATCGTGGCAACGCCTTGGCCGCGCAGTCTCAAGGTACCGAGGCCATGGACGAAATTCGCCTGCGTATATCGGAGGCCCTGCGCACGATCGATCGTTTCGCTGTAGTCGGCCTCAATGAAATCATCCTCTTTCTTCCGGGGGTCAACAGTCAGACGATCATCACGCTGGCCGGCAATCGCTTGCTCAACGCGCTGGACAAGGCATTTAGTATCAACGCGAAGACGGTCCTCCTGAAGCCGGCCATTGGCTGCGCCTTCTTTCCGGATCACGGCGTCAACGTGGAAACCCTTACGTCCGCCGCCGACGAGGCATGCGTTCGCGCCAGGACGCTTCCTGCGCGCGTCGATGTCTTTCGCAACGTGGGCCGCATCGAACGCTACTACGAACTGGTCGAAGAATTGCGCCAGGCTTTGGACCGCAACGAGTTGGAAGTGTGGCTGCAGCCTCAGATTTCGTCGAAAAAGCGCGACTATGTCGCCGCCGAGGCGCTCATCCGTTGGCCCCGACCCGTGGGCAAGGAGCCCATCCACGCGGGCCTGATCGCCGAGATGGCCGAGAACAACGGGCTCATGCCCCAACTGACGGACTTCGTGTTGCAGACCGCGCTTCGACACCTGAAAAGCCTGGATCAAAAAGGCATAGCGATCAGCGTGGGCGTGAATCTGTCGGCAGGCGTTCTCTCCGATCCCGAACTACCCAACCGGATCGAGCGCTTCCTGCAGATCTGGGGGGTTCCCGCCAAGCGCCTCACGCTCGAAGTCACCGAAAGTTCGCTTATGCGCGATTTCGAAGGCGCGCTTAAGGTCATGATCGATCTCAAGCGCCTGGGTACCCGGCTTTCGATCGACGATTTCGGGACCGGTTATTCTTCTCTATCCTACCTGCGACGCATGCCTTTGGATGAACTGAAGATCGACCAAGTGTTCGTGAGAAACATCCTCAATATCGAAAGCGATCGCCAAATCACCAAGTCCGTCATCGACCTATCCCATACCTTTGGGCTTGAAGCCGTAGCCGAAGGCGTCGAAAGCCGCGAAGTGATGGACTTGCTCATCAACGAGTATCAGTGCGATATCTTGCAGGGCTATTTCTTCAGCAAGCCGATACCGGTGGGCAAGTTCATCGAATGGTGGCAGTACCGCCTCGATCCCATCACGCGCTCGACCTCGGAGAAAAGACCAGTCCGATAGTCCCGCCAGGCCGCGAGGCGGCCGGCCGCAAGCCAGTTGCGGCTCGCGCTCGGTTCAACGGGGCGTTTGCCCAAGATAGACGCCCGGATCAGCAGAAAGTCCCCGTTTGACGTCTTTCGAGAGGGCGTCGGCAAGAACCTCCTCACGGCCGTTGGCTAGCGCAGCCAGGATCTGGTTTGCCACGTCGATGGGATCCGACTTCGGTCCGCTCACATGACTGGCCATGTCGGTATCCATGTAGCCCACATGGACCCCCACAACCAGCGTACCCTGGGATTTAAGCTCCGTGCGCAGCCCGTTTGTGAGCGACCAGGCCGCCGATTTTGAGGCGCAGTAGGTCGCTACCGAGGGAATGCTGAGCCAACTGAGCACCGAGAGCACGTTTACGATTGCCCCACCCCCGTTAGCCGCGAGGATCGGCGCAAACGCTCGGCTCAAGAGCCAAGGTCCAAAAAAATTGGTTTGCAACTCGGCCTGCGCGGCCGCGGGGCCCTCGGCACTCAAAAGGCTGGTCCCGCGCGCGATCCCGGCATTGTTGATCAACAGATTAACGTCACCGCATTCGCGACGAAGAGCTTCGATCTGCGCCTCATCGGTGACGTCCAGACGCAGCGGCGTTGCCCCCGTTCGCGCAATCGAGGCTGGATCACGGGCGGCCGCGTAGACTTTCTTTGCGCCGCTTTCGAGCAGAGTACGCACGAGAGCCGAACCCAAACCGCGGTTCGCCCCAGTGACTAGGGCCACGGAGTTCTTGATGTCCATCATCGTCCTTTCATAAGTGTGAGCGCCCAAGCACGGCGGGACCCGAGATCCCTGACTGCACTTGGTGCGACGAATCCAGCTAGCCGCACTTTACCTCTGTAACTATTATTATGCAAGTTACTAATCGAATTGCTGCCACCTGGTCGGCACGGCTCTCCCAGCCCGACCTGTGCGCTTTACTCTGCTTCGGGCAGGCCGTCGAAAAAGTCCACGACCCCGGTCTCGAGCGAATATTCCGCGCCCACTACGCACAGCCCGTCAGTTTGGATCAATTGTTCGAGAACCGCGGATCCGTGCCGCAGGTGATCCGCAGACATTCGGATGTTGGCGCGCACGGCGTGGTTGACGAGGGCATCGTGGTCCTTCGCGATCTCGGTCCCCAGAAAAATATCTACTGAGGGCCGGATTCGGTTGACGATCGAGTTGACATTGCGCGACTGGTCCTTTTTAGGCCGCCCCACCTCCTCCAGGGTGGCCAGAATGGCTCCGCACTGGGAGTGACCGAGAACGACCACCAGGCGAGTTCCAAAACGTTCGGCAGCGAACTCGACGCTGCCGACCTGAGAGGGGGCGACGATATTTCCGGCCACACGGATCACGAAAAGATCACCAAGACCCTGGGCAAAGACAATCTCCGCGGGAACCCGCGCATCGGAGCAGCCGAGCACAATGGCGAAGGGCTCCTGGCCGGTGCTGACCTCTAGTCGCCGCGCCGGACTAACCAGGGTCTCCTCGGCGTTCATTCCAAGGACAAAACGTCGGTTGCCCTCCCGCAATCGGGCAAGGGCTTCTTTGGCGGAAATCACGTTCGTCTCCCGAGTAAAAATGACTTGCAGCGGAGGCATCCGTGAAGGCCCTCCCGGTGCCGCAGCGGGTCCGCCTTCTGCGCAAAGGATATTCGACTTCGACTACGCTTGGGGCGGTAGACCGTCCAAGAGCGCATCGGGGTCATGCGAGGCGAGTCTCTAGGGGTTCAGACGCCCCCCAACCCCGCGGCGCATTTTAAGCGAAATTGCCGCACCGGGTTTTCGGACAGCAAGTCCACCCGTTTGTGGTCCCGGCCGCCCCGGTCCCCTTCGGCTCGCGGTATATTTGGTCTAACACCGGGCTCATCGGCTCGCACCTTCACCCCCCAAGCGCAAAGGCCGGATCGCTGTAGCGCCTGAGCAAGGGTACCGGAGCTTTCCCGTTCGTCTCGCAGCAGCGGGTGTCGTTTCCATCGGAGCAGGCAATGGAATATGTGAGTTTCGGACGTACCGGCCTGAAAGTCTCCAGGCTTTGTTTAGGTTGCATGACCTACGGCGTACCTGACCGGGGGAATCACCCCTGGACGCTCTCGGAGGAGGAAAGCCGCCCTTTGATTCGCAAAGCGATCGACCTCGGAATCAATTTCTTTGACACCGCCAACACTTATTCCGACGGCACATCCGAAGAGATTGTCGGGCGTGCTCTGAAGGATTTTCTCAACCGTGAGGATGCGGTCATTGCGACCAAGGTGTTTTTTCCGCTGTCCTCGGACCCCAACGCCAAAGGATTATCCCGCAAGAGCATCTTCGCTGCGATCGACGCGAGTTTGCGTCGGCTTGGAACCGACTACGTCGACCTCTACCAAATTCACCGATGGGACTACACCACTCCGATCGAGGAGACACTCGAGGCTCTGCACGATGTGGTCAAGGCGGGGAAGGCACGCTACCTGGGCGCCTCATCGATGTTCGCCTGGCAGTTTAGCAAGGCGCTCCATCTGGCGCGTGCTCGTGGCTGGACTCGCTTCGCATCCATGCAGAATCACTACAACCTGCTCTATCGGGAAGAGGAGCGTGAAATGATGCCCTTGTGCGTGGATGAGGGCATCGCCGTCCTGCCCTGGAGTCCGTTGGCCCGGGGGCGCCTTACGCGGCCTTGGGAGGTCGAGACCGCTCGCGTTAAAACGGACCTCTATGGGCAATCCCTCTACGCGGCGTCCATCGAGGCCGACCGTCAGGTCGTCGAGCGCGTCGCAACACTCGCCGAAAAGCGAGGGCGTCCCCGCGCTCAGGTCGCCCTGGCGTGGCTGCTCCAAAAAAGTTTCATCACATCGCCGATCATCGGAGCCTCCAAAGCTCAGCACCTGGACGACGCGGTGGCGGCGATGGAACTCGAGCTTTCCCCAACCGAGATCGCCCAGCTCGAGGAGCCCTACCTGCCCCACGCCATCGTGGGCCAGCTCTAGGACCGCAGCGTTCGCGCGCGCCTCATCTCCAGAGCTCAAGCCGGGCGACTCTTGGGGCGGGAAGCCCGTGAAGCGCCCGCCCGCCCGGGGACGGCGCGGTCAAAGGAAAACGCGCTTTTCGCCTTCTCCAGCACAAAGTCCGCAAACGCCGAGGCGGCCAAGGGAACGTGCTTGCGACTCGGAAAGATCGCATAGAAACCGCCTCCGTCACGGCGATACTGCGGCAAGAGGTGAACGAGCCGCCGGGCTCGAATCTCCGGGAGTGCCCGCAGAGCCGGGAGGAGCGCGATCCCGAGTCCCGCCATCGCCGCCCCGATGAGTGCCTGCCCGGTGTTGGCGCTAAAGCGCCCGCTGACTTCGACCTCTTCGGTGCCTGCAGGACCCTCGAGGCGCCAGCGCTGGCGTCCTGTGGGATGGGGCACGACGATACAACTGTGTGTCCGAAGCTCGGCCAGGGATGCTGGTTGATTCCGCAGTTTGACGTAGGAGGGGCTTGCCACGAGAATGAATTCGGAATCCGTGAGTTTGCGCGCGACGAAACTCGAGTCGGAGAGCTGGCCACCGCGCAACGCAAGATCGATTCCTTGCGTGACGACATCGGTGATGGTGTCCTCGAGCGCAAATTCAAGCTGGACTCGGTCATGACGCTGCAGGAATTCGGCGATCCACTCGAGTTGAAACCAGCCGAAGAAGTCGACCGGCGCGGCAATCCGGATCAACCCGCTTGGGACTTCGTTGCCGTGCAGGATCTCCCGGCCCGCACCACCGATCATGGCGATCGCCTCGCCGCAGCGCTCATAAAATTGTCGCCCCTGGGTCGTGAGTGCCAGTTTTCGCGTGGTTCGCTGCAAAAGCCGTACACCCAACCGGGTCTCGAGTTGAAGGACGCGCCGGCTTAGCGTATTAGGCGGAGTTCCCGTGCGGCGGGCCGCCTGCGCGAAACTTCCAGCCTGAACGACGGCGACGAACATCGCCACTTCGTTAAAATCCATGATCGCGATTTACCTACAATATTGGCTGAATGAAATCCGATTCTACCGTCTACCGATGGAAAGCTCCGGTCGGTATGCTTCGATACTTTGGGCTCGGACGGGCGCAGCGGAGGGAAGGCTTGTGAACCGCCTTCGGCGCGTTCCTGCGAGTTGAGTCAGAATTGCGACCTACCCTGGCCCGAGCGCGACCCCAAGCACCGCCCCCCTAGCTGCCGGCCCCCTACGAACGCCAAAGCGTTCAGAAATCAACCTTCAACGCTGACGTCGGTGATGAAACTGCGACAACGCTACAACGCCACGGCCAAGTGGCTGCACTGGATCATTGCCTTGGGCATGATCTACACCTTCGGCATCGGCTGGATCATGACGAGCATGGTCGGCATCACGCCTACCAAGCTGAAGTACTTCAGCTGGCATAAATGGGCTGGCGTCACGTTGTTCGTGATCGCGCTGGGCCGAATTGCCTGGAGAATCGGCTTGCCGCCCGGGGACCTGCCGGCATCCATCACGGGATGGCATCGCCGGGCCTCGTCCTGGATGCACGCTCTACTTTATGTCGCAACGATCCTAGTTCCCGTAACCGGGTACCTGTTCTCCCTGGCCTCTGGCTATCCGATCGTCTATCTGGGGCTCATTGAGCTGCCCGTATTCATGTCGAAAAATCCGCATTGGGCCGAACCCTTGCGCCTTGCGCACGCGTGGAGTTCCTATGTGATGGGGGTGGCGGTCCTGTTCCACGCCGCCGCCGCCTTGCTGCATCACTTTTACTATCACGACTCGGTGCTAAAGGACATGCTGCCCCGCCGAGCCGCAGTCTCCGAACCCTGAGCGAAAGGACCCAATGAAACATCCTGTACGATCATGGCTCGCCGCGGGCTTGCTGTTCCTGAGTTTCCCGGTGATCGCCGCCGAAGCCGTGCTCGTTCCTCCGAGCACGGTGAGCGTGACTTTTAAACAAATGAACGTTTCCGTCGACGCCACGTTCAACAAATTTTCCGGCTCGATCGATTTCGATCCGGCAAAGCCAGCCGCCGGCAGCGCGCAGTTTACGATTGATATCACGAGCTTCGATCTGGGTAGCGAGGAGTACAACAAGGAGGTACTCAAGCCCGACTGGTTCGATGCCGCCAAATATCCGACCGCAACCTTCGTGAGTGACAGCCTCAAAGTCGTCTCACCCACGCAGCTAGAGGCCAGCGGTAAACTGACGATTCGTGGCAAGGCTCAAGAGGTGCATTTTCCTGTCAGCGTCAAAGACGCCGGCAAACAGCGATCCTTTGACGGTGTCATTCACATCAACAGGACCGCCTTCGATGTCGGCACCGGTGAGTGGAAGGCGACGGATGTTGTCGCCGACGAAGTGATCATCAAGGTCCATGCCGTTTCCAACCTGAAGAACTGATTCATTTAACAAGGACTCCCATGAAGATTCGTTTTCTGCCCGTACTCGCATTAGCCGTCTCGGGTGTCGCCATGGCGACGCCAGCCACCTATAACATCGACCCGGATCACACCCATCCGAGCTTCGAAACCGACCACTTTGGCGGCCTGTCCGTCTGGCGTGGCCTGTTCAAAAAGACCACGGGGACGGTTTCGATGGACAAGTCCGCCGGCACCGGCAGCGTGGACGTCACGATCGATCCGTCGAGCGTTGATTTCGGTCATGACAAGCTCAACACGCACGTGACAGGGCCAGATATGTTCGACGTGGCGAAGTATCCGACCATCACCTACAAGGGGACCTTGGGCGGATTCACCGATGGCAATCCCACCACGGTCGCCGGCGAGTTGACCCTGCATGGCGTCACCAAGCCTGTCACTCTGAAAATCGACTCGTTTAAGTGCATGATGCATCCGCTCCTGAAGAAGGAAGTCTGCGGCGCTGACGCCGTGGGCACGTTCAACCGCGCCGATTTTGGTGTCAGCTACGGTCAGCAATATGGATTCAAGCAGGAGGTGACGCTGCACATCCAGGTTGAGGGAATAAAGTCCGAGTAAGTCACACCCCTGCATCACGGGCCGCATGCCGGGGCGCGGTAGCGGCTTCGCCGGCGAGCCAATGGTGCGCCGGGGTTGCCCGGTCGCGGCCAGCGTATCGCTGAAGACTCAGGCTCCGGCCAAAAGGAATTGCGCCATGTCCTCCCGCACGCTGAATCTGGACGAACGTCTCTACGGCTATCTGCTTGATCATTCGCTGCGGGAGGAGCCGGCGCAGACGGCGCTGCGCGAGACGACGCGCAGGCACCAACATGGGGGGATGCAGATCTCCCCGGAGCAAGGACAGTTCATGGCGTTGCTCGTGCGACTGCTGGGCGCGCGCCGCACGCTCGAGATTGGCGTATTCACCGGCTATAGCGCGCTAACGGTCGCGCTGGCGCTACCCGAAGACGGGCGACTTCTGGCCTGCGATATCAGCGACGAATACACGCGAGTCGGTCGGCCCTACTGGAAACAGGCAGGGGTCGAGCACAAGATCGAGCTCGTCTTGGGTCCGGCGCGCGAGACGCTCGATGCGCGCCTGCGCGGCGGAGAGGCGAGCTCGTATGACTTCGCGTTCATCGACGCGGACAAGACCGGATATGACGCCTACTTCGAGCGCTGCCTAAAGCTCATACGACCGGGTGGACTGATCGCGATCGACAATGTCCTCTGGGGCGGTGCGGTGGCAGGTAAGGCCTCCGACCCCGATACCCAGGCACTACAGGCACTCAACGAGAAACTCCACACCGATGAACGCGTGGATCTATCGCTTTTGCCCATCGGAGATGGACTGACTCTGGCGCGCAAGCGCTAGGGCTCCGTCGGTGGCCTCTTGTTCCCCTACCTGGACGCGTAGATGATGTTTCTGGATTTCTCAAAGCTCGAAGCGCGCGACGCCTACTTCTGGATGGCTTCGACGATCACACCAAGACCCGTCGCCTGGGTGTCCACACTCTCGTCCCAGGGGGTCAGCAATCTGGCACCCTTCAGTTTCTTTCAGATGATCACGGCATCGCCTCCCACGCTCATGATCTCGCCACTGAAAAATGGCGATGGCAGCATGAAGGACACTCCAAGAAACATCGAACAGACTCGGCAATTCGTGGTCAACCTAGTCGCCTATCCGATGGTCAAGCTCATGAACGAGACGTCGTTTGGTTTCGATCCTGGACTGAGCGAATTTGAGCAGTGTGGCATCTCGTCTCTCCCCTCCGAGCTTGTCAAACCCCCGCGCGTGAAGGATGCGATCGTCAGTTTCGAATGTGAACTTGCCCAATTCATGCCCTACCCCGCCGAGTCACCGTCATGCTTCGTGATCTTAGGCAGGGTGGTCGCGGCGCATATCGATGAGCGCATCGTGGGCGAAGACAAGAAAGTCGACCCGATCAAGCTTGACCTCGTATCGCGCATGGGCGCCGATTGGTATGGCCGCACCAACGCCGTGGAGAACTTTGAACTCGTGCGTCCGAAGGGCTGGGCCCGTTAGCGCGCCAAGGTTCTAGCGAAGGCAGTGGGCGCGTCTGTCTAGCCGGGAATATCCACAATCAGATCGGACTTAAAAGCGGCGTTTTCCACGGTGCCCGCGCGACTCACATAACCCCGGGGGTTGCAGATCACCCTCGTCTTGCCCAGACGGTAGTCGAAGGAGTCATGGGTGTGGCCATGAATCCACAGTGACGGCTCAAAAGCGCGCAGGATGGATTCAAGATCGCTTGCAAAGCCTGCGCTAACCGGATCTTCCTGATAGCGCACGGCAACGGATTGCCAAGACGGCAGGTGATGAGTCACGACCACGGTAGGCCCGGCAAAAGGCTCTGCGAGCAGCGCCTCGATGCGCTCTCGCGAGACTCGATGGCGCTCTACCGTCTGGATGGGTTCAAGCAATGCGCTTGGGGCAACGATGTCGGCTGGTGATTGCACGTTCGTACTCAACGCCCCGTGCGCAGGTGGCCCGGTGATGATCCTTTTGAAATCGTACATCAAGCCTTGGGCAGCGAGCATGCAGCTTTGCATTCGAAGCGGACCGAAGAGCTCAAAGTCCGTCCACAGCGTCGCACCGATAAAACGCACTCCTTGAACGACCAGAGCGTCATTTTCCAGGAAATGGACATTGCTACCCTCGGCTGCGCGGCGCAGACGAACAATCAGATCGTCCCAGTGCGCTCCATAGAATTCGTGATTGCCCGCGAGATAGATCACAGGCCGGCCCGCGTAAGTTTGGCTGGCCCACTCGATGCCGCGGACATCGTTGTGGATATCGCCTGCGAGAATGACCAGATCCGCGTCCGGCGCAACCGGTACGAAGTTACAGCGCGGCAGTTCCAAGTGCAGATCGGACAGGATATGGAGCCGCATCTTAGGCATCGTTCGCAACGATAGCCAAGCGGCCTGAAACGTCCGACGATGGCCACCGGAATTGCATTGTCGCGTTCGAATTGAGTGTGATCCGGACACGCCACCTGCGGGCGGTCGACTGGCGTTCGTCAACTGTCAATCGTTCCCGTTTCGTTGTGCTCGTACCTAAGCTTGCACGCGTCGATGTGTTTGTCTGGACTGACGCCCGGGGTTTACTACAATGGCCGCGGGAGGAAAAACGATGCACGCCGCGAACGACGCGCACACTGACACGAACCAACACGATCCGGCAAACGCAAGCCCGGCCGTGCGCCGCGTGCTGGCCGAACGCGTCTTGCGTCTGGTCGCTCTCACGCCGCAAGGGGTTCTCATTACGAACCTGCTCCAGGCCGACAGGGCCCTCGGTGGTCCGCTGGCCAAGCTTGCGCCCGAAGGCGTGATCGCTCTCATCCGCGAAATGCTGGAAAACGACTATCTCCAATATGTGGCGGGTTCAGCGCGCCTGGTGCTTGCGCCCGGCTACCGCCAGTTGCAGCAGGCCCTCTAAGCCACGCCCTCGACGATACGGATGTCGCGCTGGGCACCGTTGCCCAATGCCTCCAGCGCGCGCTGGTAGGCTGGACTATCGTGGGCGGCCATGGCCTGCTCCACGCTTTCAAATTCGATCAGAACCGTCCGCTGCAAAAGACCCGCCTCGTAGGCCTTTTGCGGAACCCCGCGCGCGAGAAATCGTCCGCCGCCGGCCTCGAGGGCCGGTCCCGCGAGCTTGCCATAGGCCGCCATGGCCTGCGGGTCCGAGATCGAGTGGTACGTGCTAACCCAATATGCCTTTGTCATGATGGATTCCTGTTAGTTCGTAGAGCGTCCGGCACATGGGCCGGCGGACTCGCGCGCCCCGGGCTGGACACTGCGGATACGCGCAAGGTGCGCCTTACTTTAACCGATTTAGGATCGTCCGGCCGACCGAACGAGTGTGGCCGCGAACGCGGTGGCGGGCTTGCGCACACGGCCGGCCCGAGGATGCGCGAGCCTGGGGATCTCACTTCAGGGGAATTTTCTGGTCGGCGGGAATGGGCACAGCCGTCAGCGAATTCTTGGGACTGCCATCGATCAATTTGTCCGAATAGCTCAGATAGACCAGCGCATTGCGCTTGACATCGACAAGACGCACCACGTGAATGCGCTTAAAGAGGACCGATAGCCGGACCGTGAAGACGTCTTCTTGTTGGGGCAGCGCCTCCGCGCTGAAGTGAATCGGCCCGACGTTGCGGCAGGCGATCGAGGCCTCGGATTTGTCCTCCGCGACACCGACAGCGCCCTTCAAGCCTCCGGTACGCGCCCGGGAAAGATAGCAGGTCACCCCAGAGACCTTCGGGTCGTCGAAGGCCTCCACCGTGATTCGATCGTCCTGGGTGAGATGGAAGGCCGTGTTGACTTCGCCGATCGTCTCGGCCCGAAGGGAAGACTGGGAAAGCGCGAGACCAAGGATAAATGCGCAAGACACGATGTCGCGCGCTGATGGGAGGGATAGGGGCATGATCGAATTCCAGATCCAGATTGTAATTGGCTAGTGTCGCACGACGGGCCCAAAGCCCTTGCGGCAGTCGCAGCAGCCATCGCCGTCCGACTAAAACCTCCCCGGCGCTTTTGCCGGCCCGGGTGCCGACCCGTCGGCTCGCGGACTTCCTGCCTTGGGCTAAAATAAGTTGGAAATAGGGGTGCGGCGACGCCGGAGCGCGCGAGACCCCCGGCACAACCGGTTTCGCACGCCCAGGGACAAATGATGAACCTTGACGAACTACTGGCCTCCGGATGGGAGCGGCACGCCACGCTGCCCGCAGAAGTGTCTTTGGAACTCGAGGAGAACTGCGCCCTGGTCCATGACGCGCGGGCGGCCGCTTCCTTTTTGGTTCTGTCCAATCACACGATGGGCGATCACCTGGGTGATTGGCCGCGCGCCCAGGCCCTCGCCTTAAGGCTCGCCCCGATGGTCCCGCTGGCCAACGAATCGCCCAGCGTTCTCATGTCCTTGGCGCTGGCCCAGGCCATGAACGGACGTTGGGTCACTACGCAGACACACATAGCCGACATGGTCCGGCTCGGTGACGAAGACGCCGCCGCCGTTCTGGCTAAGTTTCAGGTGCAGTTGGCCCGATCGCTGGCCAGTGCGAACGATCTCGATTCGTCCTCGATGCTCTACCACTCAGCCCTCGCTTTGGGCCGTCTTGAGAAGGGACGTGCGAGCGAGCGATCGATTGCGATCACAAGTAACAACCTTGCGACCGATTTGCTCGATCGCGCGCAGCGCACTTACGAACAAGACGTGCTGATGCACGAGGCGGCTGACGCAGCGTACGAGTTCTGGAGCCGCTGTGGTACTTGGGTCAACGTGGAACGCGCGCTCTATCTTCTCGCGTTGGTCCACAACGCCCTGGGCGCTTGCGCGCTGGCGCGCGAGAAGGCCGAAGAAGCGCTCGCCTTGATCGCGGCCAATGGCGAGGAGAAGGTCGATGAGGCATTCCTGCGTCTTGCTCTGGCCGACGCACTAAGGCAGGCCCAAGAGCGGGGCCGATACGAGGAGGAGTTGCGCAGGGCAGACGATCTGGCCGCGGCTTTCGCCGACGACGGCCTCAAAGGATGGTTCCAGGACGCCCGCTCCAAAATGATTCGGGCCTCCGCCTAGCCGATCGCGCCAGGGTTTTGCGGCCAGTTGATTCCGCTATTGCCCGCCCACGGTCGCCCGCAGAATCTCACGGCCCTGCTCGAGCACGAAGGACCTGAGCGCAAAGGCGCTAGGCGAGAGTCGCTTGTCCATGAGATGGACGACATGCCAGTTTCTGACCACGGGCAGCCCGACCACGTTCAGGAGCACAAGTCGTCCCGTCTGCAACTCAAGCTCAACCGTGTGGCGCGACAGAAAGCTGATTCCAAGCCCCGCCATGACCGCCTGCTTGATGCTTTCGTTGCTCGCCATCTCCATGCCAACGAGCACCTCGATGTCGCGCTCTTCGAAAAATTTCTGCATGGCCGAACGCGTTCCCGACCCCGGCTCGCGCACCAGGAAGACCTCATCGCGCAGGGCCGATACGGGCAGGCGTCGACGGCTTGCCAGCGGATGGTGAGGCGGCGCGATGATCACATTCGGATGCGGGGCGAAGGCTTCCGCCCGCATGGCGGGAGCCGCCGGCGGCGTACCCATGATCGCCAGGTCCACTTGATTCGTGCACAGTTGCTCGATGACGACTTCACGGTTGTGCACCACAAGCCGAAGCTCAATGGCGCGGTGCCGCTCGCGAAAGCGCGCGAGCAGTTCCGGGGCAAAATACTTGGCGGTGCTAACGACGGCGACGCTCACCCGCCCCCTTTCGAGGCCTTTGAGGTGGTCCAGGGTCTCCTGGGCATCCGTTAGGGCACGGAGGACATCGCGGGTGTGGCGCAGCAGTTCGCGCCCGGCATCGGTCACAAACAAGGTCTTGCCCACGCGCTCGAAAAGCGCCAGTTCGACACTACTCTCGAGATCTTTCACCTGCATGGAAACCGCAGGCTGGCTCAGATGGAGCTCCTCCGCAGCCCGGGAGAAAGACAGGTGACGCGCCACGGCTTCGAAGATCTTGAGCTGGCGTAGAGTGAGATTGCGAAGCGACATGGTCGTCACCACCGATCAGGGATGTTTTACCCGGCACCCGCTAAGTATAAGCATTTCTTATGATCAGGATAAGAAATCTTGACTTTCGTTTATGTGTCGCCAGGCTTAGATTGAGTGTAAGAAAACAGCCTGACCCAACGAGGAGACGAACCGTGTCGAACACCGCTGACCGCTATAAAGCGGGCGTGATGCCCTACGCCAAAATGGGCTACTGGGATAGCGACTACGAGCCGAAGGAAACGGACGTGATCGCCTTGTTCCGGATCACTCCCCAAGAAGGCGTGGACTCGATCGAAGCGGCCGCCGCCGTTGCCGGTGAATCGTCGACGGCGACCTGGACGGTGGTCTGGACCGATCGCTTGACGGCCTGCGACAACTATCGCGCCAAGGCCTACCGGGTCGAGGCCGTCCCCGGCACACCCGGCCAGTATTTCGCCTGGATCGCCTATGACCTCGCGCTTTTCGAGGAAGGCTCGATCGCGAATCTGACGGCCTCGATCATCGGCAACGTCTTCGGATTCAAGCCTCTGAAAGCCCTTCGACTCGAGGATATGCGCATTCCCGTGGCGTACATGAAGACCTTCCAGGGACCTCCCACCGGGATCGTGGTCGAACGCGAGCGCCTCGATAAATTTGGCCGACCGCTCTTGGGCGCGACCACCAAGCCCAAGCTCGGGCTTTCCGGAAAGAACTACGGCCGGGTCGTCTACGAGGCCTTAAAGGGTGGGCTTGATTTCGTCAAGGACGACGAGAACATCAACTCACAGCCCTTCATGCACTGGCGCGATCGCTTTCTCTACGTGATGGAGGCCGTCAACAAGGCAAGCGCGGCCACGGGCGAGGTCAAGGGACACTATCTGAACGTGACCGGCGCGACCATGGAGGATATGTACGAGCGTGCCGAATTTGCCAAGGAATTGGGGTCGGTGATCATCATGATCGACCTCGTCATCGGCTACACCGCGATCCAGTCGATGGCCAAGTGGGCGCGCCGCAATGACATGGTCTTGCATCTGCATCGCGCCGGCCATAGCACCTATACGCGCCAGAAGAACCACGGCGTCTCGTTTCGGGTGATTGCCAAGTGGATGCGCATGGCCGGTGTCGACCACATTCATGCGGGTACGGTGGTCGGCAAGCTGGAGGGCGACCCCCAGGTTGTGCGTGGCATCTATGCGACCTGCCGCGACGCGGTGACGCCGCAAAATCTCGAACAGGGTGTGTTCTTCGAGCAGGACTGGGCTGGACTTCGAAAGACCATGCCTGTCGCCTCGGGCGGCATCCACGCAGGCCAGATGCACCAATTGCTGACCTATCTCGGCGAGGACGTGGTGCTCCAGTTCGGCGGGGGAACCATTGGTCATCCCATGGGGATCCAGGCCGGTGCGACAGCCAACCGCGTGGCCCTTGAAGTCATGATCAAGGCGCGCAACGAAGGCCGGGACATCTGGAACGAGGGCCCATCGATCCTGGCTGAAGCCGCCCGCTGGTGTCAGCCGCTTCGGGCGGCCTTAGACACCTGGAAGGATGTGACCTTCAATTACCAGTCGACGGACACGGCCGACTTTGTTCCCACCCCGCTCGCGGCCTAGACAACACCCTAAAGCCGCCCACGGCTGCGAGCTGCAGTTCTTTTGATCCCGGAGGATCGCCATGCGCATCACGCAAGGAACCTTTTCGTTTCTGCCCGATTTGACCGACGTCGAAATCCAGGCCCAGGTCGACTACGCACTAGCCCAAGGCTGGGCCATCGGCGTCGAGTTCACAGACGATCCGCATCCCCGCAACACATACTGGGAACTTTGGGGCAACCCGATGTTCGATCTCGAAGATGCGGCAGGAGCGATGCTCGAAGTCCGCGCCTGTCGGGCGCAGTACCCCAATCACTACATCCGAATCACGGCGTTCGACTCGACCCGGGGCTTTGAGACCGCGCGCCTGTCGTTCATTGTGAATCGGCCCAAGGAGGAACCCGGATTTGTGGTGCAGCGGCAGGAAGGCCCTGGACGGTCGATTCGCTACACGATCGCAGGTTACGGCGCGAAGCGACCCGAAGGCCAGCGCTACTCATGAAATGCGAGAACTCAAAGTGAAAAAGGGGCCTGACTGCGGCGCGTTCGACGTTTGCGGCACCTGAGCAAGTTTTATGAATCAGTCGGAGACTTCGATCGCTACATTACCCGCGGCAGACACCCCTTCCCCGGAAGTCGATCTGGCAGCGATCCTGGCTGCTACGGAGATCAATCCGGTTCTGGAGAAGCTTAATGCCGAACTGGTGGGCCTAGCCCCGGTCAAGTCGCGCATCGGAGACATTGCCGCCCTTCTTCTGGTCGATCGCGCGCGCGAGGCGGTGGGACTGGCGGGTGGACCTCCTTCATTGCACATGTCCTTCACGGGTAATCCTGGGACCGGCAAGACCACGGTCGCCATGCGCATGGCCGAAATCCTCCAGCGTCTGGGCTACATCCGCAAAGGGCACCTTGTGGCCGTCACCCGCGACGATCTCGTGGGCCAGTACATCGGGCACACGGCTCCCAAAACCAAGGAAGTGCTCAAGAAGGCCATGGGGGGCGTGCTCTTCATCGACGAGGCCTACTACCTCTATCGCCCCGAAAATGAACGGGATTACGGGCAAGAGGCGATCGAGATTTTGCTTCAAGTCATGGAAAATCAGCGTGACGACCTCGTGGTGATCTTTGCCGGCTATCGGGAACGCATGGAGACTTTTTTCAGTTCGAACCCGGGACTCTCTTCACGCATTGCCCACCACCTCGATTTTCCGGACTACAGCAATGAGGAGTTGCTTCAGATCGCCGAACTCATGCTCTCGCAGATGCAGTACCGATTCAGCGACGCGGCACGATCAGCCTTCACGGAATATGTCGAACTCAGGCGCAAACAGCCTCACTTCGCCAACGCACGTTCGATTCGTAACGCGCTCGATCGCGCCCGCCTGCGTCAAGCCACGCGCCTGTTCGCCGCGCGTGGGACCGCGCTGGACCGGGACAGGCTCATGACCATCGACGTGGAAGATATTCGGCAGAGTCGCGTTTTCGCCGAGCCCAAGGCCCAGCCATAGAAGGCCAGAGTCGAGATGACCATGAGAGGAGACCATGATGTCAAAACCAGAAACCACCCTGACGGAATTCATCATCCGCGAGCAGCGCCGCCATCCCAAGGCGACCGGTGACTTCTCGGCACTACTGAACTACGTCAGGCTGGCCTGCAAGCGCATTAGCTTTATCGTGGGCCGCGGGTCCCTGGACGAACTCGCCAAGGGAACGGGAAGCATCAATGTTCAAGGAGAAGTACAGACCGGCTTGGATCAGCTTGCCAACGACATTTTCATCCGCACGAGCGAGTACGGCGGCCATCTCGCGGCCATGGCTTCCGAGGAAATGCAGACCGTCTACGGGATCCCCGAGATCTATCCCCGGGGCCCCTATCTGCTCGCCTTCGATCCGCTCGATGGGTCCTCGAACATCGACGTCAATGCCTCGGTGGGTAGCATCTTTTCGGTGCTGCGTGCGCCCGACCCCACGCGCGCGGCGGTGGAAGAAGATTTTCTGCAGGAGGGGGTGCACCAGCTTTGCGCCGGGTACGCGATCTATGGCCCGACGACGATGCTCGTACTGAGCCTCGGACACGGCGTTCATGGTTTCACCCTCGACCGGGGCTTTGGCGAGTTCATCCTGACGCATCCTGAGATGACGGTTCCTGCGGAGACCAGCGAGTTTGCCGTGAATGCATCCAACGAGCGTTTCTGGGAGCCGCCCGTCCAACGCTATGTCGGCGAATGCAGGGCCGGGCAAAGCGGACCTCGCGCGAAGGATTTCAACATGCGCTGGATCGCCTGCCTGGTTGCCGAAGTCCATCGCATCCTGGTGCGTGGCGGTCTGTTCATGTATCCGAAAGATGCCAAGGATCCGACGAAGGAAGGGCGGTTACGCCTGCTCTACGAAGCCAATCCGATGGCGTTTCTTCTGGAACAGGCGGGCGGAGCAGCGTCGACGGGTCGTGGTCGGCTTCTCGAACTCAAGCCCCATTCACTGCACCAGCGCGTGCCTCTCATCCTTGGCTCGAAAGCCGAAATCGAGCGCATCGAACGCTACCATGCCGAACACGATCAGGGCCTGGACCTTCCGTTTAGCTCGCCTCTGTTTCGCGAACGTTCTCTGTTTACCGAGCGATAATTCCAAGATCGGTACCGCCCAAGCCGCCTGCGAGGAAGCGCCATGTCCGCCAAGCACCCCATCATCGCCGTCACTGGTTCTTCGGGAGCCGGGACCACTTCGGTCACCCGGACCTTCCAATGGATTTTCAAGCGCGAGCAGATCAATGCTGCAATCGTCGAAGGTGACTCGTTCCACCGCTACGACCGCGCCGAGATGAAGGTCAAATTGGCCGAGGCGGCCGCCCTTGGGAACCAGCATTTCAGTCACTTCGGTCCAGAAAACAATCTGTTCGTCGAACTCGAGGGGCTGTTTCAGAACTACGGCGAGACCGGACAGGGCAAGCTCCGCAAGTATCTCCACAACGACGAGGAGGCCGCGAGCTTCCGACAACCGGCGGGAACCTTCACGCCGTGGGAGGAAATCCCCTCCGGCACGGATCTGCTCTTCTACGAGGGCTTGCACGGAGCCGTGGTGACAAGCGAAGTAAACGTGGCGCGCCACGCCGACCTCATCATCGGCGTCGTCCCGATCATCAATCTGGAATGGATCCAAAAGCTGCATCGAGACAAGGGAACACGCGGCTATTCGACCGAAGCGGTGGTCGACACGATCCTGCGGCGCATGCCCGACTATGTGAACTACATCTGTCCCCAGTTCTCGCAGAGCGACATCAATTTTCAACGCGTACCGACGGTCGACACATCGAATCCGTTCATCGCGCGCTACATCCCCAGTCCGGACGAGAGTTTCGTCGTCATCCGTTTTGCCAAGCCGCGCGGGATCGACTTCCCTTACCTGTTGTCCATGATCCCCAACGCCTTCATGTCGCGTCCGAACATCATCGTGGTGCCGGGCGGCAAGATGGAATTGGCCATGCAGCTGATCCTGACTCCGCTCATCTTGAAGCTCATGGACGGAAGGCGACGCGCACTCGGGGTGCGGGCACCCGGCAAGGACGACGCGCAGCGCCCCGACGCGTCCCGCTAGAGCTGCGGACCGGGTGCCGAGTTGGGCGCCTTTCCTCGCGTTTGACGCGGGCGCGGTCGCGCCTTCCCGGCAAGGCAGCTAACGACACGCTAGAGCCGGGCCGCCCGATGACATAAAATGCGCGGGTGCGACGCGATGGAGCGCCGCGAATTCCCATCGAGAGCCCCTTCTTGCAGGCCGACCCCACGCCTTGCCTCGCATCGATCAGATACGCGCAGCGCATCGGATGCGGGCTTGCACGGCTGCTCGCCTAAGGCCTGGTCCATGCGCATTTCGCGACGCTCCCAACATCTCTTCTTGTCAGGCCCGCTCTGGAATCGGCGCATCTGGTTTTTGGGAGGCGCGGTTCTAGTGGGCGCAGGCTCGATCGGATTCGCGCTCTGCGCAACTTGGGCTAACGGAGTCTTCCGGCATCTCACGGCCTGGAATCGCTATGCGCCCCTGGTGGTGACGCCCCTGGGCTTTTGCGCCATCGTCTGGTCCACGCGGCGCTTTTTTCCTGGCGCGCAAGGTAGCGGCATCCCCCAGACGATCGCCGCTTTGTCGGCGGGTTCTTTGGCACGAGGCCGGTTGCTCTCCTTGAAAATTGCCCTGGGCAAGGTGCTGCTGACCGTGCTCGGATTGCTAAGCGGGGCTTCGATCGGACGCGAGGGGCCGACCGTGCAAATCGGCGCGGCATTGATGTATTCCCTGTCCCGCTCCACCCTGTTTCCCTACGAGAGGATGCATCGCGGCCTGATTCTCGCAGGCGGTGCTGCGGGAGTCGCCGCCGCGTTTAACGCTCCCCTGGCGGGCATCGTTTTCGCCATCGAGGAGATGAGTCGCTCGTTCGAGCATCGCACGGTGAGCATCGTCATTACGGCCGTCATCGTAGCCGGTGTCGTGTCCTTGGCCGTGCTTGGCAACTATGCCTATTTCGGTCGAACCTCGGCCTCGATCGACCTTGGCGAAGGATGGAAGGCCGTTGCGCTTTGCGGCGTGCTGGGAGGCCTTGCCGGAGGACTGTTCAGCCGCTTTCTGATCTGGGTCAGCGGTGCCTTGGCCTTGCGCCTGGCCAACTACGGCCAGAGGGGCGCGATCGGACTGGCCGCGAGCTGCGGATTGATTCTCGCCCTTTTGGGTCTCGTTTCCGGAAATGCCGTCTACGGGAGCGGCTACGAGGAGGCAAGAGGATTGCTGGTGGGCCACAGCGCAGGCTACACCTATGGCGTCCTGAAAATGCTGGCCACGCTGGTCTCGTATGCGAGTGGAATACCCGGCGGCATCTTTGCGCCCTCGCTTGCCATTGGCGCCGGACTTGGAGAGGACATGCACCTGCTTCTGAGCGCGGCGCCCCTGCCCGTTTTGGTGCTGCTTGGCATGGTTGGCTACTTTTCAGGAGTTGTGCAGGTACCACTGACCGCTTTTATCATCGTCTTGGAGATGACCGAGGACGCGCAACTGGCGTTACCCCTTATGGCCTGCGCCTATATTGCGTACTCCGTCTCACGCCTGGTCTGCCCGCAATCGCTCTACAAGGCGCTCGCAAAACCATTCAAAGCCGCAGCCCACCAAAGCGGCCTTGTGGCCTCGTGACCGAATCGGTCGACTGCGTCGTCGTCGGAGCCGGGGTAGTGGGGCTGGCCGTAGCCCGCGCGCTCGCTCAGGCCCGACGCGAAGTCATCGTGCTCGAGGCGGCATCCTCGATCGGCACCGGGATTAGCTCACGCAACAGCGAGGTGATCCACGCGGGCCTCTACTACCCGCCCCATTCGCTGAAGGCCGCCTTGTGCGTGCGTGGCGCATCCCTACTGTATGACTATTGCGCGGCACACCATGTCGCGCACGAGCGGCTGGGCAAGCTCGTGATCGCCACCGCAGCCGACCAACTGCCGACGCTGCGCGCCCTTCTTGAGAATGCCGTACGGTCCGGTGCGACCGAACTCGTCTGGCTCGAGCCTGCCGCTGTAGGCGAATTGGAGCCGGAGCTGCGCTGTGCCGGGGCGATCCTGAGCCCCCGCTCGGGGATCGTCGACTCCCATGGCCTCATGCTGGCCCTCCAGGCCGACGCCGAGGCGGCCGGGGCAGTGCTCGCGTTTCAGAGCCCGCTTGCAGCCGGAGCCGTAAAGCATGGGGGCATTTTGCTCTCGGTAGGCGGAAAGGAACCCAGTGAGATCATGGCACGTGAGGTCATCAACTGCGCGGGCCTCGGAGCGCAGGCTCTGGCGCGCTCGCTGCATGGACTACCTCGGCAGTCCATTCCCGACGAAGCCTACGCCAAGGGTTCCTATTTTGCGCTTTCCGGAAAGTGTCCTTTTCATCACCTCGTCTACCCCGTTCCCGAGCCGGGCGGACTGGGCGTTCATCTGACCCTCGATCTGGCCGGACGCGCGAAATTTGGACCGGATGTCGAATGGGTGGCCGAGCCCGATTACCGGGTCGAGGTGACACGCTCGGCGCGCTTTGAGGAGGCCATCCGTCACTACTGGCCCGGATTGCCCGCGGATGTCCTGGTTCCCGACTATGCCGGCGTTCGTCCCAAACTGAAGCGGGCGGGCAGCGGATTTTCAGACTTCATCCTGTCCGGTCCGCGCGAGCACGGCGTGCGCGGCATCTTTAACCTCTTTGCCATCGAGTCCCCTGGCCTCACCGCCAGTCTCGCACTGGCCGAGAAGGTCGTCGAAGAAGTTTGCCTCGCGGGATCCTAGCCACGCTCCCTACCCCCTTCTTGACTGATCGCGCTGCGGCCATGGCAAGTTTGATGTAACTCTTTGCTACCAGCGCGCTGGACTATTCTCGCCCTAGCGGGTCTGCCGCCGCTATCACGGCGCGCACCGATTTAAGACAGAGGTCCTGAGCCAACCCCATTCCGACTTCGGCAATGCGCCCGCGCTCAAAGAAGAATCGGCGTCACAGCCCGTTACCAGCGTCACAGAAACGCACACTTCATCGATTTACTTTCGGAGCGCTTGCGTCGTTAATGAATGCGTGGACCGCCACATCCGTTTCGAACGATTGAAATTCAAGGAGAGGAAAACATGTTACGACGCAAATCCATTACCGTGGCCGCCTTGGCCTGCATGGTCTTTCTGGGAATGAGCAGTGCCGCACGCGCCGAAGACACCTGGCAGAAGGATCATCCGCGTCGCGCCGAGGTCAACGGGCGGCTTGCGAACCAGAACCAGCGCATTCACAACGAAGTCAAGGACGGCCAGATTTCCAAGGGACAAGCGGCCGCCTTGCATCACGAAGACCATCAAATTCGCCAGGAGGAACGCGACATGGCCAGCCAGAATGGCGGGCACATCACCAAACAGGAACAGCGCACCCTCAACCAGCAGGAAAATGGCGTAAGCCGCCAAATCGGCCAATAGCCTTGGGTATCGCGCAAACAGGAGGGGTTACCAACCCCCTTCTGTTGCCGGTCCGTAGACTCGACCGTCATGCCGTTGGAATGCGGCTTATATTTGCCAAGCGTCTTCGAACCTGTAAATAGCGAATCTGCAAACAGCTTCCACCCCTTGCCGTGTCTTGACCAGAGTTGCCATAGATTCCATGAATGGCTGCAATAAGAACTATCCATTGGGAATATGTTGCAGCACAGCGATAATGAAATCGTAGCTCGCGAACACATTTCAAAAGCGGGCTCCTGAACGACACTGCAAAGGAAAGGAATCCTCATGAAAACCCCTCTTCTTCTGGCCGCTGGCCTTCTGGCTGCAGGCCTTAGCTCCCAAGGCGCCTTGGCCGCCGATGTGCTTGGCGCAACGCTGGCTCCAAGTCAAACCACGTTATCCGCAGCCGGCCCCGTGAGCCGCGCCGAAGTGAAATCCGAAACTCGCGAGGCCGAACGTCTGGGACTGATCCCGCGTGGGGAAGCGCGCATCGCGCATCCCGACTTCGGGCTTCCTTCGACCCTAAGCCGGGCCCAGGTGAAGGCGGACACCCGTATCGCCGAGGCCTCGGGGCTGATTGCACGAGGCCAGGCGCAGTTCCCATCGGCCAACTGGGTTGGCACATCGACAGTGAGTCGGGCCGAAGTCAAGGCGGAAACACGGTACGCCGAACGCCACGGCGAAATTCCCCGCGGGCAGTCGAATCTCGAACGCTCCTAGGGACACTGCAGGTCCACTTCGGTGGACCTCCAAACCAACGGCGCAGAGACTCTGCGCCGTTTTTGTTGCCCCTCGTCCGGTCGAGCCGTCACCTCCGTTCAGGGCAGCTAGCGGGATCCTAGCGGGATCCTAGCGGGTGCGGGGCTGGGCCCCGTTGCGCCCTTCGGCAGGGTGTGCGGGCTGGCGAGGCTTGCGCCCTGGCGCGCTCTTGGTTTTACGGGCCGCACCGTTACGAGCGGCCTTGGCCCGAGGTTTTTCTGCGACCAGGCTTGCGGGGGGCAACTCGATCTCGAGCGCGCGCGCAAGCAACTCCCGGTGCGCCTCGGCGACGTATCCGGCCAGATCCTTGACGTCCGGAACCGCACGGCGGCATGCGGTCAATCCATATTCGAGGGAGCCGTTGTAGCTTTGCACCGTGATATTGAGCGCTATCCCGTGGCCGGGGATCGACACCGGGTAGTAGGTCAGCATCTTCGCACCGGCCATATAGAGCGGGAACTGCGGACCCGGCACATTGGATATGGCGACATTGGCCAACGGGGGCAGGACATTGGCCAGTTTGCTTCGCCCATAGAGCGAGACCAAGCCGCTCACAAGCCACGGCGCGCCGAAGGACGGGAAGTCCGTCGGCGTGATGGTCTTCAGATCCCCGGTCAGATTCTTGGCCTTGGTGCTTGAGGCATGAATCGCAGCGAGCCGCTCGAGCGGGTCCTTGATGTCGGTGGCAAGGCTGACCAGCATCATCGAGACCTGATTATTCATTTCGGTATTGCCCGCTTCTCGCAAACTCACGGGCACCCCGGCAACGAGCGGGCGTTTTGGGATTCCGTCATAGTCCGCCAGATAGCGACGCAGCGCGCCTGCGCAATGCGCGAGAACCACATCGTTTAGCGTCGTTCCGGTCCGCTTGGAGATCTGCTTGGCCTCCTCTAGGGGAATGGACAGGGTCGCAAACGCGCGTTGATTGGTGATCGCGACGTTCAGAGGGGTACGCGGACCGATGCGAAGCTCCTTGAGAAACGAAGGTTTGCGCTCCCCCTTGGCGTCCCTTTGCGGCAGCAACAGGCCGCCCAATACCTTGGCCGCCGGTGGCGCGAGCTTGGCGATCTTGACCCATTGGCTGACGGTATTGCTTAATGCCGCGCCAAAGAGTTCAGCGACCCCAAGCTGATACTGATTGGTTCGGCGTTTCTCGCGCGGCAGCTTGATCGCACGCGGCTCGGGGGACAGATCGAGAATCGCATTGGCCAGAGCCATTCCGGCGGCGCCATCAAGACCGGCATGATGGACCTTGGAGTAAAAAGCGACCCGGCCACCCTCCAGGCCCTCGATCACGTAGAACTCCCAAAGCGGACGACTGCGGTCGAGAAGACTGGAGTGAAGCCGACCGACGTACTGCTCGAGCGTCTCGCGCGTGCCTTCCTTCAGAACGATCCGGCGGATGTGGTAGTCCAGATCGACATATTCATCATCGACCCATACCGGATTGGCAAGCTCGAAGGGCATCGTGGCGAGCTTGCGCTGAAACACCGGGGCCAGGTGCATGCGCTTTTGCACGTGCGCCTTGACGTCTTCGTAGAAGTCGCCGCGATAGTCTTCGGGAAGCTCGAACAGATTCAGACCGCCCACGTGCATGGGCATCTCGGGCGTCTCGAGATGAAGAAAAGTCGCATCCAGCCCGCTGAGATGTTTCATGCATCGTCTCCTTGGCGCGACTTGACAGACGCGCTTGTCGTCATGGATCCCGGATGCGGCCGGCGCGCCGCCTCAAGGGTCCCCAATTCGGGCCATTGTAGGCCCCAGAGCGCCCTTTGTCGCACCGGGGCTCCGTCCCGTGGGTTCATCAAGGTGCGCTTGAAACGCCTCATCTTGTGCCCATCTAGCGGGGTACTCCTCTAGCCGATTGGCGGATGCGCCCTTAAAGCGCCCCTGCGACCATGGGTCCCGTCTTCAGAGGGAGAAAAGGTATGTCAATCCAGTCATC
>JBEKVI010000036.1:0-51112 GCA_049514215.1 Burkholderiaceae bacterium
CAATACGCTGGCCCGCTATGATGCCTATCTGCCAATGGAGCCCTTCGGTCTGGATCCGAGCGCCCGTGCAGAAGACATTGCGCCCGAAGCCTATGCCGCTTATTCGAACGCGCTGGCCAGCGCCCCCGGCCTGTCACAGGCCTGATAGGCAGGCGCCTTACATATTCGCCCGAAAATGTACCTTTAGCGCTGGATCAGTTCGATCTTGTAGTGATCGGGATCCTCCACAAAGGCGATGAGCGTGGTTCCGCCTTTGACCGGACCGGCTTCGCGGGTCACCGTGCCGCCCGCTTCCTTGATCCGAGCGCACGCCGCATACACGTCTTCAACCTGCAAGGCGATGTGTCCGTAGGCCGACCCGAGCTCGTAGGACGCGACGCCATAGTTGTAGGTCAGCTCGATTTCGGCCTGCCCGGGATTCGACTCGTAGCCGACGAAGGCGAGCGTATATTTCTGATCGGGCCGGTCGGTGGTTCTTAGCAGCTTCATGCCGAGCACGCGCGTGTAGAAATCAAGCGAGCGCTCCATGTTTCCAACGCGCAGCATCGTATGCAAAATCCGCATGGCAGTCCCTCGTTAAAGTCGCAGAACGGGAGGCCCTGGCCTTAGAGAAGAGGCAAGAGCTCTGTGGGTGGGTCGCGCAGATGGGCTCGGGCCGCTTCGAATCCAGGCAGAATCTGACCCACCGTTTTCCAGAAGCCCGGGCCATGGTTCATCTCTTTAAGATGGGCCAGTTCGTGGGCGACGACGTAGTCGATCGAGGACATCGGAAAATGGACGAGGCGCCAGTTCAACAGAATCCGGCCATCCGAACTGCAGCTGCCCCAGCGCGTGGCGGCTGAGGAGAGGCGAAAAGAACGTTGGCTCACCCCCAAGCGGGCCGCGAAAAAATCGAGCCGCGCGGCAAAGATGCGTCGGGCCTCGGCTTGCAGCCAGCCCTGCACCCGGTCCTTGAGCTGTTGGCGCCCTGCCAGAGGCGGTAAGGCGACGGTGAGGCAGCGCCGGCTCGCATCGTACTGGACGGCCTCGCCCCGCTGGGCATGGTCTGCAAGGCACAGCGTCAATGGGGCGCCCAGATAAGGAAGCGTGCCGCCGTCTTCCCAGTGCACGCGCGGTATGGCGCGGCGCCGTTCCTGCATCTCGGCGATCTTAGCGAAGATCCAACGCTCCTTTTCCCGGAGCGCCTCGTCGATCTGCGCGAGCGTGACCCAGCGCGGAGCCGTCACGGTCAGGCCCAGTTCGTCGACGGCGAAGCCGATGCTGCGGCGTCGCGAGCGGCGCAGTTGATACTCCAGGACGCGGGCTCCGAAGAGGATGCGGCGGGATTTGCGCGCCGTCTCGGTTCTGGTTTCAGGCTCCT
This sequence comes from Burkholderiaceae bacterium, assembly GCA_049514215.1. Lineage (GTDB taxonomy): Bacteria > Pseudomonadota > Gammaproteobacteria > Burkholderiales > Burkholderiaceae_D > BOG-994. Next base: position 1,361 of record JBEKVI010000036.1, read on the forward strand.
CCGGGAAAAACAGAGGCAACTCGAACTGCAGCGCGAGCGGTTCTTGAGGGGACTTGGACTTAGGTCGTCGCGGGGGCATACGCATGCGGGCTGATGCGCCGCATCTCGTTTTCGATCCAGGTTGCTACTTTGTCCGATAGCTCCTCGGGGGTCAATCCCTCGGACGCGATCAAGGGGCCCACGGAGACCGTGATCAGACCGGGCTTTTTGATGAAGCTGTTGCGCGGCCAGACCTCGCCCGCATTGTGAGCGATCGGCACGACCGGCACCCGCAGCCGAATCGCCAGGCGCGGACCTCCGGTCTTGTAACGCCCCGCCTTGCCCACGGGGATGCGCGTGCCCTCGGGAAACATGATGATCCAGCGTCCCTCAGCCAGGCGTTGGCTGCCCTGGCGCACGACGCTCTCGAACGCATCCATGCCTCTGGAGCGATCGATGTGGACCATGCGCAAAAGTGCGATACCCCAGCCAAAGAACGGCACGTAGTGCAGTTCGCGCTTGTACACGTAACACAGCTCGCGCGGCATGATGCAAGGATAAAAGAGCGTCTCCCAGGCTGACTGGTGCTTCGACAGGAGAATGCAGGGACCGTCGGGCAGGTTCTCCATCCCCTTGACTTGGTAGCGCATGCCGCACAGAACCCGTCCCGACCAGATGACCATGCGAGGCCACATGATGGTCAGGCGATAGCGCACATGCAGGGGAAAGAAGACCCACACGAGGCACCCCAGGGCCACGGGGACCACGGTGACCGCCTGGAAGATGCCAAAGAGCAAGGAGCGCACAAAGAGCATGTCAGGCCGCCTCTGCGCGGCGCACGAGGTGCGCGACGGCGCCTGCAAGGTCATCGAAGACCAGCGTTCCCGGCGGCGCCCGGCCCTCTTTTTCCACATCGGCGCCCTTGCCGGTTCTCACCAGCATGATCTCGCAGCCGGCCGCCCGGCCCGCTTCGAGGTCACGGTGCGAATCTCCAATCATGGTGGTGTCGGCCAGGGCCACCCCGAAACGGTGCGCGATTTGCTGGAACAGTCCCGGCTTGGGCTTGCGGCAGTCGCAGTTGTCCTCGGGGGTGTGGGGACAGAAAAAGACCGCGTCGATCTTGCCGCCGACGGTCGCAAGCGCGCGCAGCATCTTGGCGTGCATGGCGTTTAGGGCGTTGGTGTCGAAAAGCCCGCGTCCGATACCGGACTGGTTGGTCGCGACCACCACGCGATAGCCGTTCTGATTCAGGCGCGCGATGGCCTCGAGGCTTCCCGGTATGGCACGCCACTCATGATGCGATTTGACGTACTCGTCGCTGTCTTCATTGATCACGCCGTCGCGATCCAAAATGACCAGTTTCATCACGCGCTCGCGAGTTTGGAAAGATCAGCGAACTGATTCATGAGGCGATAAAGCCGCCCGAGAAGAGCGATGCGGTTGTTTTTTAGGACCTCATCGTCGGCCATCACCATGACCTCCTCGAAAAAAGCATCCACCGGCGCCCTAAGACCGGCGAGCGACGCAAGGCCGGCTGCATAGCCTTGGGCCTTGTAGAAGGTCAACACGCCCGGCTCGAGTTCGGACAGTTCGGCCGCAAGGGCCTTCTCGGCGGGCTCCGTGAGCAGGGCCACTTGGTACTCGGCCGTGATGGACCCGGCTTTTTTCAGGATGTTTCCAATGCGCTTATTGGCCGCCGACAGGCTCGCGGCCTCGGGCATCTGCGCAAAGCTGCGCACCGCCTTGACTTGCTCGACAACCAGGTCGATGCGCTCGGGCGCAAGACTCACCACGGCTTCGATCTCGGCGGGCGTGAATCCCTGGTCCTTCAAGAGACTGCGCAGGCGCTCGTAGAAGAATTCGGTCACGCTCGCAAGGACCGGATGAGGGTCGGCACTACCCGCGAATGCGGCGCTCGCTAATTCGAGCAGCCGATCGAGGCGGATGGCGAGAGCCTTCTCGCTTAGGATGCGCAGGACCGCCAGTGCCTGGCGGCGCAGGGCGTAGGGATCGCGGTCCCCGGTGGGCGCGCTGCCAACGGCAAACAGGCCAACGATGCTCTCGAGTTTGTCGGCCAAGGCCAGACACTGTCCCGCCTTGGACTCGGGCACATCGTCCTTGGCGAATCGGGGCCGGTAGTGCTCCTCGATCGCTTGTGCTACGGCCGGGCTCTCGCCGTCGTGTAAGGCGTAATAGCGGCCCATGATCCCCTGGAGCTCCGGGAATTCACCCACCATTTCGGTGACCAGGTCCGCCTTGCAAAGCACCGCCGCACGCTCGATGGTCACCGGATCGCATTGCACGTCCGTGGCGATCGCACGGGCGATTTGAGCAATCCGGCGAGTCCGGTCTCCCATGGATCCCAAGCGCTGGTGATAGACGATCTTGTCCAGCCCGGAAATGCGGGACTCCAGCGTTCTTTTGCGGTCCTGGTCAAAGAAGAACTTGGCATCGGAGAGCCTCGCGCGCAGGACCCGTTCGTTGCCGCCGATGATCGCCGAAGGATCGAGGGTCTCGATGTTGGAGACCACCAGGAATTGACTCTGGATGCGGCCTTGCTCATCGGTGAGCGCGAAGTAGCGCTGATTTTGCTGCATGGTCAAGACCAGGCATTCCTGCGGAACCTCAAGGTACCGGTCCTCGAAGGTGCCGCGATAGACCACGGGCCATTCCACGAGTGCGCAGACTTCGTCCAAGAGCGCCTCGGGCATGAGCACCAAGAAGCCATTGGCCTCGCGCAGGAGACCTTCGCGAATCGCATCGCGTCGTCCTTCGTAGCTTGCCACCACGCGCCCGGCCTCGTGCAAGGTCCTCTCGTAGGCTTCGGCATTTGGCACGGTGACGGGACCCGAGCACAGAAAGCGATGGCCGCGCGTAGCCTTGGACGTGGCGAGCCCCAAGGCAGAAGCATCGATGAGAGACTCGCCCCAAAGCGCGAGAATGCCCCTGGCCGGACGGGCGAACTGGACGGTCGACTCGTCGGCGCGGCCGGCGTGCACCTGGTAGCGCATGATCTTGGCGACCGGGAGCCTCGCGATGACCTCGGGCAGGATGCGAGCGAAGGTCGCAAACAGCGCCTCACCAGGCACTGTGCGCTGATAATAGAAGGTTTCGGTCTTGCCATCGAAGGCGCGCTGCAGATCGTCAAGACCGAGCTCCTCGAGCTTCAGAGCTGCCAACTTCTTGCGCAGGGCGACGCTCGGCGCGCCACCAGCGTCGAGGGCCACTGCGACCGGCATGATCTTGTCGCGCACAACCCGCTCGGGAGAGTGCTGCAGAACGCGCGAAATGCTCGCGGCCAGCCGTCTTGGCGTGGCGAAATGCGTCACGACCGAATCGTCGGACAGGAATTGACCCTTCCTGAGCGCCTCGGCCAATCCCGCGGAGAAGGCGCGCCCCAGCGTGATCAAGGACCTGGGCGGCAGCTCCTCGGTCAAGATCTCAACGACGAGGGTTTCTTCGCGCATCACGTCACCCCGGCGGGGTCGGCAGCGGGTAGGGCGCCTCGCATGGGAAATCCAAGGCGCTCGCGCGAGGCGTAGTAGCTCTTGGCGATGCTATGGGCGAGGTTGCGAATGCGTCCCATGTAGCCGGTTCGTTCGGTCACGGAGATGGCGCCTCGTGCATCCAAGAGGTTGAAAGTGTGGTTCGCCTTTAAGACCATTTCGTAGGCGGGTAGTGCGAGTTCGGCCTGCATGAGCCGCTTGGCCTCCGCCTCAAAGTCCGCAAATTGTTGCAACAGCAATGTCGGATTGCTGTGTTCAAAGTCGAAATGGGAAGCCTCAACTTCGTTCTGGTGAAACACGTCGCGATAGGTGAGCGTGCGCGCAGCAGTACCGTCGTCCCATCGGGCATAGGCCAGATCAAAGACGTTGTCGATGTTCTGCAGGTACATGGAAAGGCGTTCAAGCCCGTAGGTAATCTCACCGGTCGTGGGATTGCACTCCAGGCCTCCGACCTGCTGGAAATAGGTGAACTGCGTGATTTCCATGCCATTCATCCATATTTCCCAGCCCAGCCCCGCCGCACCCAAAGACGGATTCTCCCAGTCGTCTTCGACGAGGCGGATATCGTTTTGGCGAAGATCGATCCCAAGGCTCGACAACGAGCCCAGATAAAGATCGACAATGTCTTCCGGCGAGGGCTTGAGCACGACCTGAAATTGGTGATGCTGATGGAGCCGGTTCGGGTTTTCGCCGTAACGGGCGTCCTTGGGTCGGCGACTCGGTTGCACATAGGCCGCGCGCCACGGCTCGGGGCCGATGGCGCGCAAAAACGTCGCGGTGTGCGACGTGCCCGCGCCCACCTCGAGATCGAGGGGCTGCAACAAGGCGCAGCCGTGGCTGCCCCAGTAGGTCTGCAGGGCCAGGATGGTTTCCTGAAAAGTCTTCATGGGTAAAGCGTCGCCAACCTTGTCTGGATTCGGTCAAAACCCGCTATTTTAGCGTTTATTAGATACGGCAGCGCGAAACCGACCGATGCGAAATCCTGAACAGGCAGCCCACAAGAGCATCAACAGACCGGCAACAAGCGAGGGGACATCGCCGAAGGCGACATAAGGCGTGGTTCCGGTCATGGGCTGCACGCTAATGTCGAGCGAGGCACTCGTATAGGCGGGAAGAAGCGCCTGGACCTGTCCGTGGGGATCGATGTCGGCGGTCATCCCGGTGTTGGTGGCCCGTAGCATCGGGCGCGCGGTTTCCAAAGCACGCATGCGGGAGAGCTGCAGGTGCTGGGGCAGCGCCTGTGAATCTCCAAACCAGGCGACGTTGCTCACATTCACGAGCACATTGGCCGCAGCCGCTTGACGTCGGATGACTTCGCCAAACAAGTCCTCGTAACAGATGTTAAAGGCCACCTTACGGTCCGCCAGGTTCAAAGGAGCCTGCGCGAGGCTGCCCGCAGTGAAATCACCCAAGGGAATATGCATCATTTCCACGAACCAGTGAAATCCGGTGGGGACGAATTCCCCAAAGGGCACCAAGTGGGTCTTGTCGTAGCGCTGCACGGAAGGGTTGTCGGGCGACAGGGCCAACACGCTATTGGTATAGATCAAGGGGCCATCGGCGATGGGAACGCCAAAGGCGATGGCTGCGTGCAGGCGCCGCGCATCGTCGCGCAGACGCTCGACGAGCGCGTCGGGAACATCGTTTAAAAAAATGGGGATCGCGGTCTCCGGCAAGACGATGAGATCAGCCGGGTGGCTCTCGAGTAGTCGCAAATACGTCGCGACGGTCGAATCGAAGTGCTCGGGTTCGAATTTCACGTCCTGTGCGATGTCGCCTTGAAGCAGGCGCACGCGCAGCGGCTCACCCACCGGATGCGACCACGTCACGTGCGCGAGGCCCAAGCCGGCGAGCGGAAATCCGAGCAGCGTCACAATGAGGACAAGCCGCACCGCGCCCGCGCGCGGTGGGCGATTGCGCGCCAGCGTCGCGAGCGCTGCAGCCATCGCCGCGGCAATGAGCGTGATTCCATGGACCCCGACCAGGGGTGCGTAGCCCGCAAGCGGGCCGCCCACATGGGCATATCCGGTTGCAAGCCAAGGAAAGCCCGTGAGGAACGTTGCCCGGGCCATTTCCGCCAGCATCCAAAGCGGTCCGATCACCCAGAAAAAGCCCAAGCGGCTGCCCGCGCGCTCATTCCAGTAGGCCGCGATCCCGCAGGCCAGTGCCGGATACAGGGCGAGGTAGGCGCTCAGAAGCAGTGTGGCCAGGGCCGCAAGCGGTGCTGCAACCTGTCCGTAGGTGTGGATGCTGATGTAGATCCAGTAGATGCCCGTCACGAACCAGCCCAGGCCGAACGAAAATCCCAACACCGACGATCCGCGCCAGTCGGCGCGCTCTTGGGCGAGCACAAAAAGCCCCGCCAAAACCGCGATTTCGACGGGCCAGCCGGTGTCGCTACGAAACGAGGCGGCGTGCAGGGCGCCCAGCATGAGGGCGAGCAGGGGGCGAAGCGGAAAGCCGGCGGGAAGCCTGAGAACGATCAAGCCGCCTACACTTCCTCGTGGGGTGCCGTCGGGCGCAAGGGCTCGACCATGAGTAGGTGGACCTGGCGGGCGTCGGCCCGCAATACCTCAAAGCGCATCGGACCGACGCTGATGACCTCGCCGCGGCGCGGCACGCGGCCCAGATGGTCCGTCACAAAGCCCCCGATGGTGTCGACGTCGGGATCCACGAAATGGGTTGCGAAGGCGGCATTGAACTGATCGAGCTCGGTTAACGCGCGCACGCGAAAGCGCCCGTCCCGGTCCGGCATGATGTTGTCTTCCTCGTCCTCGGAGTCGTGCTCATCCTCGATGTCGCCAACGATTTGTTCGAGCACATCTTCGATCGTGACCAGGCCTGCGACCCCTCCGTATTCATCGACCACGATCGCAATGTGATTGCGATTGGCGCGAAAATCGCGCAGCAGCACATTAAGTCGTTTGGACTCCGGGATGAAAACCGCCGGACGCAGCATGTCGCGCACGTTGAATTCCTGGTCATGGTAGTGACGCAGCAGATCCTTGGCGAGCAGGATCCCCAATACATGGTCGCGATCTTCCTCGATGACGGGAAAGCGCGAGTGCGCCGTCTGGATCACGAACGGGATGAACTCCTCTGGGGACTGCTCGATGTCAATCACGTCCATCTGGGCGCGCGGCACCATGATGTCGCGCGCGGACAACTCAGAGACCTGCATGACGCCTTCGATCATCGACAGTGCGTCGGCATCGAGCAGATCGCGCTCGTGAGCCTGGTGCAGCATTTCGAGCAGTTGGACACGGTCCTCAGGCTCGCGCATGAGCAAGGACGAAAGCCGCTCAAGGAGGGACGGATGATGTTCCCTGCGCTCGGGACTCGGAAAGGGGTCAGACATGCAGGAGGCGCGGTGGCGTCGGGAGTTCAGAATACACGAAATCGCCGCTGGGGATCATGACTCTGCGGTGACAGGATTGCGCACCGGAACGGGGCTTCTTCCACCTATTCGTAGGGGTCGGGGATCGAGAATCGCGCCAGAATCGCCTTTTCGAGGGATTCCATCTCTTCGGCCGCACGTGCGGACTCGTGGTCATAGCCCAGAGCATGCAGCGTGCCATGGATGACCAGATGCGCCGTATGGCTTAGGACGGGCTTCTTTTGTGCGCGCGCTTCCCTCTCCAGCACCGGTGCGCACAGTACGATGTCAGCGCACACCGCGCGTGTTGCTTCATGGGCAAAAGTGAGCACGTTAGTCGCATAGTCTCGACCCCGGTACGCGCGATTCAGACGGCGCGCCTCGGCCTGATCGCAAAAGCGCAGCACCAGTTCGGCGGGAATGACTACGCCAGCGCCCGACAGCGCCGCCTTGACCCAGCGTCGCAACTGGGCCCGGTCGGGGCAGGCACGCCGGCTTGCGTACTGCACAACGAGGTGCAGACTCACCTTGGGGCTCATTCCTGGCGGGGCGTGGTCCCGTAGTGGGCCTCGTAGGCGTCCACGATGCGCGCCACAAGCGGGTGGCGCACCACGTCGGCGCTCGTGAATTGGGTCGAGGCGATACCGCGCACATGGCGCAGCACCAGATGCGCCTCGACCAGGCCGCTTTTTTGACCGCGCGGCAGGTCCACCTGTGTGACGTCGCCGGTGACCACCGCCTTGCTGCCAAAGCCGATCCGGGTCAGAAACATCTTCATCTGCTCGGGAGTGGTGTTTTGCGCCTCATCTAAAATGATGAAGGCATGATTGAGGGTCCGACCTCGCATATAGGCCAAAGGCGCAATCTCGATGGCCTGTTTTTCGAATAGTCGGGCGGTCTTGTCGAACCCGAGAAGATCGTAGAGGGCATCGTAGAGGGGACGCAAATAGGGATCGACCTTCTGGGCCAGATCGCCGGGCAGAAAGCCAAGTCGTTCACCGGCCTCGACCGCGGGCCGGGTGAGCACAATGCGTTTGACCGCATCTCTTTCCAGGGCATCGACAGCACAGGCGACGGCGAGATAGGTCTTGCCCGTGCCGGCGGGTCCGACGCCGAAGGTGATGTCATGACTCAGGATGTTCTTGAGGTAGGCGCGCTGATTGGGCGTTCGGCCCTGCAGGTCCACGCGGCGCGTTCTGAGTACCGGAGCCTCGGGATCGGCCGGGGTCGTCGCCAGCGTGGCGGACTCGTCACCGCGCGAGAATTCGACCAGAGCCAGTTGCACGTCGTCGACCGACAAAGGCGAATCGGCGCGGCTGGCAATACGCTCGAGTGCGCTCACGCCGCGCTGCGCGTTGGGCCCACGCACCACGATCTTCGAGCCGCGGCGCGTTAGCGTCACGTCCAGTGCCGACTCGATTTGGCGCAGGTTGACATCGAGGGGGCCGCACAGATTCGCGAGCCGGTGATGGCTCGCGTCGGCCACATATTCAAGGGTTTTGGGCTTCAAAGGCGCTGCACGAAGCGAAGACCGGGGAAAGCCCTCATGCGAGGAGCGAATGGGTTGCGACGTATTCGGAATCGAGCGTGCCCCGCAGTGAGTGAGGATAGGCCTTGGAGATCGTCATCTCGATGAATTCACCCTGTAGCGTCCTGGCATTTTGGCCCGCGACGAAATTGACGACGCGATTGTTGTCGGTGCGGCCTTGCAGTTCGCTGGGGTTCTTGCGGCTTGGGCCATCGACTAGCACCTTCTGGCGGGTTCCAACCATCGCCTCGCTGATCTGGCGTGCCTGGGCCTCGATGACTTCCTGGACCCGTTGCAGGCGGGCCAGTTTCACCGCGTGGGGGGTGTCGTCGGGCAAACTCGCAGCCGGTGTTCCCGGCCGCGGGCTATAGATGAAGGAGAACGAGGAATCGAATCCGATTTCGCACACGAGACGAAACGTCGCCTCGAAATCGGCATCGGTCTCTCCGGGAAAGCCGATGATGAGATCGGTCGAAATCGCGATGTCCGGCCGCACTTCACGCAGGCGGCGGATGATCGATTTGTATTCGAGGATCGTATATCCGCGCTTCATGGCTGTGAGGATGCGATCGGAGCCCGACTGAACGGGCAGGTGCAAATGGGAAACCAGCTTCGGGACCGAGCGGTAGACATCGATCAGACGTTGAGTGAATTCCTTGGGGTGCGATGTGGTGTAGCGGATGCGCTCGATTCCCGGAATCTCGGAGACATATTCGAGGAGCGTGGCGAAGTCGGCCATGCCGCCTTCCTCCAGGGCGCCCCGGTAGGCGTTGACGTTCTGCCCCAGGAGCGTGACCTCTTTGACCCCCTGCTCGGCCAAACCCGCAATCTCGACTAGAACATCTTCGAAGCGCCGGGACACTTCCTCTCCCCGGGTGTAAGGGACGACGCAGAAGCTGCAATACTTGGAGCATCCCTCCATGATCGAGACGAAGGCGGTGGCTCCCTCGCTTCGAGGGGGCGGCAGATGATCGAATTTTTCGATTTCCGGAAAGCTGATGTCGACCTGGGCGCGCCCCGTCAGGCGACGCGCTTTGAGCATGGCCGGCAACCGATGGAGGGTCTGGGGACCAAAAACGAGGTCGACGAAGGGCGCGCGTTGGATGATCGCCGCTCCTTCCTGACTCGCAACGCAGCCACCTACGCCGATCACGAGCGATGGCTTGAGCTCCTTGAGCTCGCGGATGCGACCCAGATCGGAAAACACCTTCTCCTGCGCTTTCTCACGCACCGAGCACGTGTTGAGCAGGACGATGTCCGCCTCTTCGAGAACCGATGTCGTCTCCATGCCGGAGTCATCGTGGAGGACATCGGCCATTTTCTCCGAGTCGTACTCGTTCATCTGGCAACCGAAGGTCTTGATGTAGAGCTTTTGCGTCATGGACCTGGGAAATTCTATTGACCGCTACAAACCGGAGGGACGAAGCCGCTGCTAAAAAGCGATTCCCAGATCGGCACCGAGACGACTTCGTCATCGTTCAGAATCCAGATTCGCCGCACCATGCATTGAGGGTCGAATTGGAGACGAATCCAGATGCCAGGCTGCAGCGCGCCACGCACGAGAGTCGAATTGGTGGGACCGAAGATCAGGATGCCTTGCGCCATCTGGACGACTTCACCATCGACCGTGAGATAAGGGTCGCTCACGGCCTGCAATTCGACTTGGGAACTGTTCTGGGGAAAAACGCGCGGCAGCGCCCCTGCCGAAAGCGTGACCAAAAGCAAGCACGCGGCAGCGAAGACTCGGAAAGAAACAAAACTCATGCGCTAGAACTCCTTCGTGACCTGCTCTGGTCCGAACCGACAACGAGAATACTAGAGACAGTTGGAAACTTCCAACTTCGAGCGCGGCGCCCAAGCCGCCGGCGGCGCAAAATCTCCAGCAGACGGCCTCGAATCAAGAGAGATCGGGCGTTGGGATTGGCTGCTGAACCCTCCTTGGCAGCCCAACAGACACCTGGGGGTTCCAACCGAGCCGGGTTACCGAAATGGTCCGGTCTTGCTTCTCTCAAATTCTACAAGCTTATGATTTTCAAGTGTAGTTTAAGTCCCCAAGCGATGCAGCTGAGCAACGATGGGGGAGATTTTGCCGGCCAGCACCAAAGTCGGCCAGAATCGAGTCCGACTCAAGGCCGTCTTTTTGCACAGCAAGCCGGCCGTCATCTTGGAGATGGCGCTAAATGATCTTTAAGCGGTTCAAAAAGCCGGCTTTAGGGGAGGACCGGGACAACCAGGCCGAAAATGCGCCGGAGTTGATTTCGACAGATGAACTCAAAAGCCAAGGTGATGCGCATCTGAAAGAAGGTCGGCTCGACGATGCCGCCGGCTGCTATGTCCAGATCCTCGCGCGCGAGAAGGGGCACGCCGACGCGTTGACCAACCTCGGTTACATCCGAAAAGAACAGGGCCGCAAGCCAGAGGCGCGTGAATGTCTCGAGCAGGCACTCAAGCTCGCCGGGTCAAACGCCGACGCCCACTACCTCTTGGCCACAATCCAAGGGGAAGAGGGCGAACTGGACGAGGCGCTCGTACATCTCGCTGCGGCACTTTCAGAGCGACCCGAGTTTGAGCTCGCGCACCGGGACCGGATCGTCATGCTGGTTCGTCTGGGTCGATCCCAGGACGCAGGCCGCGCATGCGAGGAAGGGCTTGCCCGATGTCCCGATTCCGCTGATTTACATTATTTTCGAAGCAATCTCTACCGCTTGGCGAACGATCCCAACGCTGCGATCGTGTCTTGTGAGGAGGCGCTCCGGTGCGATCCCTTGCACCGTGGTGCGCGCCGCAGTCTCACCCACCTACTCCTAGAAACCTATCAGGTGGAGAAGGCGCTCGCCTCCAGTCTTGCGGAGATCCAGACCAATCCTGAAAGCGCCGACGCCTTCCACCAAGCCGCAATGGCGCTGAGCTTTCTTGAGCGTGCTCCAGAGGCGATACCGATGTTCGCGCGCGCCATCGCTCTGGCGCCGGATCGGTCTGCGTTGGCCTACCTTGGATTGGGACACGCTTACCATGCGAGCCTGGATCTCGCGGCCGCCGAGACGGCCTATGCCAAGGCGGTGACGCTCTCGCCTCAGAATCCTGAACTGCACAACGCCCTGGGTTACCTGCTCTACGAGAGGGGCTCATCCGAGGCGGCGCTGGCGAGCTTTAAGAAGGCAGTGGCTCTTGATCCGGAAGATGCTCTGGCGCGTTGGTCTTGCGTGATGCTGCAGGCTCCTGCCTACGCGGACAGTGTCGAGGACGCGGCCCGGGCACGCGCGCGCTTTGTCCAAGAGTTGATCGCGTTTGAGGCGTGGTGGGAAAAAAGCGACGCGGACGGCGCGAGCTTCGTCGGAAAGATCCACCCTTTCTTTCTGAGCTATCAGGAGGAAAACAATCGGCCCTTGCAAGAGCGCTACGGCGCCATCTGCGCGCACGCGATGCGACGCTGGCTCGAACGCCAGGCGTTTGATCTGCCGCTACGGCCAAAAGGCGAGCGCATCCGCATCGGTATCGTCTCGGCCGACATTCGAGAACATTCCGTCTGGGCCGCATTGACCCAGGGGTGGATCGAACATCTCGATCGGACGCGATTCGAAGTTGGCATCTTTAGCCTGAGCATGGTCAAGGACGAGGCGTCCGCGTGGGCCCAAGAGCACAGCGATTATTTTGTTTCGGGACCCAAAACCCTCCTTCAGTGGGTTGCGGCGATCCGATCTGAGAATCCCGCGATCCTCCTCTATCCGGCCGTGGGCCTGGAGGAAAAGACTCTCCAGCTGGCGGCCTTACGCCTGGCAAACGTCCAGATCAACGCCTGGGGCCATCCCGAGACTTCAGGTCTGCCTACGCTGGACTACTTCCTGTCGGCTCAATGCTTCGAGCCCGAACATGCGCATGCGAATTATTCCGAGACCCTGGTCGCCCTGCCGCATCTGGGCAGCTGCTACCGGCCAAGGCGCCTTTCCGCGATGGAACCCGACCTTGCGAAGCTCGGCCTTGACCCCACGCGCGCCCTCCTGATTTGCCCTGGCACACCCTTCAAGTACCAGCCGGGGTATGACGCCATACTTGTCGAGATCGCGGGCAAGCTTCCTGGTGCTCAGTTCGTTTTCTTTCGTCCTCCGACGGCCGACATCGCAGCCAAAGTCCAGGCGCGCTTAAAAAATGCTTTTCAGAAGGCTCGCCTGGACTACGATGCGAGCGTCAGGTTCGTCCCCTGGCAGTCACCTGCCGCGTTTCACGCCTTGTTGCGCCGTGCCGACGTGCTGCTCGATACGATCGGATTTTCCGGCTATAACGGAGCCATCCAGGCCATCGAGTGCGGATTGCCGGTAATCACTTGCGAGGGACGATTTCTTCGGGGGCGGCTCGCAAGCGGAATCCTGCGCCGGCTCGACCTGGCCGAACTGATTGCGCCAACGACCAGCGATTACGTTGGCCTGGCTGCTCGCGTCGTTTTGGATCGTGACTTCCGGCGGGCCATGTGCGAGGCGATCGTGGCGCGCCGCGATCGCCTCTTCGAGGACCTCGCACCGATTCGCGAGTTCGAGGAATTTCTCGTGCGCTCGGTCAGTGAGAGGCGGGCGCCGCCTGCAGGTTAAGAATGGAAGCGAGGTGGCTTGCTCCTGGATGTGGGTAGTGCTACTCCTTTTGATCCGATCTGGCGCATGCCGCTTATTTCCGTCTTCTTACACGTCCGGGGTAGCCGTGCGAGGGGCGAAGGAGGGCGCCAGAGGGGGACTACGCGGAAGCGACGCCCTTTGGGTGGTCCATTCATCGATGGTTTACATTGGGATTGCACAATAGAACGACCTGGCCATTCATTTTCGTGTGACGGGCAGGATCTGGCGCAGGAAAAAAAGAGGGGTGAAAACCCAGAAGGACGTTAACTTTCGGCCACGGGAACCGTAGTACCTACTAGATTTGAGGATCGGCGCTGGCGCCTGATCCAATCTCGAGGGGAGCCAAGCAGGACAGCGATGAAGGTTCAAGGCCAAAAACACGACGATCGAGCCGGCTTGCCCACAAGAGCGAATACCCATGTTTAGCAGCACCCAGATCAATCTTCACGGCTTGGATGGCTACGGCTTTGAGACCGTCTATCTCGCCCGCCAACCGATCGTGAACCGCGATGAAGAGTTGTGGGCCTACGAACTCCTGTTTCGCTCTGGCGCTCCGACCTACGACGCCACCTTCGAGGCCACCGAAGCGACTGCGAGCGTGGTTCGCAATGCATTCTATGGGATGGGCATCGAATCCACACTCGGCTCCGTACGGGGCTTCGTGAACGTGGATGAGCATTTCCTGATGTCCGAGGCGGTCGAGTCGCTGCCGGCCCAGCATATTGTCCTCGAGATCCTAGAGACCGTGCAGGAATCACCGCGCGTGATCGAACGGGTGCGATCGTTAAAGCAGCTCGGATACGTCTTCGCTCTGGATGACTACACCGGCGAGCAGGCCCGTTACGCGGGATTTCTCACCGAGGTCGCGATCGTCAAGGTGGACATCCTCGGGATGCCGCAAGAACAGGTGCGCTCCGTGGTGAGTGGCATACGCCGCCCGGGACTGACCTTGCTCGCCGAGAAGGTGGAGTCGCGGGAGGAGTTCGCCTATTGTCGGGAACTGGGCTTTGACCTGTTTCAAGGGTATTTCTTTGCCAAGCCGCAGACGCTACGAAGTAAACAGATCACTCTTCCCCAGCAGGCCGACCTCTTGAAACTGGTGAAGATGACGACGGACGACAATACGGAATTCGCCCAGATCGCTGACCTCATGAAGCGCCTGCCTGCGGTGACTTTGGGGGTCCTTCGGGCAACGAACTCGGCCTCGAGCGGGCTTCGTCGACAGGTGAGCTCCCTCAAGGAGGCACTCATGGTCGTCGGTCGCGCCAATTTGCGACGCATCGTACTCATGATGGTCTATTCAAAGCCGGGTGCTAATCCCAAGGCCAACCCGCTCATGCTCCTGGCGGCTTCGCGGGGTCGCTTGTTGGAAAGTTTGGCCGGGCGCCACCCGGAAACCTCCATTGAAGAGCAGGATTGTGCCTACCTGGTGGGCATGCTTTCGCTCATTGAGCCGATCATGAACGTGAATCTAGAGACCGTCTGTAAAGAACTGGGGCTCAGCGCTACCCTTGAGGCGGCTCTCGTGTCGCGGGCCGGCATCCTGGGCAACCTGCTTGCGCTTTGCGAGAATGCAGAAAAAGGAGTGGACGAAGAAGTCATGCGCGCGCTGACCGCCCTGCCAGGCCTTTCAGGGAGCGAATTCGTCCGCTTGCAGATGAATGCAACCGCCTGGGCCGATTCTGCCGTCGGTTAAGCGATTCGCGCACCGGCAGCCCCTCTGCCTCACTCTGGTTCTTTGACGACGCGCTTGAGCATCTCGGCTCGGATGTCCTTCTTTAGCACCTTGCCGACCTTCGAGCGGGGCAAATCCGGCCAGATGTCCACCAGCTTGGGCGCCTTTACACTGCCGATGCGCGCCTTGACGAACGCGATCAGTTCATCGGGTGGTGCGTGGCGGCCCGCATGGAACTGCACGATCGCGACGACCTTTTCGCCCCACTTCTCATCCGGCAGGCCAATGACCGCGCTGTCCTGAACATCGGGATGCTGCATCAGGGCCTGCTCCACTTCGACGGAATACACGTTAAATCCGCCGGTGATGATCATGTCCTTGGCTCGATCGACGATGTAGAGGATGTTTTCCTCATCGATGCGTCCGATGTCCCCGGTGTGGTGCCAGCCGTGGCGGCCGGCTTCGGCAGTCGCGGCGGGGTCCTTGTAGTAGCCCATCATGACGAGCGAGCTACGAATCACGATCTCGCCCGTCTCACCCCGGGCAAGCAGGACTCCGTCTGAGTTCATCGTGGCCACCTGGACCAGAGGCCCGGGGCGACCGGCGGAGGACAGACGCTCGCGGGCGATCGTGCCATCCTTGTGGAAGTGCTCGCGCGGAGCCATCATCGAGATCATCATGGGCGCTTCTGTTTGCCCAAAGAGCTGCCCCATCACGGGGCCGATCTTGGTGAGGGCTTCCTCCAGCCGCGACGCTGAAATCGGGGCTGCCCCGTACCAGAAGCATTGCAACGAGTCGCGCCTGGTGTGGGCCAGTCGCGGGTGTTCAAGGAGCATGTAGATCAGGGTGGGCGGAAGGAAAGTATGGGTAATGGCGTGGCGTTCGATCAAAACCAGGAAATCGGTCAAGTCGGGTTTGGGCATGATGACGACGCGGCCACCGAGCGCCATGACCGGAAAGCAAAGGACACCCGCAGCATGCGTGAGCGGCGCGAGCGCGAGGTAGGACGGGCGTCCTTCGAAGGGATAACCCATGAGAGTGAGCGCACTCATGGTCTCGAGATTCTGGCCGGAGAGCATCACGCCCTTGGGGATGCCGGTGGTGCCGCCGGTACCGGCGATCATCGCGAGGTCGTCTAAGGTCGGGACCACGATCGGCTCGTCGCTGGCGCCTTCGAGCCACTGCGCCAGTGAAGGAGCGTCGGCCCAAGGCTGGTCGATGCACACGAACACACGCACCTTGGGTAGATCGGCGCGCATCTTTTCAACCATTGGCGCGTACACGCTGTGGAAGATCAGCGCGGCGCAGTCGAATGCGTCGAGCACAAAGCGGTTTTCGCTGGCCTCGTTGCGGGGATTCACTGGACACCAGACGGTGGCGGCGCGCGAAATACCGAACACGCAGGCGAACGCATGCGCATCGTTGCCCGAGAGCACGGCGACCTTGTCCCCAGCGGCAATTCCTGAGCGGGCGAGCGCGCGCGCCACACGGTAGCTGATGCGTTGTACATCGCCATAGGACAGATCGACCGCGCCAAGCGTGAGGCAGGGCGAGTCCTCGCCCAGCGTTGCCCCTTTGTCGAGATAATCGATGAGACGCATCCGTTCTCCTTCCTGGACTTAGCCGGCAGGTCACCGGGGCCCTGGGCGCTCACCGCGCTGGGTGGGTCGCCGCACCGATCCCCCGCGCAGGCCGGCTAACCTGCTTTCTTTGCGGGGGATGCCGCGATGACTATTGATGAACGGTCAGCACCGGTGGTTGCACGAGGCCAAAGCTGCGCAGCGCACCGAGCAACTCGTGGTGTCCGAAGGCCTGGCAACCCGAGGCGAAGCCTGCTCGACGCGGCGCTTGCTGAAGCAGCGAGGCTGCAGCGAACGCCTGCAACAGACCGGTCTGCTTGTAGTTGCAGTTGCCATAGAGCACGCAGTGTGCGCGTCCGAGCGGGCCTGACGCGTGTACGGAGTCGACCGACTTGTTGACCCGGGGGTTCTCCCGAGGCGGCATGGAGTTGATGACGCTCGCGGCCGTCTTGGCGAGCGCGGCGTAGCGATCGTTCTCGTTCATGCCTTTGGTCGCTTCCAATGCGCCGGCGACGATCTGGGGCACGCCCATCATGAGGGCCTTGTTGAACACGCCGCCTAACACCTTGACGTTGGCGACACGGGGGTCGCGCTTGAACCAGACCGGATGTGACGTCCCGCCCCAAGGCAGCGCGAGAGCAGCCTCGTGCTGGCCCGGGATCGAAAGATGGTAGAGACCGGCGTCAGGCTGCCATTCGACGTATTGATTTTGTTCCAGATAGTAAGCCTTGGCCATGGCCGCATTCACGAGAATCGTCTGGGTCGAAGCGATTGTCGGGCTGCCCCCCCAAAACACGGCGATGTCGAGCGTGTCCAGTCCCGGTGTCTCCAGGCACAACTGCGCTGCGATCTCGCCGGTGGTGTACATCTGCGCAAGACCCGGTGAAAGCAGCAGGTCCGCTGCGGCGAACTTCGCGCCGTACTTGGCTTCCAGCGCAATTAGCCAGTCCTGCTCGCCCGTCGTGTCGGTGTAATGGCATTTTGCGGCCAGACAGGCCTCCACCACCTCGGGTCCGAATTTGGCAAACGGACCCACGGTGTTGAGGACCACCGATGCGCCCTTGAAAAGCTGCGTCAGGGCCTCGGTCGAGTGGTCCACCTGGACTACTTCGTAGTTCGCCGTCTCGATGCCGGCGACGTTGGATTTCATCGCTGCATTTACCTTCTCTGCACTGCGCCCAGCCGCGATGAAGGCAATGCCGTACTCGCGCAGATACTCACATACGAGGCGGCCGGTGTAGCCGGACGCGCCATAAACGACGACGGGTTTCTTGTGCGCACTCATCTTTGTCTCGTCCTTGTTAGTTGGTCTTACATACCCATGCCACCATCGACCGGCAGGCCAGCACCGGTGATGAAGCGGGACGCATCGGAGCACAGGAAGACCACCGCATCGGCCATGTCGGCGACTTCGCCCAGACGGCCCGAGGGCGTCTGCTCGATAATTGCCCCCACGGCAGCCTCAGGCGACGGAAAGAGTCCGGCCGCGACCACGTCGGCTGCGAGCTTCATGCCCATCTCGGTGGGGACGAGTCCCGGGTAGATGCAGTTCACGCGCACGCCGTAGCCGAGCTTGCCGGACTCCATCGCGGCCACGCGCGTGAGCCGATCAACGGCTGACTTCGTCGCAGAGTAGCCCGCGATCGCCGGGAAAGCGATCGTCGCTGCCACAGACGAGATGTTGACGACGGCGCCGCCCTTGCCGGCCGAGCCACCGGGTCGCATCGCTCGAAACGCATGCTTTAGGCCCAGTGCGGTGCCCACGATATTGACGTCGAGCATGCGTCTTAGATCGGCGGGGTCGATTTCCGACACGAGCGCGGTGATCTCGATGCCCGCATTGTTGATGAGGATGTCAAACCCGCCGAGGGTCTTGACGGTGGTCTCCACGGCGGTGTGCCAGTCCTCTTCCTTCGTCACGTCAAGTTGCACGAAGGCGGCTTTGGCGCCTTTGGCCGAAAGCTTGGCTGCCGTTTCACGTCCGAGCGACGTGAGTACGTCGCCAATCATCACCGTCGCACCGGCGGCTAGAAGCGCTTGGGCCATGCCTTCGCCAAGCCCGCGCGCACCACCGGTGACCAGGGCCTTGCGACCGGTCAGATCGAACTTGCTCATCGATGTCTCCTCTTATATTTTGGACATTCGTCAAAGAATGCGAATTGATCGTAGGAGGACTCTGGACGACTGTCAAGACTAAATTGGACGAATGTCCAGACCATGGCGGAATCAATTGCAGCCGGTCGTGACGCTCTTTACAATTCGCGCATGACTACGACGCCCAAACCTCGCGATCACAAGTTCGCCGAGCGTCGCGCCGAACTGAGCGGGGCGGCGCTGCAAACGCTTGCCGACCTGGGCTACGCGCGCACGAGCCTGCGCGAGATCGCGCAGAACTCCGAGTTTTCGCACGGCGTGCTGCACTACTATTTCACCGACAAGCTCGATCTGATTCTGTGCAGCGTGCGCCAGTACAAGGCCATCTGCGTGAGGCGCTACGACGAGGTTACGGCCACGGCAACGACATTCGATGAACTCCTCGACGGTTTTGTGGCCGCCCTGGGGGACACGCTTCGCAAGGAAGCCCCGCTGCACCGGCTTTGGTACGATCTGCGCGCCCAGTCGTTATTCGAGGAGGCGTTTCGTGCCGACGTCGCCGAGATCGACCAGAGTCTGGAGAAGATGATCTGGCGCGTGCTCTCCCGGTTCGCCGCGATAACGGGTGAGCCGGTGCGGCTGCCCAGCAACGTCGCCTATGCCATGTTCGACGGCCTGTTTCAGCAGAGCCTGATGAAGCACCTCTCGGGTGACCGCAATGCCGTGGCGCAGATGCAGGCGAACGTGCGCCTGGTCGTCTCGCAACTCGTCGGGGTTCGCCCCCCCGCCAAGCGCCGTCGGTCCGCGCTCGCCCTTTAGAGAACTGGTGGCGCGCGCAGCCTTGCCGGGCGCGGGCCGCTTGACTTGCCGCCTGGATCGCCGACGCAGCCTGGAGCCTCACCGACAGGACGCCCAGGCGCGAGCCGCCGACCTGACGATGGCGCAGATCCGGACGTTCCGTCAGGCCGTTCGTCTTTAGCGCGAGACTTTCAGTTAGATAAAGGGGCGGGGAGCCCCTCACAGGAGTTCCGAAGCGGGGTCCCGGTCGCGCCCCCGTCTAGAGAGTGCGCGAGACTCGCTTTTTGAGCTCGCGTTTACCGATCCCGCGTAGCGCGGCGATTGATGCGATCTGCCGCGCTCGCGGACGTGATCGACCGTGCTCCCACAAATAGATGGATTGGGCACTGACCCCCACGAGTTTGGCGAAGCTCGCCGACGACATCCCGAGTCGTTCTCTCTGTCGACGCAGCCGTTCCGGGGAAAAGCGAAACCGTAGGTCGGGCTCCGAAGGACGGGATACTTTGGCCAACGCGTCGAAGTGTCGATCGATTCGCCGCAGGTCTTTGGTCAAGGACTTCAGCTCAGTTCTCAGACGCCGGTTGGAGTCTTGGAGCAGCGCCAGCTCTTTTTTCAGTTGCAAACTCTGGCTGCGAAGCTCTGCACGCGACAGGCGTGAGATTTGGGCTTTGAAGGCTGCAGCAAAATAGGATGGCATACACTCCCCGATGACGTTGGATTCCGACGAGAGTCCACGTCAGGCCCGAGCATTTGCGAAGTGCCCGGTACTCTGCAGCAAAATCGTGCTGTCATTGTCATGGCTTTCCTCGAGGGGGAATATCGGGCGAGAACTTCGAAAAGTAAATTAGGCGAAAGTCGTAGGACGACCGGATCGGACTTCCGAGATTCGAAGCAGGCGTTCGGAAGGCTCCCTTTTGCGCGGCCGTCCGACTCCCGCGGCGGGGATGGCCTGCTGTGATTTCGATGCTTCCTTTCCGATGCAGGCATGCGCCGTCCTTAGGCAAGCGTGAGGCGGCTGAGATGAAGCCGTTACCGCGTCGGTCGCGGCAGGGATCGGCAGTCGCCCCTGACGTCCCATTGAGAATCCAGAAAAGGGATGTAGAGAACTCCAAAGGACTTCGTGTCTAGGACCCTCTTCGCGTCTAGAATTACGTCACAATCCCGTTTGCGCGACCTGCCCAAAGAGATTTTCAATGATTCGAAAAGCATTCCTCCTATGCATCCTGGCGTTGGGGTGCAACCTCGCTTCGGGCCAGGAATTTCCCTTGTGGGAGCGTCTTCTAAGCCACTACAGCGCGCAGACGGACGAGACACCCGTGCCCTCGATGAAGATGGGTCGGCACATGCAGATGTCACTCAAAGGCGAGCCGCGGCCCGGTGATGCGGAACGGGCCACGGCAATCCTGGCCGCTGCAGACGCGGTGCTGGCCCAGTACCGCGACGTCCAGACCGCTGTGCACGACGGCTACAAGCCTTTTTACCCGACCGGGCGGATGGGAGAAGAGATCCACTACACCAACTACCGCTACCGCCGGAAGGAACAGCAGCAGATCGACTACAGCCACCCGGGGTCGATTCTCTATAGACGCACTCCGGATGGCTTAAAGGCGGTGGGAGTGATGTACACGGCGCCGGCGGAAGCTTCCGCACGGCAGCTGGATGAGATTGTTCCCTTGAGTATCGCAACATGGCACCGGCACGTGGACTTCTGCGCTGGCCCGAAGACCCTGCCCAAAAACGAGCAGTTCGGACCGAAGGCGCGCTTCGGGCCGCAGGGCAGTATCCACACCGAAGACGAGTGCCGTGCAGCCCAAGGGCTGTGGATCCCGGTCGTATTCAATTGGATGACCCATGTCTACCCGAATGAGCAAGAAAAATGGGGCGGGATGGACATGGAGATGGAAGCGGGCGACCCCGACGCGGGCAGGCCCCACTGACCGTTGAATTACGATGCAGGCAAGCGATAGGTCACCGGTTGGGCATCCTGCGCAATAGAGGCGAAATGAATAATAGAAAGAGGCTGACCTTTTGGGGGGCCGACGAAAACGATGACAGCCTTGTGTGCAGTGTCATGGAGGGTCGAAAGACCGTCACCGCGGACACGGTTGCAGCCTATTACAGGCGGTACGGCGAATTCGGCGATGGCAGCTATGCGCCTGGCGACATCATTGAAGTCTACGATTTGAAGCAGAGCCTTCGCTGCATCATCAAGGCTACCAAGGTGTATACGATCGAATTCGGTGACATTCCAGAAGAGGTCTGGCGTGGCGAGGCATTTTCCAGCGCAGACGAATTCCGGGAGTGCCACAGGGCCTGCCTCCCGCACCTCGAGTTGCATGACCGATTCGAGCTCGTGACCCTGCATTTTGAATTGGTCGAGGTCATCGCGCGCGAGGTGACGCGCTGATGCGATTGCGCCTGCAAATCTGAACGCCAGCCACTATGAGCGCAGTGCTTTTGATCCAGCGGGGGCCACCCGCGCCACCCGGGTCACCAGCGCGTATTGGTTCAGCTCCCGTTGCCGCAATACCGAGAACGACGAACCCAGAAACTGATGTATTTTTCACTAAACGTCTTGGAAGCGCCGCACAATTATGGTTCACTCATCCCATGATCTCCAGCGATCACCTAGGGCTAGTGTGGCTTGAACCGGCACCCGCCGCCGCGACTTTCGGTCCGGTCGGCGTGTCGATGGCACTCGCCATTGTCGGGAAGGTTGACTCTCTGGAATAAGTTGTCCGATCCACGTCAGCCACATTCTCCCGAAGGCTGACAGATTCTCTTGCGATATTCGATGATTTGTCCGCCTTCATGAAAATGAAGAAGGGCATTTCATGATTGTCCGCGTTCAGAAACTCACCAAGTGCTTCGTGCGCAAGAACGACTCGCCGTTCACGGCGGTCGACGCGATCGACTTCTCGATCGCTTCGGGCGAGCGGGTCGCCTTTATCGGGCCGAACGGTGCGGGCAAGTCGACCACGCTGAAGATGCTCACCGGCATCCTTCAACCCACCTCAGGCAATGCCGAGGTCGCCGGTTTCGTGCCTTGGAAGCAACGACAAAAGCTGGCCAGCGAGATTGGGATTGTCTTTGGGCAGCGCTCTCAACTCTGGTACCACCTTCCAGTGCGCGACAGCTTTGAGCTCCTGTCGAAAATCTATGATGTCAGCCGCGCGGCTTACAGTATCCGGCTGGCCTACATCGTCGAGATTCTCAGAATCGAGTCGCTGCTGGACCAGCCGGTGAAAAGTCTTTCGCTGGGCCAGCGGATGCGCTGCGAGATCGCGGCGACACTATTGCACAAACCGAAAATCCTCTTTCTGGACGAGCCTACCATCGGGCTGGACGTGACCGCCAAGGCGCTCTTGCGTGAGCATCTGAAGCACTTGGCCGACTCTGAGGAGACTACGATCCTTTTGACGAGTCACGATACCGGTGATATCGAGGAGATATGCAATCGGGTCATTCTCATCAACGATGGCCGGATTCTGCTCGATAAGCCACTCGCGGAGCTGCGCTCGGAGTTTCTCTCGACCAAACAGATCACGCTCGTAACCGACGAGGAACACCCCAGTGCCGACTTTGGCGGCGCAATCGTCGTGAGCCGGGACCATCATCGTGTCACGTTGTCGGTGGACCAGACGCGGCATCCGATCGACAGGGTGCTCTCGGGCGCACTTCAACAATTGTCGATTCGTGATGTGACCATCGAAAATGCGCCGCTCGAGGCGATTATTCGCGATTTGTATGGAGGCCGCAGATGAGTGTCCTCGAAGCCCGTACGGGTTTCGTCGTGCTGGGATGGCGGCGCGGCATGAGCGAAAGGCTCCTGATTGCCGTCCCGATCGTGACCTACACGCTGCTCGTGGCCGTGTTTGCGAGCATTTTCAGGGCTACGCCTCTAGGCGAATTACCCGAGCGCATTCGCGTGGGCGCGCCCGCGCTGATCTGGTATCTGGCCATTACGGAGATGATCACCTTTGCCGGCGGCTACACCTTCCAGGAGGTCCGCGCCGACGTGCTCGATGGTCAGTTTGTGGCGAGCCTTGCGCGTCCGATGTCGTACATCGCGACCAAGTTCTGGGGCTGGCTCGGGCATACCACCCTTCGCGTAGTCGTGTTCTTTTCGGTGGGCATCGCGTTGGCGACCGCGCTAAGCGGCAGCTTTACCGACTGGCGGCTGCTGCCTTTGATCTGGATTTGCGTCACGATCGGCGCCTTGACGCATGGGATCATCTACTGCGCCCTGGCCCTACTCGAAGTCTGGGGGCCGTACGCGCGTCCGGCGATGTGGATCTCCCAGAAATTCTGCTTCCTTCTGGGCGGACTGCTGTTACCGATCCGCTTCTATCCGGGATGGCTTCAGGCACTGGCTTGGCTTACGCCCTATCCTGCCATTCTCAACGTGCCGGGTCGGCTCGCCCTGGCGCCGACCGGCGCGCAGATGGTCCAGGGGCTGGCGATCCAGATCTTCTGGCTCCTGGCCCTGCTCGGGCTGGCGTTCTTCGTCCAGTACCGGGCGACGAAGAAAATCCTGTCGGCTGGCGCGTGAAAGGGGAGGGCATCGTGAAGCGCATTCGGGAAACGATGCAGTACATCGTGCTGCTCAATGGCGCTGCGCTGCGAATGGCGTTGAGCGACCGCCGAGCACTATTTGCTCTTAGTTTCTTCATGCTCTTGCAAAACCTCGTCATGTTCATGGTGTGGATCATCTATTTCGCGAATTTCTCCTCGCTCAAGGGTTGGCATCTGGAAGATCTCGCAACTCTCTACGGCATCGCGGCGTTCTCCTTCGGTACCGCCTTCTTCCTGTGCGGGGGCACACTCGACATGGGGCGGGCGATCGTCGATGGCGAGCTCGATATTTATTTGGGCCGGCCGCGCCATCCCCTGCCTGGTCTCATGTTTCGCGAAAGCCGGATCTCGGGGCTCGGAGACATCGCCACTGCGCCGATCGTCTGGGTGGTCTTCGGTCACCAAGGGCCAGCCGGTGTCCTCGTGCTCGTGCTGCTGGGACTTCTGTCGTCACTCATCATTTTGGCGACGGCCCTTGCAATCAACTGTCTGCCATTCTTTAGCAGCCAAAGCAGCCGGCTGTCCGATCAGCTGCTGGAGAGCTTTATCATCATCTCGACCTATCCGCACAATGGCTTTCCCGTCATCATCAAGATCCTCTTGTTGACGCTGGTTCCGGCGGGTTTTGTGGCTTTCTTGCCCGTCGAGGCGTTTCGCACCTTGGATCCTCTCGAGATTGCCGCGCTTGCAGGCGCTGCGCTGATTTATCTGCTTCTCGCGATCACGGTTTTCAATTTGGGAATGAAACGCTACGCTTCGGGCAACCGAATGCTCGAAGTCCGTTAAGACCCGGCTTCGAAGACGCGATCTTGAATCCTTGACGACTTCTCTCTGGCCGCACCGGCGTGCTGGATCCCGAATTTCGGCTCGCCTGATTGCAAATGGCTAGAATGAATCATGTGCCGCGCTCAGAGAGCGAGTAGCAGATGACCGAATCCTTCTCTGCCGCCCCGACGTCGACCGCATGACAAGTCACGCCGACTCCGGCTATTCGGGCAGGCCCCTGGCCGAGAAGCTCGGCGTCAAAGCGGGGCATCAGGTCCTTTTGGTCAACGCGCCAGCGGAGTATAGGGATCTGCTTGGGCCGGTGTCGGAGCACGTGAAGTTTTTGTACCGACTCGATGCAGGAGCCGATCTCGCCCATGTCTTTGTCACAAGACACGAGGAACTGTCCAAGCTAATGCCGTCACTGAGAAAAGAACTGGGTCCTGCCGCGATCGTTTGGGTCTCGTGGCCCAAGAAGTCGTCGAACGTGCCTTCGACGGTCACCGACGAAGTTATCCGCGAGATCGCGCTTCCACTGGGCTTTGTTGACGTCAAGGTCTGCGCCGTCACACACGTGTGGTCGGCTCTGAAGCTGGTCGTGCGCAAGGAACTGCGCTGAAATGGCCTGCCGATGTTTTCCCGGATGCGTCATCCCGAGGGACGAATATCTTCGGGGATGTCGGACGCGTATCCGTCCTTCCACCGACGGTCACCGCGCAATGTCACTTTCTTCCGGGCAATACTATCCAACCCTATGTGGGGGCGGGGATCAACTACACGCACCTCGACGATATCAGTACATCTGTGCCGGGAGTCACCGCTTTGGGGCTGAAGAAAGATAGTTTCGGTCCGGGCCCTTCAAGGCGGTGCGGACTACTACGTCACCAAAGACTGGTTTCTGAACTTGGATGTCAAGAAGATCTGGATGAGCACCGATGTCTATGCCACCAACCTGGGCAACGCCAACCTCGGCAAGCTCCACCTTGACCCTCTGGACCACGGAGTCGGCTTTGGCACGCATTTCTAGCCACGAGGGGTCCATGCACTCCACTCATCGGGGTCGTGCGGCGCTGGTGGTGATGAGCAGGGCAGCAAGCCAACGCCGGGTCCTGCGACCCGGCGATCACGTGCACGCACGAGCCCGATAGGCTGCAACGCATTTACGTCTGCCTGTCCCAAGAGGCTCTCCCCTGGCGAGTCGTCCCACCGCTGATTCAGGCGAGCTGGCCTTTTTCGAGCGCGATCTGTGCGATCGACCGCGCGCACGTCAGCCAGGGAGGCGACCGTTTTTAGGCGATCCGACGCTGGGACTCCGCGCCGACCTGAGGCCGCTTGTGGAACTGGCCGTCTTTCATGATGCCAAGGAGTTTGTCTGCGTCCTGCAAAAGCTTCACATTGGCCAACGGATTGCCGTCGACTAGAATCAGATCGGCCAGAAAGCCGGCTTTGATCTGACCGAGCTCGTGACCCATCATCATGATTTCGCCGCCCAGCTTTGTCGCAGAAAGGATGGCGTCCATCGGCGAGAATCCCAGCAAATTCACGAAATGCTCGATATCGCGGGCATTGGTTCCATTGGGATTCCAGGCAAAGCCATAGTCTCCACCAGGTAGAATGCGTACTCCGCGCTTCTTCAATTCCTTCATGTTCTGGATTCCGATCTCCAGCTCGCGGCGGATTCCCAGGCTCTCAGCGACCTGCGATGTGATGCCCCACTGGGCGGCCTCGTTGAGTGTGGTGTAGCTAATACCAAGCGTGGGAGCAACGAAGATCCGGTCTCTGGCTGCTTCGAGCTGGGCGCACGCTTCGTCATCGACCAACGTGGCATGGTAGATCACACCAACGCCGTGCTTTAAACACAGCTTGACCGATTGCGCACTACGCGCGTGAGCGGCCACCCGCTTGTCATGCATGCGTCCCACCTCGCAGACTGCCTCAATCTCGGCTTCGGTCATCACGGTATGGTGAGCACGGCTATGGGGCACGAATTCGTCGCCGGAAGGATTGATCTTTAGCGTGTCCACGCCCTCGCGGACCATTTCGCGCGCCGTCTTGCGAAACTCGTCGGCACCGTCACAGACGATCGCAAAGGTTTCACGATGCATGTGCCGCAGGCGCACGTCCCCGAGACCAGCCGTGGTCGCAAGCTCCGGACTTGCGGCACGGGTTCGCGGTCCCGGTATGTCGCCCGCGTCGATTGCGTTGCGGATCACGACATCCAGTCGGGCCTTGGCCGAGGCCGCGCTATTGCACGCCGTGAACCCTTGATCGAGCAATTTCTTGGCATTCTTCGCCGTCCGTAGCGTGTGCTCTTCGGGAGGGACGAACCCTAGGCTTTCAAGGTCCGCCGTATCCAGGAAAGTAAGGTGCGAGTGGGCCTCGATCAATCCCGGCATGAGCGTAGCCCCGGCGCCGTCGACGACAAGCGCGCCCTCGAGGGCGAGCGCCTTGCCCGTCGGGGCGACCGCCTTGATCCGATTACCCTCGATGAGCACCTGGCCGGGAAAGGGCGGTGCGCCCGTGCAGTCCAGTACCGTGACATTATTAAATAAGATTTTTGTCATGATTTGTCTCCTCCAATCTACCTTGGAATTGTAGTACGTCCATTGGAGTTCCACAGCGTGCATTGCGGAAAGACGGCCGAGCGGCGTGGGGCGATCGTCCCCGCCACGCCATGCTCCGATGGACTAACCGTCGCTACGATGGACACCCTGCAACCGTCTCGCATCCCCTCGCCGCAGCCCAATCGCTCGCTTTCACGACTGGCTAGGAATATTAAATCGTGTGGCTAGCGCATCTCCATTGGCGCGGGAGTTCCATCGGACCATTGGATGACCGGAACCATGAAGGTCGTGACCGGTTCCGGGTCTCCTTTCGCTGCAAAAATCGGGGATCCGTGGAGATTTGCGCCCCAGCCGGCAGCGTCGGTGTTGCCAAGGAAGAACATGAGATGGGGATGCCAGTGGCCATCGGCGTCGGACAGATATCCCTGCTTGGACATCATGTAACACATCGCACCGAGCTCCGGCATGACAAAGCGATCGGATGCGATCGAAGACTTAACGCGAGCGATCATGTCGGAGATGGAGTGGCCGGCTAAAACCCATTGGGTTCTTTCAAGGTAGCTCGGAAGGACAGTGCGTGCCGCAGCCGGGTTCAAGCAAATGGGCGCGCGGATCTTGGGATTCCAGAATTCGGCATCGTCAAAGCCCGCGGCCCAGGACCTCTCGACCAGGCAGACAAAGCCGTTTCGGCCCTCGATCGCCGTTTGGTAACCGTGCTCGCCCAGTGTGAGAACTTGGGCATTGCCGGAGATCGACGGTGGTGCCGCGCTTCGCGCGAGCGTAATCTCCTCCGCCGAGCCAGTCACCTGGTATCGCGCAAGAGGTGCCATCGCCGGATACAGGGTCTTCGCATCTTCAGCGCGAGGCGAACGCAGCGCAAAACAGAGGAAGGCCAAGCCACAGATCCAAGCTTTTGTTCGCATAAACTCCCCCTTTATTCGTAGCGGCACGGCAATGTTGCGGGGATTCGCATCGCGTTACGCGCTAGTGACTGCGAGCGACCTCCGCAATGGCCTTTGCCGGATTGATCAGATGGCGCCGGCCATCGCCAGAAGGATCTGACGTGCGGCGGATGATGCCGATCACCTGCTCGGGAGTCAGCTTTGGGGCAATCGCCAGGAGCTTCCCGGCGAGATTCGCGACCTGAGGCGAAGCCATGGATGTGCCAGACAGGGGGACATGCTCGCCACCGGGAACGAGACTGTCGACCAGATAGCCGTTGGCGTCGACGACCACGGTTTTGCCGTAGCTGGTGAAAGAGGCTTCGTCTCCAGCCTGGTCCACGGCCCCGACCGTGATCAGATTGGGCAATTCAATCCCAGCTGGAATCGTTTCCGAGAATGAGGCGTCCTCATTGCTATTTCCCGCCGACGCTACGAAAAGGATCTCTTTGGCTTTTGCCATTGCGCGAGTCAAGGCCGTCCTCTCGATATCGAAGTAGCGGCGCGCAATCGCCTTGCGTTCATCGGTCGTCTTGCCGATGCTGCACAGCTCCAGTGCCCGCTCGTCGTCCTTGATGGATCCGCCCCAGCTCATGTTTACCACGCGCACATGGTGCTGTCTCATGAATTTCACATAATCGTCCAGGTTGCGGGCCTGTGCGCGTTCCAGTTCGTCCGAGGGGCAGGGGTCCGGCAAAAGCGTATACCCGAACTCAATGCGAGCGACGCCGATGCGCGCGTAAGGGTTGCCTGCGGTGGCGATGCCCGCCACGTGTGTTCCATGGACATACTGCCCATCTCGATTGAGCTCTTCGATGGCGTGCTTGTAATTCGCCGGGGTCAGTGTGGAGAGATACGTCTTCAGTTCAGTTGCCTCGGGCGAATCGATGTTGGCCTGCAAATCGGAGATGCCCTTGATTCGCGCGATCGTCTTAGGCAGTGCTTCGCGTACCTCATCTGAGACGGGAAGCAGTTCGGTATTGGCGGCTTTGGCATATCGGTCAAACCCGATGACCGCGGGCTGGCCATTGGGGTCCTTGAGTTGCCGTCCCGGGAAAAGACTGAGATCGACGCCGCTATCCCAAACGACCATGTTAACCGGATGGTACTTGCCCGCGGGCAAGGCGACATTGCGCGCAGCCCAGATATCGGGTTTGCTCACGACGTGCGCTGTGAGATAACTACCATACGTGTCCACGAGCGTCTTTTTCAGGGGCAATGTCGTGACCAGGAAATAACGTGCACCGATGATCGCGGGGACAAGATCTGAACTGAGCGCGCCGGCCTTGTCCACAGTGGGCTGCAGGACGTTTTGAATGCGCCCTAAGGCGAGAGCCTCGCTTGCGATCTCGGCACTTGCCTTGTACTCCCGAATTGAGTTGCCGATGACTTCATAGGGCAGGGGCTGCAGCGTTGTGGCGAGATTTTGGGCCACGGCGGTGCGATAAGCCTCGGAGTCTTTGCTATCGGTGCTGCGCACCGCGGCAATCATGGCACGCATGCGCAGACCCGACAGGAGTTTGTCCGCCGGCTTCTCCTCGAGTGAGCGGATCGCGTCTAAGCGCTGGATGGCGGCGTCATACTTCCCCTGGAGATAATCGAGTTGCGCGAGCACCCCGAACAGATTGCGCGCGGTTGCCTTGTCCGCGATCTCGTATTGATCGAAGATCGATTCGATGTCTCGTCGCACCGGGCCGGCCAGTGCCTCGAATTTCGCATCGTCGCGAACCACGTCTTCGAGGGGCCCGCTGATGGGGTAGCTAAAGCGGGGGAGATCGTCCGCCTTTTCTATCCTGATTTTCTGCTGCGCGCTAACCGATCCTGCCAGAGTAAGCAAAAGAAAAAAGAAACCGAGAACCTTGTCCATAAGCGATGTTGAGCGAAAGGGCGATTGGAGAGGACGAAAAAGACGCCATTATGGAGGAGCCAGGCCGCCCCGGCCATGAATTTACCCCCACCCCACAGCCATGGAAAATCGAGTCGCCGGAAGGGCGATGCACCCTTTTGGGTCGTCCCGGCGATGTCGCGTGCAGGCCACCGAGAGCTGGAAGTGCCTTATTGCGAATATCGGTATCGCTTTCCGATACCCATCGGATAGGCCGCAAGGACGATCCATCGAATGCTCGCTTGCCGAAGTCGCGTACGCCATCCTAGCTACGCTGTCGCGCTAAAGCGCACCCAGTTTCGATACCGGCTGTGCCCGTGCGGCTCAATGAGCGAGAACCTTGGGGGTCCAGATGTTCACGTCAGTACTTCGTCGTTCGCCATTGGGCTTGACAGCGCTGCGCGCGCTTCTTGCGCCAGTCGTCGTCTTGCTTGCCGTTGGGGCACCAAGCCCACCGGGCTTTGGCATCTGCCTTTTACTGGCGTTCCTGTCCGACGTGTTCGATGGGGTTATTGCCCGTCGATTCAATGTTGCAACGCCAAGCCTGCGTCGGCTCGATAGTGCAGCCGATTCGGTTTTCTACCTCGCCATCGGATTTGCGACATGGCGTCTCTATCCCCAGATCGTTCGGGACCACTCTTTGTCGCTTGTCTTCCTGATTTTGCTAGAGTTCGCGCGTTATGCACTGGACTACGCCAAGTTCAGACGTGAGTCGAGCTACCACATGTGGTCCTCTAAGCTTTGGGGGCTCCTGCTTTTTCTCGGGTTTTTCCGCCTTTTGGCGTTGGGAAGGCCTGGTGCATGGCTCAGTCTTGCGATCTACGTTGGGATCATCGCCGATCTCGAAGGCGTGGGTATTTCGATTCTTCTCAAGCATTGGCAGGTCGACGTTCCGACGCTCTTTCACGCCGCGAGGATGCGTCTCGTGCTGGCTGCAAGACGTGAACCCTGCTTCGAATCCGAAAATAGGACCTAAAATTCCTCTCGAACCGCATCCGCCAGATGGTCCAATATATTCCCCCAGCCTTTGGTATGACCCTCACGAATTGCAGACGTCGGTAGGCGCTCGTGGGTGAGCACGAGGTCGGTTTCATCGCCGCACGGAATGAGTTCGACGGTGACGAGGGTGTTCACATTGTTCGTCAGTGGGCCAATCCAGGTGAACACAAGCTTGCGCGGCCGGTCGACTACTACATAGCTTCCGGATACGTCGCGGCGCGATTCCTCAGATGACATGACTAGGCTGAACTCCCCGCCAGGTCGCAAATCACAGCTCGCCTTGCAATGGACCGCGCCCGGAAAGGGGCTCATCCACTGAACCATCAAATCGGGCTGGGTCCACAGGTCGAAGATTTGCTCCGCCCCCGCTTTCACGCGCCGGCGCACCTGCACGCTCGGGCTCGTCGTGTCACTGTGAACCATGCTTGCGATCCTTTGGCCCCAACTTGGGGTCCTTGTTGAGCTCGGACAGCAGCTGCTCCATGGCGTCAAGCCGTTCCTCCCAATAGCGCCGCGTCCGCTCGATCCATCCATCGACCTCATCCAGAGAACGGGTATTGATGGAGAGAATGTGGTCGCGCCCCTTCCTGTGCCGCTCGACCACGCCGCTTGCCTCCAGCACGCGGATGTGTTTCGACACCGCGTTCAAAGACATGTGGAAGGGTTCGGCGACCTCCGTCACGCGCGCCTCGCTGCGTGAGAGCCGTTCGATAATGGCCCGCCGCGTCGGATCGGCTAACGCGGCGAATACCGCGTCGAGGCGCGCGGTGCGCGAGGCGGTCTCCTTGCGAGCTTTGATCTCACTCATGGCGATGTGTGTGCCTACTTTATTCTGCAAATATTCTACCAAGAGGTTGACTATTCATCAATTCGATTCTATATTCAACCTGTCGGTTGAATTTATACTTCACAAAGGAGCGCTCGATGCTATATAGATCCATTACTGCCCTGGCCGCCGTCGTCACAGTGTTGTCAGCTGCCGTCGCCCCGGCTCGTGCCGAGCCGGTAAAGAACGTCGTTATCGTCCACGGTGCCTTCGCCGACGGTTCCGGATGGCGGGACGTCGCTGACATTCTGGTCAAAGACGGCTTTAAAGTCAGTGTGGTGCAGGAGCCGCTGACATCACTCGCCGACGACGCCGCGGCCACGAAAAGGGTGCTGGACTTGCAACAGGGCCCGACCCTTCTGGTCGGCCACAGCTATGGCGGCGTGGTCATCACCGAAGCGGGCAATGCACCGAATGTCGTCGGGCTCGTCTATATCGCCGCCTTTATCCCTGATCAAGGCGAAAGCGCAGTCGGCCTGCTGTCGCAAGCCCCTGCCGCCAATCAGGACATGCGGGCCACGAAGGACGACTTCCTGTACCTTGAGCCCGCGGCGTTCCCCGCCGATTTCGCTGGCGATGTCCTAAGCGCCCAGGCGAACTTCATGGCACATTCCCAGCCGATGCTGGCCAAGGCCGCTGGCGGCGCGCCTGTGACGGCGGCTGCCTGGCATCAGAAGAAGAGCTGGGCGCTGGTCGCGACCCTCGACCACAACATCAATCCCGATCTCGAGCGCAGCATGGCCAAGCGGGCCGGCAGCGAGACAATCGAGGTTCCCGCAAGTCACGCGGTCTACCTTTCCAAGCCAGCCGAAGTGGCGCGTTTGATCGAACGGGCGGCGAAGGCGTCAGCCGAGTAGGTCTTCGATCCGGCACGATCGACGAGCAGATCCATCCCGTCCGTGCAACCGACGCCATGGGTGATTCCCCGATCCGGTAACACGGGTGCCTACCCTCGAAGTCCGATGCAATTACCCCAAGGGTCTCGCACCATGCACATCTGAAGGCCGCAATCGATATCGATGGGTCCGCGATACAACTTGGCGCCCCACGTCGATAAAGTGCGCCAGTGTCTCGCCGAAATCGTCAACCGCCCAATAGGGAACGGCGCCGGCTGCACCCGACGCCACTTTCTCGTCACAGGGGACGATTTCAAGATTGACACCGTGAAAGTCGAGATAGACGAAATCGAATTCGCTCACCCGTTTTCTCTTGGATCCGCGAAAACCGGACTGGTACCAATCAAGAGCGACTGGCACATCCGAAACATGGATCAGGACCGCGCATATTGGTGCGTTCATCACGAATATCCCCTTAGTGCGTGCACGACATCATACTGGGTCAGATCGACTGCGCGGCGCGGCAGGTTTCCGCCCCAAAGGGATCGGTGCTTTGTCCCTCAAAACTCATCGGAGCGCCTGTAGAATTACCGAACGCCGAACCTGCACTCCTCGGCGGCTAGAGATCGCTTATTCATGAGCACGTCCGAGTGATATCGGGTCAATAGCGATGCTTCAACAACGACCCAAGGCGGCTGCTGGAAGACGGCAATTAATGTGGAATGAAAAGAGAGCAATGTCGGTTTTTCCACCAGAAACCCGATACCGCGCCTAGCCCCGTACAAGGTCGGACTCGCTATACTTGCCTTCTATCGTGGACGACCACAAATCGTTTCGCTCGTCTTCGAATAAGCGCTGGGCGTTTTGGGTCGTACGTCTGCGACCGGTGTGAGAGTCGGTGCTGATCTTGCAGGGCAGGCGCGATTGCCTCATGCTTGCCTATGGGCCCGGAGCCGGTGGCCGATTCGAGATTCATCCCTTGCGCGTCGCGCGGGAATTAAGCAATGGACCCTCATTTGCGGGAAGGATTCGAACCCGATGTCGTCGTGATCGGGGGCGGCCCTGCCGGTTCAACTGCGGCGGCGCTGTTGGCCGACAAAGGTTATGACGTCGTGCTCTTCGAGAAAGCACACCACCCGCGCTTTCACATCGGAGAGTCACTGCTGCCCATGAATATGCCGCTGTTTGATCGCCTTGGCGTGCGCAAGGCCGTCGAGGCGATCGGCATCGCCAAGCACGGCGCGGAGTTCGTCTCGCCGTGGCACGACCACACGAGTCATTTCTACTTCGCCGAAGCGATCGACAAGTCGTTTCCCTACGCCGTTCACGTGCGGCGCTCGGAATTCGATGAACTGCTGTTTCGCCACGCCGAAGCGTGCGGCGCGCGAACTCTCGAAGGTCAGCGTGTGACTCACGTGAATATGGGCACCGCCGGTGCCGCGCGCACTCGGGCACTCGTCAAGGTTGCGACCGACGAAGGCCTCGAGACCCGTTGGCGACCCCGCTTTGTGATTGACGCGAGCGGGCGCGACACGCTCCTGTCGCGAACGATGGAGGTCAAGCGGCGCAATCGGGTCCACGCCAGCGCCGCGCTTTTCGGCCACTTTAAAAATGCGCAACGAACGCCCGGACGGTTCGAGGGAAACATCACGCTATTCTGGTTCGATCACGGCTGGTTCTGGTACATCCCACTGCTTGATGGCATCACCAGCGTTGGTGCCGTTGCGCATCCGAGCTACTTCAAGAGGCGCAAGGGTGATCTGAGCCAATTTTTGCTCGAGACGATCAATTTGGCACCCAAGCTTGCGGCGCGCCTCCGAGATGCGACCCTGGTCGAACCTGCGACCGCAACGGGAAACTACGCTTATGACTCGAAGCTTTGCCGTGGCGATGGTTTTGCATTGATCGGGGACGCCTATGCCTTCGTCGATCCAATGTTCTCTTCAGGAGTTTACCTGGCAATGAACGGTGCCTTTGAATGTACCAAGGCCGTCGACCACTGGCTCATGGGCGAAATCAAGCAGGCGGAGAAGGATTTTCGCCGCTTTGAGAAAGTCATGAAGCGTGGCCCAAAGATGTTCTCGTGGTTCATCTACCGCATCACGTCACCCGCCATCCGTAAGCTCTTCATGGAACCCCGAAACGTCGGACGCATGCAGGAGGCGATAGTCTCGATCCTGGCTGGCGATCTGTTTCGCGATACGCCCGTGGGTCTACGCTTTTTCGGATTCAAGCTGGCCTACTACATTTCCTGCCTCCGGATTTACCCCCAAGCGCTAAGGACCTGGATCTGGCGTCGGCGCAATGTGAAGGACGCACTTCAAAACGAGTAGCAATGTTGCCCAAGGGCACACCGGGGAAAAATCCATGGCGCCATCGTATTCAGAAGATGGGATCAGGCTCGAATTGGCAAGACGTGATCCGCGCGAGCCCGGATAACCGAGTCCAAGTGATACTGAAAATTTCCTCGCCGAGTCGGAGCGACAACGGCACACAATCCCACATCGAGACGTGCGCCAATTTACGCACTACACGGGATTCCCGATCGGGCCAATGACAGACGGTCGGGATGCTTCTCCGAACTCGGCTCTTGCGAGGCACCTGTACGGAAACTCTTGACTCATTTGCACAATGCCTCGATCAAAGATCAGACGCACGGAGTCTCAAATGAACAACGCGAGTTTCTTTCTCGAGCTTGAAACTCGCGTGTGGGAAGCACTCACCACCGGAAATGCGCAAGCTGACGAGAATCTGCTCTCTCCAGACTTTCTGGGCGTCTATTCCACTGGTTTTTCAGAGCGGGCGGCACACGTAGAACAACTCGCGTGCGGGCCGATTGTGCGTTCATATTCCCTGGAAAACGCTCGGTTCATGCAGCTTGGAGAGGGAGTTGTGCTTCTCTCATACCAGGCCAAGTGGTCCCGCTACGGTGCAGAAGGCCCCCAAAATGACGAGACTACGTATATCTCGTCCATATGGAAGCGCGTGAATGACGTTTGGCAAAACGTGTTTAGCCAAGACACTCAGGCTACGAAGTAATTTGGCATGGAAGCTGGCGATTGCGTGTGGGCTCGGGCCAAAGGTGATCCCTCTTAGGACGTAAATAGCTTCCAGTGCCCCTCGGAGACGACTTCTACCGTGCCGTCGGCCACCTTGATGGCGGTCTGATCGTCAATCGCGTACACCGGTCCTCGGAGTTTCGAAGCCCATTTTTCAGCGTTAACAACGGAGGCATCCGGGTGATCCTTGTGATCCATGTGCGGAATCAACGCAAAGTCAACCAGTCCTGCGCCCTGGGCCGCAACGAAGATCCTCTTGATTTCTCCTTCCGGTGTCGCGAACACGATGTCTTCTGAGGTGTGCTCGTCACTGCTGCCCATAGGCGGGCCACGGTAGGTCTCGCCGAAGGTTGAGCTAACCGCCATGCTTCCTGCGCTGACTCCGACATAGACCGACTCGCGTCGCAGGGACAGCAATAGGTCGGTAAGTCCGGACTGTCTCATCCAGTACGACAGATACAGGACATCGCCGCCCCAGACCAGAAGAGCATCTGCCGCCTCGACCGACGGCACCCAAGCCCCTCTGTTGATACTGGGTAGCGCGGTCAATTCGAGTAGCCCCAATGATTTCCATCCCAATCCGCACAGCGGCGATTCCGCCTTTCCGCAGATCGCCCGCCAGGCCTGACCGGGGCCGCCGGGGAAGGGGTAGATCCCTGTGGGAATAAAAAGAGCATTCGAATCAGCGATCGGTTTGCCGAGCAGATCGAGAAGTGCGTTGTGGATGCTTGCGTTCTTGATGCCGGCGGACGTGAGTAGAAGCTTCATGACCTCTCTCGTTAAGCAGTTTGCTCGGACAAATCATACCTCCGCAAAGCCCGGTCCGGCCATCACCCTTGGGCGCTGCTGGGTCGTCTTGAGGAAGGATTTCAGACCCGTAAGATTCGATATGAGACAAACCGGCGAGACCCCCCGCAGACGGAACACTTGTCCCTGAGGGAGGTAGAGGT
Organism: Burkholderiaceae bacterium; assembly: GCA_049514215.1. Classification (GTDB taxonomy): domain Bacteria; phylum Pseudomonadota; class Gammaproteobacteria; order Burkholderiales; family Burkholderiaceae_D; genus BOG-994. The sequence continues at coordinate 37,901 of JBEKVI010000036.1, forward strand.
TCGCGAGGTAGTTCGTGCTTACGACGGAAGTTGAATCTCAGAATTTTCGTCAAACCACGCACACGGCGCATGTGCACCTACACGAGACTTCGCCATGGTGCCGGCGACACGCGCGCTTACTTCAGCCGGATCAGGCGGCTTGGATTTGACGGGCAGCGGCATCGGCGGTGTCTTCGGGTCGCGTGTTAAAGGCGATCACCGCGGTCGGGGCCGCCTTGTGGATGACGTTCACCACGGTCTCGAACAGGGGCAGACTCTTGGGAGGCAGTCTGAGGCCAGCCCCGATCACCACACAATCATAGGAGCTGCCGCCTAGCGCTCGCTCGAGCATCGCACTGCCGGCCGCGTCGGGCGTGATCATGCACGTGTCGCCTTGCCAACCCCGTTCTGCGATCTTCGCGATCGCAACCGCGATGCCGGCGTTGATCTTCTCGGCATTGAAGCCCGGCGGCAGGGCAGGGTCCGAGAAGTCGACAGTTTCTGGCTTCTGGCCGACAAATAGTATGCGTGTCATGGGTCTCTCGGTAACGGGTTTCATGGTCATTTCGATGGGGAACGCTAGGAGGTGGACAGGATAGGTCGGCACGCGAGTGCAGACCTGTGCGCTCTCGCACAGATCAAGCTGCCCCGCTAGGCAGCGTGAGTCTACGATTATCTTCCTCTTGCGGAATGCTACCCCAAGAAGAGTCGGTGACAAAACTTCGCCGAGGCCTTCGCGCTCCATCAGCAACTCGAACAAAGCGAGCGTCCCCCTATAAGGACTATCCAGCGACACAACCCTCGCATATCATCTTTGTGCAGGCACCGCTCAGGGGTGAGCGTTCCTGGCGCCCGGCCAAAGGGGTGCCAGATAAGCTTCGTGCTCCAATCCTCCACGAGGGTCAAGACAATGAGATCGATTGGTTGGTACGCGCTCGTACTCGTGCTCGCCGCACTCTCGGGCTGCGCAGGAGTATCCACACCCGCTAGTCGTGCCAGGGAGGAAGCACAGGTGCGCGCCACCGAGGCTGCTTTCGCGAAGACCATGGCCGACCGCGATTCGCAAGCGTTCGCAAAGTACATTTCAGCCGAGGCAATCTTCCTCTCAGGCAAGGATGCCACGCGGGATAAGGAACAGATCGTCAAACAATGGCAAGGCTATTTTAAGTCCGCGCAAGCCCCGTTCTCGTGGCAGCCCGAAACAGTACAGGTTCTCGATTCGGGCGGACTTGCCATTAGCTCCGGACCCGTTTTCGGTCCTGACGGAAAGAGAATCGCCACGTTCTCATCGATCTGGCGTGAGGAAGCGCCCGGCATCTGGCGAATTATATTTGATAACGGCTGCGATGTATGCGCGTGTGCTCCCGGCTGAATCGCTTCGCCTTGAGTAGAACTGGAGCTCGCCGCTGAGAGCTTAGCGGGTCGTTGGCAAGACGAAGTCGCCCACCGACTTGTGTCCTTGAGATTCTGACCGATTCTCGCCCTCATTCTCACCGGTCAGATCCCGGCAAGGAGGCCAAGGGGGTGCGAGGTTGAAGAAGCTCGTGAGCTACTCGAACGCGTTGGACAAGATTGCGTTCGACGAACGCGATGACAGATTCGTTGGCCGTGCCCCTCGCCTACCCAAAATCATCCGCTTCCACGGTAAGACCGTGAGTCAACTGCGTACTGAACGCACGTGATGAGCTCTTGGGAGACTGCAGGGAGCAGGGAATTGCCCCGAGAAGCCAGCATCCGGAAAACTCATGCTACGCGTGCCGCCCAAGGTTGACGGGGCGGCGATTGTTGCCGCCCAAGCCCCTGGGTGAAGTCTCAATCTATGAAGCTACTGATGTCGTTTAAGAGGCAACGCTCTATTGCTTTTTGATGCGCGCGCCATATCGCAGCGATAGATATCCCGCGACTCTAAGCTTTGTTTGCGGTCAAAATCGGCCAGCAACGGACATGTAGGGGTCAGGCCCATAAGCTGTCATTCGGCCGCAGACTGCGCGTAGAAATGAAGTAGTCTCATTCGAGGGCCTGGGGTTTTCTCTTGGTTTACGATTTCACCTTCTACCCAGTTTGAATCTAAAATTGTGTTTTGCGGAATCGAACCTGAAAAACACAGGAACGATATCGGCGTCTTCTAAGTTTGTAAGCGAGTCGCCGGCCTCTCGCGGATCGCCCTGGGATATATCATGAACCTAGATCGTCGGGGGTTCCTCGCGGCAAGTCTGGCGGGGGGATTGCTCTACTCACTGGAGGGCTGTGGTGGCGGCGGTTCGGCTCCCGCGCCGAAACCGACTATCGAATTGAAGCTTTTGGCAGGAGGCAACCCCGAACCGGCAACGCTCTTCGCGCCAAGCGCGCCCGAGCCCTTGGACGGAACGGGCGCAGAAGCGCAGTTCTATTTTGCCCAGGCTCCTATCGTCGATCCAAGTGGTAACATTTATCTTATCGATGGTAATGCCATTCGAAAGGTCTCCGCTACGGGTGTGGTGACGACACTGGCAGGTGATGTACTGGATAGTGGTTACGTCGATGCCGTAGGAACTGCTGCGCGCTTTTTCATACCGTTAGCACTGGCGTTCGATCCCAACGGTAATATTCTTGTGTCTGAGGCAACTAATTTGGTACGTTGCATCAGTCCCACAGGAGTCGTCTCAACTCTGATCGGTTCCACCACTGCCTCGCTCGGCGGGCAGACGCAAACCGTAGCGGGGACACTTGCTACGTTGTCGCCCGGTTACCAAAGCCCTCTTGTAGTCGATCGCAATGGCAACATCCTCATAGCCCCGTACGGGTCAGTCATAAAGATCATCACTCCAGCCGGAGCTATCTCCACTCTGGCTGGAAACACGAGCACGGCCAACAACGATGGAGTGGGTACCGCGGCCTCGTTCGGGTTGGGAATAGCCGCCATGGCTATGGACTCAACTGGCGACATCTTCCTAACCCAGTACCAAGCTCCGGCGTTGAACGTTTTCGGAAATCCGTACACTCCGGGTGGCGCGATTGTACGGAAGATCGGAACGGGCGCCGTTGTCACAACGGTCGCCGGGGGGACGAACGGAGCCCCGAATGCATGGGGTTATGTGAATGGACCTGCCGCGTCGGCGGAATTCACTCAGTTGTCCGGAATCGCCATAGACTCCGCGGGGGACCTGTACCTCGCCGACGAGTTGAATCTAACGGTGCGAAAGATCACGATCAGCAGCGGTAACGTCAGCAGCGTGGTCGGAAATGGCTATGTCGCTAACCCTAAGACCGTTCTCGGCCCGCTGCCCGCGGAACTGGGCGTCCTGACAGGTGTCGCTGTGTCGGGCAGCAGGTTGATCGTTACGACCGAGACTGGGATCCTCTACACCACCGCACTTCCGTAATCGCCGTAGGTCGAGGAGCTTATATGGCAACGGTCACGGCGGGTTCCGGCCGGAAGAGAGCTCCTAGAGAGCTCCCGTTAACCGACGATCACGCCTTCAAAGTGCTCGCGATTAACAGGGAGTAGATTTGAGTTCGGTCAAGCCCTAGGGAGCATAAGCTGACGCCCCCAGGGATTATGCGGTCCTGACGAGTTCCGCGATGACCTCCGCAAGCTTGTCGAAGATCTGATCGTAGCCTGCGGCTGCGCCTTCCTGCTCTTCCTTGCTGGCGGTGGGGTCGTTGCGGGTGTAGGTCACTTTGGTCTGGCCGTTGCCGGAGTCCTCGAAGAGAATTTCGTCGATGTTGCCTTCGCGGTCCTCGTCGGGGAAGCCGTAGTGGGCGGGGCTCACGCGATTGCCGTCGGCGTCGGCGAAATGCCAGAGCCAGATGATCTTTGCGAGGGGGACGATCTCGCGGAATTCGCCGCCGTTGTAGAAGACCTTACCGTCGGGGGTGCGCATCGAGTAGGTGAAGCGGCCGCCAACGCGCAGATCGATGCGGCAGACGGGCGAGGTGAAGCCTTTGGGGCCCCACCATTTCATGACGTACTCGGGGGTCGTCCAGGCCTTCCAGACGAGCGCGCGTGGCGCGTCGAATACGCGGCTAAATGACTGGACTTCGGCCTCATTGCTAGCTTGATTTGTCATAGGTTCCCTCATCGGTTTTCATTTCCTGCAGGAGCGCATCGAGTTTGTCGAAGCTTTCTTCCCAGAAGCGCCGGAAATCGAGCGCCCATTCGGCAACATCCCTGATGGCGGCGGGACGTAGAGTGCAGATGCTCTCTCGACCGCGTCTTCGCTTGACCACGATGCGTGCGCGCACCAGGCAGGCAACGTGCTTGGAGATCATCTGCTGCGAGAGCGAAAAGGGCGCCGTGAGATCGTGAATCGAGGCCGGTCCGAGCGTCAGTTTGCTGACCATGGCACGGCGGGTGGGGTCAGCCAGTGCGGCGAAGGTTGAGTCGAGTTTATTCACAACCAAAGAGTAGTGAATCCTGTTGAAGATGTCAAGGTTTGTTTTGGCAACATTTGTGGGAGCGGAGGTTGCTGTCGCTTTGCAAAAGAGAGGCTAGCTCATGCGTATCAGATCCTCCGCATAACGGTGTGGATTGGGCGCTAAACGGCGTCGGCTGCCAGGGTCGTATTCCGCCATCAGACGATCGACCCGCTCAAATGTCGATCACCACGTCCTCACCCGGCCTGGAGCAGCAGATCAGAAGATTTCCCTTGGCGGGAGCGTCGAGTGGATTCGGCTGGTAGCTGACAGACCCGGCGATCAAGCCGGTCTCGCAACTGTGACAGACGCCTGTCCGGCACGCCCATCGGACGGGCACATCACAGGCCTCTGCTAACTCGAGAAGGTTCTGGTCACCCGCACGCCAGCGAGCAGCAATTCCGCTGCGCGAAAACGACACCAGTGGCCCGGTGCCAGGCTCCCCCGTCGGGGGATGAGGTGCGCGCGCCGGTGCAGCAAGCACACCGGGCGTTTGCGAAGGACCACCTGAGAAGATCTCGGAGTGGATGTGCTCCGGAGGCACACCCCAGCGCGCCAGGCCCGTCCCCAGGTCGCTCAGAAAGCCAGCAGGCCCGCAAACGTAGAAGTCACCATCGCGCGGAACGCCAAGGTCCTCGAGAATTTTCATGTCCAGGCGACCTGTCACATCGTAGTCGCGACCGACTTGATCATCCACAGCGGGGTGGCTGTAGCAGATCTGGCTTCGTGTGCGAGGAATCATGTAAAGCAGCTGTCGCACCTCGGCGGCAAAGGAATGGGACTCGCGGTCACGTGCGCCGTGCAGCCACCAAACTTCCCGCGGCGTGGCCCCGGCAGCCAGGGCATGCAGCATGGCGAGTACGGGTGTCGCACCGATTCCCGCACTCAGAAGAACAACGGGCCGGTCGCCCGGCTGCAAGGTGAAATTGCCTCGCGGTTCGCTGACATCGAGGATGCCGTCGGCTCGGGCGCTTCTGCCCAGGTAGCTCCCGGCTTCGCCGTTTGGCTCCAGCTTGATGCTAACGCGATATCGCTCCTGGGAAGGGGGTCCTGAGAGCGAATAGCTGCGAAAGAGCGGGGCGCCGTCGGCTCTCGGTTGAATGCGCAAAACGACAAATTGGCCAGGGAGTGGAGTCGTGAGCCGCTTTCCGTCCGTAGGCTGCAGATCCAACGAGATCACGTCCACGCATTCACGCTCAATGCGCGATATACGCAGCGGCCGAAAGCCGGGGCCCGCAGTCCGAGCGGCGGCTGCGGGTGCGAGACCTGGATTGCCCGTTGCGCCCGGGTGCTCGTCCTGGCTGCGTAGCAGCGTCTCGAATGATCCCCGCCAGCCCGCGGAGAGCGCCGCGATTTGTAGTGCTCGCTCAAGCTGATCGCGAGGGTGATGAGACGAGTACAGCAGTGCGTTGACCTCGGCAACGCTCATACGCTGCACCTCCTTGCTGACAAGAAGGATCGAGTCACCGGCGCCGACCTCGCCTTCCTCAATGACGCGAAAGTAGAAGCCTGGTCGTCCGCTGGAGGTCAACAGAGCCGCCATTTGCGGCTCGTCCATCCGAATCCCGACGCGATAGCAGGTGACGCGAGGCTGTGTAATCTGGAACAGCGCAGTCCCGATCCGGTAGCAGTCGCCGATGCAGACCTCGTCATCCGGCAGGCCCTCAATCGTGAAGTTCTCGCCGAACTGGCCGTGGACAAAATCGTGGCGGCCTAGCTGCTCCTGCCAGTACCGGTACGAGTCGATCTGATATACGAAGACCGCTCTCTGCTCACCCCCGTGGCCGGCCAGATCGCCCTGCCCGTCGCCTTGCACGTTGAGTCGCGTGACGCGACGACGATCAGGCACCGATTCCTTCCAGATGCCGGTGTGCACGACCTTTCCGCGCCACTCGATGTCGCGCGGCAATCCGACGTTAACTGAAAGCAATCGCGCCATGGTAGTTTTCTCGCCCCTTCACCCACGAATGCAACAGGCGTACCTTAGCGTCGCGTCAACTCGCTGCCTCGCTCCCTGACTTCGTCGGGGTCGTGCCGGATCGAACCAAGGTCAACGCCCCGGCCGATGAGTCTTGCACGCTCTGCCGGAGGTCTTCGTGAACTCTTCATGCAGATACATCATAATCGTAGTAGCCGATCAGGGTGAGAGGAGGATTGACGCGACGGCACCAAGCCATAAGCCGTCGGTCAGGAGTCTTCCTCAGAGAGGTCGTTCGCTGGGTGAAAGTCAAGATTTCGTACATCACGGAGAAAGACAAGTAGCCAGTGCAGTTAGAACATTTCATTGAGTCAGGAGTCGCTGCATGACTGAAGAAAGGTCGAACCGACCATCCTTGCACGGGTCTTGTCACTGCGGTGCGGTGCGCCTAACCCTCCCTTCACTGCCAGAGGCAGCAACACAATGCAATTGTTCGTTGTGCCGACGTCTGGGCGGTCTATGGGCCTACTATCCATTTGGCATGATACGCATCGAAGGTCACCCGGGGAATACAACCGACTATGTCTGGGGTGACAAGACCTTAAGGACCGTCCGATGCAAATTATGTGGCTGCGTAACGCACTGGGAACCTATCGAGGGAGAGCTTGGGGCCAGCCATGGGGTAAATCTGAACAATTTTGACCCCCGCCTGCAGGCGTCGGTGAACGTGCGCCACTTCGACGGCGCAGATACCTGGACCTTTATCGATGGTTGACGGCTGTTCAGATTGGGCTGCTTCCCGATTGGCTCCCCAAACCTTACGCCCTTCAAGGTTGAAACTTAAGCGTACGATTAAAAATTGATGCAAAACTTAGAATTGACAAGTTGTGGCCGCAAGCGGAAGTCGGAGTCGGCAGTCGCCCCATGATTTCGCCAAGAGCTATACCAATCATCTGCACCTACCGCTTCCCATACCTGGGTTTTGGGCGCCGTCTCCGGGACCGGACATCGTGAATCTGGTATCGCGGTCGATTTGCCCGGGTCCGGCCGTTGTTCCGTTCTGGTCCTTGGATGTCACCGCCGAGTCGCGCGGTGTCTTCATCGCCTCCGATATGCAGAACCGGATTGATCAGAGAAACGCGCCGGCGTCACCGAGAGGCATATCACCGTGATCCTTAACATTCTCTCCGATCTGCATCTGAGCCAGGGCCCACTGAAGACGCCGGAGAAGGATGCTGATCTAATCATCCTCGCCGGGGATGTTGCCCGTCCGAAGGAGGCCGTTTCCTGGGCCTCAGGAATTGCCAAGCCGGTACTTTACGTTCTCGGAAATCACGAGTTCTACGGTGGCACCATTGCAGGTACGGTGGAGGAACTAAAGCGGCTGTGCACCGGCACCAACATCCACGTGCTCGACAACGAAGAACTTGTCATCGACGGCGTGCGGTTTTTGGGAACCACGCTGTGGACGGACTTCAACTTGTTCGGTGAGGGAGAAAAACGAGCGGCGGCGATGCAGGAAGCTCTGGCTTTCACGCGTGATTTCAGCAGAATTCGCATCGGCGAAGCGCAGGAGACGGTGTTCACCCCCGCCGACTCGGCAGCCCTTTTCAAGATCCAGGCCGGATGGCTAGAGAAAAAGCTGACCGAGCGATATCTCGGCCCGACCGTAGTCATCACCCACCATGCTCCGTCGCGCAAGAGCATCCATCCGAGGTTCTCCGATTCACTCTTGAATGCGTGCTTTGTTTCCGATGCCGAGCATTTGCTAGACGGGAGTCGCGTGCGTCTGTGGATACACGGGCATACGCACGACAGCTTCGACTACTTGCTGAACGGAACGCGGGTGATCTGCAATCCGCGCGGATATGCCAAGGGCGGAGTCAACGAGAACCCGCTGTTTGATGCGAATTTGCTAGTCGAAATCGCCTAATGCATGCAATGAATGCCGCGCGGAACAGCCGCTTGACCGGTCGACGCTTCTCGGATGCCAAAACCGGCCGTGACCGGCCATCGACGAGTCAAAGGGCTTTCCGGACAACGGCCAAGAACGGTCTGTTATCGCTGGCCCCCAAAGCCGTCGCCCGCCGCATGCATCTAGCAAAATGGCATCGGTGGCAGACAGATGGATGTACTCGAGGCGATAGTATGGGCAACTCTGAGCGGCTAGCCGTTGGGCGGCGTTGTAGACACTATTGCGAGCCCGTTGCCCGGTGAAGATCGATTCCATTCGCAAGCACGCTATGTCGCTTGAGGGCGTGACCGAGGAGCCGCATCATAACTACTCATCATTCCGTGTGCGCGGTAAGATCTTCGTGACGATTCCGCCCTCCGAGGATGTCATTCACGTGTTCGTTGGAGAAGTGGACAGAGAGGCGGCTTTGGCGTTGAACCCGGAATTCATCGAGAAGCTGTTTTGGGGAGCCAAGGTGGTCGGGCTGAGGGTCATCCTGAAGTCGGCCGTGCCCGAGGTGGTCAGGATGCTCGTGAGTAACGCGCACGAGGCACGATTACGCAAAGATGCTAGTCCAAAGTCAGCAAGAACGAGTGGTCGGTCGGCAAGGCCATCATGAGCCTGCGGCCAACCTTTTCGTTGCTCTTCGAACTTCGGACTCTTTACCTAACAAAACCCGACTTCCGCTTCGTGTCGACGGCTGGCCTGGACCAGGGACCCAGGTCGAGAAGGCGTTCACGCCCACGGGCTGGTCCTACGGAATTTCCCGGGCCATAAGCGGAAATTTATGAGTTGGCCCGTGAGCTGTTAGTTATTTCACTCAGATCTCACCGGAAGGCCATCTTGACGCAAACTCTAAAAATTAGGCTGGCACTTAATCCCTTACCCTGACAAAAAGCTGCATTGCTAGATGAGGCAGCGACCCTGTTTCTAAGCGGAGAGCCCGAGACGGCGCAACTGATTCTGCGTGACCTTGTCAACGCGACGATCGGATTCGAGCAGCTTGCTGTTTTGACGGAAAAGCCTAGCAAGAGCCTTCATAGGATTCTCTCATCGAACGGGAACCCTAGCATGGACACTTTGGCGGCGATATTTCGAGCCGTGCGCGACCCGCTCCACGTCGCGTTTGAGGTTCACAGTGTCGAGGCTTCCTAGTGAACGGCGATTCGCCAGTGATTGTTGCGCTCCCTCGGTGTCACAGGAGGTATCGGATGAACTGGCGTGCCATCAAGGGATTTCACGATGAGTCCCTCGCCGGTGAATGGAAGGGATGCTGATCCTCCAGGCTAGGAAATCAGTGGAGAGTGATCTATCAGGTGGTCGCTGACGTGTTACTGATTCAAGTGATTGAATTGACTGCGCATCACTCTCGGAGGCGTTGAAATGAAGGATTTTCGTCCAGCCAAGAAGCGAGTCGACGTCACAGTCGGCGAGTCCGTGCGGATTGTTCGCGAGATCCAAGAGCGGAGTCAGCGCGAACTAGCCGAACTCACCGGCATCCCTCAAGCTACTATCTCAGCCATAGAGAACGGGCGGGTCAATCTTGGCGTGGAACGTGCCAAGATTCTCGCGATGGCGCTTAAATGCCATCCTGCGGTATTGGTTTTCCCTGGATGGGAGGCGCCTTTCAAAGCTGCAGCCTGACGTTGTGGAAAGCTGAATCGCTCCAATTTGGTAGCGGAAAACATGTCGCAGATCGGCCAATTCCAGACTCCTAATAGTTGGCTCCGAACCAGCCGCTCTGCACCAGGCTACGAAGTGAGTTCCACGAGTGAAACGGCTAGCGTCGGAAAGGCACGCAGTATTTTCTTGTCCATGGTAAAGAGTCTCGTCTCTAATTCGTGAGCCAGCGCTACGAACTCGCAATCGTATGCACTGCAATCGCTCTGCCGAACGAGATCCATAACGATCGGCGAGGATACAACGAACTCGGATCCCTCCAAGAGGTCTTCTGCTTCCTTCTGAATGGCTTGGGCATTCTCGAATGGGATAATTTTCCTACGATAGTACTCGGCTAGGATGTTTCTAAACTCGCTGCGCCAGAGAATGGGCGCGGACCACTCTGGTTCTCGTCCGAGCAGATTCTCCGCGTGAGCAGTGTATTCGCCTGGCAAGTAAAGATATGCGACGATGTTTGAGTCGACGACAATCACCGTCGCCCCTCATTTTTCGCTGCGGCGATATCGCGAGCGCGGAACTTTCCCTGGGGCAAGCCACTGCGCAGTTCACGTGCCCGTGCGAGCCGATCGATGGTAGTGATCTTTGCCGGCAAAAGGACAGCCTCAAGGCATACGATGGCCTCGCTGTTCAAGCTGCGTCGATGGGCATCAGCGGCTGCCCGGAGCTGGTCATAGACGGCATCCGGGATGTTCTTGAGCGTAATGGTGGTTGGCATAGGGCGACCCTCTTTGGAACCATTATGGTTCCACATCGGTTTAACGTCAATCCCCTACTGCGTGGTCAGAACAACATCTGCGCGATTCGCTTTGAGCGTCCGCTTTGCCATGCCCCGACGGTCCGGTTTCGGTTGCCAGCTCTCGCCGGTCCATCCTAAACTTGTCACGCGGCCACCGGCCAATTACGTGACGTCTCCTTCTCAAACCAGGGCACCCACCGCTCGATCACTGCCGTCCGCTGTCCGGCGAGCGGTTCGCCTTACAGGACATCGGATCAGTCACCTCACACGTCCGCTCGCTGCTTACTATTGGGCTAGAGCCAGCCGCAGCTGTTCATCTCGCGGTTTCCTCCCTTGAGGTTTATCCAACACTGGACTCATTTGGCTACAATCCTCGCAGGTGTCCGGTATCGGAAAAACCTAAACAATTACGGCCATCGCCCAAAATTCCCCATAGCCGACGTAGCGGCGCCCCGAAGAGCGAATAAGCGACGCAACCAAGGGTCTCACTGTTTCAATCCAGTAAACTCAGGTGGACTTCACAGACCTAGCACAGGCGCTTGCACACTATCCTTGTCCTTGGCGGTTACGGCTTCTTCGGGACTCGCATTTGCAGATCGCTTGCGACCGATCCAAATATTCGTCTCCTTATTGCTGGGCGAGACGGGTCCAAAGCCATCGCACTGGCCAAGGATCTGGGCCTTAGTCCAAACCAGGCGATGACTTTAGATGCTACGGATCCGCTCCTGACAGGCAAGTTGGCGGAGGCCAAAGCAGATACTGTCATCCATACTGCGGGTCCGTTCCAGGGTCAAGACTATGCCGTAGCACGGGAATCAATCGCTGCCAACGCCAACTACATTGATCTCGCAGACGGGCGCGATTTCGTATCGGGAATCGAACAACTCGATGCCGCTGCCAAAGAGCGCAATGTGCTTGTCACAAGTGGTGCCAGTTCCCTCCCCGCATTGTCGTCCGCAGTGGTGGACCGGTACCGGTGCCGATTTCAGGTGATCTCCACAATCCGTCACGGGATCGGCTCGGGGGCACGCGCTCCTGGGTTGGCCACGATGCGGGGAGTATTTGGATACGTCGGCAAGCGCTTCTCGCGACTTGAGAATGGTAATTGGACGACGACTTGGGGTTGGCAAGACACGAGGATCTACCCCTTCCCCGCACCGGTCGGACGACGATTTCTGGGCAGCTGCGACGTCCCGGATCTGGTGCTTTTTCCGCGTCGTTACGAGGGCGTCCGAACGGTGACGTTCCACGCCGGATTCGCGAGTGCGCCTGGGCATTTGTTGGTCTTGCTGGCGTCGATGACAGTACGCCTCGGTCTGGTTTCGAGCATGGTGCCGCTCGCGCCGGCGCTCCATGCGGTCAGCAAGTGGCTGGAGCCGCTCACGAGCGACCGAGGTGGCATGTTTGTCTCCCTCGAGGGCATAGGCAAAGATGGCAAACCCCACAAGCTGACTTGGCACATTCTTGCTGCCAACAATCACGGCCCCTATATTCCCTGCGGGGCTTCCATTGCCTTGGCGAAGGCTCTCGCGAGGAGCGATTCCCTCCCCAGTGGAGCTTATCCGTGTATGGGCCTTATTACGGTCGAGGAATATCTCGCAGCCCTGGATGGATACGACGTGACTGAGGTGCCCGCCTGAGTGCCTATCTCGTCCTGAAATGGATGCACATTTTGAGCGGAACGATTATCTTCGGAACCGGGATCGGGATCGCATACTTTAAATGGACGACCGACCGCACACGCGATGTCCGTGCGATCCGAATTGCTTCGGAGAGAACGGTGATGGCAGATTGGATTTTCACTACACCGGCCGTCGTCTTTCAGCCCGTCTCCGGCATTGCGGTTATGCATCTAGTAGGTTATCCGCTGACTACTCCGTGGATACTCGTGTCGCTCTTTCTTTATATCTTGGCTGGAGCTTGCTGGCTTCCCGTGGTCTGGCTTCAAATTCGAATGCGGGACCTTTCGAGAACTGCGGATCAGGCTGGTAGCGTCCTCCCAGAAAATTACTGGCGGCTCAACCGGATTTGGTTCGCGCTCGGTGTGCCGGCGTTCTCGGCGCTCGTGGCGGTCTATTGGCTGATGGTGGCCAAGCCGTCACTATGACGAGTTTCGCGTCCGCGATTCGAGAGATGTGCTACCCAGTGCAAATATCGTATGATTTTCGCGGTCGGCGAGCTTCGCATATCGGCGTGGGAGGCGCAAACTTGAGACATGAACCAGCGGCCCGAAATAGGCACCTAGGCCGGGTACTTTAGCGATGGATACCAATCCTCACCGCGACCTTCTGGCGTCATGTCGAGAACGGTCCACAGTGGCGCCAGATCGGGCGCGCCGCGCGGGTCCTGGCCAGGGTCGCTTGCTATCATCTCTTGCGACCAGAAGTGGCGAATCGTGCCATCCCTGCGGGTGAAGACGGCGGGTCCTCCACTATCCAGTCCGCCGTCTGGACTCCCTCCATAGTCTCGCGTGAAGGCGTCTGTAAGAGCGCTCACCAACCTGAGATTTCTCCAGCCCCTCTCACGCTTCACCGCCGCGAGCCGCTCCAG
>JBEKVI010000037.1:0-50910 GCA_049514215.1 Burkholderiaceae bacterium
CTCCTGGGCACGGGACAACTTCTTTTGATCAACAACCAGATCGACACCAACACAGGCACGGTCCAGCTCAAGGCCAGTTTCGCCAATCCGGAACACAAGCTCTGGCCTGGTCAATTCGTCAACGTACATATCGTCACCGCCGTCGAGGATGTGGTGACGATTCCCGCAGCCGCAGTCCAGCGCGGCGCCGACGGTCTCTACGCGTTCGTCGTCAAGCCCGATAACACGGCGGCCATGCAGCCCATCCAGGTGGCTCTTGAACAGGATGGGCTCGCCGTGGTGCGTTCGGGCATCGCGGCTGGCACGAGGGTCGTGGTGGATGGACAGTTTCGGCTTCGCCCCGGGGTGAAGGTGGTCGAGCAGCCGCCGCCTGCATCGAGCAAGAAAGGCGCGCCAAGCGATGGCGCACCGGCCAAAGGTTCCTGAGGTCGCGCCAGGGTGAGTATCTCCGCGGTTTTCATCAATCGACCGATTGGAACCTCGCTGCTTGCGGCGGCGCTCTTTCTCGTCGGTGTAGTCGCGTGGCCCTTTCTTCCGGTCGCACCCCTGCCTCAGGTCGACTTCCCCACGATATTGGTCTCGGCGACCTTACCGGGTGCCAGCCCCGATACCATGGCAGCGACGGTGGCTACGCCCCTTGAGCGCCAGTTCTCGCTCATCTCCGGGCTCACGCAGATGACCTCGGCGAGCTATACCGGGGCCACCAGCGTCACACTGCAGTTTGATCTGAACCGCAATATCGACGCGGCCGCACTGGACGTCATCACCGCCATCAACGCCGCCGGCGGTCAGTTGCCACAGAATCTTCCGAGCCCTCCGACCTATCGGAAAATCAATCCTGCGGATCGGGCCATCTTGATTCTGGCAGTTTCGTCGGACACGCTGCCGCTCACGCAGGTGTCGGACTACGCCGACAATATTCTCGCCCAGCAGATTTCACAGATCACGGGTGTGGGCCAGGTCTCGATCAACGGACAGCAAAAGCCGGCAGTACGGATTCAGCTCGACCCGGCCCGATTGGCCAGTCTGGGTCTTGGGCTCGAGGATGTACGCGCGCAATTGCAAAACGCGACCATCGACGCGCCCAAGGGGACATTCGATGGCGAACGGCGCAGCCTCACGGTTTACGACAACGACCAGATCTTTTCGGACAAAGACTGGGATAACGTGATCGTGGCGTACAGCAATGGCGCGCCGGTGCGGGTCCGTGATGTCGGCAAGTCCGTCGACGCCGCGGAGAACTCCAAGCTGGCCGCCTGGGCCTACGAGGGCGCGGGGGGGACGGATCCGGAGCTCGGCAAGGGCAAGACGATCCTGCTTGCGGTCAACAAGATCCCAGGGGCTAACGTGATCGACACGGTCGATCGCATCATGACGACGCTGCCCAGGCTTCGGGCTGTCATCCCCCCGGCGATCAAGATCTCGGTCTTGTCGGACCGAACTCAGACGATTCGGGCGTCCGTGAGCGACGTGGAGTTCACGCTCATTTTGACCATCGTGCTAGTCGTTCTGGTCATCTTCATGTTCCTTCGCAATGTCGCAGCCACGCTCATCCCGAGCGTAACCGTACCGCTGGCGATTCTTGGTACGGCGGCGAGCATGTATGCCATCGGCTACAGCCTCGACAACCTTTCCCTCATGGCGCTCACGATCGCTGTTGGCTTCGTTGTCGATGACGCTATCGTGATGCTGGAAAACATCTACCGGCACGTGGAGGCGGGAATGGAGCCGCGTGAGGCCGCCTTGCAAGGTGCTGCGGAAATCGGATTTACGATCATCTCGATTTCGGTGTCGCTGGTGGCCGTGTTCATCCCGCTCTTGCTCATGGGCGGCATCATCGGACGGCTTTTCCGCGAATTCGCCGTGACGGTCACGCTGACGATCGTCGTCTCTGTGGTGGTGTCGTTGACCCTAACGCCGATGCTGTGTGCTCGCTTTTTGAAGCACCAGGTCGGAAAGCCCACTCACGGTCGTGTCTTCATGCTCTTCGAGCGCGGCTTCGACTGGATGCAGGGTCATTACGAGCGTGGTCTGCGGGTGGTGATGCGTCACCAGTTCATCACCCTGCTGACCTTTCTAGCGACTCTGGCGTTGACGATCGTGCTGTTCATCATCATCCCGAAAGGGTTCTTCCCCCAGCAGGATACGGGCTTCATCTTCGGAGTCGCGGAGGCCGCCCAGGACATCTCGTTTAAGGGGATGGCCGCCAAGTCGGAGGAAATCGGCAACACCATCGCGGCCGATCCCGACGTCGACTGCTTCGGATTTTTCCTTGGCGGCAGCACCTACAATTACTCGACTTACTTTATTACGCTCAAACCCAGAGACGACCGAACTTCGGATGTCGATCAGGTCATCGCGAGGTTGAGGGGGAAACTGGCGCGCATCGACGGGGCACGGATTTTCCTGCAAGCGGGACAGGATATCAACGTCGGTGGCCGGTTGTCTCGGACCCAGTACCAATACACCCTGACCGATGCCGATCTTGCCGAGTTGTCCGAATGGTCACCGCGCGTCATGGACCGCTTTAGGCAGTTGAAGCAGCTAACGGATGTCGCGACCGACCAGCAAAGCAGCGCTCCCGCCGCGAACCTCACCATCGATCGGGACCGCGCCTCGAGTTTTGGCATTTCGCCCGCCACCATCGATGGCACCATCTACGACGCAATCGGCCAGCGCCAGATTGCCCAATACTTCACACAACTGAACTCGTACCATGTCGTTTTGGAAGTCACTCCCGCGCTGCAGGAGGATCCTCGGCTGTTTGACAAGATCTTCATCACTTCCCCCAACGACGGCAAACAGGTTCCCTTGTCGACCTTCGTGCATATCGATACGACTAAGACCAATTATCTTTCGATTGCGCATCAGGGCCAGTTTCCCGCCGTCACACTCTCGTTTAACCTCGCTCCCAATACGTCGCTAGGCGAGGCCGTCGATGCCATCGATGCCGCGATCCGGGACCTGCACGTGCCCGGAAGGATCATCGGCACCTTCCAGGGCAATGCGCAGGCGTTTCAAAGCTCGCTTGCGTCCCAGCCTTATCTCATCATGGCGGCCCTCGTGGCGGTCTACATCGTGCTGGGTTTGCTCTACGAAAGCTACATTCATCCTCTGACCATCCTCTCGACTTTGCCCTCCGCCGGTGTGGGGGCTCTTCTCATCCTGATGGTCGGCGGGTTCGACCTTTCGGTCATCGCCCTGATCGGGATCATTCTGCTCATCGGGATCGTCAAGAAAAACGGAATCATGATGATCGACTTCGCTCTCACGGCCGAACGCGAAGAGGGGCTGGACTCGGAAGCGTCCATCTTTAAGGCCTGCCTCTTACGATTTAGGCCGATCATGATGACCACCATGGCCGCACTCTTGGCGGGCCTGCCACTCATGCTCGGAAGCGGGACCGGTTCTGAATTGCGCCGCCCGCTGGGTTTTGCGATGGTGGGCGGGCTCATTTTGTCCCAGGCGCTGACGCTCTTTACGACCCCTGTGATCTACATCTATCTGGATCGAGCCAGTCATTGGTTTCAGCAGCGCAGAGGGGCTCGCCACCCCGCGACCCACCCTCCATCGGATGATCCCGAAGGTGGCGAGCGCAAGCCGGTTCCGGCCCAAGGCTAGCCCGGCCGTCGATCTATCCCTCGGTGCAGAGGGCGAATGGGTCGCCGACCCATCGAGGAGGCCCCCTTATCCCCACACCGCTTGCGCGCAGACTGAGTCCCCGTTGGTGGATAATTCAGCGACTATGGGATTTCTCGACTTTATTCGTGGGCATTTATTCGGTTCCGGCGCCGGGACGACCGCGATCGATCAGGTCCGCCAACTCGACGACGAGGACTTCGTTTCGCGGTTGACCGAAGGCTTGCGTCGGGAAGGGTATTCCGTGGACCGGGACGGAATGAGCCTTTCCGGCGGCGATCTCCAATTGCGACGACGTGGCGAGAGGACGTTGCTGCGCTACCGTTACTGGCGGCGAAAACACGTTGGGGTCGGCGTGGTGCGCGATCTGTATCGCACGGCGCAAATGGAGGGGGCCGCCGGTGGCAAGTTTGTGACCTGTGGCGAATTCGATCAGCGTTGTCGCGAGTACGCGCGCGGCAAGGCACTCGAACTCATCGACGGAGAAACTCTTCTGGGCTCGATGCCGAACCTTCTGCAGGCCCCAACCGAAGTCACCTTAGATCCCGCGCTCGATGCGAGCTTTGTTCCGCACGTAACGGTCTCGGGCGAACTGGAGGATTTCACCGCAACCTTGGTGATCCCCCGAGGCCAGATGGAAGCACCGACTTGCCCACGCTGCGGCGCTGCGATGCAATTTCGCGTGGCGGAAGGGGGCGGTGCGCAAGGGCAGAAATTCTGGGCATGCACACGCATGCCCTCCTGCAAGGGGATCCGCCCCGTCTAAAACTCAACAACGGGCGACATACAGGAGCTACTTACTCCCGTCATTGCTGGGCTGCGCCGTGTCCTTGGCCTTGTCGGCAAGATCCTTCGTTTTCTCGCCCGCAACCGTGAGCGCCTGCTTGGCTTCATCGCCGGCTTTGTTAAGTGCCGCTTTGGCCCGATCGACATCACCTGAGGCATTGGCCTTGTCGACCATTTCCTTGCCTTCAATTTGCGCTGCCTTGGCCGCGTCAGTGAGGGCATCACCGGTTTTCTGAAGCGCCTGCTTCGCCGAATTCGCCGCGGCATCCGCAGCCGGGGCAGCCGGATCGTGATGATCGCACCCCTGTAGCAGGGCTACGACGGCGAAAAAAATGACGCTTGCTTTGGCCGATTTCATGACTTGCCCTTCCTTCTGAGTGCACGGTTCGCAACCGCACTGTCAGTTCGAGGGGTGTGATGCTACGCAAGTTCCCGCGCATCGTTGTGCAGCGCCGGCGCAGGCTGGGTATCAATATTGCTCGCGGCGCCTTGCTTCTTGCGGTCCTCGAGAATCATGAGGCTCGCCTTCTCGGCGATCATGACCGTGGGAGAGCAGGTGTTTCCGGAGGTAATGGTGGGCATGATGGAGGCGTCGACGACACGCAATCCTTGCACGCCATGGACGCGAAGTCGTTCGTCGACGACCGCCTGTGGGTCACGACCCATCTTGCAAGTCCCCACGGGATGAAAAATCGTGGTGCCGATAGCTCCGGCGGCCTTGGCCAGTTCCTCGTCGCTGGCCCAGTCGAGACCGGGCATGAATTCCTCGGGTTCGTATTGGGCTAGCGCGGGCTGGCCGACGATGCGGCGCGTAAGCCGGATCGATTCGGCCGCAACACGGCGATCCTCTTCAGTGGAAAGATAGTTGGGCTGGATCGCAGGGGCGACGCGGGTGTCGGCCGCCTTCAGCCGCACCGTGCCGCGCGCCTGGGGTTTCAGATTGCACACGGAAGCGGTAAACGCGGGGAAAGCATGCAAAGGCTCGCCAAAGCGCTCAAGGCTTAGGGGTTGAACGTGGTACTCGACATTGGCTTGGCGATGGCGTGGATCAGAACGTGCGAACACCCCGAGCTGACTTGGAGCCATAGCCATCGGGCCACGCCGAAAAAGCGCGTACTCGAGTCCGATGCGCGCTTTACCCAGCGCCGTTGCGGCCAGAGTATTTAACGTACGTGCCTTCTTGACTTTAAAAGCCATGCGCAGTTGGAGGTGATCCTGCAGGTTAGCGCCCACGCCTTCCAGGTCACCAATGACTTCGATGCCCTGGTCGGCCAGCAGTTGCCCGGGACCGATTCCTGAGGCCTGCAGCAGATGCGGGCTGCCGATTGCGCCCGCGGCCAGAATCGTCTCCTTCTGGGCGCGCGCCCAGAAGGGCAGGCCGCCTCGCAGGAACTCTACTCCCGTGACCCGCTTGCCCGAGAGCGTGAGTCGGCTGACATGCGCCTCGGTTGCGACGGAAAGGTTGGGGCGGCGCAGGACCGGCCGCAAAAAGGCCTTCGATGCGTTCCAGCGTACACCACCGCGCTGATTGACCTCGAAGTAGCCGCTGCCTTCGTTGTCACCCCGGTTAAAGTCGATGACCTTGGGGATCCCCGCCTGGGCGGCTGCTTCGCAAAAGGCATCCAGTATGGTCCATGAAAGGCGCTGCGGCTCCACGCGCCACTCGCCCTTGGCGCCGTGAAACTCGTCGGCGCCGCCCGCATAATCTTCTGTTTTCTTAAAGAGGGGCAACACGTCGTCCCAACCCCATCCGGCGTTTCCAAGATCCCTCCAATGATCGTAGTCCGTGCTTTGGCCGCGCATGTAGATCATGCCGTTGATCGAGGAGCACCCTCCCAGGACCCGGCCCCTCGGATAAAGCAGGGAACGCCCATTGAGTCCTGCTTCCTTCTCGGTCTGAAAGCGCCAGTCGGTACGCGGATTGCCGATGCAGTAGAGATAACCGACCGGGATATGTATCCAGATATAGTCGTCCGCACGGCCTGCTTCGAGCAGCAAGACCTTGACGTCCGGGTCGGCCGAAAGACGGTTCGCCAGCAGGCAGCCCGAAGTGCCGCCTCCGACGATGATGTAATCAAAACTCCCGTATTCTCGTCCCATGCGCCACTCCTCTAAGAGAAGAGCTTACTTGGAGGTCGGCATGACAAATTCGGCGCCCTTGCCGATCGAATTGCCCCAGCGCTGCATGACCGCCTTATAGCGGGTGTAGAAGCGCACGCCCTCCATGCCATAGGCGTGCTGGTCGCCAAACAGGCTCTTCTTCCAGCCACCAAAACTATGAAAGGCCATGGGGACCGGTATGGGCACGTTGATGCCCACCATGCCGATCTGAATGTGACGAGCAAATTCGCGCGCCGTGGCACCGTCCTGGGTGAAAAGCGATACGCCGTTGCCGAATTCATGTGCGTTTACCAGTTCAACCGCCGTCTTGAAATCGGGCACACGCACGACGCACAGAACCGGACCAAAGATCTCCTCGCGATAGATTTTCATCTCGGGCGTGACGCGGTCGAACAAGGTGCCCCCCAAAAAAAATCCCCTCTCCCTGCCCGGTACGGACAAAGAGCGCCCGTCCACCAAGAGTTCGGCGCCATGACTTGCCCCATGTTCGATGTAGTCCAAGATCCGCTGCCGATGCTGCGCGGTGACCACGGGCCCCATTTCGGCGCTGGGATCGGTGCCTTCGGCGATTTTTAGGTTGCGTACGCGCGCTACGAGCCGTTCCACCAGCCGGTCCGCAACGCTGCCCACCGCGACGGCTACCGAGATGGCCATGCAGCGTTCGCCCGCCGAACCATAGGCAGCCCCGATCAGCGCGTCCTCGGCCTGGTTCAGATCCGCATCTGGCATCACGACCAGGTGGTTCTTCGCCCCTCCCAACGCCTGAACTCGCTTACCCATCTTCGCGCCCGTCTCGTAGATATATTGGGCGATGGGGGTCGAACCGACAAACGAGAGTGCCGCAACCTTGGGATGATGCAGGAGGGCATCCACAGCGACCTTGTCGCCTTGGACCACGTTAAATACGCCGTCGGGGAGCCCGGCCTTTTTGAGCAGCTCGGCCATGAGCAAACTGGGGCTCGGATCGCGTTCCGAAGGCTTCAGAACGAAGGTGTTGCCGCAGGCGATGGCCAACGGGTACATCCACATCGGTACCATCACAGGAAAGTTGAACGGGGTGATCCCCACGCATACGCCCAGCGGCTGGCGCAGACTCCAGGCGTCGATGCCACTTGAAACCTGATCCGTGAATTCACCGCGAAGCAGGTGCGGAATACCGGTGGCGAATTCCACGACCTCGAGTCCGCGGGTGACCTCACCGTGAGCGTCCGAGAGGACTTTGCCGTGCTCGCGAGTGATGAGCGCCGCCAGCGCGTCATGGTTGGCCTCGAGCAACTCCTTGAATTTGAACAGGATACGGGCCCGCTTCAACGGCGACGTTTCGGCCCAGGCCGGAAACGCGGCTGCCGCGGCCTCGACCGCCGCATTGACCTCGTCTTCGCCGGCGAGCTCCACTTGGGCTACCGGCTCGCCAAGCGCTGGATTAAAGACCGGGGCCATGCGCTGGCCCACATTAGAGACCGTGCGGCCATTCACGAAATGGCCGATGACAGCAAGCTGGGCTGGGGTGGAAGGGGCGTTCACGGCGTTTCTCCTACAGGGGATTCAGTGCGAAAAGACAGGGTTGATCCAGGCCTGGATCTACTTTAGCCGAAGCTTGTCCGTTGTGAAGGCTCGCCCCGACCCGGGCGCGTTCTAGTCGGCCCGCTCCCGGCGGGGATCCTAAAGCTTGCGCGGGAAAGACGGGTGGTTGGCCTTGGCGATTGAAGGGGGCGTTGCCCGGGGTTTCGGAGATTGGCCGATGGACTGCGAATGGGGACGGTTTGCAGACCATGATTCGTCTCGATGCGAGCGCTCACTACGGGCCACAAGCCTTTGGCCCGATGCCGGCCCGCGCGATCACCCGCTCCGCTTGATCGGCCCACGCAACCGTCGCCGGGCCACGCCTCTCGTCGGCCGGGCCCCTTCAAAAAAATTACCCGGCGGCGTCGCCCAGAAGCTTCTTGAGTTCACCGCTGTCGTGGAGCTCGCCGATGATGTCCGACCCCCCAACGAATTCGCCCTTGATGTAGAGCTGGGGAATGGTCGGCCATTTAGCGTATTCCTTGATCCCCTGGCGTACCTCCTCGTCTTCGAGGACGTTGACGGTGACCAGGCTTTTCGCGCCGTTGGCCTTCAGCAAGGAAATGGCGCGTCCCGAAAAGCCGCATTGGGGAAATTGTGCCGTGCCCTTCATGAACAGGACTACGGGATTCTCGGTCACGGTCTGGTGGATGAAGTCCTGCACGGTTTGCTGCTGTTCAGTCATGTTGTCCTCGCGCGTTTGTCGGTTCGATGCCCTAATTTTATGCCAATTGGGCCGAACGGGTCGGCCGGCGTTTCTGTGGTCTGTGAAGGCAAGCGAATCGCCGCGCGCGCAGCGCCGTGAAACCTACCCTGGCCGGATGCCCCCGCTAACCCGCTCAATACCCGCAAGATCAACCCAGGAAGCGATCTCGAGAAAACCGCTCTCAGCCAGGCGTGTACGGACCCGACTCGCCTGGTCGAAGCCGTGTTCCACGAGCAAAGTGCCGCGCGGCTTGAGATGACTGAAAGCCCCGTCGATGACAGCCCAGAGCGCGCGCAATCCGTTGGATTCTGCGGCAAGCGCCATTTTGGGCTCAAAGCGCACATCGCCCTCCTGCAGATGCGGATCGTCCAAGGCGACGTAGGGAGGGTTGGAGACGATGAGATCGAACGACTCCACGCCGAGCGCCCTATACCAGTCTGATTCGATCCATCGCACATCCGCTTCTAGACTTTCGGCGTTTTCGCGCGCGCATCGAAGCGCGGCCGCCGATCGGTCCACTCCGGTAACCGAGGCGCCTTCATGTTCCAGGGCGAGCGTGATTGCAATGGCTCCGCTGCCCGTTCCCAGATCCAAGATGCGAGGCCTCTTGAGAGTCTTCAAAGAGCCCAGTGCGCGCTCGACAAGGAGCTCCGTCTCGGGTCGAGGAATGAGGACGTCAGCACTGACCTTAAAGTCGCGACTATAGAATTCGCGCCGACCCACGAGGTAGGCAATCGGTTCCCCGAGCTTGCGGCGCGCCGCAAGACTACAGAACGACGACCGATGGAGCTCCGAGACGGGCTCGGCACTCGCGGTGATCAGTTCGGCGCGCGTTCGGTTCAGCACGAAACCCAGGAGAATGCGCGCTTCCAAGTGGGGCAGACCCGAGCGCGCCACCATATCCCCGAGCGTCAAGGGCCCGGTCGTTTCGCGCTCCCCCAGCGGGGCCATCGCTTCACGCCGGCTCGGCGAGCGCTGCCAGCTGCTCGGCCTGGTATTCGGCCAACAGGGCGTTGGTCAGCTCGTCGAGGTCGCCATCCATGATGAAATCGATCTTGTAGAGGGTGAGATTGATGCGGTGATCGGTGACGCGCCCCTGAGGAAAATTATAGGTGCGTATCCGCTCGCTGCGATCGCCCGAGCCGATCAGACTCTTGCGCGTGGCCGCCTCTTTGGCCTGTATCTCGCGGGTTTGGCGATCCTTGATGCGTGCAGCTAATACCTTCAGCGCCTGGGCCTTGTTCTTATGCTGACTGCGGTCGTCCTGACATTCCACGACGATCCCCGTGGGCAGATGAGTCACCCGCACCGCCGAGTCGGTTTTGTTGATGTGCTGACCCCCGGCTCCCGAGGCGCGAAAGGTGTCGATGCGGATTTCGTCGGGACGGATCAGGACGTCACCCACTTCGTCGGCCTCGGGCATGACGGCCACGGTACAGGCCGAAGTATGGATCCGGCCCTGCGTCTCAGTGGCGGGGACGCGCTGCACGCGATGCCCTCCGGACTCGAATTTCAGCCGGGAATAGGCTCCTTCCCCGATGATGCGGATGATAACTTCCTTGTATCCACCCAGTTCCGAGGAAGACTCGGAAATGACCTCGACCTGCCAGTGGCGACGCTCGGCGTAGCGCGTGTACATGCGCAGCAGGTCCCCGGCAAACAGGCCCGATTCGTCACCTCCGGTCCCCGCGCGGATTTCGAGGAAAAGATTGCGCGCATCATTGGGATCCTTGGGCAGCAAGAGCCTCTTTAGGTCCTCCTCGAGCGCTTCCATTCGCGACTTCGCCTTTTTGAGCTCGTCTTCGCCGAATCCCTTCATCTCGGGATCGACAATCAGTTCGCGTGCGGTCGCCTCATCCTCAGCGGCGGCGCGATACTGTCCATATTGTTCCACGACCGGCAATAGCTCTGACTGCTCGCGTCGCAGTCGGCGATACTGGTCCAGGTCGTCCACGACCGAGGGCTCGGCAAGTGATCGATCGATCTCGGCCAGTCGCGTGGTCAACTGGTCCAGTTTGGCGAGCATGCTCGGCTTCATTTGGAAGACTTGTAGAGATGAGGCAGCAATTCCACGAGCCTAGCGCGCGTCTCTTCGGGAGCCTCGTTCAGAAGCTGCGTCGGTCCATGCAGAAACTTATTCGTCAGTCCCACTGAAAGCATCTCAAGAACCCGCGCCGGATCTTCTCCACGCGCGAGTGACTTGCGCGCTTTTTCGAGCTCGAGCTGACGTATCGCCTCGCCGCGCTCGTGCAGATCGCGGATCGCAGGCACGGCGTTGCGGGCCTCAAGCCAGCGCATGAAGTGCGTCACCTGGGTGTCGATGATGCCCTCTGCTTCAGCCACGGCAGCCTGACGGGTCTCCGCTCCGGCAGCCACGATCTTGCCCAGATCGTCGACGGTATAGAGGAAGACATCGTCCAAGCGCGCGACCTCGGGCTCGATGTCGCGCGGGACGGCGAGATCGACCATGAAGACCGGGCGATGTCTTCTTTCGCGGGTGGCGCGCTCGACCATTCCCAGGCCAATAATGGGCAAAGACGCCGCGGTCGAGGACACGACGATGTCGAACTCGGCAAGCCTGCCTGGCAAATCGGCCAACCGGATCGCTTTGGCGCCGAACTGGCGTGCCAGCTGTTCGGCGCGCTCGACCGTCCGGTTGGCCACCGTCATGCTGCGCGGCCCTTGGGCCGCAAAATGCGTCGCGCACAATTCGATCATCTCGCCTGCGCCAACCAGAAGCACATTCTGCTTTCCCAGGCTCTCGAAGATGCGCTGCGCAAGCCTTACTGCAGCCGCAGCCATCGAGACGCTTTGCGTGCCGATCGCAGTCGTCGAGCGAACCTCCTTGGCCACGGAAAAGGTGCGCTGGAACAATTGGTGCAGAAAAGTCCCCATGGCGCCCGCGGCATCCGCGTCGCGTGCCGCCTGCTTCATCTGCCCGAGGATCTGCGGTTCTCCCAAAACCATGGAATCGAGCCCACTGGCAACCCGGAACGCGTGACGAACCGCCTCGGATTGATTTAATCCATACAGATGGGGTGCGAGCGCAGCAGGACTCATCTGATGGTAGTGAGCAAGCCAGTGATGAATCGGATCTTGAATCTTCTCGAGCGTTGATTCGCTGGCGCAGTAGATTTCGGTGCGGTTACAGGTCGACAGGATCGCAGTTTCCCGAACGGATCCCGGCGCCTGACTGCGAAACAGCCGGACCGCCTCCACGATGCCCTCGGAGGGAAAAGCGACGCGCTCGCGCAACTCGACCGGAGCGGTGGTGTGATTGATGCCGAGCGTGACAAGTTGCATCGACGATTGCGAGGATCGACTCTTCCCAGAGCGAAATGCACAGCTTTTGATTATACCGCCCCCGAAGGCCTCTCCGGGATGCGCTCGGGCTTGATGGCCGCAACGGGAGCCGCGCAGCTGGCGAGAGTGATTCGAAATGCAGTTGCTTCGCCCGGATTGCTCGTGAATTCGAGACGGCCCGCGTGCCGCTCGAGGACCCCCTTGACGAACGCAATCCCCAGGTCGCGACCTGCATGGCCTGGGCTCGTCAACTCGATGTTCTGAAGAATCCTGATCAGTCGTGCCTGATCCGATGGGGCAATACCAGGCCCCTCATTGGCGACTACGATGCTGACCTCCCGTCCATCGGCTGCTTCCAGCAGATCCACCTGAACCGTCCCGGCCTCGGGACCAAAGCGCAGCGCATTGAGCACGAGTGTGTGCACGGCACGCCAGAACATGTCGGGATCGATGCGGGCATAGACCGGCTTCGCGGCGGATCGGAACCCGATTTTGGCCCGGCGGCGCTCGGCGTAGGGCTCGTTGGCGTCGATGGCGAGCTCGATCGACTCGTGCAGAGGCCGTACCAGAAAGCTGTAGTCGTGAGAGCGAGACAGCGCGAGCTGCACGAACTTTTCGGCGAGCTCCAGCGTCCTTTGGGCATCTCGCTCGACACCCTCAATAAGGGCGTCCCAGGCAGGCTCTTTGAGGTCTTTCCGGATTTGGGCGAGGATGCCCTGGACAGGGGCGCACAACTCGCCGGTCATGAAATGGAGCGCCGCGTCGCGCGCGCGCTCGGCGGCGCGAATCGCGGAGACTTCGACAAGGGTTACGACCCATCCCGCATGCTGGGCCCCAACGGAATACCATGACGTCACCCAGACGAGCATGTCGCGCCCGAGCGCATCGCGACCACCCGCCTGTCTGACCCCTGAGGAGGTGTCTAGAACGTCCCACCAGCTAAATTCGGGCGGCACCGGATCGGGCGCTAGGCCGCCTAGCAAGTAGGGCAACTGTGCTCCGTCTAACTGTGTATTGCCAAGCGCTGCGAAATACTGGCGCGCGCCCCGATTGGCAAAGACGACATGACCGTCCAGATTGGTGACCAGAGCCGGAACGCTCAAATCGTCGAGAAACCGGGCCAAAAAATGGCGCAGCTCGTGGACCCGGGCCAGGGCACGGGCCGCAGCGAGAAAACGCCACCGGCCGCGAGCGGCGCTCGAATCGAGCTTCTCGAGCTGGTTTTCCGCAAAGCTGCCCGGTTGCGTCTCAAGGATTCGTAACTGTCGATCCAGGAGCGTTGATGCCGCGCGCAACTCGCGCCAGCGCCACCAGGGTACGGCCGCGGCCACTCCCAAGAGGGCCGCGCTCGGGGCGAACCAGACGTGAGCAAAGCGCAGCAGGAGAATCGATGCGAGCAGGGTCACGATTCCCCCGCCTAAGGCCACTGCGGTCCCGCGCGCGTGAAGCAGCAGGGCAAGCAGGGTCGCGCCTGCGAGCAACGCACTAAGAGCTGCAGTCGTGCTACGACTCAAAGGAACGATCAGTCGTTCATCCAGTACGCCCGCCAAAAGCTCAGCGTCGATGCGCAATGCGGGCATCGAAGCGGATTCGGCAAAGAGACTTTCCCCGGGGAC
This sequence comes from Burkholderiaceae bacterium, assembly GCA_049514215.1. Taxonomy (GTDB): domain Bacteria; phylum Pseudomonadota; class Gammaproteobacteria; order Burkholderiales; family Burkholderiaceae_D; genus BOG-994. The sequence continues at coordinate 13,735 of JBEKVI010000037.1, forward strand.
TCGGACCGGCCTTTCGGGCAATGCACCCGAGGGGCCAACGAGCACGATCTTGTCGCGAAAGCTTTCGAGGGCAACCTCGCCGGACATGACCGCAGCGTAGGGATACACGGGGTACGCGCCGGCGCTCGAGGCGGCAAAGGGGATGCCCAGAATGTCCTCGAAGATGCGACCGTTACGAAAATCGTTGAACTGCCCCGAAGTCGCCGGCAACGAGACCGGTTCGCGTGCGACGCGCGCTACGGCGACGGCCCAGTTCTGTTCGACTTCGGCTACCCCGACTTGTGCAGCAGCTAAAGCTGCGCGTCGCACGAGTCCATCGTCATCCTGGCGCAGCTCGCGAAACCCCGTCGCCTGGGCGGCCCGTACCACGGCCGATGACGGCGCCGGCGTGGGGTCGCTCCGCCCCAAGCGCAGCGGGACAGCGAGCGCAACGCGGCCTGACTGCTCGACGGCCCGCGCGAGCGCCTCATCGCTTAGTTGTGCCGTGCGGCGTTCCTCGGGGGTTACGGATTCAGGATGCGCCGTCTCGACTGCCCAGGGCAGGGCAATCCCCACCGCTTTCGGGGATGCCAACGAGAGTCGGTCCAGTAACGACGTGGCCAGGTTGCGCGCGCTCAGCCGGGGGTTGGAGGTCCCTTCGCTGGTTGCGAGCTGCAACGGATCAAGGCCGATAAGGACGATGTCTGCGCGCGCCTCGGGTGCCGTTAGGACAAGCCATTGATCGTAGGCCGACCGATCGACGCCTGGCAGGCCTCCGGCAAGTCCGATGAGAGCGGTCGCAACGCACAATCCCAAAAGCGCCATGCATGCCTCGCGCAAAAACCCGTCCTTGAACGAGAGGGCGCGCGGGTCAGTGTTGGAGGAGGCAGAGGCAGCCATGCAGTCGTTTACCTAGCGTGTGCTAATCGGGCTACGTGGGCATCGGGGCCCGGATGCTGAGCGGGTAGGTGCGACTTCTGGACTGGCGTGTGCCTTTAAGACTTGGGGCCGAACACGTGTTATGACCAAGGGTCAACCGGTGCCGGCATCGGGCGGCGTGCCCTAGTCGACGAGATCCTCGGCGACGCGGTCAAGCCGATAGCCATAGCTGTACACGGGCACCAAGCGATAGCCATGCTCGGGACGCATTTCCAGCTTGGTGCGGATCCGCGAAATATGCGTGTCCATCGTACGCGATGGAATCTCGATATCGCGCCCCCACACGACTTCGCGTATGTGGCTGCGCGACAGGGGACGGCCCGAATTGCGAAACAGCATGATCGCAAGGTCGAACTCCTTCTGTGTCAGAAGCGCAACGCGCGGACCCTGCTCGGTATCGAAGTGCACCTCGTTGCGACTGGTCTCGAAGCGGTAGGCGCCAAACGTGATCTGGTCGTGGACGGCTTCGGGATAGGCGCGGCGCAGCAGGGCCTGAACCCGCGCGACTAATTCGGGGCCCCGCAGCGGCTTGATCATGTAGTCGTCCGCCCCGGCGGTGAGCCCGGCGACGATGTCGTTCTCGCTCGTGCGTCCGGTCACGAACAGGACCGGAACGCGCTGCGACAGATTGCTTCGAACCCACGCCAGGACTTCGGTGCCGCTGATATCCGGCACCGACCAATCCAGGATCAGCAAATCAAAGCTCTCTCGTCGCAGGCGGCGCAGGAGGGTCTTGCCCTCAAAGAACCCATGGCAATTGAAGCCCACCCGGCCAAGCAGATGACTGATGACCTCGACCTGGCTTTCGTCGTCGTCCAAAATGGCAATTCGCATGACGATGGACCAACTATCCGAGGGGCGGGGCAGGTGCCATTTCCAGATTCTACACACGGGTTGCCGGCGGTCCATACCCTTATAGTGGAGGAGGCGAGCTCGCCGTCACGCGCGCGGGGCTGGGATGTGCCAAAGTAGAGGCTAGACTTCGACGGAGGGTACTGTGGAGCACCGCAAGTGCAGGGGGATAAGCTCAATGAGACGGATTCCCATCTGTGTTCTGATTTTCGCGGCGGTGACCGCGAAAGCCGCTTCGGGACTGCCGGCAGCCCCGGACGATCCCGACTTGAAGTCGGCGTGGCAGCAATACCAGGCCGAGCAGTTCGGTCCGGCCGCCCGCAGCTACGAGCGCGCGGCCAAGCGGGGCCAGCCGATCGGGGAATACAACTTCGCGATGATGCTCATCAACGGGCAAGGCGTGCGCAAGGACGCCGCGCGCGGCCATGTCTGGCTGCGCAAAGCCGCCGAAGCTGGCCTGGCCCAGGCGCAATACGATCTGGGACTGCTCTATGAAAATGGGGCCGGCCTGCCGAAGTCGCAGCCCGATGCCGTGCATTGGTATCGTCTGGCTGCCGAGCAGGGTCACGCGGAGGCCAAGTTCACACTGGCCACCCAGTACTTCTTGGGACGCGGCGTGGAAAAAGACTATGCCCAGGCCGCCAAGTGGTACGAGAGCGCCGCCGAAAATGGCATCGAGGCGGCGCAATACATCATCGCAAGCTGTTACGAGCACGGTGACGGCGTGGCACCCGATCTGGATCGGGCCATTTACTGGTATATCCAGGCAAGTCTGCAAGGCGATTCCGCCGCAGCGGATAAGGCGCGCGCACTGGAGGAAACGGTGCGCAACAGCAAGCCCAGCTAGAGGCCCGAGGAGAATCGGGCCCGGGCCACATTACCTGACGGAGACGCAAATGAACGAAGCATTTATCTGTGACGCGATTCGCACACCCATCGGGCGCTATGGCGGAAGCCTTAGCGGCGTGCGCACAGACGATCTGGGGGCCGTTCCGATCAAGGCACTCATGGCTCGCAATGCGCGAGTGGACTGGAGTGCCGTGGGCGACGTCATCTACGGCTGCGCCAATCAGGCAGGCGAAGACAATCGGAATGTGGCCCGGATGTCGGCGCTTTTGGCCGGTTTGCCCGTCGAGGTCGCCGCCGCGACGATCAATCGCTTGTGCGGCTCCGGGATGGATGCGATTGGCACCTGCGCTCGTGCCATCAAATCGGGCGAGACCGAACTCATGATCGCAGGTGGCGTGGAGTCGATGAGTCGGGCCCCGTTCGTCTTGGGGAAGGCTGAGACGGCCTTCTCCCGCGCGGCCAAGTTGGAAGACACGACCATCGGGTGGCGTTTCATCAACAGTCAGATGAAAGCGCAGTACGGGGTTGACTCAATGCCCGAGACGGCCGAGAACGTGGCAAGCGAATACCGCGTCACGCGAGGCGACCAGGATCGGATGGCCCTGGCAAGTCAGGAGCGCGCACTAGCGGCCCAGGAGTCGGGCTTTTTTGACGCGGAGATTACGCCGGTGACCATTGCCCAGAAAAAGGGCGAACCTCTCGTCGTGACCCGCGACGAGCACCCACGCAAGACCAGTCTTGAAGCGCTCGCCAAGCTCAAGGGGGTGGTGCGCCCCGATGGCAGCGTGACGGCGGGCAACGCCTCGGGGGTTAACGACGGGGCCTGCGCGCTCATTCTGGCCAACGAAAAGAGCGCGGCAAAGCACGGTCTGACGCCAAAGGCGCGCATCGTCGCCATGGCAACAGCGGGGGTCGCGCCGCGCATCATGGGAATCGGCCCTGCACCGGCAACCCAGAAGTTGTTGGCGCAAACTGGCATGAAGCTTGACCGGATCGATGTGATCGAACTGAACGAAGCGTTTGCGGCCCAGGGACTGGCGGTACTGCGCCTTTTAGGGATCGCGGACAACGACCCGCGCGTCAACGCCAACGGAGGGGCGATCGCGTTGGGTCACCCCTTAGGGATGAGCGGCGCGCGCCTGGTTACGACCGCACTGAACCAGTTGCACAAAAACAACGGGCGCTGGGGACTGTGTACGATGTGCATCGGGGTGGGACAGGGGATCGCATTGCTCATCGAGCGGGTCTAGACCGACTCCTTCGAATCCCGCCGACTCGGCTGCGGCCGGGTCTCTACTCCGCCAGTTCGGCGCGGCGACGATCGTCGAGCACCGCCTCGAGACCCCGTCCAAGAGCCAGAATGGCCTGATCAGACATGGCGCAACCCGCGACCATAAGACCGACGGGTGCGGTTCCGGGCGCGTGGCAGGGCAGCGACAACGCGCATCCGTCGAGGTAGTTTATAAGGCTGGTATTGCGCAGGACAAGATTGTTTGCCGCGTTGTAGAGCTCGTCACTGTCGATGAGTGGCTGGAGCGGTGGCGCTGTCACGGCGACGGTAGGCAGGATCATCGCATCGAAGCCCGCCATGAGCTGTTCCATGCGGCGAATCCATCCGCTTCGAAATTGGATGCCCTCGATGTAGTCCGCAGCCGACATGGACGCACCGCGAAGCAGGCGCCGCGCGACGCGCGGATCGTAGGCTGATTCCTTCTCAGCGAGCAATTCGCGGTGCCATGCGAACGCTTCTGGAGTAACCAGAGACGCCGAGCCGTGTCGTGCCTGCGCCCACTCGTCGAGGGCGATCACCCGCGTTTCCACGATCGCGGCACCGGCGCGCGAGAGTCGCCTTAAGCTTTCTGCGAAGGCCTCGGCCACCGCGTCATCGAGATCGTCGAGCACAATGTTCGTCGGAACCAAAAGGCGCAGGGCCTGGGGAACCAGGTGGGCCGGCGCCTCTAGCGGGTTCTGGGCGAGAAGCGAATCGATCTGCTGGCAGCAGTCGACCGAATGCGCCAGGGGGCCGATCGAATCCAGGGATGTCGACAGCGGCAGCGTCCCAGTTCGCTCGATGCGACGGGCCGTAGGCTTGAAACCCGTCAACCCGCAAAGTGCTGCAGGAATGCGCACGGATCCGCCAGTGTCGGTACCGATAGCCGCAGAGCACATTCCGTCGGTGACCGAGACGGCGGCTCCGGATGAGGATCCGCCAGGGACGTGCCCCACCGATCGATTCCAGGGATTTAACGGGGTGCCATAGTGCGGATTCAGTCCCAGTCCGGAATAGGCAAACTCCACCATGTTGGTGCGCCCGACAATCACCACGCCCGCCGATCGCAAACGACCGACGATGGTCGCGTCGCGTTCTGCCGGAGGGGCGTTGCCAAGGACCACCGAGCCCGCGCGTGTCGTCTGTCCCGCGATGTCGAAGAGGTCCTTCACGGAAACCGGGATTCCCATCAAGGGGGACAGCTCGATTCCCGCGTGGCGCAAGGTATCGGCGGCCCGGGCTGCGGCAAGCGCACCCTCCTCGTCGAGGGCGATGAACGCGCGGGAGCCTTCTCCCTCCGGTGCGCGGGCGGCCCCGAGCGCCTGCTCGGTCAGTTCCTCGCTGGTGATCCGCCCGCAGCGCAGGTCGTCGGTGAGTTGGGCGAGGGTTTCCATGGAGAAAATGGATCGCGGTGGGGGAAAGGGCGCCAGTGTACCGCGTCGCGGCCAGCACCGAGCGATTCGTGTGCACCGGGAGCGCATTCGCTACACTGCGCGGTAATGAGTGATGGCCTATGCGCTGCGCCGGTGGAAGCATCTGAGCTCTAGCCCCGACCATCCGACCATGATTTCCACCAGGGCGCTTCACCGATTCGCGAGCCGCCTGCTCCAAAGGCAGGCATCGGCTCCGCGTGTTTTGTCAGCCGCAGACTCCGACGCGGGCAGCGTCGCGCTCCAAAAGACCGAGAAGGCGCTTCGCTGGCTCATTATTGCGGCCTTGGCGTTGCCGATCGGGGTGGTCTTGGTCGACGGAATTCTGAGCTACTTCCAGACCTGGCAGGATTCCGGAACGCAACTGAGCCGCCTCGCGCGTATTGCACAGGAACATGCATTGAAGGTGTTCGAGGTGAATCGCTCGATCGAAGGGCGCATTACGGACCTTCTTGCTAACCGCGATGATGCGGCGATCGCAGCCGACGAAGCGGCAACCCACGAGGGTCTGGTGCACATTGCGCAGGACATTCCGCAGATCGCAGCGATCGCGGTCTTTGGCTGGGACGGGACGCTGCTTGCCAGCAGCTTCTTGTTCCCCGTCCCGCCGGTGGACATCAGTCAGAGAGAGGACTTTCTGGCGCTCGCACAAAAACCCTCTCTCGGTCCCCTGATCACGTCGGTGCGACGCGCGAAAATGAGGGAAATCGAAATCTTTAACGTCGATGAGCCCCGTCTCGGTTCCGATGGGAGCTTCGCCGAGATGGTGGGTATCGCACTAAGCCCCCATTATTTCGCTCAGTTTTACTCCGAGCTGGCCGAGGGCATGCCCAACTCGAGCGTGACCCTGCTGCATGCCGACGGTGAGGTACTGGCCGGATACCCCGCCTCACCGAATCCCGCCGAGCGCATGACGGACAAGGGGCCCCTCGCGCGCGCTCCAACGGTGGGAGTGCTCTCCACCCGCTCGGCAAGCGACCGCCAGGAGCGCCTCGTCGCCTACGGCAAGGTGGGCTCCTACCCTTGATACGTGACCGCGGCGGCGCCGCATCAGGCGATCATCGGCCTATGGTGGCGGCACGTTATTTTGGAGATGATCGTTTGCGGGGGCGTGGCCGCGGTCTTTTCCGCGGCGCTTTGGTTCGGGCTGCGGCGCGTGAAGCGCGAGGCTGCGGCACTTTCCAATTGGGAATTTGCCACGGGCTTGGCCTACTCCATCCGATACAGAAGCCCTTCCGGGTTCGATTCTGGGGGCAAGCGCCGCATGGAGCGGTGCCCATGTACTTTTAGTCGAGGATAATGAAGAAGTCGCTGCGGTCACGCGCGATCTCCTCATCCACTTCGGCTGCGAGTGTACGTGCGTTGTGAGCGCGAACTTGGCGCTCGAACACGTGGAAAATGGCACGCCACCCGACTTGATTTTATCGGACGTCGTGATGCCCGGCGGCCTCACCGGATTCGAGTTGGCCTACCGCCTGCGCGAACGATTTCCCAAGATCCCGATTGTGCTCATGAACGGGTACTCGGAGATCGAAAGAGCACGGGCGGAGCACCTGCAGGTTCTTCACAAACCCGTACTCGTCGCGGAGCTTGAATCCGTGCTGCGCGCCCATCTTCCTGCGCCACCGCGCGCCGGTACGCGCGAGCCGGTCACCGTGCACCGACACTAGCGGCTGCGCCGTTGCTCACGCCACCAGCAGGCCAATTTCAGGCAGAAGCCGCTTCAATACAAAACTTCGGTGGTACTCCGCTGCCACGAAGAAGCGGTAGGGATCGGACTGGAGGAACGCCTGCGCATCGGAGCCGGATTTGAATGCCTCCACGATGCGATTCCAATTCTCGACGTCGTAGGGTCGTGGGGCCGGCACCTCACCCCAGTCCCCGCGACTCATGGCTTCCAGCCAGTAGCCGCAGCGCTCGTCGGCAGTACCTTCACGACCGAGCACCCCGGCCACAACCTCCCGGAGGTCATCCCAGTTCCGCGTCGTGGGCGGGGCCGCACCGTAATAGACGCTCGCGAATTCGCGGAACCGCCCATACAGCTTTTCACAGGCCTTCAGGAAGCTCTCCGGATTGCTGCGCTGCGACGAGGTCCCATCCTCGTACGTAAAGCTCCACTGCAGATAGGGACGATCGGGATACGTGAGAACAGAGCCGTGACCAAGGTGGGGATACTCGCCCCAGCGCGCCTTAAAGCTATCCGTGGTCTCGGCAAGGTGGGCCAGGAAGCCCTGTGTGTGCTGTGACTCGACCCGGATGCTCTCGGTACGCACGCAATTCTTGGGAGAGGGCATACCGGAGAACCCGTAGTGGGAGAAGGTGTCGGCGTAGGCGTGCGCGCTAATGCCCATGAGGTGAAGGGCATGATCTCGATGGGCGGCGATTGTTTCTGGTCGCAGGTAGAAATCGAGCATCTGGTTTGCAGGGGCGCTGTCGGCGCGGGCGATCATGCGGTCAGCGAACTCGACCCCCTCGTTGCCCGGCAGGAAATGAAATGGCACCCACACCAGGCGGCTGTCATCATCGTCGATTAGTCGCGCCAGGGCGCGGACTCCGGCTTCGAAGGGATGGTGAGCCGTCGCGATACCCAGAACGCCCTCCCCCGTCTGCGCATCGGATAGGATCCAATCGTTGTACGCGTGATCGTCGACGTACTGGGACGCTGTGGCCACGATCAGAGCGTCCTCGGGGCGAATGCCCGCGGCTACCGCCAAAGCGTAGCAGCCGTAGTAGTGCATGTCGTACTGCAAAAGGACCTCCGGATGCGAAGAGGGGTTACCCGATTACGATAGCACGACGGCACGAGACCCCCCGGCCCCAGCGCGGCCCACGATGCGTGAGCCTACGGCGATGTGCGTCACTGGCTATACTGTCATCGCAGCGGTTCGAGCCCAAAGGCCAAGCGAAAACATCAGGGGAGATGGCACCGTGAACGAGGCGCAAATCGTGAAGACAGCGGGCGCGCTCGAACAACGCTTTCAGGCTCAAGCCGTGCTCGCTCGCGCCGACAGGACAGTCACCTGGGCCGTGCGTGCGGATCGTCTTAGGCGGCTTGAATCTCTGTTGCGCGACGAGTCGGATCGGCTCGCCCTTGCCATCGGCACCGATTTCGGCAATAGAGCCGTCCAAGAGACGGCTTTATTGGAGCTTTTTCCCAGCCTCGAAGGCATCCGGCACGCCCTAAGACACGGTGAAGGCTGGACCAAGCGGATGCGACGATCCACGAACCGCTGGTTCCTTCCGGCCTCATCGATGCTTGTGCCGCAGCCCTTGGGCGTCGTTGGTGTGGTGGTCCCCTGGAACTATCCGATTTTGCTCGCGGCGGGTCCACTGACGGCAGCCTTCGCTGCCGGAAACCGGGCGATGCTAAAAGTCTCGGAATCGACCCCCGCCTTTGGAGCGCTGTTTGCGGAGCTTGCGCAGAAGTATTTCGCCCCCGAAGAACTGTGGGTGGTCAACGGGGACGCGGACGTGGGCCGAGCGTTTTGCGCGTTGCCTTTTGATCACCTCCTCTTTACCGGTTCCACCGCCGTAGGACGTGAGGTCATGCAGACTGCAGCGAGCAATCTCACGCCGGTGACCCTCGAGTTGGGAGGCAAATCACCAGCCATCATTGGCCCCTCGGCCCATTTTGAAAAGTCCGTCGAGCGCATTCTCGCGGGGAAGCTTCTGAACGCCGGCCAGACCTGCGTCGCACCGGACTATGTTTGCCTTCCCGAGGGGAGCGAAGAGCGCTTCATACGGCATGCGCGCGACTGGGTCAGGTCCACCTATCCCGAGCTGGCCGGTCATGAAGCTGGGGTCCGTGACTTCACGACCATCATTAATGCCTCCCATTTCAATCGCTTGCATGCGCTCGTCGAGGACGCGCTTGCAACCGGCGCAACGAGGTCTGTCCTTTCGCAGGGCGCGAATGACCCGGCGCGACGCTTGTTTCAACCGGTCGTGATTCTGGGAGCTGCGGATTCGAGCCGGGTCATGCAAGAGGAGATTTTTGGGCCGATCCTGCCTCTCGTCCCCTACCGGTCGCTCGAGGAGGCCCTCGCGTTCGTCAACGCGCGCCCCCATCCTCTGGCCCTTTATTTTTTCGAGCGCGACCGCCGCCTGATCGGACAAGTCTTGGCTTCGACCGCCTCGGGCGGGGTCACCATCAACGACACGTTGCTGCACGCGGCCCAGGACGACCTGCCCTTTGGAGGTGTTGGCCCATCGGGACTTGGCGCCTATCACGGGCGCCAGGGATTCGTCACATTCTCCCATCTGAAGCCCGTCTTTCGTCAGAGTCGGATCAACGCGATGTCCTTGTTCGCGCCTCCCTACGGACGCCTGTTTGATCGACTACTCAGGGTCTTGCTTGGCTGATCTCCTGGATGGCGAAAATTGGCTGCCTCAGGCAAGATGTGCAAAGAGGTTGGACTTGCAAATCGTCCAGGTGCGACCGAGGGTGTGCTATCGCGGCCGCACTGTCCCTGTTATCCTTGGCCGCGACACAAACGAGGCGTGAAAAGGGATCGAATCGGCTAAGTGAGGGCGAGGGACTTGGGGCGCCTGGGGGAAGATTCGCAGCGGAACGATCGCCTCCGGGTTCTGCGAACGCCGGCTGGCTTGTCTAAGGAGAACTAGCTCAAATGGTCTTTTTTTGGTTTTGGGTCGAGCTCGCCGTAGGCGTCGTCCTCGAGATCATCCTCATCACGCTTCTCATCAAGAGCATCAATTCCCGGCGGTAGTTTCCCTTTGATACTCCCGTAGCTTCGGATGATGGGTTTTGGGCTCCTCTGCGCTCGATCGACGGAGCCAAACAATGCGTGTCCTCTTTCGGGTATTGGGGGTGCCTGGGCAGGCCGCTTCGTTGACAATCTCGATCGATTTGTCGATTGCATATCGCGCCGACACCACGCGCTGGCGCGGAGGCACTGCCGAGGCCGAAAGTTCTGTGGGTCGCAGCGCGACCTGAGGTAGGATTTTTCGGCGTTCGCGCGTTGCTGAGCGTCGCGTTCGACAACATAAAAGATCATTGCTGAGGGACAAATGGGGGGGGACGCTGCTAGACGATCGCCGTTTGCGAACGCTTGGGTGCAACTTTTCATCGGCGTGGTTTCGATGGCCTGTGTTGCGAACCTTCAATATGGCTGGACTCTCTTTGTCAACCCGATCGATCAGAAATATCATTTTGGTCGGGCAGCGATTCAGGTCGCCTTCACCGTCTTTGTTGTTATCGAAACCTGGCTCGTCCCGGTTGAGGGCTATCTGGTCGATCGCTTCGGCCCCCGTTCTGTCGTACTAGGGGGAGCGGTCCTCGTCGCCGCTTCGTGGTTGATCAATTCGGTAGCGGACTCACTTTCATTTTTTTACGTCGGAGCGGCGCTGGGCGGCATCGGTACCGGCGCGGTTTACGGTACTTGCGTCGGCAATGCCTTAAAGTGGTTTCCGTATCGGCGAGGCTTGGCCGCCGGCGTAACCGCCGCAGGCTTTGGCGCGGGCGCGGCGATCAGCGTGATTCCCATCGGCAACATGATTGCCTCCTCGGGCTACGAGCGCGCGTTTAGCTTTTTTGGGGTTCTCCAAGGCGCCATTGTCTTTGTGATGGCATGGGGATTATGCAAAGCGCCCGTCCACCTCAATGCGGTCCGATCGCGCGCGAACCAGACCGCACGGCATTACCGCCCGACCGAAGTGCTGCGCACGCCTGTTTTTTGGCTGATGTACCTGATGTTTATCCTGGTCGCGTCCGGCGGTCTCATGTTCGCGGCCTCGGTCGTGCCCGTGGCCGAGGACTTCGGCATCGATGCCGTGGTGGTTTCGCTGTTCGGAGTTGCCCTGCCGGCGGGCCGGTACGCGTTGTCGGTTGATCGCATCCTCGACGGGGTAGGCAGACCATTTTTTGGGTGGCTATCCGATCGCATTGGCCGAGAGAACACGATGGGGATTGCATTTTTCGCCGGCGCGCTGGCCCTGTTCATCCTGAGTCAATTTGGGTCACACCCGATCGTATTCGTGCTCGTCTCCGGGCTCTACTTCCTGGTCTTCGGTGAGATCTACAGCCTGTTTCCGGCCACGCAAGGCGACACCTTCGGCTCGAAATACGCCGCCTCGAACGCGGGACTGCTCTACACGGCCAAGGGCACGGCATCCCTTCTCGTGCCTCTGGCGACCGCGCTCGCGAAAGCCGATGGCTGGCATCTGGTCTTCGGAATCGCGATGGCCTTTAACATCACGGCGGGCTCTTTGGCCCTTTTCCTGCTCAAACCCATGCGCGCCCGCCACGTCGCAGCGAGCCACGCGCCCCCGAGCCTTGTCGTCGAGGCGCCCAGTCGCGACCTCGCGTCTTCCGTTGGGCAAGACCATTAGAATCTCCCAACCCCCCAAGTCCCCGACCTCCAGCCGCCCTAGAGCCACCGCGGCGGGATTCCGGGGTAGCGCAGGGCGGCGTGCAAACCAGGAGGTCCACATGACCCGGTTACGGGCAGTTCTCTGGGATGTCGATGGCACCATCGCCGAAACCGAGAGGGACGGACATCGCGTGGCCTTCAATCTGGCCTTCGCCGAAAATGCGCTACCGTGGCGCTGGAACGTTCAGGATTATGGTCAGCTGCTCGCCATTGCCGGCGGCTTCGAGCGCATCCTGCATGATCTGGGCTCGCGACCGGGCGCGCCGTCGAATCCGAAAGACAGGCAGGAACTTGCAAAACGGATCCACGAGTCGAAGAACCGGCACTATCTGCGCCTCGTCGCAGAGGGCCAGCTGGCGCTGCGGCCAGGTGTGGAGCGCCTGATGCAAGAGTGCCTGGAAGCGGGCGTTGCGCTCGGTGTTGCGACCACGACCGGTCGAGGCAACGTCGAGGCGCTTTTCCCTAACCTTTTTGGTCCCGCCTGGCGGACCCGCTTCTCGTCCCTGCTCTGTGCCGAGGACGCTTCAACCAAGAAACCGCACCCGCTGGTGTATCAAAGATCACTCGCTGCTCTCGGAATCGGCTCGAGCGAGGCGATTGCGATCGAGGACTCACCGAACGGACTTCAATCCGCCCTGGCAGCCTCGATTCCGACTCTGGTGACACCCAGCGCATACTTTCTGGAGGACCCGTTCGAAGGGGCCACGTTGGTCGTTCCCGATCTCGATGCACCCGGGCAGTACAAGGGTCACGAGTTCGAGCGCACCCATCTCACGGTCTTGCAGGCCTTGGTCTAGTCCCCGCGGAGCGGCAATTCGCGGATGCGCACACTTCGTTGGAGACGTGATCTTCTTCCGGGGTTCTCAGACGACCCCTTCGGCGTCAGCAACCTCGTCTAGATAATAGCCAGAGCTAAAGCTCTTGAGCGCCTCGTAGTTTTCCCTGATATCGAAATAGCCCCCGAAATTGCAGTAAGTCGCCCAAGGGTCGCCCGGGACGGCCAGCGACTTGGGACGTTGCAGCCGGGTCACGAACACCGACCACGGCTTGCCGCGCTCAAGGAGTTCGGCGCTTCGGGTCGGCTCGTCAATGGGTGGGGGCTGGTTAGGCCACGGAGCCAAGATGGTCGCCAGCTGGTACTTTCTCAGTTCCTTGATGATTTCGCGACGTTGGCGCATGGGCAGTAGGGATACCTGGCGACGAAAGGTCTCCTCGGAATAGTCGGTAAGCTCGCCGAAGCGGCTGTTTCCGTATTTGAAGCGATAGCAATCCTTCAGGGCCTTCATCATGACGAGAGGAAATCCCTCTGCGTATTCCAGAGCGGGAATGCGTTCGGGTAAAGTCAGCAGCACGGCAAACTGCATCGCGGTCATCGCGACACTGCGGCTCGCGGCCGCCTCGAGGAGTTCGTCGCTGGTCGCCTCGGGTCGAATGAGAACATAAGCCCGGAATTCGGACAGGTCGATATCCGGGCGGCGCAACAGCTCGGCAAGGGCCGGCTGGCTAAAGGCGGAGAGAGCATCGTCCGGGATACATTCTCCGTGCGAGTCGCGCGTGCGGGTTGGAAGGCGGTGGATCAAAAGACGGGCGCTCTCGGGATACTTTTCGACCAACTGAGCCGCCAGTCTCCAGAGCTCAGAGAGCCCTCGCTGGGCGTCGCGTTCGCCCCACGCTTCGAGTCCCGTACCGGGGGCCTTGCTCTCGATATGTCCGGCCAGGTACTCCCGGGTCATAGCCAATAGTTCGCCCGGCGGCACTGCGTGGGCAAGCGCACGGCGGGCGACCTTAGGAAACCAATCGGCCGGATGTTTGACGCGACCGATGAGAGTCACCCGCGCCCCGACCGGCAAGGCGCATACCTGTTCGGGATCCGGACCGAGACCGACCAGCTCCGAATAGGCGTCTCTGTGAACCATGCCACCCTGGACCAAATCACTGGAATCGCCGCGGAGCCGTTCGCGCAGGGTCGCGCGTAGTGGATCCTCGCCCAGCACAGTGCCAAGCAGCCAACTGCTCCGCGCCGCGAGGTAGCGGATGTACGGGTTCGGACTACTCAGAGCCTTCTCGAGAATCTCCAGATTTTCCGGATAGTCCCGATCGCCGGTGATCCGAAACAGGATCCTCATCTGCGTTTCTGCGGAAAGACTATCCCAGGCCTCCCGCAGCATCAGGCGGCAACTCGGGCGGCTGTCGCACAGCTCGTCTAGGAAAGTATCGTGCTCAGGTTTGTTCACAGGTCCTCCCTCAGGACCGACTTACGTGGCTGACCCAAAGCGTACACCTAGCCCATTCAAATCGAGAACAGTTATATGCGAGAAGGTCAAATTCGCTGCTTAGAGTACAACGGTGCCGGATAGCCGATTCGCTGATCCCTGTTGATCGGGCGTGGCCATGGTCGGCGCACTTCTCTAGATCCCGGCGCCGACGTTTATTGGCTCCGAGCGGGCTTGCCGCTACCATGGAGCCCCCAATCCCCGCCGGCTGGACTGCGATGTCCGATGCGAAGGCGCGCGGGTAGAACCGGCCCTGCCATGCTTGTATCTGTCATCGTCCCGACTCGAAACCGACCTCACGTGCTGGCGACAGCCCTGGCCGCGATCGCACGCCAAGGCCACTTGGAGCTTGAAATCGTCGTCGTGGATGATGGATCTTCTACGGAATCTGCCCAGGCCAACAGGGCTATTCTGGAGGCCACCGGGCGAGAAAGTGTCTATGTTCGGCTGGGCGACCGCGAGCTCGACGGCAGTGGCCCCTCCCTCGCGCGTAACGCGGGCATCAAGGCGGCGATGGGGGAACTGATAGCGTTTTGCGATGACGATGATGAATGGTGTGACGATGGGCACCTCGAGGCGGCAGCGGCGATTTTTGCGCAGAATTCCAGTGCCGATATCGTGTTTGGCAACCAACAGACGCGCGCGTCTGGATCACTACAATCCAAGACTTGGCTTCCGTTATTGGCCAAAGAGCTGAATCTCCCCGATGAATCCGATGCTTCCATTCATGTGCTGACCAAGGAGCAATGCCTCATTGATCATTTTCCGTCCATGAACCTGTGCGTCTTTAGGGCCACTTTGCTGAGGGACATCGGCGGATTCTGGGAGGCCATTCGCTATAGCGAGGACATGGATTTATATGTCCGGGCGGTCGAGGGCGCGCGCCAAGTGCTCTATCGCAACGCGACTGTCTGCATCCATCATGTCGCCGATTCTTTGCTTAGGGCGAGCGCATCGACACGGCTCGACTCTGACCAGAAGGATCTCGCCTTGGCGATGATCGCCCACCATCTTCTTTTGACGACCAGGTCCGAAGCTGCTCGACTCTATGCGCGGCGCGTCGGCGGATTTGCCTGTCGTCGCCTGGCTCGGTCGGCCCAGACGAGAGGGAATCGGGGAGCGGCTGTGGCCTTCGCCAGGCAGGCTCTGTCCTTGTGGCCCACTGGGCGGTGGCTGGTCTTTTCGGCCTGGATTTCCTGTCGCTCGCTGTTCGAGAGCCGCCGCCTCTAGTCGCAATCTGGTCCGAGCTCTCGAAAAACTGTCAAAACGTTGCGCCTAGGGCTTGCCCGATGGGTCGGTTGCAATTTCTGATAGATGCCGCACCAAGTTGTGGCATGGTTCGGGTCCAATAGTCTCCTCGAATCGTCCCCGGGGGGGCGATCGCTCAGACCGCAGGGTCTGCTCGGGACTTTGTTTACTGACATGGCTGCTCTACTGCTGCGCGCAACGGACGGGGCTGTGACCGCGATGCCTCAAGCTCCTTCGAAAAACGCAAGACGCTACAAGGTCCTTGTTCTGGGCGATGACACCCGTAGCTTCCTTGCGACGGTTCGTTCACTCGGACGCGAAGGTGTGGACGTCCACGTCGCTCCTCAAGACTTTCAGTCCTCGGCACTACGTTCACGCTACATCCGAAAGGTCCATCGGCTCCCGCTTTATCGAGGAGATGGATCGGCTTGGGCAGAGACTCTTTTGCAGCTTCTAAGGACGGAACGGTTCGATCTTCTTTTACCTTGTACGGATTCGGCGCTTTTGCCGATGCACGCATGGCGGTCTAGGATTGAATCGATCTGTCGCGTCGCCATCCCTGGTCCGAGGGCTGTGGAGACCTGGTTTGACAAGGTGAAAACGCGCAAGCTTGCGAACCGTCTCGGCATTCCGATCGCAGACGGTATCCTATTTGCGCCCGGCGATGACGCCGATGGGGCGATCGAGCGCATCGGATTACCCATGGTCTTAAAGCCGACGTGCTCCTATCGACTAGATAACTTGCAGGTTCGAGACAACGTATTTGTGGCGTTCACGCGCCAGGATGCCCTCGAACGCCTTAGTGCGGCAAATCAGCGCCAGATACTGCTCGAGTCGTACTTCGAGGGGGTTAGCGTGGGCGTGTCTGCGCTGGCCGAAAATGGCGATACGCTTCGCCTTTTCCAACACATTCGGGTTCATCCTCTCAAAAGCGGGAGTAGCGCTTACCGCAAGAGCGAGGCGCTCGACGAGCGCCTGGCTAACGCATGCAAGGCCTTGATCCGGCAGCTTCACTACACCGGTCTTGTGATGTGTGAATTTCGTATGAATCCAAAATCACGCGAATGGATCCTACTGGAATGCAATGCACGACCCTGGGGGTCACTGCCTTTGCCGGTGGCGTTGGGCGTGAACTTCCCTTTTTGGTGGATGCGACTACTTCTGGAGGGACGTCGGCCCGAGGATGGCACGTACCCCGTCGGACGCTTTGCGCGCAATCTCACCGGAGATGTTCACTTTTTGTTGCAACAGTGGACGCTGCATCGCGGGCAATGGCTCAAACGCCTGCGCATCAGTGGTTCGTGGTTTGGCGGACTTCTGCGGCCGCTGGCCGGACGGGAGTTCAATGACACCTTCGTTGTGGATGATCCGACTCCGGCCTTTGACGAATTCAAGACACTGATTTCGAGGCTGCGACGTAAGCTCTGGGGTCGTTCGGTCAGTCGGGGTCCCCGTTTTCTCTTGCAGGAGCTCACACGCAGTTCGGCGTCGATGCGCGCGCCGTTTCACATCGAGTTTGTCTGTCTCGGCAATATTTGCCGTAGTCCTTACGCCGAGGAATTGCTTCGTCAATGTTTGCCCCCCACCTTGGGTCGTATCATAACGATGGGATCCTCCGGATCGCTTTCTCGAGAGGGTCGTCCGGCTCCCGCTGAGGCCATCGAGCGAGCCGCGCAACGCAAGGGGATCGATTTGAAGTCGCATCGATCGCGTCACCTGACCTACGAGCAAGCCGAAGGATCGGATGTGATCTTCGTCTTTGACCAACGCAATGAACACGACGTCCTGAGCCTTTATCCCGATACGGCTAAGAAGATTATCTGGCTTGGCGACTTCATCGGTGGCGGTCGTCGCAGTCGGTCGATCGACGATCCCTATGGAAAAGGGGGGGCTGCATTTGACCGTTCATTTGGCGATATCGAGCTTGCGGTGAACGGACTGGTCTCGATGCTCGTGGATGCTCTTGATGACTTCTCTGCTACATCATCACCCGAGCTCGTGCGCTCCAGACAGGCGAGAACTTCGTCTCCTGCAGAATCGTAAGGGGCAAAAGCCCATCCGTTGCCTAGGCTTTTGACGGGCGGTGTTGGGACATGCATTCAAACCGGGGTCTGCACGACACGTTCACCGCCCCTCCGTGCGGACCGTGGGCCTAAGCGAGCCGATCGCGAAGTGGACCTTGGAGTAGGCAGGCAACCAACTGGCGACACCGCCTCGACTTGCACGGCCATATAGAAACCGCATGCTCGAACGCATAACATCGCGGATCGCCCATCGCCGCAAACCGAAGAGCAGTGGTGTGTCCGGATGATCTTCGATCATCGCGTGCGTCTTGCCCACCATTCGATAGAATTGGCCAACATAACGCATGGTCTGTCGGTGGGCCGGAATGCGGTGGAAAACGACCGCCGTTGGGATCCACCAACCGGGTCCCGCGGCGAGCAGGGCCACGAGGACGCTGACCTCCTCGCCCAGAGCGCCCGCATTTCCGCTTCGCCCCAGATCGGGATCATAGCGTTGACCACGTTGCGCCGCGGTCCGTACCGCGTAGTTGGCGCCGTAAGGCAAGGAGTCCCAGGGCTGCAGTGGTACGGATTCATCACCCAGATTCCGATAAGCGAATGCGTCTGCGATTAATCGCCAGCCCTCGCTAAGCCAAGCCGGCGGGTCACCCTCGAACAGGGGCTGAATTGGGCCGCCGAATACGCTGGCCTCGGGCCACTTCAGAATCGCCTGCTCATATCCGATCAACCAGTTTGTATCCACGAGGACATCGTCGTCCGTCCAGAGCATGAATTCCCCTTTGGCCTCGATGACGGCCGCATTGCGCGCATGCGAGAGCCCTTGCCGGGTCTCAATGATCGAGCGCAGTGGCAGGAGGTTTTCGAACTCCTTAAGAACGGCAACGGTGTGGTCGGTGGAATTGTTGTTCACCACCAGGACCTCCCACGGGGCCGATGGGGGCGTGGCCCGCGTCAAACTTTCCAGCGTCTTGCGCAGAGAATCGGCACGGTTCCAGGTGCAGATGGCCACCGTGAATATCATGCCGGGTGCTTCCCCATCGCATCGGGGAGAGGGGCGCTGGGGCTTGGCTCACAAAGGCCCGGTGCGAATAGAGATCTCCTGGTACCCAACCGGGCGCTTAAAACGGGTGCCGTGCCTCGATACAACCGGTGAGCGCCCCCCAAAAAGACTCCGCGTTTGCGGCGTGCGCCGCAAACGACAGGACCGACGTCGTTCATCACAAGCCGTGCGGTGTTATGCATTCGTACCTCTGAAAATCATGATCGGTCCCTTTGTGCGATACCCTTATCCTGGATTTTGCCGTGAGCCGTGCGCATTGCATAGAGACTGGCACGGCCGAGATCCGATGCGGGTTTGAGGGCCTGCCCCTGGGTGCCGAGATACTTCAGAGCTCGGAAAAGGGGAACTTGTCTGCCCGCGTCGACCCTCTCACCCCGGTCGGGTGAACAATTCGCAGCATAAAAAGTCTATCCACGTGGCTCAGCCAGATTCCAAACCGAGCGACCCGCGGAGGGCATTGGGAGGGGTCGAAGATTCGCCGCGCCGACCCCAAGGGTTGGAGGGCAATAGCTTGGAACGTGGCGGGTCATCGCGAAAGCGTTGACGCCGTCTCCGGTATTGTGTGGGGCGCCTCATTCCGGAGTTCCCTCGCAAATTCAGGGCACCGGATCGGTGCTTGCGGTATCTTGCTTGATTCGGCCGGTCTGGGCAGGTTGGGTCAGCAGGGCTTCAGGCTGAACTAGGCGGAGCGGCCAGCCTCCAGCGCTGTTTTTTTTGGACGAACTCGGCACGGACGAAAGGACATACCGCAGGCAGTGGTCCGACCTGACACAAGGTACTCTACCGGCGCGCGCCGCAAGCAGGGCTTTATGAATGTAAAGGAGGACCCCAACACGATCGAGCGGTCCGGCAGAGTCTGGCTTTTCATCGACCTCGCCGAGAGCCTGGGCGGCCATGAAATCATGCTGCTACGGTTGATTGACGAAATTCAATCTGTACCTGGATCGATCACGGCGGTCCTCTGCTGCCTGCCAGGGACTCGTTTGGCATTGGAAGCCAGCAAGCGAAGTCTGGTACTCCATACGATCTCCCCGAACAATCGCTCCGGTCCCTTGGGAAATTTGCTGTTTCTGGGAAGGCTGTGGCGGCTGTTGCGCATGGTTAAGAAAGCCCATGCACCCGAAATCGCCTTGGTCGCCGAGGGCAGCCTTTTTGCCCAACGCTTCGGACTTTATGCAGCGAAATTGGCGCGGCTCTATACGGTTCTCTATATACCCCTGTTATCGAGCTTCTCGTCAATGGGATGGCCCGACGTCGAGAGGCTGGAGCGGAAGCTGCGTCTCTTTTACGGGAGGCTCCCAAACGCATGGTTGGCGATTACAGGCGCCCAAGCGCTGGAATTCAGGGCATGGTCTGGAGTCAGGCAACCCATCTTGACTCTGCCCAACACGGTCTCAAGGGATGTCGAAGCGCACGCCGGAGAGGCGCTCACAAGGTCGGTGGATTCGATCGTCCAACCCGTGCGGGTGCTGGTGCTTGGCCGATTCGACCAATATCAAAAGGGGTTGGACCTCCTTCTCCAGTATCTGGAGGACCATGTCGACTTGGCAGGTGAATTTGTTGTCCATTTCGTCGGCGAGGGTTCGTTCGCCCCGTCGATTGAGAAGGCCAGGGAACTGGGCGCTCTGCCGGAGCGGCTGATCCAACTTGAGCCATGGATGGCTCCGATCGAGTCCTTTCGCAGGAGCGATGTCCTCCTCATCCCGTCCCGGTACGAAGGAGTGCCCTTGGTCATGCTTGAAGCGATGTCGTTTGGTTTGCCTGTATTTGCAACCGACCTTCCCGGTACGCGCGCCTACTTGCCGACTTGCTGCCTGTTTCAGCTCGGCGATTTTGATCGTGCTTTCGCATGCATCCGAAGCCTGCGCCGATTCAAGACTCGTCCGGGGCGGATCGGTCGACGCAACCTTGTTGCGTTCAGGCAGCTCGCCTCCGGCGAGGCCTTCTCATCTGCGGTGCAAGCTCTGATAGGCGAGCTTGATGTCGCGCGCCGGAGTTAATGCGATGCAAAATTCTGCGCCGGAAGAGACACTGGTATCCGTCTACCTTCCCACCAAGAACAGATCGGCACTGGTGCAGCGCGCCGCGAATTCGGTGTTGACGCAATCCTACCGGGACATCGAGTTGTTGATCGTCGACGACGGCTCCACCGACGACACACCACGGATTCTGGATGAGCTCGCCGCAGATGATCCTCGCGTGCGGGTCCTTCGCAACGAGAAATCCATGGGTGCTCCTTTCTCAAGAAACCTGGCGATAACCGCGTCCCGCGGTGCCTGGATCACGGGAATTGACGATGACGATATGTTCCTGCCGGGAAGGATAGAGGCGTTCGTGGATTACTGGAGGATTCTCGAGTCCTCGGGAGCGCAATTCTCCTGCATCTATGCGCAGGATCTCTACGATAGCGGGACGGGAACCTCACAATCATACAAACGAGGAACGATGCACTGGGAGGAAATGTTCGAATACAACGTCGTGGGCAATCAAATCTTCTCATTGACGACCCGAATCAAAGGCGCCGGCATGTTCGACGTCCAAATGCCCGCTTGGCAGGATCTGGACCTCTTCATTCGCGTCCTCAAGCAATACGGCCCGGCAAGGCTGTTGGATGCCCCCCTCTACTTGGTGAGCATTGATGATAGGCCGGATCGAATCTCCAAATCAAAAAAGGAGAAGATATTAGTTGCCTTCGAGCGACTCTTGAATAAACATCCCGAGATCGAGAATACCCGTCGGCAGACTCTGTTCTTACAGATTTTCGGAAAGCTGTACGGATATAACGCCAGCTTTAAGGATGTTTTGAGATTCCTTTCGTTCGGATGGAATTTTCGAAACGCGAAAAGGCTGTTGGGAGTGGTTTTGGGGCGAAGTTGAAAAATGATCAGCCGTAACAAGGTATTGGTTTGCAAGGTTGAGTTGCTTGCAACGACTGAGACTTTTATTCGGGACCAGGTATTGGCGTATCGGGGATGGAATGCAACACTTGTGGGGAAACGAAAAGTCTCCGGATTGTCCCTCAGCGATCTGGACGTTTGCATGGTCGAGGCGCAGCGGGATGGCCGCCTAAAAAGTCTTCACGAGCGCGTCCTACGGCGCATCAACAGAGGCAACGCGAACGCGGTAGAGCAATTGATGCGCGAGGAAGCCTCGGTCGTGCACGTTCATTTCGGGACGGACGCCGTGGAGCTGTGGCCAACGCTGAAGCGTCTTGGCCTACCCGTTTTCGTCACCCTGCACGGTTACGACATTACGATCCATAAAAGCTTCTGGGAGAGTGGGGCGGCCGGCCGATTCCAGCGAAAGTATCCGCGCCGATTGCTACAACTCGCCCAGTCTCCGCAAGTGCACTTTATTGCAGTAAGTGAGGCAATCAAGAGTCGGGCGATCGAGTTTGGAATTTCACCAAACAAGATTCGTGTTCACTACATAGGAGTCGATGTCGCCGCATTTAGCTCCAGCGGGCCACCGATGTCGCAGCGACCCAGAAAAATTCTGTGCATCGGGAGACTGGTCGAAAAGAAGGGGATGGCGTACCTGATCGAAGCGTATTCGCGCGTCCGAGCTCAAATCCCCGATGCCGAACTTGTGATCGTAGGCGATGGCCCGTTACGTGAGGATCTCGTGAAGCTTGCGGATCGCTTGCGGGCCCCGATCACATTTGCCGGCTCTTTGGATCGAGTCGCGATCAAGCGCCACCTTGATGAATCTCGGCTCTTCTGTCTTGCTAGCGTTCGTGCTGAAAGTGGCGATGCCGAAGGTTTCCCCATCGTCTTATTGGAAGCACAGGCGGCTGGGGTGCCGGTGGTGACTTCGGCCCATGGCGGCGCAAAGGAAGGCGTGATCGAAGGCGTGACAGGTCTGACCTTCCCGGAGCGCGACGTCGACAGATTGGCCGCGAGTCTCGCGGCCCTTCTCGTGGATGAGGAAAGGCTTGAAAGAATGTCGAAGGCGGCGCACGAGATGGTCGCAACACGCTTTTCAATCGGCGCGTGCACGCTCGGTCTCGAACACTCCTACCATGAGGTGCTTTCGGACGCGAAAAAGGGCTTTCGGGAAAGGAGCAGCGCGTCGTGACGAGGCGCTCGGTCACGTCACCGGACCTGGACCTCGATCCGCAGCGTCGTGCCGCCCGATACCTGTCAGGTCGAATTGACGGCGCGCGGTTTCGAGTCACATCGTCGGCAAGATCGCCCCACCGTCCCGCGTTCGGGAAACGCGAGAAAATAACTAAAAAACGCACGACATCGTCGCGAGCCAGCGGCGCCGCGCACTCAAAGCCGACACCGGATAGAGGTAGGCAACGTGGGAGACGTCCGTCCATGCGAATTGCACATGGACACCACCGAAATCCTGTCCGACGCCGATCCGAATGTCGGCTGCTCGCCTTCCCGCGTCGGGATCGCTCGACGACGGCACGAGCATGCCGACGTGCTCCAGGAGACTAAAGTGCAGGGGCGTCTCCTGGAATCCATTGATTTCGCCATAGAGGGTGCGTACGCCCTGATTGAAATAGTTCGGCGAAAGATAGACACGAGCAGTCCAGTCTTGCGCGACGAGTCCCACAAACATCTCGTAATAGGTGTAGCTGGGTGAGCCTGAAAACTTGGCGCCCGTGAGACCGAATTCCACCGAATAGGCGGTATCGATTGGGATCGTTACCCCGCTGTACGCAATGATCTCAGCGGATGCCGGACCGGCCGGGAATTGGACCGTCGAGATTTGTGAACCGAGGAACCATCCCCCGAGGCCATCGTCGCTTACGTCAAACGACAGCGCTGGTCGGCCACCCGAAAAGGAGACGCCGCGGAACACTGCATCAGAGGCGATCTCGGCTTCGGCCGAAACCTGGGCAAAGCAGCAGTGACTAAATAGGAGGGCCCCGGCGAGAAGCGCAAGGCGGCCCACAATCTAGCGGCTCAAAGGAGAGATGACATCGACGGTACGCTCGCGCAGGAGCAACTGCACGCTCCTGCGACCTGCGCTAACGTTGCGCAAGCGTCAATGCCGCCAGGCAGCCCGTTGCCGGCATCTTCGGGAAAGCGAATCCAGGAAAATGATTGGTCAACGAATTCCTTCGGCTGGAGTTCGAGCAGTAGGGCGACCATGCCGCTGGTGTGGGCGGCAGCGTAGGAGGATCCGGAAACGAACTGCCACCGGGATCCGGGGGCGGGCGCTGGAATGTCTTGACCTGGCGCTACCAGAACGGTGCGTCGGCGCCCAGCGGCGCTCGTGTCGGAAACGGCGATCACGCCGGACATTGATGCAGGAAATCCGCCATCGGATTGGCCGTCATCGAATGCGCATACGATCACTGCGCCTTGAGCCAGCGCCGTCTTGATGAGCCCCTCGAGGAGTCGGTCCATGGGACCCGATAGACTGAGGTTGATGACTTGAGCGCGTTCATCAATGGCAAATTGCAGAGCCCGGGCAAGGGTGAGCGAATTGCAACGCGTGCCGGCGTCGACTTCCCAGCAGGCCCTTAACGCCATGAGAGCGACCCCCGGTGCAACGCCCAGGGTTCCTGACCCGTCGACCGAACTGGCCGCGATGATACCGGCAATGTTCGTTCCGTGCGATTCACCAACCTGGTCGCCGGCATCGACGAAATTACGCAACCGGATGTGATGATTCGCGAGGTCCGGATGGCTTGAGTCAACGCCGCTGTCGATGACGGCGACTCGGACTCCCCGGCCCGTCGCAACCCGATGCAATTCCTTTAGGTGCCAAATCCTGGCGCTCGGTTGCACAGGATAGAGGCTCAACGTCTTTCCCAGGCCGTGGAACTCGTTGACCGCCTGAACCCATGCCGTCCGCGGATCATGGGCGAGGCGCGCGATCACCTCGTCCGACCGTTCTTTTTCGATCACGCGCATGACAAAGCAATCGACCTTTAGAGAGGGTATTGGCCAGTCTTCAATCACGTCCAGACCGTATTCGGCCGCCAGATCGAGGGCGACTCGGCGCACGACTTCGCGACCGACTGTGTCCCCATAGCTTCCCCCGTAGCCCAAGCTGGGTCGGTAATGCGCTGTCGGTCGGTGCAACATGACCAGAATCTGAACACGCTCCGGAGAATCAGCGGGCGCGGCTTGGGCGAGAATCGGAGGTGGCCACTGGAGGAAGCAGCCGAGTGCGAGCAACAAGAATCTGCCGAATGCACTCAAGGCGAGCTCCGCGGGCCAAGGGATTCGACGAGGAGCACCTCCTTTTGCTTGCGCAGTATCTCCAGCGCTTGTGCCTCGTATTGGGAATCGACTCCGAGGAGATAGCCATCCGTGACGGTAGGTCCACCCACGAGTCGCGTCTGTGACATTCGGAAAATCTGGCGTAGTTGTGCTTCGCTCGTGTCCGGCCGAAACTGCACTACAAGTCTCGCCTTTTGCCGGGCGTCCGAAGGAGGGCGTCCCAACGCGTGATATTCGGCGGTTTGTGCAGCACCAAAGGTTAAGGCGGCGACCAAGGCGATATTGATTACCGCCAGGATCACGAGCGCATACCCGGTCCACCTGCGTTCAACTCGCCAGGCGGAACCCAATGCGCGAGCGGCATTCCGCCAGCCTTGTGGTTTCCGTTCGAGCGCTATTGTTTCGCACAGCGCGGCAAAGCCGCTGGCGGACTCCGACTCGGTGGCGACTCCAGCATGCGCCTGTTTCACCGTCTCTTGCCAGCGTACCTCTTCCTGGCAAGCAGCGCATTGCACGACGTGAGCTCGCACAAGGGCAGCTTCGATGTCGTCGAGGGAACCCATGACATACCAGGGTAGCAGTTCTTGCATGGCCTGATGTGCCGAGGGCTCGAGCTGAACTACACGGCCGCTCACGAAATCTCCTCCATGCCGTCGGGCAGTAGGGCCTTCAGACGCCGTCGCGCATAAAACATCCGGGTCTTTACGGTGTCAATCGGACAATTCATGATTTCGGATATCTCACGGTAGCCCGCGCCGTGAAAATAGGTGAGCTCCACAACCGCGCGGTGCTCGACCGACAATGCCTCGACCGCGGAGAAAAGGACGCGCTGCAGTTGAAGTTTCATGAGCGCTTCGTCGGGTCTCGAGCGTTGATCACCTTCGAGACTTTCGGAGTCGGTTTCCACTGGGTCGTCAAGGTCGCGGAGCGCCTTCAAACCTTTTCGGTAGGCAATCCCCAGGATCCAGGTCGAAACCTTCGACTGATGATTGTAAGCGGCGGCCTTGTGCCATACGACCAGCATCGTATCGTTGAGGAGCTCTTCCACTAAGTGGGGCCGTCGCGTCATGCGATCGAGAAAGCGTGAGAGTCGGGGATAGTAAACATTGTAAAGACGCTCGAATGCGGCCAGATCTCCGTTTGCGCAGCGGCTTACCCAAAGGACCTCTTCGGCCTGGTCGTGGGCTCGGCGATTTCGGACGACGGAGTCGGGCTCGGACTTGAACGCGCGCATGGCTTGCATCTTCCTCCACGAGGAGGTGAATTCCCAAAAATTATGTTCTGGTTCAAAGATTCTTACTAAATTGAGTCGGTCAGCAAGATCCTGGCGCTTTGGGCAGTGAACGACATGGTTGGAGAGGGCTCGGCAGGGACTAGAAGCGCGGCCCCGTGAACCAATTGTGGCGATCGGGTATTCACGGACGCAAAGCGAATCACTATCGAAACCCCAAGGCCGCAAAGCGGGGATCGTCGTGACGTTCGATTCGACGGAGCGCGCCATGTCGTCGTGGTTTTGACCGGGTCGCCCTACCTCTGGGGGTTGCAGGAAAGCGCCCGCGGGCCTTGTCGGGTCAGCCGAGCAATTGGTGCAATCCCCAACCCAGAGCCTATCCACCTTTAAATTCTGCCCCTGCATTGGAGAAACCATGAAGCTTCGGACCGGAAGGTTTGCCCATCTCTCCGTTTATGTCGCCGCGCTTTCCATCGCCATCCTTCTTGGCGCCTCGCCAGGATTTAGTGGCGCCGCAGGCGGCCCCTTTCTGGATCGGTTCACTTCTGTAGACACCGTCGCCTCCACGGTGCCGTTCAATGGCGACGTCAATCCTTATGGTATCGCCTTGATTCTCCACGACGCGGGGCGGCTCCGGCAGGGCTCGTATCTCGTGAGCAATTTCAACAACGCGGCGAACCTTCAAGGCACGGGAACCAGCATTGTTCAGATTTCTCCGGGAGGCGAAACCAGCCTCTTCGCTCAGATCGACGCTCGAAGACTTGGCGGTCATTGTCCTGGTGGTGTGGGTCTTACCACGGCATTGTCGATCTTGCATGGAGGATGGGTCATTGTCGGAAGTCTGCCCAGTCCATCGGGCGCGGCCTCTTCGGCAATGGCCGGCTGCCTGATCGTGCTGAACTCACGTGGCGAGGTAGTGGAGACATTTGCCGGCGATGGCATTAACGGGCCGTGGGATATGACTGCGTTCGAAGATCGGCGCGGTGCGTGGCTATTCGTTACCAACGTATTGAACGGAAACGTCACTAGCGGAACTCCTCATCGGGTCGACGAGGGAACCGTCTTGCGCATCCGCGTCGAGCTTCCCACGACAGCCGGTGGAATTCCGAGACGCATATCAACCACGGTCATCGGATCAGGTTTCGGCGAGACGGCAGATCCCAATGCATTGGTCATCGGTCCGACTGGAGTCGGTCTAAGTTTCGATGGCCGGCCCGGGGGAACTCTCTACGTGGCTGATGCCCTTTCGAATCGTATCGTCGCAATTGACGGGGCGCTCACCCGCGGGGTAAGCGCTGGGCAAGGCCGAATCGTGAGCTCTGCAGGCTCCCTTGCCGGGCCTCTTGGACTCGTTATCGCGCCCAACGGCGACATTCTTGTCGTAAATTCCGCAAACGGAAATATCGTCGAGGTTACACCCCTGGGCCAGCAGGTCGCGGTGAAGACGATCGACACCGTCACCGGCGCGGGAAGTCTGTTCGGGCTCGCGGTTTCTCCCAACGATAATGGGATCTACTTTGTCGATGACGGCGATAACACGCTCAAATTGTTCACCGGGCCACCGGCCCCCTAAGTACGTTCTCTCGATTGAGGATGCGTGCGATCGCGCCGGAACTGCGCCGGTAGCGTAGCGCGCAGCCACCGCTAATTGGGCAAGAGGCGCGATCTCAACTCGTCCGCTCTGCAGATGCGTCGAGAGCGCGCGATCCCCTACCGTGCATCAAAGTGCGCAAGGTTCGAAAGAAAGGAGGAAGAACAGGGCACCTGGCAGGTCAGCTTCATGAATTATGAGGTCGGCTACTTCGACCTCGAATCCTGCCGCGTCGAGCCTGTGGAAAACCCTTTAGGATCGCAAGTGTTAACCATGTGACCGGTATACACCACTTGGTTGTGGTGGCTCGGGGCGGAATCGAACCACCGACACGCGGATTTTCAGTCCGCTGCTCTACCGACTGAGCTACCGAGCCAAGCCGGCGATTATAGCGGTAGCGGATCGAGGCGAGCAAGCGAGAGGTCGGCTGCGGGACTATAATTTCCCCGTGACTTCCCGCATTGTCCCCTTTACAACCGCCAGTCAGCGCGGCTCCGCCCGGGTCTACGACCTCGCGGTCGTGGGCGACGGCATTGTTGGCATGACTGCCGCTCTGACTGCGGCGCAGGGAGGCCTGCGCGTGGCGCTCATCGCCGCCGCTCATTCCGAAGCGAAACCAACGCCAGCGTGGGAGCCCTGGGATCGGCGTGTTTACGCGCTAAGCCCCGGTTCTCGGAGTTTTCTTGAGAAACTTCGGGTGTGGTCACAACTGGAAGCGGACCGCATTGCACCAATTCGCGAGATGCGCGTGTTTGGGGACGTTCGCGGCGCCGAAGTCCGCTTCAGCGCGTATGAGGCGGGAACCGAGGCGCTCGCCTGGATTGTGGAATCGCGCGAGCTTGAGCGGGTTCTCAAAACTGCTCTCGCCTATCAGCAAAATATCGAGCGTGTGGAAGCGGATGCCGAGGATTTTCAGGTTGACGGGCAAGGCGTGAGTGTCACCACCGCGCGAGGTGCGTTACGCGCGTTGCTTCTTGTGGCAGCCGACGGTGCGCGTTCTAGGATCCGTGAGTTAGCGGGAATCAATGGGGAAATGCGCTCTTACGAGCAAGTGGCTGTCGTTGCCAACTTTTCGGGAGGTCGACCGCCCGGGGACATCGCGCGCCAATGGTTCGTAAGAGAGGGCGTGGTTGCTTTATTGCCGTTACCGCATCTGGGCCTCTCGTTGGTATGGTCGGCTCCGTCGCGCATCGCAGCATCGCTTCTTGAGCAGGAACCTATCGACTTGGCTCGCCGCGTCGAGGCCGTCACGGGAGGCGAAGTAGGACCGCTTCAGCCGCTGGGTGGCGCGTCGGGCTTTCCTTTGAGAGTTTTGCGCACGCGGCGTCAGTCAGGGCCTCGCGTCGTCCTGATCGGCGATGCTGCCCACGTCGTACACCCCCTCGCAGGGCAGGGATTGAACCTGGGACTGCAGGATGCGGAGTCACTGGTCGATATCTTGATCGCGCGCGAGTCATTTCGCGACTGCGGAGATGCCCTACTCTTGCGTCGGTATGAGCGGGCGCGCAGCGAGGCAGTGTGGGCCATGCGCAGCATGACCCATGGGCTACATCACCTTTTTACTTCAGCCGATCCGAACTTAGAGCGGCTGCGCAGCACTGGTATGAAACTCGTTGAACGCTTGCCTGTCCTAAAGCGAGCGCTGGTTCGATCCGCGATGGGTCGATCCACGAGCGTCTAAAGGAAACACAATGTCTCTCCGATCATTACCTTGTCTGGCTTTTCTGATTCTGGCCGCATTTGGCCCGTTGGCATCGCGGGCGCAATCACCTGCATCCGCTTCGCCACCAGCGTCTACGGCGCCCGGGCCTGCGACGACTACTGATGACCAGCCCCGAAAGAACGTTGAGGACCGACTTGGCCTGAAGGTCGATTCGGTCACACGCATGCCGGTGGGTGGCCTCTACGAGGTGCGGGTCGGGACGGAAGTGGTCTATACCGATGCAAAAGGGGACTACCTATTGAAGGGCGACATCATCGACCTTCGTTCTCATGAAAATATCACCGCAAAGCGAATCAACGATCTCGTTGAGGCCAGCACCCCCAAGGTGAAGTTCTCTGAGTTGCCGCTGACCGCGGCGATTAAGATAGTAAAAGGAAACGGCAAGCGGACCCTGGTCGCTTTTGAAGATCCCAATTGCGGATACTGCAAGCGTCTAGAGAAGTCTTTCGATGGACTAAATGATGTGACGCTCTACGTGTTTCTCTATCCCATCTTGGGTGACGACTCCGTAGCCAAATCCAAGGCCATCTGGTGTTCATCGGACCGGGCCAAAGCTTGGCAGGATTGGATGCACAACGGTACGCCTCTGAACGGCAGCACCAACTGCGAGAACCCCGTCGAGCAAAACGTGGCTCTTGGCCAGAAACTCGCCGTGACAGCGACCCCCACGATGCTATTTGCAAGCGGCAAGCGTGTACCAGGTGCTGTGGGCATAGACGAGGTAACCAAGCAGCTCGCAGTGCAGTAAAAGCTTGATGTTGGAGGTTCCGGTCATGGGACCCTCTGGCAGTTAATCCAGTGGCGCGGCAATTAAGAGCTTCCACCGCCAAATGAGCGGTCGATGGTCGGAGGCATTCCTTTGGGTAGCAAAACCCACATGCGACCGTTCTCTTTCATCGTACCCGCGCGGAGCGCCGCCTCCGCGCCAAAGCCGCAGAAGAGATCAGCACGAACCGGCTGATCGGCACGCGCCCGAATAGCACCTCCGGTGTCTTGGGCGAGGGTCAGCCGGGCGGCCGTCGCCCCGTTCAGCGGATCTGGAGATTCAAGAAATACGGGCGCGCCAAGTGGTAAGACGCGTGGATCGATCGCGATCGAGCGCCCCGGCGTCAGTGGCACTCCCAGAGCACCCTTGGGGCCAAGCGACGGGTCGTCGATCGACTCTTCCTTGAAGAAGACGTAACTGGGGTTAGCGTTGAGCAGAGAATCAACTCGATCGGGATGAGATCTTGCCCAATCCTCAATCGACTGCATGGAAACCTGGTCTAACGTGAGCTCCCCCTGATCAACGAGCCAACGTCCGATGGACCGGTATGGGCGACCATTCTGGTCGGCGTAAGCGAGGCGGATCACGGTCCTTGCGCCGTCGCCTTCGAAAAGTTCGATCCGTCCGGAGCCCTGCACCTGCAGAAAAAACGCGGCGACCGGGTCGTCGACCCATACTAGTTCCTTCCCACGAGGTGCGGCGTTTCCGGCCAAATCGGCGCGGCTCGGATAGGCGACAAGTCGCTGACCGTCGATTTTGCCCCGAAGAGTTAGGCCCTTAAGCTGGGGGTAGTCCTCAGCAAGATCGACGGTAATGAGGTCGTCGGGAACCGAGTAGAGGGGCGTTAGAAATGGCGCCACCGGTGAGCGGCTTCCGTGCAAAAGTGGTTCGTAGTACCCGGTGATAAGCCCATGGTCATTGCCACCGGTGGTCGTGACGCGAAACGCGGAGAATCCCTTCTCGAAAAAGGATCGAATTTGCTTTGAGTCGGGGTGGCGGCTGTTAAGGATTTCCGCCTCGGCGCAGACTGCACTCCAAGCGGTCTGAGATCGGAGCGCCAAACAGCTGCGCATGAATGCAGGCCAACTGAGCGTGAGGTCGTCCCTATCCCAGCCCGGAAGCCCGGTGTAGGGCGCGGGCAAGAGGATGGGCGTGGGGCTTTGCGAAGAGATTGCGGATGGTTGCGCATATGTCGTAGGCGCACTAATGGGGGCGCCCTGTTCGCTCGTCGCGCAGCTACACAGGCTAATGGCAATCGCCACCGACCACCACCCAACCCATCGCCGCCGACCTTCGCTCGAAGCCCTAAAGGACGGGAAGCGGGTAAAATCCATCAACAGAGGAGACGTTATGTGGATGTTACTGCTTGAGGCGGCATTGGCCCTGTCGCTCTTTGTATTCATCATGTGGTGGACCCTTGGGCCCGTGAAGCGCCGCGAGGATCTTGAGCAGGCCGAGACTGTTGATGCCGACACCAGGAACGCATCGCGCGAGGGCAACCCCTAATGCAAAGTACGCGGGACCGCGAGCGCGAATTCGGGGATAGGTGCTTCAAAGCGCGTTCCGTCCTCCGCGATCACGAAATATTCCCCGCGCATCGTGCCATGGGTTGTCGCGAGCGCAGTCCCGCTCGTGTATTCGAAGGACTCGCCTGGCTTCAGTAGCGGCTGGTGACCAACCACTCCGAGGCCTTTGACCTCCTGAACGTTGTCGTCCGCGTCGCGGATGACCCAGTGCCGGCTTACGACCTGTGATGCCACCGTTCCTGTATTGCGGATCGTGATGGTGTACGCGAAAACATACCGTGCCTGATCGGGATCGGATTGATCCTCGATGTATTGCGTGACAACACCTATGCTGAGCTCGTATCGGTTCATGCGTACTTTCTATGCGTTCGGGCCGTCTAAAATCAACGTCCCTAGGACGCTGCGCCTATCGGGAATCGTCGGGTACACTTCAATTTTGGTATTTCCCGGGAATCGTCATGGCAACTTATCACATTGCGCCAAGCATTCTCTCCGCCGATTTCTCGCGACTCGGCGCGGAGGTACAAAATGCGCTTCAGGCAGGAGCGGAGTTCATTCACTTTGACGTTATGGATAATCATTATGTGCCAAATTTGACGGTCGGTCCGCTGGTGTGCAAAGCACTTAGGCCCCACGCTGTTCGAGACGGAGAGCCCGCGGTGATCGACGTGCATTTAATGGTGACTCCGGTCGATCGGATCGTGGGAGATTTCGCTGAAGCGGGCGCAAATATCATCACCTTTCACCCCGAAGCCTCCTACCATGTTGACCGAACCCTGCATCTTATCCGGGAGCACGGATGCAAAGCAGGGTTGGCTTTCAATCCGGCTACACCACTAAATCTCTTGGACCATGTGATGGACCGACTCGATCTGATTCTCATCATGTCGGTCAATCCGGGATTCGGCGGACAAAGCTTTATTCCCGAGGCCCTTGTCAAGGTGTCCGAGGCTCGCGAGCGCATTGAATCGTACCGAGCCAGGACCGGCCGCTCTATTTTGCTGGAGGTCGACGGTGGAGTGAAGGCCGACAACATCGCCTCCATCGCGCGGGCGGGAGCAGATACGTTCGTAGCGGGGTCGGCTGTTTTTGGAGCACCGGATCCTGATGGGGGCTACCGCGGGGCGATCGGGGCGCTTCGCGCGGCACTGGATCGTTTGGGATGACGCCGTTCAAGTCCGTCGTCGCCGTTGATCTCGACGGCACGCTCATCGATACCGCTCCCGATATCACGATCGCGATCAATCGAATGCGTGCTCGGTTCGGGCTGCTTGAGGTCTCCGAACAGCTTATTACGACCCTGGTTGGGAAAGGTTCTGAACACCTCGTGCGCAGCGTGCTCGCGCTGGACTGTCCGCCTTCGCAAGTCGAACAAATGTTTTCGCAGGCACTAGATCACTATATGTTGGCCTACAGTGCGGTCAATGGAAGCTTGAGTCAAGTCTATCCTGGGGTGCGAGAGGGATTGTCGCGCATGAAAGGTGCCGGATTGCAGTTGGCTTGCGTTACCAATAAGCCGCAGGCGTTCGCTGTGCAATTGCTTGAGAGCAAGGAGCTTCTGCCCGAATTCAAGCTCGTGCTCGGGGGGGATTCCGTCGCAAAGAAGAAGCCAGACCCTGAACCTTTCGCCGCCGCGTGCCGGTATTTTGGGATCCTCCCTGCGGCTCTCGTGGCGGTGGGTGACTCGGCCAATGATGCCCAGGCGGCCCGAGCGATAGGTTGCCACAGCGTCATTGTGAGCTACGGCTACAATCATGGCAGCGACGTGCGTAACCTCGATGCTGATGCTATAGTCGATTCGCTGCTCGAAGCGGCTATTTGGATCGAAAACCTGCAAACTCCGACTGCGCCAGCACATGAGTCTCGATAAGGAATGGACGCTCTACACCACCAGCGCCTGGCGTTGCTTGGCGTGCGGGCCGTGGGCCGGCTAAGCCGCGCATCACAAGCGGCCAAGCCCTCTCCTTTCTGAAATCAAGGCATCGGCTCGATGCCCGCCCGCCCAGCGGGCGCTTGCGGGGCTATCATGACTGAACTTGAATTCAACTCGTTGGCGGCACAAGGTTTCAACCGCATTCCGCTCATCGCCGAAAGCATCGCGGATCTCGATACCCCTTTATCCCTGTACCTCAAGCTCGCGCACGCAGAGCGGGCAGGCGCAAACAGCTTTCTTCTAGAGTCGGTCGTGGGTGGGGAGCGCTTTGGCCGCTATTCATTCATCGGACTGCCCGCACACTCCATGATCCGCGCGCGCGGGTTCGGAGACGAGGCGCGCACCGAGTTCGTGACCGATGGAACCGTGGTGGAGTCCCACAGGGGAAATCCGCTTGAGATCGTCGCCGAGATCCAGGCACGTTATCGGGCTGCAGTCCGACCCGGTTTGCCCCGTTTCTGCGGTGGGCTCGCTGGATACTTCGGATACGACGTCGTGCGGCATATCGAGAGTCGTCTGTCGCGGGAACCGAAAGCCGATCCGATCGGATTGCCAGACCTCCAACTCTTAGTCACCGAAGAACTGGCGGTGATCGACAACGTTGCGGGCAAGATCTATCTCATCGTCTACGCTAACCCGGCGGAACCCGACGCGCACGCGCGAGCCAAGGCACGTCTGAGAGAACTCAAATTAAGGCTGCGCCGTCCAGTCGATATTCCGTATAGTCAGCCCAGCATGCGGACCCAAGCGTCGCGAGAATTCGCGAAAGCGCAATACTTGCGTGCGGTAGTCGAAGCGAAGGAGCTCATCGCAGCGGGCGATATGATGCAGGTGCAAATCGGACAGCGAATTTCGATGCCATTTCGCGATGCACCGCTCACGCTCTATCGGGCCTTACGGTCCTTGAATCCGTCGCCCTACATGTATCTCTACAACTTCGGAGACTTCCAGGTAGTGGGCGCTTCTCCCGAAATCCTCGTTCGTCAGGAAAAGCGTCCTAAAGAGGGTGGTGACTTTGAGGAGATCGTGACGATCAGACCATTGGCCGGTACGCGTCCTAGAGGAGCGACTGCGCAACTGGACCGGACCTTGGAGACCGAGCTGCTGGCCGACCCAAAGGAAATCGCCGAACACGTGATGCTGATCGATTTGGCGCGAAACGATATTGGCCGTATTGCGGAAGTCGGCTCGGTCAAGGTGACTGACCGTTTCGCTATAGAGCGCTACTCACACGTCATGCACATCGTCTCAAGCGTCGAGGGGCGTCTTCGGCCAGGATTGTCGAGCCTCGACGTTCTGAAGGCGACCTTCCCGGCGGGCACGCTAACCGGGGCTCCCAAGGTGCGAGCGATGGAAGTGATCGATGACCTCGAGCCGACCAAGCGGGGTCTCTACGGCGGCGCCTGCGGGTACCTCAGCTTCGGTGGAGAGATGGATCTGGCCATTGCGATCCGCACTGGGGTGATCAAGGATGGATTGCTCCATGTGCAAGCTGCAGCCGGAATTGTTGCTGATTCGGTTCCCGAGTCGGAATGGCAGGAGACGGAGAACAAAGCGCGGGCGGTCCTTCGGGCGGCCGAACAGGTGCAAGACGGACTGGACGGGGATCTCTAGCATGAGCCTTCGGATCGTGGATCTGCGCAGCGATACCGTGACACAGCCCAGTGCTGGTATGCGAGCGGCGATGGCATCGGCTGAGGTGGGCGATGACGTTTACGGAGACGATCCCACAGTGATCGTGCTTGAGCGCCAGCTAGCGGGTCTGGCCGGAATGGAGGCGGGTCTGTTCATGCCTTCGGGGACCCAAAGCAATTTGGTCGGTCTCATGACCCATTGCCGGCGAGGCGAGGAATACATTGTGGGTCAGGATGCACATACGTACAAATATGAGGGTGGCGGGGCCGCGACTTTGGGCAGCCTTCAGCCGCAACCGATCGAAAATGCGCCGGACGGGACCTTGCCGATCGAAAAAATCCGTGCCGCGATCAAGCCTGATGACATCCACTTTGCGCCAACCAGACTGATCGCCCTGGAAAATACGATCGGGGGCAGAATTTTGCCTGAACCCTATCTCGATTCGGTCCGAGATCTCGCCCGAGAAAGGCACTTAGCGCTCCACCTGGATGGGGCGCGCGCGTTCAACGTCGTAGCTGCGTCGGGGCGGCCACTAGATCAGGTATGTGGTTACTTTGATTCGGTTTCAATCTGTCTTTCCAAAGGGCTCGGCGCGCCCGTGGGTTCTGTGCTTTGTGGAAGTCGCCCCTTCATCTTTGAGGCGCGTCGCTGGCGCAAGATGGTCGGTGGCGGTATGCGTCAGGTGGGAGTGCTTGCGGCGGCGGGTTTATACGCGCTCGAACACAATGTAGAGCGTCTTTCTATCGACCACGAGCATGCCCGGCTTCTGGCTGACGAACTCGCCCAGATCCCGAAGCTCACCGTGCAGAGTCCTCAAACCAACATGGTGTACGTGGAGCTAGCGAAGACCGATGTTTCAGGTCTAAGCGAGCACCTGCTCAAACAGGGCATTCGGGCAACGGTCCGACCGGTAACGCGCTTGGTGATGCACCTCGACGTGGACCGCGTCGGCGTCATGCGGACCGTGGCGGCTTTTCAATCCTACTTTGAAGCAGTGCCTTCTGGTACAGCCTGAATCGGCGTTCATGGGTGAACAGGTCCGCCGACTACTCAAAGGGTGGCTCGCCCTAAAGGCTTGATCTAAAACAGGCTAAAAGGAGCGGTCCGAGCCCGGTGTTGGCGCGAGGCGGTTCCTGGCAGAGTTCAAGCGGGAAGTGAGGCAATCTCTCGCTTGCCATCCTGCTCCCCAGGAGGGGGAGCTACGGCAACAGGCTTTCCTCGGCCCCTCAAGTGCGAGTAAAGCACGCGTGCCGCGTCTTCAGCGCGGAAACGAAGTCGATCGCGCTGCAAGACAATCCACGACATGGAAGTCGTGCACGTGCCCAGGCGCTGCTTATATTGCGAATCGCCGGCCAGCAAATCGAAAATAAGGTGGCCCGCACTTGCATTCAACTCAATGGCACGGGCGAGGGAGACGAGGCCGGGTTGGTTGTATCGGGCGCAAAGTTCGTAGTCGAATCCGGATTGGTAGAAGTAGACGCGTCCTTGATGGACAAAATTGTACAGATAGCCGACACATCGGGAGCCGGCCTCGATCACCAACATCTGGATCTCGCCGCGCGCGAACGCATCCTTAATGAGTTTCGTATGAAACAGTTCGAAAAAAGGCTCGGAGAAGGCACCCGGCTCACCGCGCGCGGTCCAGTAGCGCTGATGCAGCAGTTTCAGGCCTTGGAAGAACGACAAGGCTTCATTCATGTCGCCCGCTGCACGTGTAGTCAGCTCACCCAACCTTTCGTACTCTCGTGTGCTTTGCCGGATGCGAGACCGCGTCTTGGAACCGAGAAGCGCGAGGTAGCCGCCCGGATGAGCGCTTACGGCTCGCAGATCGATGTAATGATTCGCTTCCACACGTGTTTGCTGACGCAGTCCTGGGGTCTTGACGACACTGGAGGCCAGGGGCTCGGAGATTCCGTCGAGCACCAATTCATCCCAGGAGCGATCATCCTGGAGAAGAGTCCCGAGCATCAGGGGGCGGATCCAACTCTCGAGAGTTCGATCGACCAGCATCCCATTGCACTCGATGTAAACACAATCAAACTCGGGTCGCCCGGTCGCATGCAGGCGTAGCGTCTGGGATGTCACCAGCAAGTGTCGGTGTTCGAGTTTTGAAGCAACGATACAAAGTCCGACCGTGCGCTCACCTATTTTGGCCCTCAATAGTCGCAGCGGAACGATGCCCTGAATCGCTTGGAGCCAGCCTCCAATCCAGGACCAGCCGATGAAAAATGAGGAGTCGCTCCGCGACTCCAGATCGCGCCACTCGGCTT
>JBEKVI010000038.1:0-47366 GCA_049514215.1 Burkholderiaceae bacterium
CAGGGCGACCTGGGCGACGTCGTCGGTGGTCGTGAATTCGCCATCCACGGTTTCCTTCAACATCACGTTCTTGATGACTTCGGCTTCGGTGATCCCGAGATTTTTGGCTTGCTCGGGGATCTGCTTGTCCACGAGCGGCGTGCGCACGAATCCCGGACAGATCACGTTGGCGCGGATGTTGTCTTTCGCGCCTTCCTTGGCGACCGTCTTGGCCAATCCGATTAATCCGTGCTTGGCCGTGACATAGGGGGCCTTGAGCACCGAGGCTTCCTTGGAATGGACCGAACCCATGTAGATGATGCTGCCGCCGCGCTTACTATCGATCATGTGCTTCATGCAGGCACGCGTGGTCAGGAATGCGCCATCGAGATGAATTGCGAGCATCTTCTTCCACTCGGCAAAGCTGAATTCGACGACCGGGTGGACGATCTGGATGCCGGCGTTGCTCACGAGGACGTCGACACTTCCGAAGGTCTTGACCGTCGTCTCGACGGCGGCATTGACCTGATCTTCGCTGGTGACATCGACAGCAACGCCGACGGCCTTGCCGCCCCCGGCGCTGATTTCGGCGGCCGCGGCGTCGGCGGCATCCTTGTTCATGTCGGCGATGGCAACGGCTGCACCCTCGCGCGCGAAGATGAGGGCAATTTCCTTACCGATTCCGCTCGCGGCACCGGTCACGAAGGCGACTTTGTCTTGAAGTTGCATGGGGTTACCTCTTGGTGGGTGAAAGATAGTCGTATACGACCGTTCCGAGATCCAGGGTCAAATCGGCGATGAAGTGCAGTGCCGACTCGATCTTGAGGACCGGCAGATCGGCCACCGGAGCCAGTGCGTGAGGATGCAGCTCAAGGGAGGCCGGTGCGGTCCACGCGCCCTTGACGGTCACATTGGTCGTGAAATATTTCACGAGTTCGCAAATGCGCGGGGTGCCGTCCACGTGAGGAATGATTTTCAACAAAAAGTTCGGCGCGCTCAAGGCCGCCTGAATCGTCGCGTGATCGACGGTGCGATGCTTAAAGCCCATCGTCGCCTTGGCGATGCGCACTTTGCCGTAGTCCAAGGTGCCAACCACGGTGTCGATCTCGACATCGAACACCGGTGAGGCCAGCTTCTTGGGGAATCCCCACAGTTCGCGCCCGCCGGCAATAGGAGGATGGTCATTCAGATACATCGAGTGAACGTAGCCCCCGTGCACGCCCTCATAGGAGACGGGGATGACCTGTCCGGATTCGGTGTAGTCCCCAAAGCCGGTCGAGTCGGGCATGCGGATGAACTCGTATTTCACGAGCGGCTGTTCACACTTCAAGGGTTCCGGAACGACCGCCTTTAAGGCATCGGGGTCGGTACGGTAGGTGATGACCATGAACTCGCGGTTCACGAACCGATAGGGGCCGGGAGGAAACGCCGGGCTCGTGAAGGGCATCGCGAAGGCGTTGCTGCGAACTTCATCGATATTCATGAGGGCTCCATAAAAAGATCAATCACGGGGTCTGGTCAAGTCGTACGTCACGACGCCATCGTCTAGGCCCGTGCGGCGCAACCATTCCGGATGGGTCACGGTATCTTTCAGGTCGCGCATTCCGGCGTGCCAATGCTCGAGCACCGAGGCGCGCGAGAATTCGTAGTCGCGCGACTCGTGCTCGTAGGGCTTTTGGCGGTAGATCAAATGCACGATGTCTGCCCGCGGGGTGACCAAGAGCTTGCGCAATTCCACCACACCGGGATCGTTGCGTACCTTGGGCGGCAGATTCATGAGCAGATCGCGCGCAGCCTGGCGCGTGTTCTGAATCTTGGCGGCCATGTCGGTGTTATAGCGCGTGCGGCTCGAATACTGGATGTCCTTCTGACGGGAGAGGACCGACCCGAGATCCTTGGGCATGGGTCCGCGCGCCGAAAACAGATCGACCTGCAACGCCAGAAGATCGTCGCCGCCGCGATTGTCGAGCACGTATTGGAGGGGGGTATTCGAGACGATACCGCCATCCCAGTAGGCTTGACCATCGATCAAGACGGGCGCGAACGCGGGCGGCAGGGCGCCGCTGGCCATGATGTGTTCGGGCCCGATCTCGCGCTCGAAGTTGTCGAAGTAGGTCGAGTTGCCGGTTGTGACGTTCACGGAACCGACTGACAAGCGGATCTGCTTGGAGTTGATGAGATCGAAATCGACCAGCCTCGTGAGCGTCTCCCGAAGCGCGGAGGTGTCGTAGACACTGAGCGCCTGGTGCGAGCCGGGCGGCTCCAAGAGCGCGGGAACGTTGCGTGGCCGGTAGAATCCCGGCACCCCGACGGTGGCTGCGACCATGGCGGAGAACTGATTGAAGGCCGCGCGCTGCTCCTCGAAGTGCGGAGCAGGATAGCTGACCCCCGAGGAGACGAGGTTCCAGAACTCGCGCAGCCGCTCGATGCGCGACTCCGGCGGATTGCCGACGATGATCGCGGAGTTGATCGCACCAATGGAGACGCCTGCGACCCAGTTGGGCTTGTAGGGCGTACTGAGCAGTTGCTCATAGACGCCGGCCTGATAGGCTCCGAGTGCCCCTCCGCCTTGCAGAACGAGTGCCGTCTTGGTGTGCGTCGGGATTGCGCCGGATCGTCGATTCGCCATCGTAAGCGGTACCTTTCTCTTCGTTGTGCCCAGGCCCTTGAGTCTGTCTGGCCCGGGCGAGAATTATCACCGCGTCTTGTGTTCTCGTCGTGGCAGAAATCAGGTAGGACCCAGGATGCGAACAGTCCGAGTCGCAGGAGCGGCCCAAAGCGATTGCGCCCATTCTTTTCTCAACGGTCTGGCTGCGTCCCACAGGCCAAAGCCAGGGGCCTTTCCGCCGGGCTCCACTGCCTCCATGCGCCGTTCAGATGGGATTTCTCGGACAGGGAAACACGATTGGTGCGCTGCGCCAAGTCAGTGTACCGGAAAAGCCGATCCTTTCGCCTGCTCTCCGGACACCGCCCGACACACCCCGACCGGGGGATACGGCCCGGGGTCGAAATCGTTTATAATTCAAGGCTTTGTCATTTGTGGCCCCGCGTGGGGCCTTCTCGGAGAGGACCTTGCCGATCTACGCCTATCGCTGCGCGAACTGTGGCTTCGAGAAAGATGTCTTGCAAAAGATCTCGGATCCCGCGCTCACGGAATGTCCATCGTGCCATGCCAACGCGCTGCAAAAGCAGGTCACGGCGGCCGGGTTTCAGCTCAAGGGTTCAGGCTGGTACGCAACGGACTTCAAAAACCCTCCTCCCGCTGCGAAGGCGCCCGCCTCAAACGATGGCAAGGACGCGGGAAAGAGTGCATCCGGCGATGCGGCAGCGGGATCCAAGGAGGGCTCGGGCGGGTCCAAAGACGGCTCGAGCGGCTCTGGCAACTCGGATGCGCCGGCGCCCGCGCCCGCGGCAGCCAAGTCGGAAGCCGCCGCACCCGCTTCCGGCTCCACCAAATCGGCAGAATGACCAACGAGTTGTAGCACCGTGCCCAATCTTAAGAAATACTTTGTCACGGGACTTCTGATCCTCGTGCCCCTGGGTATCACGGTGTGGGTACTGAACCTGATCGTCTCGACCATGGACCAGACCCTCAAGCTGGTGCCCCCGTCGATTCGCAACGAGTTCCCCTTCAACATTCCCGGTACGGGCGTCATTCTGACTTTTGCCATCGTCCTTGGCGTGGGCATTTTGGCGCACAACTTCATCGGTC
This sequence comes from Burkholderiaceae bacterium, assembly GCA_049514215.1. Lineage (GTDB taxonomy): Bacteria > Pseudomonadota > Gammaproteobacteria > Burkholderiales > Burkholderiaceae_D > BOG-994. The sequence continues at coordinate 3,692 of JBEKVI010000038.1, forward strand.
GCCGCCTTGTCTTGTGGTGGGAGGCGCTTTTGCGCCGCATCCCGGTCGTCAGCTCGATCTATACGAGCGTCAAGCAGGTCTCCGACACGCTCTTTTCGCCCTCGGGACAGGCGTTTCGTAAGGCCGTTCTGGTCGAGTTTCCGCGCGATGGGGCCTGGTCGGTGGCGTTTGTCGTCGGAGACCCCGGCGAGGCCCTAAAGCGTCCCTTGGGGAGCAATCTCCTCACCGTCTATGTGCCCACCGCACCGAACCCGACTTCAGGCTATATCCTCATCCTTCCACCGGAGCAGATCCTCGACATCGGAATCTCGGTCGACGACGCTCTGAAGTTCGTGGTCTCCATGGGAGTCGTGACGCCCAATGGCAAAAATGCGACGACTGCTCCTGATGCACGACTTAGCGCCTCATCGCCAAATTGACCGGAGCGCGCATGGCGTGCTACTTTCATCTCATGGGCTTCATCATGACGGTTCTCCTATCGATTGGGCGGTGGCTGCGTCTCGAGCCGGCCCCCGCTTGCGCCCTCATTCCCCGCACGACCCCTCGTCCTTCGCAAAGCGCCTCCCGAAACCGCTAGGGTTGGTCAGCAGGCCGCTGCCCAACCCCACTCCTTTATCAAGCGCTCTTCGCGCGCGCACACGGCTTTGCTTTGCGCCGTGACGTTTTGAATTCATTCCAGGAATAGCCATGCGCACCCACTATTGCGGTCTTGTGACCGCACAAGAACTGCAGCAGACCGTCCGATTGTGCGGCTGGGTCCACCGCCGCCGCGATCATGGCGGGGTCATCTTCATCGATTTGCGCGACCGCGAGGGACTCGTTCAGGTGGTGTGCGATCCCGATCGCCCGGAGATGTTCGCCATCGCCGAGCGGTTGCGCAACGAGTTTTGCGTGAAGATCGAAGGCCTGGTTCGCCCGCGACCGGAGGGTACGGTCAACAGCGCCATTCGCAGTGGTGAAATCGAGGTCCTCTGTCACGCCATCGAGATCCTCAACGCCTCGGTGACTCCGCCGTTTCAGCTCGATGACGACAACCTCTCGGAGACCACCCGGCTTACCCACCGCGTTCTCGATTTGCGTCGTCCCCAGATGCAGCAGAATCTCATGTTGCGCTATCGCGTCTCCATCGAGGTTCGCAAGTATCTGGATCAGCACGGTTTCATCGATATCGAAACCCCGATGCTGACGAAGTCGACGCCCGAGGGCGCGCGCGACTATCTTGTGCCCTCGCGTGTGCACCCGGGCATGTTCTTCGCGTTGCCACAGTCGCCGCAGCTGTTCAAGCAGCTGCTCATGGTCGCCGGTTTCGATCGTTACTACCAGATAACGAAGTGCTTCCGTGATGAGGATCTCAGAGCCGATCGGCAGCCCGAATTCACGCAGATCGACTGCGAGACGTCCTTTCTGGGCGAAGTCGAGATCCGCGCTTTGTTCGAGACCCTGATACGCCATGTCTTTCATACCGTCATGGGGGTTGAGCTCGCGCAATTTCCCGTCATGACCTATGGACAAGCCATGGCGCAGTATGGGTCGGACAAACCGGATCTCAGGGTCAAATTGGAGTTCACCGATCTCACCGACGTCATGCGCGATGTCGATTTCAAGGTCTTCGCCGCAGCAGCGACCATGGAGAAGGGGCGGGTCGTGGCGCTGCGGGTTCCGCAAGGCGGTGCATTGTCGCGCTCGGAAATTGATGCCTACACGCAGTTCGTCGGGATCTATGGTGCCAAGGGCTTGGCCTACATCAAGGTCAACGATCCCCTGAAGGGACGCGAAGGCCTCCAGTCGCCGATCGTGAAGAACCTGCACGACCAGGCGCTCGCCGAGGTGCTGTCGCGATGCGGAGCCCAAGCCGGAGATCTCATCTTCTTTGGCGCCGATACGGCCAAGGTCGTCAACGATGCGTTAGGCGCGCTTCGCGTTAGGATCGGCCACTCCGAGTTCGGAAAGAAGACGGGGCTTTTCGAGGCCGGCTGGAGGCCTTTGTGGGTCATCGATTTTCCGATGTTTGAATATGACGAGGAAGATCAGCGCTTCGTGGCCGCACATCATCCCTTCACCAGTCCCAAGGACGGGCACGAAGACTGGCTCGAGACCAATCCCGAGCGCTGTTTGGCCAAGGCCTACGACATGGTGCTCAACGGCTGGGAGATTGGTGGAGGATCGGTCCGGATCCATCGCGAGGAAGTCCAAAGCAAAGTGTTTCGGGCATTGAAGATCGATGCCGAAGAAGCGCGCTTGAAGTTCGGATTTCTGCTCGATGCCTTGCAATACGGGGCTCCGCCGCACGGCGGAATCGCGTTTGGATTTGACCGGATCGTGACCATGATGACCGGTGCCGAGTCGATTCGCGACGTGATTGCTTTCCCGAAGACGCAAAGAGCGCAGGACCTCTTAACGCAGGCGCCCAGTGCCGTCGATGAGCGGCAATTGCGCGAACTGCATATCCGCCTGCGCAACGTCGAGCAAAAGGGAGGAACGGCCTAGTCATCGGGGGTTCCGATATTCCTTCTCTGGGTGGGCCCGTCTGTCATGCATAAGATTCCCGAATCGGTCCTGGTCGTGATTTACACTGCCGATCTGAGGACGCTGCTTCTAGAGAGGGCGGACCGGCCCGGTTTCTGGCAGTCGGTGACCGGAAGCCGGGATGCGCTCGACGAGCCGTTCCGGGAGACGGCCCGGCGCGAAGTTCTGGAAGAAACCGGGATCGACGCTTGCCTGCATCGGTTGACCGACTGGAACCATGCGATCGAGTACGAGATCTATCCTTATTGGCGACATCGCTATGCCCCGGGCGTGACGCGGAATCAAGAGCATTGGTTTGGACTGGAGTTGGTGCGCGAGGTCGAGGTCATCGTTGCGGCTCGCGAACACCTGAATTTCATGTGGCTGGATTATCGTGAGGCGGCGCAACGATGCTTTTCACCAAGCAATTCCGCGGCAATTCTCGAATTGCCAAGGCGTTCTCAAGGCGCGAAGGCGCCCCCATAAAGCCGCCCGACGAGGGTTCCGGGCGTCTGCGCGTGGCCACCTACAATATTCATAAGGGCGTCTCGGCGCTCTCGCGGCGCAACCGGATTCACGACTTGCGTCGCTCGCTTCACAGCCTGCAAGCGGATGTCGTGTTCCTGCAGGAAGTCCAGGGGCGCAATGACCGTCACGCCGAGCGTTTTTCGAACTGGCCGCAGGCCGCCCAGCACGACTATCTCGCCTCGGCGGTCTGGGAGCATACCGTCTACGGGCGCAATGCCGTCAGAACCCACGGTCATCACGGCAACGCCCTGCTCTCGAGATTCGAGCTTTTGGCATCGGAGAACTTGGACGTCTCCGATCATCGCTTCGAAAGCCGCGGGCTTTTGCACTGTGAACTGGACGTGAACGGTCGCACCGTGCACTGTCTGTGCGCCCATTTCGGACTGTTCGAAGACAGCCGCAAGCGCCAGGCCGAAGCCCTCATCGAGCGCATCCGCGCAACTGTACCCGATGATGCGCCCTTGATCATCGCGGGCGACTTCAACGATTGGCGCAATCGGTTGGGTGAGAGACTGTCGGAAGGTCTGGGTGTGCGCGAGGTCTTCGGGACCGAAGAGCCGAAGCCGCCTTCTGCAACCCGCCTGGGGCCGGTGGCCCGCCTGCGAGCCGACTGGCGTGACCGGCGATTTCATCCGGCCAGGACCTTTCCCGCGGTCTTTCCTGTGCTCAGGCTCGATCGGGTCTATGTGCGCGGCTTCGAAGTACACGGGGCGCGCGTCGTCCACGGAGCCGGCTGGCACAGGCTCTCCGATCACGCCCCCATCGTGGCCGACCTGTCCATCACCCTTGACCAGCCCTAACGCAGCAAGCGACCTTGTGGTCTTGCGGCCGCAAGGGCTGTACTGCCCTCTAGGCGATTTCTACATCGATCCCTGGAAGCCGGTTGCGCGCGCGATCATCACCCACGCGCATGCCGATCACGCCCGTACCGGTCACGGCCACTACCTCGCCGCGCAACCCGGTCTGGAGGTCTTGCGTTCCCGCCTGGGCGCGGTCTCGCTCGAGGGGCTGAACTATGGGCAGAGCATCGCCCAAAATGGCGTGAAGGTCTCTCTTCACCCCGCAGGACACGTCCTGGGTTCCGCCCAGGTGCGTCTGGAATACCAGGGCCGAGTCTGGGTTGTCTCGGGGGACTACAAAACCGCGGGAGTGCAGGAGGGCACCGGAGACGCCGATCCCACGGCGACCCCGTTCGAGCCTGTCGCGTGCAATGTCTTCGTCACCGAATCGACCTTTGGATTACCCATCTATCGTTGGCCCACCCAGCAATCCGTTTATTCCGAGATCAACCAGTGGTGGGCGAAGAACGCGCTCGAGAACAAGACGAGCCTTGTTCTCGCGTACTCGTTTGGCAAGGCTCAGCGCATCCTGGCCGGGCTTGATACCGCGATCGGGCCGATTTTCTGCCATGGCGCGGTGGAAAATCTGAATGCGGCCTATCGCGCCTCGGGCGTCTCGCTTCCGCCGACGTCCCGGCTTTCCGACGAATCCCAACCCGCGCGTTCGAAGCGTGAGGCGAAGGCCGCGGATCTGGGGCGCGCCATCGTCCTGGCTCCGCCCTCGGCCGCGGGCTCACCGTGGTTACGCCGCCTTAGCGAGTACAGCGACGCCTTTGCCTCGGGCTGGATGCAGGTGCGCGGCGCCAGGCGGCGCCAGGGGCTCGATCGCGGGTTCGTTTTGTCGGACCACGCCGACTGGCCTGGCTTGCTGTGGGCCATCGAACAGTGCCAGGCGCCGCGCGTGATCGTGACCCATGGACAGTCGGCCCCGCTGGTGCGGTGGTTGCGGGAGCGGGGACTCGATGCGCAGTCCTTCGAGACGCGCTTTGGCGACGAGGAGGAAGGCGGTGCTGCGCAGGTTGCGACCCTGCCGCAGGCGCGCATGGATGCGAACGCTAATGCGGCTTCGAAGTAGCTTGGGCGCGCAGGCCCCAGCACCGGCCGGCGATCGGCTAGGCGGGATTCGAATTACGCGTCAAAGAAGCCCGGGTCATGTCGTTGTGATAGGCCTCGATGCGCGGAATCCCCGTGCCGCCCTTGGCCGCATAGAGCGCATCGCCTGCGGCCTGGATGAGTTCCGGTGCTTCCTGGACGTCGCTTGCGTCGGCGACCCCGATACAGACCGTGACTTCAAGAATCTGCTTGTTACCCGTCTGGCTATTGCGGATGGGGTACGAACTTCCCGAGACGAGCTCGGCCAGTTGTCCGGCCAGGCGCATGGCCGCTCCTCGCGGTTGCGGCACGAGCAGTGCGAACTGGTTGCCCCCAAAGCGCGCAAGACGCTCGGTCGTGCGCATCCGCCCGCGAATCCGTCTGACCACGTCGCGCAGGACCGCGTCACCCGTGTGCAGTCCCCAGGCCGCGCGGATCTCATCGAAATTGTCGAGATCGATGAGGACCAGGGACAGCGGCGTGCCGTAACGCATCCGGAAAGCCCACTCCTGGCCGAGGAGCCGCTCGAATTCGCTGCGATTGATGGCGCCGGTGAGCTCGTCGCTGATGGCCGATTCCAAAAGCGCCGCCTCAAGGCGATGGCGCACCGAAAACTCACGCTTGAGAAACAGCCAGAAGATGAGCGAGAGGATCGCAAGCAGCATGAGCGAGGCGACCATGACGATGAGGGCACGGTCGGAGTAACGCTCCTGTTGGCTCAGATTGTCCTGCAGATAGCCGCGCTCGCGCTCCTGCATCGAACTGACCAAGGCTTCGATCGGATCGATGGTGCTCTTGCCGGGATCGGCTTCGAGAATCCGCCGGGCGGCGTCGGCGCCTTGCTCTTGGCGAACGTCGATGGAATGGGCGAGATAGTCGAAGCGGCGTGTGACGAGCTGCTCGAGTCGCAAAAGGTCATCGTACTGCTTGCTCGAGCCGTAAGTGAGTGGTCGCAGTGCGGCCAAGTGAAGCGTGGTGCGAAAGCGCGCCAGTTGGTAGGGTTCGAGATAGCTGGGTTTGCCGATCAGGATGAAGCCGCGCTGCCCCGCTTCGGCGGCCTCGAGCGCCAAACTGAGCTGGTCCAGTTCGGCGACCACCTGAAACGAATGGGCGACCCTCTGGGCGGCCTGGATCGAGTCGTTGGCGACCCGATGGACCAGCGTTGCGGCGATGGCCAAGACCAGCGCCGCGAGCAGTGCAATGAGCCCAAGCCAACGCTCGATCACCCGGGCAGGTGGAACCTGGGTGGTCGTCGGAAGCGGAGGACGGCGGGCCATGTCTTGAATCGATGCCTTGTAGAGAAATCACGAGGGGGGGATTGAGATTGTGCACCCGAGCATCCCCTAGAGCACTAGTATCAAATTCCATCATGACACCAAGTGTGGTTTTCGCGCGAAAAAACTCTTAGCCGATGAGAGCATTTTCACATTTATATTCCGAGTTGGACGCGACCACCTCCACCAACGCCAAGATCGACGCGCTGGCGCGCTATTTCGCAATCGCCACGCCCGCTGATGCAGCCTGGGCCGTCTACTTCCTGTGCGGCGGCCGGCCGCGTCAGACGGTGCCCACCAAGATCCTGCGAACGACGGCGATCGCCTGCGCCCGGCTTCCGGAATGGCTCTTCGAAGAGTGCTACCAGGCCGTGGGTGATCTTGCCGAGACGATCGCCTTGGTCCTGCCGGCGCCAAGCCGCCTAAGCGAGTTCGGACTGGCCTACTGGATCGAGGAGCGGCTTTTGAACCTGCGCGGCGCCGATCCCGAGTCCGTTAGCTTGGCCTTGTCCGGCTATTGGGATGAACTGGACGCGCCGGGCCGGTTTCTCCTCACCAAGCTCATCGGCGGCGCCTTTCGGGTCGGGGTCTCCAAGCTGCTGGTGACCCGCGCGTTAGCGCAGCTTGGTCAGATCGATTCCAAGCTCGTGGCCCAGCGGCTCATGGGCTATACGGACATGCGCCGTAGCCCCACGGCCGATGCGTACCGGTTGCTTCTCGCGCCCGAAACGCAGGCCTGCGGGGAGGGTGTCTCCAGAGAGGTTCTGGAAGGGCAGCCTTATCCCTATTTTCTGGCGCATCCCCTTGGGCTGCCTTTGGAGCAGCTGGCCGCCCAACTGGGTCCCCCCGACGATTGGGTCATTGAGTGGAAGTACGATGGGATCCGCGGGCAACTCGTCCAGCGCGGCAATCGGAGCTGGCTTTGGACGCGCGGGGAGGAGCTCGTCAACGAGCGTTACCCCGAACTCATGACGATCGGCGCGCGACTGCCTGAAGGGACCGTCCTAGACGGCGAGATCCTGGTGTGGATCGACGAGAAGCCCGGATCCTTCGCGCTTTTGCAGCAGCGCATCGGTCGCAAGACCCTCTCAGCCAAGCTCTTGCGCGAGGCGCCGGTGAGTTTCTTGGCGTTCGATCTGCTCGAGCGCCAAGGAGAGGACCAGCGCGAGCGCACGCAAGCGCTACGACGGACCGATCTCGAGGGCGTGGTGAACGAGGCCGCGCATCCCCGTTTGCGGATCTCTCCGCTCGTTTCCGGTGCCACCTGGGAGGATCTGGACGTGCTGCGCGCGAGCGCCCGGGCGCGCGGGGTTGAAGGCTTCATGTTGAAGTCGAAGAGCGCCCGTTACGGCGTGGGCCGCACCAAGGAGGGCGGCGTCTGGTGGAAGTGGAAGCTCGACCCCTTCACAGTCGATGCGGTCTTGGTCTACGCCCAGCGCGGCCACGGACGCCGTGCGTCCCTTTATACGGATTTCACCTTTGCCGTGTGGGATCAACCACCGGGAGTCGCTCAACGCAGCCTCGTCCCCTTTGCCAAGGCCTATTCCGGCTTGACCGATGAAGAGATGAGAGAGGTCGATGCGATCGTGAGAAAAACCACGGTGGAGAAGTTCGGCCCGGTTCGAAGCGTTGAGCCCACGCTCGTGTTCGAACTCGGATTCGAAGGCATTCAGCGCTCGAGTCGGCACAAGTCAGGCATCGCGGTGCGCTTTCCCCGGATGCTCAGGCGCCGCGTCGACAAGACCATCGGTGACGCCGATACGCTGGCCACGCTTGAGGCACTCCTGGCCTAGGATGGCTTTGCCTCGCCCCCTCACAGCAGGCAAAGGCCAAGGCGGGCCGGACTTAGGGGATCGCCCATGGGCAAAGGGGCCATGAGCGAGACGCTCGAGGCGGGCGCGTCCTCCGCGCCCAAAGCGCTCCATCTCGGCTGGCGCTGGCTTGGCGAGCGCGGGCTTGCGCCGCTGCCGTTTCAGATCGAGGTTTGGGCTGCGATCCAGAAGGGGGAGTCGGGACTGCTCCATGCCACGACCGGATCAGGGAAGACCTACGCCATCTGGCTCGGTTTGCTAGAGCGCTATGCCCAGCGCAAGCCCGTAGCCGGCGCGGTGCCTTTGACCGTGCTCTGGATCACCCCGATGCGCGCCTTGGCGGCCGATACGCAGCGGGCGCTTTTCGCCCCGGTCCAGGGATTGGGTCTTTTGTGGACGGTCGCGGTGCGCTCGGGCGATACCCCGACAGCCGAGCGCGCGCGCCAGACCCGGCGCCTGCCAACGACCCTCATTACGACCCCCGAGAGTCTGACGCTCTTGCTAAGCCGCGTCGACGCTGTCGCAACGCTGGGCCAAGTCCAGATGGTGGTGGTCGATGAATGGCACGAGCTTTTGGGCAACAAGCGCGGCGTGCAGACGCAACTCGCGCTTGCCCGCCTGAAGCGCTGGAACCCGGATCTCATGATCTGGGGACTTTCTGCCACGCTCGGGAATCTGGAGGAGGCCTCGATGGCCCTTCTGGCCGGGCGGCCCGGGCGCCTCGTGCGAGGCGAGATCGACAAGACGCTCAGGATCGATACCCTTTTGCCGGCCACGATGGAGCGCTTCCCCTGGGGGGGACATCTGGGCCAGCGCATGCTCGAGCCGGTCGTAGCCGAATTGGAACAGGCTCGCACCTCCTTGGTCTTTCTGAACACCCGCTCTCAGGCCGAGATCTGGTATCAGCTTATCCTGGAGGCGAGGCCCGATTGGGCCGGCCTCATTGCCTTGCATCACGGCTCGCTCGACAAATCGGTGCGCGACTGGGTTGAGGCGGGCTTAAAGGAGGGACGCCTTAAGGCCGTGGTTTGCACCTCGAGCCTGGATCTCGGGGTCGACTTCCTGCCTGTGGAACGCGTGTTACAGATCGGCTCACCCAAGGGCATCGCGCGTCTTTTGCAGCGGGCCGGACGTTCGGGGCATGCGCCCGGGCTGGCGTCGCGCATCACCCTCGTGCCGACCAACGCGCTTGAAATCGTCGAAGGCGCGGCCGCGCGGGATGCCGCGATCGCGCATCGCATCGAGGCGCGCCTGGCGCCGCGAAAGCCCCTTGATGTTCTGGTTCAGCATCTGGTCACCATGGCGCTCGGTGGTGGGTTTCGCTCAGAGGACCTGCTGGTTGAAGTCCGATCGAGCTGGTCGTATCGAGACCTTTTGACCAGCGAGTGGCAGTGGGCGCTCGACTTCGTCGCGCGCGGTGGCCAATCGCTTACCGCCTATCCTGAATACCGAAGAGTGCTTCCCGACCCGGATGGCGTCTTTCGCGTTCCCGACCTCCAGGTTGCCAAGCGCCATCGCCTGTCAATCGGGACCATCGTTGCCGACGCCGCGATGCAGGTGAAATACGTGGGCGGCGGCCGCATCGGCACGGTGGAGGAATCCTTCATCGCACGGCTTCGGCGTGGCGACCACTTTCTTTTCGCCGGACGCCGACTTGAACTCGTGCGCGTGCACGAGATGACAGCCTACGTGCGCCGCGCCGTCGGCCGCAAGCCCGCCGTGCCGCGCTGGAATGGCGGGAAAATGCCCCTGTCCTCGGAGCTCGCCGATGCGGTGCTAAGGCGGCTGGCGGAAGCGCGCCTGGGGCGATTCGAAGGACCCGAAATGCAGGCCGTTGAACCCCTGATTGCGCTGCAGATGCGCTGGTCGGACCTGCCGACCCAGGAGCAGCTGGTCGTCGAGTCTTTAACCTCGCGCGAAGGCCATCACCTTTTTGTCTATCCCTTCGCCGGACGCCCCGTCCACATCGGCCTTGCGGCCCTTTTGGCCTGGCGCGTGGGCCAGATCCGGCCCGTGACCTTCTCGGTGGCGATCAACGACTACGGCTTTGAACTTCTCTCATCGCAGCCCTGCGACTGGAGCGGCCTCATCGACAAGAGCCTGTTTTCCACCGAGAACCTCTTGGAGGAAACGCTTCAGAGCTTGAATGCGGCCGAGTTGTCGCTGCGGCACTTTCGCGAGATCGCGCGCGTTGCCGGACTCGTGTTCCAGGGATATCCGGGTGCCTCGAAATCGACGCGCCAGCTGCAGGCCTCCTCGAGTCTGTTTTTCGAGGTCTTTCGCAAACACGATGCGCAAAACCTGCTTTTGGCCCAGGCCGAGCGCGAGGTCCTGGAGCAGGAACTGGAGATGCAAAGGCTGCGTGCCACGCTCGAGCGGCTTGCTGCCCGCAATCTCGTGTTTCGCGAAGTGGCGCAGGCCACGCCTTTTGCCTTTCCCCTCATGGTCGAGCGGCTGCGTGAAACCGTGACGACCGAAAAGCTCGCCGACCGCATCGCGCGCCTCCTTGTGCAACTGGAAAGCGCGGCCAACGACGGCGCCGCGCGCACGAGGAAACCCAGGGCAGGACGTTAGAATGACGTTCTTGTCGGGCAAGGAGAGCTATGCAGGTCGTCACCGCAGCCGAGGCGGCATCCCTCATCGCCTCGGGAGCATTCGTGGGCTGCGCGGGATTCGTCGGCGTCGGGCACGCCGAGGCCGTCACGTCGGCCCTCGAAGAGCGCTTCCTGCAAACCGGATCGCCGCGCGACCTCACGCTCGTCTTCTCGGCCGGGCAGGGAGACCGCGCGAGCCGGGGAGTGAATCATTTCGGAAACCCCGGCATGACGCGTCGCATCGTGGGCGGACACTGGCGCTCGGCGCCGCGTCTGGCGAGCCTTGCGCTGGCCAACGAGGCTGAAGCCTACAACCTGCCGCAAGGCGTCATCACGCATCTGTTTCGCACCATCGCAGCCGGTAAGCCCGGCCTTTTGTCGCGCATTGGCTTAAACACCTTCGTTGATCCGCGCTATGGAGGATCGCGGCTCAACGAGGCGTATTTTGCCGACCTGCGCGCTCCCAATCGGCACAACGCCTGGGTCAAGCGCGTCGAGTTCTTGGGCGAGGACTATCTTTTCTACCCGAGTTTTCCGGTCGACGTGGCGCTCCTGCGGGGGACGTCGGTGGACGCGAATGGCAACATTTCCACCGAGGAAGAGCCTTTCCACCACGAACTGCTTTCGCTCGCGCAGGCGGCGCACAACTCCAATGGCATTGTCATCGCGCAGGTCAAGCGCAGGGTCGAGCGCCATGCCAATCTGCATGCGGTCAAGATCCCCGGCATCCTCGTGGATTATGTGGTCGTCTGCGAGGAGCCCGCCAAGCACGCCATGACCTTCGGCGAGCAGTTCAATCCGACCTACCTTGCCGCCGGCAACGGACGCAACCTGCCCAAAGCGCCGTGCCAGTCCTTGGGCATTCGGAAAATCGTGCAACGCCGCGCCGCCCTCGAGATCGCGCGCCAGCGCCCGCGCGTGGTCAACCTCGGCGTGGGGATGCCTGCCAATGTCGGTGCCGTGGCGCACGAGGAGGGCATCGGCGGCTTCACGCTTTCCGTCGAGGCGGGTCCCATCGGGGGCGTGCCCGCCGAAGGTTTTTCCTTTGGCGCAAGCGCCTATCCCGAAGCCGTCGTCGATGAACCCGCCCAGTTCGATTTCTACGAGGGAGGGGGGATCGACATGGCCTTTTTGGGGCTCGCCGAACTGGATCGCCTGGGAAATGTGAACGTGAGCAAGTTTGGCGAGAAGGGCGCAACCATCATCGCGGGTGTGGGCGGCTTTATCAACATCACGCAAAGCGCCAAGTCGATCGTCTTCATGGGAACGCTGACCGCGGGCGGCCTCGTGGTGGAGGCGCGCGATGGAAGACTTGTGATCCTCTCGGAGGGGCGCACCAAGAAAATCGTCGAAGAGGTCACTCATCTGACCTTTAACGGCCCCTATACCGCGGGTCTTGGACACCGCGTGGTCTACATCACCGAACGCGCCGTCTTCGAGATGCGGGAAGGCAGGCTCACCCTGGTCGAGATCGCACCAGGAATGGATCTCAACCGCGATGTGCTTGCGCAGTGTGCCACGCGCATCGCGGTGGCGGGCGACCTGGCGCTCATGGACGAGCGCCTCTTTCGCCCCGAGGCCATGGGCTTGGGCGCAAACCCGAGGATGACCTGAGCGTGGCCTGCGATCCGATCACGGAGGCGCCGCATGTGCGGGTGACCCTCGAGGGCCAAGCGCTTTGGCTCCTTCCCGAGCGCGCGATGTTCTGGGCCGAAGAAAGCATGCTCTTGGTCGCCGATGCGCACTTCGGCAAGGCGGCCGCGTTTCGCGCGCGCGGCGTACCCGTCCCGGAAGCGACGACCGACGAGAACCTTGCGTGCCTCGACGCGCTGATCGCGCGCTGGTCGCCGCGACGTCTCGCCTTCCTGGGCGATTTCGCGCATGCCAAGGAAGCCGCTAACCCTTCCACTCGCGAGGCGCTCCTGCAGTGGAGGAGCCGCCACCGGAATCTGGAACTGATTCTCGTGCGCGGCAACCACGACATCGTCGACAGTGCGCTGCCGCTGGCTCTGGACATGCAAACCATCGAGGAACCTTGGAAAATCGGAACCCTCGCTTTGTGCCATCATCCCCAGGATGTCGAGACCCACTATGCTCTGGCCGGGCATCTCCATCCCGCCTACCGGCTACTCGGACGGGCCAACGAGCGCACCCGCGTGCCCTGTTTCTGGTTCGGCCCCAAAAGGGCGGTTCTGCCGGCCTTTGGCGCTTTCACCGGATGCTGCGTGATCCAGCCGGGTGAGGGCGACGAGATTTACCTGGCCGGGCCCGACCGGATCCACGCGCTTCCCCGACGGGCGGCACCGGCATGAGTGACAAACCCCAAGCAGACAGCGTACGCCTGGACAAGTGGCTTTGGGCGGCACGATTCTTCAAGACCCGCTCAAAGGCGGTATCCGAGATCGAAGCCGGACACGTGCGCTTCCATGGAGAGCGCACCAAGCCCTCGCGCGAAGTGCGCGTGGGCGATCTCCTGGAGATTCGAATGGGGATCTTCACCTGGGTCGTGACCGTCCAGGTCCCATCCGACGTCAGGGGCGGCGCGCCGGTGGCGCAGACGCTTTACCGCGAAACCGAAGAAAGCCAGCGTCGCCGCGCGGAGTTGATCCTGCAAGTCAAAGCCGCGCCCGGGCCTGCCGAGCGGCGCGGCCGCCCAACGAAGCGAGAGCGCAGGCAACTCGAGCGCTTTACGGGCCGCTAGTTTTTGCATCGCAGCAGGCGAGGCAGTCCGCTTTCGGCCTTGCTCTGTGCGCATTGAGGATAAGCCCCTTCCGAATTGTGCTGGTGGGACGTTCAGCTCCGAAGGGCGCGGATCGGGTTCAAAGGGGTTACCCGTGGCTGCCGACTTGCCGGACAATGCGCTCGGGGGTCGGGTCCGAGCCTTGCTCTCCTTTGCGCCACAGGTTCTCGCATTTGGGTCTCGCCGGGGGGCGGACCGCTCACTTAGAATGCAAAAAAAAGCCGGGTCGGAAATGCGCCTATGAGCGATGTAACGGGGAACACCGTCAAAGCGTCCGCGTTTGGGTCCGGCGTCGAGTCGGGCGAACTCGAACGCCTGATTCGAGACAAGGACTGGAGTAAAACGCCCCTGGGCCCCCAGTCGGGCTGGTCCCAAAGCTTAAAGACCGTCGTCAGCATCATGCTCGCTTCCCGTCAACCCATCTGGGTGGGTTGGGGCCCAGAGTTGATCTACCTCTACAACGATGCCTACAAGGCCATCATCGGCGGCAAGCATCCCGATGCGCTAGGCCTGCCCACATCGGAAGTGTGGCGCGAGATCTGGCGCGAGATCGGGCCCATGCTGGCCACCGCGTCCTCGGGTACGACCGGCACTTATGTCGAGGCGCAGCTCCTCATCATGGAGCGCAACGGCTATCCCGAGGAGACCTATTACACCTTCTCCTACACACCCATTCCCGGCGACGACGGCCGCAACTCGGGTATTTTCTGCGCCAACACCGATGACACCCAGCGGGTGATCGGTGCCCGGCAGCTGAAGCTTTTGCGCGACGTCTCCACTGTCACGACCAACGCCCAGTCGTGGGTGAACGTATGTCGCGAGAGCATGGAAGCCATTTCCGCGGCCACGCGGGATGTGCCCTTTGCCCTGCTTTATCTCGACAGTGGGGATCATCAGGGCTTAAGCCTTCGTGGCTCGGCCGGATTTTCCCCGGATGCAGAAGCACGCCTCATCCGGGCCGGGCAATTGGGCGCCGATCCCTGGCGCATCCGCGAGGCGCTGGCCGCCGGTGAAGCCGTCCGCTGGCCCATCGAGGGAAAGCTCGGATGCGACGTTCCGAGCGGCGCGTGGGATACCCCTCCGACGTATGCGGTAACCCTGCCCATCGCGGTCTCCGGCGAACGCGCAAGAGAAGGCGCCCTCGTTGTAGGCTTAAATCCCTATCGGCTGCTCAATGAAGACTACAAGGGTTTTCTGTCTCTTTTGGCCGGACAGATTGCTGCCGGTATCGGGGCTGCGGAAGCCCTCGAGGGCGCGACCCAGCGGGCGGACTCGCTTGCCGAACTCGACCGTGCCAAGACCACGTTCTTTAGCAATGTGAGTCATGAACTTCGCACGCCGCTTACGCTCATGTTGGGCCCCATCGAGGAGCTCCTTGACACGGCCGGTATCGATGCACACAGCCGGGCCCAACTGGAACTGGCGCAGCGCAATTCCCTGCGCCTTCTGAAGCTGGTCAATTCGCTTCTCGACTTCTCGCGTATCGAGGCCGGACGCGCCCAGGCCGCGCTCGAGCCCACCGATTTGGGCCGGTTCACGGAGGACCTGGCAAGCGCGTTTCGCTCAGCCATCGAACGCGCGGGTCTGCTTTATGAGGTGGTCATCGACGCTCGGGGCGAGATGGTCAACGTCGATCGGGCCATGTGGGAAAAAGTCGTCCTCAATCTCCTCTCCAATGCGCTGAAGTTCACCCTCCAAGGTTCCGTGCGTGTGCGATTGTCCATGGCCGCGCGCGAAGCCGTCCTCGAGGTGGAAGACACGGGAGTGGGGATTCCCGAGGAGGAGATGCCGCGGCTTTTCGAGCGCTTCCACCGCATCGAGGGGGTGGGCGGCCGGACTCAGGAGGGCACGGGTATCGGCTTGGCTCTGGTGCAAGAGCTCGTGAAATTGCACCACGGCTCGATTGAGGCTACGAGTCGACTCGGCCACGGCACGCGCTTTCTGGTTCGCATTCCACGTGCGCAAAAGCCCGTGGACTCATCCAGCGCCCGGCTCGCAGTCGCAGGTGAGGCTCCCGCCGCGGGGACGCAGGCCTACCTTCAGGAGGCCTTGGGATGGGTCTCGGACACCGAGCCGCAGTCGCCTGGGGCCCAGGCGCTCGTCGCCGATGGGCCCGTGAGCACCAAGGACTCGCGCTTTGCCGAAATGCGGGGTGCGCGCATCGTCTTGGCCGATGACAACGCCGACATGCGACGCTACGTCGCATCGCTGCTTTCGGCCAGTTACGCGGTCGAGCCGGTCGCCGATGGCTTCGAGGCCCTGAAAGCGATTCGGCGGGACAAGCCCGAACTCGTACTGTCGGACGTCATGATGCCGCGCGTCGACGGATTCGAACTCATCGAGGCTTTGCGGGGTGACGCGAACCTGCGTGACGTCCCGGTCATTTTGATTTCGGCACGGGCCGGCGAAGAGGCGAGAATCGAAGGACTGGATGCGGGCGCCGATGACTACCTCGTCAAGCCCTTCGCCGCGCGGGAGCTGCTCGCCCGAGTGGGGGCCATGCTCGAGAGGGAGCGCTTGCGGCGTGCCGCCTACGAACAGGAGCGCCTCCTAAGACTTGAAGCCGACGCGGCTCGCGAGCGACTGTCCCTCGCCCTCTCCAGTATCACTGACCAGTTCTATGTCTTGGACGGCGCAGCGCGGTTTGTCCTGGCCAACAAGCAAGTCGCCGACCTCCTTGGGATCACCGACCAGGAGCTTCTCGGCAAGAGCCTCTTCCAGCTTTTTCCCGAACTCAGACACTCGCCGTTTCCAGAGCAATTGGCCAAGACCCAGGCCGAGGGTCGTCCGACGAAGTTCGAGTTCTTCTACGGACCGTGGGGCCGTTGGTACGAAAGCCGGCTCTATCCGACCGGAGACGGTGTGGCGGTGCTGGTATCCGAAATCACCGAGCGCAAACGGCTTCAGGGGCTGCTCCATGCCCAACGGTTGGCCCTGGAGATGGCCCTAACCGGTGCCACGGATGCCGAGGTCTTTCACCTCCTCGCCCGGACTGCCCAAACTCAGCTCGCCGTCGATCGTGGCGCGGCAATCCATCTCTTGAACGCGGACCAGAGCCGCATCCGGGTGGTCGCGAGCTCGGGGCTACCCGAGCATTACGCCGCTGCGATCGAGAGCCTCGAGATCACCCCGACACTGGATGTGAACCGCCTGCCGCTGAACGAATTCCAGGTGGTGGATCTAAGCGACGCAGCCAGTCGGAACTTGACACCGGACGCGCTGGCGCTGGCAAAAGAGCGGGACGCGTACTGCTATTGGTCTCACCCCATCCAGTTCGAGGAGGGCCACGTCTTTGGCTCTTTGGTGCTCTACCACCGCGAACCCTGCGCGCCGAGCGCAGATGTCCGAAACGCGCTCGCGGTGCTCTCCAACACGGCTGCTCTGATTCTCGAGAGGACACTGCAGGCGGGTCGGCGCAAGCACACGGAGGAGGCCTTATCCCAACGCGAAGCCCAGTTTGCCGCCCTGCTCGAGCAGGCCCCATTGGGCGTGTTCATCATCGACGCGCGCTTTCGGCTGTCGGATTTGAATTCGACGGCCGCAGGGCTTCTCGGGGCGCGCGAGGCCGTGATGGGACGTGACTTGGAGGCGCTCCTAAATACCCTGTGGTCCGCAGCCAATGCGCAAAGCATCGTCCAGGCGTTTCGAAGCACCCTCGCCACCGGCGTGCCCTACGTCGCCTCCGAGTGGGTCGAGCGACGGGCAGACACGGGGGTGCTCGAGTCCTACGATTGGCGGGTGCACCGTATCCCCTTGCCCAACGGGGGCAGCGGGCTGGTTTGCTATTTCCGGGATATCTCCTCCCACGTCGAGAACCGACTGAGGCTCGAAAAAGCCGATCGCCAGAAAAACGAGTTCCTCGCCATGCTCGCGCATGAGCTTCGCAATCCGCTGGCCCCGATCCGCAACGCCGGCGAGATTCTCGCCAGAACCACGCAGCAGGGGGAACTCGCGAAGAAGGCGACCGACATCCTGCAACGACAGGTGACCCACCTGACGCGCTTGGTCGACGACCTTCTTGACGTCTCCAGAATCACCCAGGGACGGATCGAGTTGCAACGCCATGTGGTGCAACTGGCCGAAATCGTCGCGCAGGCGGTCGAGACGGTCGATCCGCTCCTGAAGGAGCGAAATCACTACATCTCGGTGCAGACCACCAATGGGATTCGCGTCCATGGGGACCCGGCCCGGCTTCTTCAATCGATCGTCAACGTCCTGACCAACGCGGCCAAATACACAGACATGGGCGGTCAGATCCGGGTGGAGGTGTTTCGGGCCGACGCAATGGCGAAAGTCACCATCTCGGACAATGGCTACGGGATCTCCCCGGACATGCTCGATACGATCTTCGAGCTCTTTGTCCAGAGTCAGCGGACCTTGGATCGGGCGCAGGGAGGACTTGGAATCGGGCTTTCGGTCGTTCGGCGTCTCATCGAGATGCACGGAGGAACGGTCACGGCCTTCTCGCCGGGTTTGGGAAAAGGCTCGACGTTTGAAATCTCCCTGCCCCTGGCCACGGCGAGCGAGGAATTGCCGATAGAGGATCAGATGGTGCGCTCAAAGCCGCTGCGCGTTTTGGTGGTGGATGACAATGAAGATGCAGCCAGGTCGCTTGGGCTCTTGCTTGAGATGGAGGGGCACCAGGTGGACTTGGCATTTTCCGCGCACGCGGCTTTAAGCCTCATCGAGGCGGCCGTCCCCGAGGTCGTGCTGCTCGATATTGGCTTGCCGGAAGTCAATGGATTCGAGGTCGCAAGCCGGATTAGGTCCCAAACTGGAACCGCCAACGTTCGGGTCATCGCGTTGACCGGATATGGTCAAGAAGAGGATAAAAAACGCGCCTGGGAGGTGGGATTTGACGGCTATCTGGTCAAGCCCGTCGACTTGATGGACGTGAGGCAGGCTTTCGTCTCGACGCCGTATCGCTATCCGCAGCGTTGATACGAGACGGCCTACGGATCTCCCCCTAGGCCGGGCACATCCGCGACCCAGGCGTCGCGCGAGAGCATCCACGAACCGGCTCCCGACGATCCTTTAGGCCAATAAATCATTTATTATCAATTGGTTATTGGAATTATTGGGGCGCAATCTCGCTCCCCAGCCGGGCAACTCCTGGGAGTGCGGCCCGGTCGGCCGAAGCGCTTTGGCAGAGCGATGATTGCCCCTTCCCACGGCCAGAGGCCTCTCAACGAGGTTGACAGGCGCGATCCGACCTAGAATAGTACGAACGTTCGGTAACTCTTTTGGACTCACTTTAGTGATTGATTCCCATGCGTAAAGGTGAACAGACCCGTGCGGCCATCCTGGATGCGGCCCTGGAACTGGCCAGTCGGGACGGGCTCGAGGGCTTGACGATTGGGCTTCTTGCAGACCGCATGCAGATGAGCAAGAGTGGCGTATTTGCGCATTTCGGCTCCCGTGAGGATCTCCAGATCGCGGTCATCCAGGAATACCATCATCGTTTCGAGGAAGAGGTGTTTTATCCGAGCATCCGCGAGCCGCGCGGACTGCCCAGGCTTCGGGCGATGTTCCATCGCTGGGTGAGGCGCCATTCCCGGGAACTCACGAGCGGTTGCATCTATATCAGCGGGGCGGTCGAGTACGACGATAGGCCAGGCCCGATCCGGGATGAATTGCTGCAGATGGTCTCGGCCTGGAAAGCGGCCTTAACGCGCGCGGCTTTCCAGGCGGTCGAGATGGGACACTTGAGTCCTGAGACCGACTGCGACCAACTGGTCTACGAAATTCGGGCGCTCATTTTTGCGTTGCATCACGACGCCCGCTTTCTGCAGGCCAACGATGCCATCGAGCGCACCGAACGCGCATTTTTGCGGCTCATTGCAGGCTATAGCGTGCCTCCCCTCGCGCACGCCGCCTAAGCCGCCTTTCAGAATCCATTTCAATTTCAAGGGACTTTCCATGGCTTTGTATCAGGCGCCGCTACGCGACATGCAGTTCGTTCTTTTCGAACTGCTCGATGCCCCCAAGGAGTTCGCAGAACTGCCGGTGCATGCCGAGACCAATCGGGAACTGATCGAGCAGGTTCTAGAAGAAGGAAGCCGCTTTACGACCGAGGTCTTGCTGCCCTTAAATCACAGTGGCGATCTGGAGGGCTGTCATCTCGATACGGCGACCCATGTCGTGACAGCTCCAAAGGGATTTCGCGAGGCCTATCAACAATTCGTCGCGGCCGGATGGCCGGCATTGGCTTGTGATCCCCACTTCGGCGGCCAGGGCTTGCCGATCGTGCTCAATTCCGCACTCTACGAGATGCTCAACGCGTGCAATCAAGCGTTCGCGATGTATCCGGGATTAACCCACGGGGCCTATGAATGCCTGCACGCGCACGGCACGCCCGAGCAGCAGGCCGTCTACCTGCCCAAGCTTACTTCCGGCGAGTGGACCGGCACGATGTGCTTAACCGAGGCCCACTGCGGCACCGACCTTGGGATGTTGCGCTCGAAGGCCGAGCCCGCCCCCGACGGGAGCTATCGCATCACGGGCAGCAAGATCTTCATCTCGAGCGGCGAGCACGATCTGTCGGAGAACATCATCCACCTGGTCTTGGCGCGCCTGCCCGATGCGCCTTCGGGAACGAAGGGGATCTCGCTTTTTATCGTCCCGAAGTTCCTCCCCAACGCTCAAGGCCAACCCCAGGAGCGCAACGCCATCTACTGCGGCGCGATCGAACACAAGATGGGGATCCATGGCAATGCGACCGCACAGATCAATCTCGACGGTGCCACCGGATGGATGCTCGGTGAGCCCAATAAGGGTCTTAACGCCATGTTCGTCATGATGAACGCGGCGCGCCTGGGCGTGGGCATGCAATCTCTGGGGT
The DNA here is from genome assembly GCA_049514215.1 of Burkholderiaceae bacterium. Taxonomy (GTDB): domain Bacteria; phylum Pseudomonadota; class Gammaproteobacteria; order Burkholderiales; family Burkholderiaceae_D; genus BOG-994. Next base: position 23,916 of record JBEKVI010000038.1, read on the forward strand.
TAACCGAAATCGCCTACCAGAACGCCGCGCATTACGCCAAGGACCGACTCCAGTCGCGCAGTCTTTCCGGCCCCAAGGCGCCTGATAAGCCCGCCGATCCCATCATTGTCCATCCCGATGTGAGGCGCATGCTTTTGACCGCTCGTGCCTGGGCTGAAGGGGGCCGCGCCCTGTCCTATTTCGTGGCCTTGCAGATCGATCGCGAACTGCATCACCCCGATGAAAAGGCGCGCAAGGATGCCGCCGACCTGGTGGTCCTTCTGACCCCCGTCGTGAAGGCGTTCATCACCGACAACGGCTGGGATGCCACCTCCGAGGCGATGCAGGTTTTCGGGGGACACGGCTACATCGCCGAGTGGGGGATGGAGCAGTTCGTGCGCGATTCGCGCATCAATATGATCTATGAGGGCACCAACACCATCCAGTCGCTCGATCTTCTGGGCCGCAAGGTGCTCTCCGACAATGGCGCGAAGCTCAAGAAATTTGGCGCGCTCGTGTCGGCCTTCATCGAGGAAAACGGGACCACCGAAACCCTCTCGGAGTTCGTCAATCCCTTGGCCGAATTGGGCGAGAAGGTCACCAAGCTCACGCTCGAAATCGGGATGAAGGCCTTTCAGAATCAAGACGAAGTGGGTGCCGCCGCCGTGCCCTATCTGCGCGTCATCGGCCATCTCGTGTATTCCTACTTCTTCGCGCGCATGGCCAAGATCGCCTTAGCCCAGGCCGAATCCGGCGATCCCTTCTACGAGACCAAGCTCGCCACGGCGCGCTTTTACTTCGCGCGTCTGTATCCAGAGACCGCCATGCTGATTCGCCAGGCGCGTTCGGGATCGGCGAACCTGCTGGCGCTTCCCGCCGAACTTTTCTAGGCTTCGCGCTGCCCCTTGGCTTAATAAGGACCATGCATGAGTAATTTTCTTGTCAGAAAAGTGGCGGTGCTGGGCGCCGGGGTCATGGGCGCGCAGATTGCGGCCCACTGCATCAATGCCCGGATTCCGGTCGTGCTTTTCGATCTGCCGGCCAAAGAGGGCCCCAAGAACGGCATTGTCCTACGCGCCCTCGAGAACCTCAAAAAACTCTCGCCAGCGCCCTTGGGCCAAGCCGACGATGTCCGCTACATCGGCGTTGCCAACTACGAAGAGGACCTGGAGCAGCTTCGCGCGTGCGATCTCGTCATCGAGGCCATTGCCGAACGAATCGACTGGAAGCACGATCTCTACAAGAAGGTTGCGCCCTACATCGGGCCTTCCGCCATCTTTGCATCCAACACCTCGGGGCTTTCCATCAATGCCTTAGCCGAGGGTTTCGACGCCGGATTAAAAGCGCGCTTTTGCGGGATCCATTTTTTCAATCCGCCGCGCTACATGCATCTGGTCGAACTCATCCCCACTTCGACCACCGAGCCTGCGATTCTCGATCGACTCGAGACCTTCTTGACCACGAGCCTGGGCAAAGGGGTGGTCCGAGCCTTCGATACTCCCAATTTCATCGGCAATCGCGTGGGCATCTTCAGCATCCTGGCCACGTTTGTCGAGGCGGAAAAATATGCCCTGAGCTACGACGTGGTCGATGATCTGACCGGAGCCAAGCTCGGTCGCGCCAAATCGGGGACGTTTCGCACCGCCGATGTCGTCGGTCTAGATACGCTAGCCCATGTCATTGCGACCATGCGCGACCATCTCAAAGACGACCCCTTCTATCCCATCTACGCAGTCCCCGCGGTGCTTGGTGCGCTGCTTGAAAAAGGAGCTCTCGGCCAGAAAAGCGGGGCCGGGTTCTACAAGAAGGCGGGCAAGGACATCCTGCGCCTGGATCCGGCCACAGGCGACTACGTGGCTTCGGGAAAGAAGGCCGACGAACTGGTCGTACGGATCCTAAAGAAAAAGGATCCCGCCGAGCGCATGAAGCTCCTGCGCGAATCGAGTCATCCCCAGGCGCAGTTCCTTTGGGCAATTTTTCGCGACACCTTCCACTACATCGCGGTTCATCTGAAGGACATCGCCGAAAGCGCACGCGATGTCGATTTTGCACTTCGCTTCGGTTTCGGACAGGAGCGCGGTCCCTTCGAGTCCTGGCAGGCTGCAGGCTGGAAGGAGGTCGCAGCCTGGGTGCAGGAAGACATCGACGCGGGCAAAGCGCTTTCCAAGGCGCCCTTGCCTGCCTGGGTCTTTGACGGCCGCACGGGTGTGCATGGCGCCAACGGCTCTTACTCGGCTCTTCTCGGACGCGATGTACCGCGCTCGAGCCTGCCCGTCTACCGGCGCCAGATCGATCCGGCGCGCTTGGTGGGCGAGCCCTCGGGTGATCTGGGGACGACCGTCTTCGAAGATGACTCGGTGCGCCTTTTTTCCATCGATGGCGACGTGCTGGTCTTCTCGATGAAGACCAAGGTCCACGCCATCGGGCCAGGCGTCATCGCCGGCTTGACCCTGGCGCTCGAAAAGGCCGAGTCGGAGTACGAAGGGCTTGTCGTGTGGAGTCCCGAGGAGCCCTTCTCGGTGGGCGCCGATCTCCAGGCCATGCTGCCCTTGTTCATGTCCGGGGGTGTAAAGGCCATCGGGCCCGAGGTCAAGAAGTTGCAAGATGCACTGATGGCCCTGCGCTACGCGCAGGTTCCCACGGTTGCCGCGGTCTCCGGCATGGCCTTGGGTGGCGGCTGCGAGCTGGCGTTGGCTTGCGCGAAACGCGTTGCCCACCTCGAGAGCTACATCGGCTTAGTCGAAGTGGGCGTGGGTCTCATTCCGAGCGGTGGCGGTCTGACCTACGCCGCACGGCGCGCCGCCGAAGAACAGAGCCAGGTGCCCGACACCTATCTATTGGACTTCGTGAAGAAGTACTTCCTGAACGCGGCCACGGCTGCCGTCTCGAAGTCGGCTCTGGAGGCGCGCCGCATGGGCTATCTTTTGACCGACGACGAGATCGTCTTGCACCGGCACGAGTTGCTCGGTCGCGCCATTGCCGCGGCACGGGCGCTTGCGGCCTTGCCCTATCGCGCGCCGCTCAAGCCTTCGGGCATCGGCGTGGCCGGACGGTCGGGCATCGCGACCATCACCGCGCAGCTCGTCAACATGCGCGATGGCGGGTTTATCTCGCCGCATGACTTTCATCTGGGTCGGACCATTGCCGAAATAATGTGCGGCGGCGACGTCGATCCCGGATCGCTCGTTGACGAGCAATGGCTCTTAGAGAGCGAACGCCGGGCCTTCGTGAGCCTTCTTTCGCACCCCAAGACCCAGGAACGCATTATGGGAATGATGCAAACCGGCAAGCCCGTGCGCAATTGATGCCGGCAACGACAAGGAAGCGAAGATGAGCAAGCAACTCCAGCAGGCCTACATCGTGGCCGCGACCCGAACGCCGATCGGCAAGGCGCCGCGCGGCATGTTCCGAAAGACGCGTCCGGACGATCTTCTCGTGCGCGTCTTACAGTCGGCCTTGGCGCAGGCCAAGGGTCTCGACCCCAAAGTCATCGAGGACGCGATCGTGGGCTGCTCGTTTCCCGAGGCGGAGCAGGGGCTCAACGTCGCGAGAATGGCGGTGCTGATGGCGGGTCTGCCCAAAAGTGTGGGCGGGGCGACCGTGAACCGCTATTGCGCCTCGGGGCTGACTGCCGTTGCGATGGCCGCCGACCGCATTCGTACCGGTGAGGCCGAGTGCATGATCGCAGCCGGTGTGGAATCGATGAGCCTGGTTCCGATGATGGGCCACTGGCCCTCGATCAATCCGGTGGCCGTCCAGGATGAGAACATCGGCATGGCCTACGGCATGGGTCTGACGGCCGAGAAGGTGGCCTCCCAGTGGAAGGTGTCACGCGAGGACCAGGACCGCTTTGCCCTCGAATCGCACCAGAAGGCGATCGCGGGACAAAAGGCAGGTGAATTCAAGGCCGAGACGACCGAGGTCGAAATCGTCGAGCGCACTCCCGATTTGGAGGGTGGAAAGATCGAGACCACCACGCGCACCGTGTCGGTCGATGAAGGCGCGCGCGCGGACGCGAATCTGGAGGCGCTGGCGAGATTAAAGCCGGTGTTTGCCGCCAAGGGCAGCGTCACTGCGGGCAACAGCTCGCAGACTTCCGATGGCGCAGGAGCCCTCATTCTCGCTTCCGAAAAAGTGGTGCGGGAGTTCTCGCTCGTGCCGCTTGCGCGCTTCGTCTCTTTTTCGGTGCGTGGCGTGCCCCCCGAGATCATGGGGATCGGACCCAAGGAGGCGATCCCGGCGGCACTGAAGTCCGCGGGCCTTGCTCAAGACGCCATCGAGTGGATCGAATTAAACGAAGCATTCGCGGCCCAGTCCCTGGCGGTGATCCGTGATCTCCATCTGAATCCGGCCACGGTCAACCCGATAGGCGGCGCCATTGCGCTGGGTCATCCGCTGGGCGCCACCGGTGCGATCCGCTCGGCCACCGTGGTGCACGCCCTTTTACGCCGCAATCTGCGCTACGGCATGGTCACCATGTGTGTGGGAACCGGAATGGGCGCAGCCGGGATCTTCGAGCGTGTCTAGGGCCTCTTTGCCTCAAGCTGGGGAACGTTCAGAGGCGCCAACCCATCACATGCCGTTGCGGCATGCGGCGCGCAAATCGGCATCACTTTAAAGAAAAGGCGGCAGCTATGGACATCGAAACCGCAGTCTCGGCCGGGATCATGCAGATCGAATTCAACCGGCCCGAAAAGAAGAATGCGATTACCTCAGCGATGTATCAGGCGCTCGCCGACAGCTTGACGAGCGCCCAGAGCAATCCCGATGTGCGCGTAGTCGTCCTGTGTGGCAAGCCTGAAGTCTTTACGGCGGGCAACGATCTCGACGACTTCCTAAACCAGCCGCCGCAATCCACCAAGAGCCCCGTCTTCCAGTTTCTGGAGGCGATCAGCCACGCCGAAAAGCCGCTCATCGCCGCCGTCTGCGGCGCGGCCGTGGGCGTTGGAACCACCCTTCTTTTGCATTGTGATCTGGTGTATGCAGGCGAGAACGCCCGCTTTAGGCTCCCCTTCGCAAGCCTAGGGCTCGTGCCCGAGGCCGCCTCGAGCCTGTTGCTGCCTCAACTCGTGGGATACCAGAAGGCGGCCGAATATCTGCTTTTAGGCGAGGTCTTCGATGCCCACGAGGCGTACTCGGTGGGTCTGGTCAACCGCGTGCTGCCGCCCGCCGAGGTCCTGGAATTCGCGCGCTCGCAGGCGGCAAAGCTGGTCGGCCAGCCGGCTGCGGCGCTCCGCGCCACCAAGCGTCTCATGCGGCGGGCCAAGACCCGCTCGATCGAGGAGCAGATGGCCACCGAAAGCGAGGAGTTTCGCGCGCGTCTTGACTCGCCCGAGGCACGCGAGGCGTTCACCGCTTTTTTTGAGCGGCGCAAGCCCGATTTCAAGCGCTTTGCGTAAGGCGGCCCGGCTTGTCTAGCCGGCGGGGTCGGCCTTCACGCTGAGCTTTTCCTCGAGCGCGGGCAGGGTGCGGGGCTTGCGCGATGCGTCGGTTGCGACGTAGGTCAAGGTTGCATCGGTCACCTTCACCACTTCGGCGTTGAGCCGATTGCGCTCGGCAAAGACTTCCACGCGCACGGTAATCGAGGTATTGCCGACCTTGACGATCTGCGCGTAGAAGGAAAGCAGATCGCCCACAAACACCGGCTGCTTGAAGACAAACGAGTTCACGGCGATCGTGGCAACCCGCCCGTTGGCGCGGCGCACCGCAGGCAGAGAGCCCGCGATATCGACCTGGGCCATGATCCAGCCGCCAAAGACATCGCCATGCACATTGGCATCCGAGGGCATCGGCATGACGCGCAAGACCGGCATCTCGTTTTCGGGAAGCTCAGCTCTGGCAGCGGCCGCGTCGGCAGACTCACTCATGAAAATCGATTCCTTGAAGTTGTCTTGCGTCCTGACGGATCGATTCTAACCGCCGCAGGCACCGCGTTGGGCGTGCGCTTGAAATTTCGCTAAAGCCACGCCAAACGCGCCTTCGCTGCTGGCTTGCTATGATGCGAACTGCCGTAGTACCCCTCGTTTTCCTTCGTTGGATCCAGCCCCCATGCGTCGAACCCTTCCTCCTCCTCCGTCGGGCCCAAGAGCGTCCGTTACGGGCCGCTCGGAATGGGGCGCCTTAAAGACCCTCTTGCCGTATCTGTGGCGCTATCGCACGCGCGTGGTGTTGGCGCTCGCTTGTCTCATCCTGGCCAAGGCGGGCAACGTCGGCGTGCCCTTGATTCTGAAGAAGATCATCGATCATCTGACGGTCGCGCCCGAGGTCCGCGCCACCCTCGTGTTGCCGGTGGCGCTGCTCGTGGCCTATGGGCTCTTAAGACTCGGGACGTCGTTCTTTACCGAACTGCGCGAGATGCTCTTTGCGCGCGTGACACAGCGCGCGGTCCGCAACATCGCCTTGCAGGTCTTCCAGCATCTGCATGCCTTATCGCTGCGGTTTCATCTGGAGCGCCAGACCGGCGGGATGACGCGCGACATCGAACGCGGCAGCCGGGCCATCTCGAGCCTGGTCAGCTACACGCTCTACAGCATCTTGCCCACGCTCGTCGAGGTGACGATGGTGTTGGGCATCCTCATCGTGCGCTACGATCGCTCGTTCGCCTTCATCGCCATAGGAGCTCTCTTGCTCTATGTCGTCTTCACGATCTCGGTCACGGAATGGCGCACCGAGTTTCGCCGCAGCATGAACGAGCTCGATTCCAAGGCCAACGTCAGGGCGATCGACTCGCTGCTGAACTACGAGACGGTCAAATATTTCAACAACGAAGCCTTCGAGTCGCGCCGCTACGACGAGAGCCTTGCGCGCTGGGAGACGGCCGCCGTCAAGTCTCAGGTCTCGCTTTCCCTGCTCAATACCGGTCAGTCCGCGATCATCGCCGTGGCAGTCAGTCTCATCATCTGGCGCGCGACCGTGGGCGTCATCTCCGGAACCATGAGCATAGGGGACCTGGTGCTCGTGAACGCGTTCATGATCCAGCTCTACGTTCCCCTGAATTTTTTGGGGGTCATCTATCGCGAGATCAAGCAAAGCCTGGCCGACGTGGACCGGATGTTCTCGCTGCTGGACCAGGAGCGCGAGGTGGCCGATGCGCCAGGCTCGCTTCCGCTCGTGCTCATCGATCCCATCAAAGGGGCCGCCGTGCGTTTCGAGCACGTCGATTTCAGCTATGAGTCCAAGCGTCAGATCCTCTTCGATGTGGACTTCACCATTCCGGCGGGGAAAACCGTGGCGGTGGTGGGGCCAAGCGGTTCGGGCAAGTCCACGCTCGCGCGCCTCATGTTTCGCTTCTACGACGTCAACGCGGGCCGCATCACCATCGACGGGCAGGACATCCGCAAGGTGACCCAGTCGAGTCTGCGTAGCGCCATTGGCATCGTCCCCCAGGACACGGTCTTGTTTAACGATACGATCTTCTACAACATCGCCTACGGCCGCACCGGGGCCTCGGTCGAAGAGGTCGAATCCGCGGCGCGTGCGGCCTACATCCACGACTTCGTGCAAACGCTGCCCGATGGTTACCAGACGCTCGTGGGTGAACGCGGCTTAAAGCTCTCGGGTGGCGAGAAACAGCGGGTTGCGATCGCGCGCACGCTCCTAAAGAATCCCGCCATTCTGATCTTCGACGAGGCCACCTCGGCGCTCGACTCGCGCGCCGAGCAGGCCATACAGGCAGAGTTGCGCGCGCTTGCCCGTAACCATACGGCGCTCGTCATTGCCCATCGCCTCTCGACGATTGTCGATGCCGATGAGATCATCGTCTTGGAGGACGGGCGCATCCAGGAGCGCGGCGGTCACCTGGATCTGCTCGCGCAAGATGGGGTCTATGCGCGCATGTGGGAGCGCCAGCAGCAGCCCACGGCAGGCTCTGAGAACTTCGAGCCGCCCGAGGCCACAACGGATCGCGCCGAGCCGGTGTGGAGCGCGTAGAGCCGTGCACCTCGGCTTCGCTAGGCCCGATCGCGCGCGCGAAACCCGGTGATACACTTCTTTTGAGAATGCCTTTTAAGATCAAGCCGTAAGGGAGATGCCGCATGAAACGACCGGGATGGGCCTGTGCCCTGCTCCTAGGATGCCTCGTGGTTTTCTCGGCGCGCGCCGAGGATCTCTCGGGAACGCTGAAGAAAATCAAGGAAAGCGGCCAGATCACGCTGGGAGTGCGCGATTCTTCGATCCCGTTTTCCTATCTGGACGACAAACAGAACTACATCGGCTATTCCATCGAACTGTGTGAGCGCATCGCGCAGGCCGTGCAGCGCAAGCTCGGCATGGACCAGCTCAACGTCAAGTATCAGCCGGTAAATTCGTCGACCCGGATTCCGCTCATGGCCAACGGCACGATCGATCTGGAGTGCGGATCGACCACGAACAACGAGGAAAGGCAAAAGCAGGTTGCCTTCGCGCCCACGACCTTCGTCACCGCCAACCGGATCCTCTACAAGAAAACCTCGGGCATCAAGGTGCTGGCCGACCTCAAGGGCAAAACCCTCGTCTCGACTGCGGGCACTTCGAACATCAAGCAGGTCACGATCTTAAACGCCGATCGCAGTCTGAACATGAACATCATCTCGGCCAAGGACCACCCCGAGGCCTTCCTCATGGTCGAGACGGATCGCGCCCAGGCCTTTGCCATGGACGACGTGCTCCTTTCCTCGCTCATGGCCATCTCGAAGACTCCGGACGCCTACGAAGTGAGCAAGGAGGCCCTCTCGGTCGAGCCCTATGGAATCATGCTGCGCCGGGATGATCCGGCCTTTAAGGCCGTGGTCGACAAGGCGATCACCGATGTGTTCCAGTCGGGGGACATCAACGCGATCTACGCGAAGTGGTTCTTAACCCCGATCCCGCCTCGCAACATCAATCTGAACGTACCCATGAGCGCCCAGCTCAAGGCGGTCATCGCCAAGCCCACCGACTCGGGCGATCCCGCAGCCTACGCGGCGGTTCCGGAGGCGCAGCAGGCGACCTTAAAGCGCACCCGCAAGGGCACTTAGTGCGGGCCGCATCCGGCGCTTTTCGGGTCCAGAAAGCGAAGCCGTACGCATCCATGCCACACGCCCGGAAGGAGCGTGTCGCGCCTTTGCCTTGCGTGCCATGAGGCGCCCATGAATTACCACTGGAACTGGCACATCTTCTGGGAGGACGCGCCCGATGGGGTCTCGACCTACCTCGAGACGCTCGTCAGGGGCCTCGAGTGGACCTTGGCCACGGCATTGTGCGCCTGGATTCTCGCGCTCATTCTGGGCACCCTCGTGGGCGTTGTGCGGACGATGCCTTGGCCCAGGCTCGTCAAGCTCGGCAATGCCTACGTGGAGCTGTTTCGCAACATCCCGCTTCTGGTCCAGCTCTTTCTGTGGTTTTTTGTGCTTCCCGAGGTGTTGCCCGCGGCCATCGGCACCTGGCTTAAAGGCCTGCAGTACGCCTCCTTCGTGACCGCGGTCGCCTGTCTTGGATTTTTCACCTCGGCGCGCGTGGCCGAGCAGACGCGTGCGGGCGTAGCCGCCCTTCCGCAGGGTCAGCGTCTGGCGGCTATCGCCATGGGACTGACCCTTGGCCAGGCCTATCGCTACGTCATCTTGCCTCAGGCGTTTCGGATCATGGTGCCGCCTTTGACGTCGGAGTTTTTGAACATCTTCAAAAACAGCGCGGTCGCCCTCGTCATCAACCTGCCGGAACTGACGGCGGCCACGCACACCATGGCCGAGGATTCCTACGCGGTCTTTGAAGCCTTCACCGCGGCCACGCTTATCTACGCCATGATCAATGTGGTGATCGTGAACCTGATGCGCCTCGTCGAGCGCCGGGTGCGCGTGCCAGGCCAGACGGCCACGACCGGCGTGGGCGGACATTAGGCGCCGGCATGTTTGCGAACTTCGATCTGGGCGTCATCGAGAACACGTGGCGCTATCTCTTTTTGGTCGGCATGGCCTTCACGGTCAAGCTCACGTTGGTCGCCATGACAGGCGGTGTCCTGCTCGGAACGCTGCTCGCCATGGCGCGCCTGTCGTCACTTCGCCTGGTGTCGTTCGTCTCGGGGGGCTACGTCAATCTCATCCGCTCGGTCCCCCTCGTGCTCGTCATCTTCTGGTTCTATTTCCTCGTTCCCTACATCGGTGCGTGGCTGATCGGCTCCAACGAGCCCATCAAGGTCGGGGACTACACCTCGGCCGTGATCACCTTCATCCTCTTTGAGGCCGCCTATTATTGCGAGATCATGCGCGCGGGCATTCGGTCGGTCCAGCGCGGCCAACTCGATGCCGGCTACGCGCTCGGAATGACCTATTGGCAGATGATGGGCAACGTCGTCTTGCCCCAGGCTTTTCGCAACATGATTCCCCTGCTTCTGACGCAGACGATCGTGCTCTTTCAGGACGTCTCGCTGGTCTATGTGCTTTCCATTACGGACTTCGTCGGCGCGGCGGACAAAATCGCCCATCGGGACGGAAGACTGACGGAGATGTACCTTTTTGTGGCGCTGGTCTATTTCGTCCTGTGCTATTTGCTATCTTCGGTAGTCAAGCGCCTGCAGACGCACATCGCGATTGCGGCTTAACGGGAGCCAAACGGGCGTGGATTCCAAGATGATCGAACTAAAGCAAGTGAGCAAATGGTATGGCGGCTTCCAGGTTTTGAACGGCTGCTCGACCGCCGTCAACCGCGGAGAGGTGGTGGTCGTGTGCGGCCCCTCCGGGTCGGGCAAATCGACCCTGATTAAGACCGTCAACGGTCTGGAGCCCTTTCAGAAAGGCGAAATCTGGGTCGACGGCATCTCGGTGGGAGATCCCAAGACGAATCTTCCCAAACTGCGTTCCAGAGTGGGCATGGTGTTCCAGCATTTCGAGCTCTTTCCACATTTGTCGATCACCGACAATCTGACCTTGGGTCAGACCAAGGTCTTGGGGCGAAGCCGGGAGGAGGCGCGGCAAAAGGGTCTGCTGTATCTGGATCGAGTCGGCCTTATTGCGCAGAAGGATAAATATCCCGCGCAGCTGTCAGGCGGTCAGCAGCAGCGGGTGGCCATCGCACGCGCCCTGGCGATGGATCCGATTGCCATGCTGTTCGACGAGCCCACCTCGGCTTTGGACCCCGAAATGATCAATGAGGTGCTCGATGTCATGGTCGGGCTCGCGCAAGAGGGCATGACGATGATGGTCGTCACGCACGAGATGGGTTTTGCCAAGAAGGTCGCCCAGCGGATCGTCTTCATGGATCATGGGGTGATCGTCGAGGATTGCGCAACCGACGCCTTCTTCGAATCGCCTCGCTCGGAGCGCGCCCAGCTGTTCTTGTCGAAGATCCTCAGTCACTGACCCGGCCGCGCTGAGCCTTCGCCTGGCGTATCCACGCCAGCCCGGTTTGCCCGGTGTTCTTTTCTGGGCCCAGTGAGGGCCCAGGCTTAGGCCTTCAATGTGAGGCCGGAGCGAAACTGCTACGCTTCGGCTGACGCCGTCTCGAACATCCTCTTCATGACTCCAGCTTCGACCCTGACCTTGGCCCGCCCCGACGACTGGCACTTGCACGTGCGCGATGGGGCCGTCCTCTACGACGTGGTGCCGGCCACGGCGCGCGTGTTCGCCCGGGCGATCATCATGCCCAATCTCGTGCCGCCGGTGACGACGACCGCAGCCGCAGCCGCTTATCGACAGCGCATCCAAGATGCCGTGCCCCAAGGTGTGGCGTTCGAGCCCTTGATGACCCTGTATCTGACCGATGAGACGACACCCGACGAAGTCCGGCGGGCGCAAGAGAGCGGGTTCGTGCACGCGGTGAAATTCTATCCTGCGGGGGCCACCACCAATTCGGCATCGGGCGTGACCGATCTGAAACTGTGCTGGCGCGTTCTGGAGACCATGCAAGCGATCGGTCTGCCGCTTTTAATCCATGGCGAGGTCACCGACCCTGCGGTCGACCTCTTCGATCGCGAGCAGGTCTTTATCGAAGAGCAACTCATTCCTTTGCGCGCGGCGTTTCCGAGTTTGCGCATCGTCTTTGAGCACATCACGACCGAGGCGGCAGTGCACTACGTCCGCGATTGCGCCGGGGGAGAGAACCGGCTTGCCGCCACCATCACGGCCCACCACCTGCTCTACAATCGCAACGCCCTCTTTGAGGGTGGGATTCGCCCGCATTACTACTGTCGACCGGTTCTCAAACGCGAGCGCCATCGGCGCGCCCTCCTGGAGGCGGCAAGCTCCGGCAGTCCGCGCTTTTTCCTGGGGACCGACAGCGCCCCGCACGCCCGGCTGGCCAAGGAGAATGCCTGCGGTTGCGCCGGCTGCTACACCGCCTTGCATGCCCTGGAGCTCTACGCCGAGGCCTTCGACAGCGTCGGACAAATCGAAAGGCTGGAGGGCTTTGCCAGTCACTTCGGGGCCGATTTCTATGGACTTCCGCGCAACCGGGAAGAAGTCACCCTGGCCCGCTGTCTCTGGAAGGTTCCCTCCGAGGTGCCGTTTGCCGAAGGATCGCTCATCCCTTTGCGTGCCGGCGAATCCATGGCGTGGAAGATCGTCTCCTAGCCCGGGCCCTGTCGAACGCCCCCTGGGCCGCTGCCTGGCTTGCGCTACTCGAGGAGTTCCTCGAGCGCAAAAATGTCCGGGGTGAACCCTACCACGAGGCGTTGTGCGCGCTCTTTCGCGACAGGCAGGTACCCGGCGCGGAGGCTCGCTGGCTCGACTATCGCTTCGTCGCCCCGCAAGCCGCCTCGGCGCGCGCCTACGAGAGCCGCATTCATGACGCGGGCGAAATCGAGACCCGCGAGAATGTCCATGACCTTTTAAATGCGCTCGCCTGGACGCTCTACCCCCAAACCAAGGCCGCCATCAACCACGTGCATGTGCGCGAACTGGGCACAATCCACGACCCCGCCACGCGCGGACGGGCGCGCGATGCGGCCACGCTCCTCGATGAAAGCGGCATTCTGGTGGTCTTCGACGATCCGAGAATGGAAGCGCTCGTCCGAAGTGCGCCCTGGACGGATCTCTTCGTCGAACACCGCAGGGCGTTCTTGGCGCATTGTGTCGTGCTCATCGTGGGGCACGCGCTCGCTGAAAAACTGGTGTCTCCCTACAAGGCGCTGACCGCGCACGCGCTATTGGTGCACGTGCCAAGCCGAGAGCTTGAACAGGCGCGCGCAGGTGTCGTGCACGAAGCCGATCGCGCCGCTGCAAGGGCGTTGATGCGGACGGACCTCGCGCCAGGTCAGCTGATTGCGGTGCCTGTCCTTGGCATTCCGGGTTTTTGCGCGGCCAATGAAGATCCCCATTTCTACGCTGATTCGGCCGTGTTTCGGCCGCGTCGGCGGGACTCGTAGACCCGGCTCGGAAAAGAGCCCAAGGACCCCTGGGATTCTTGATGATCCGCCGGGGCTTTGCGTCGATCCGAGATCGGGATCCGCCTCGCGCGTTGAGGGCCTGTACGCGCAATCCTCAAACATTGTCAAAACTGCGTAAATCTACGCGTTATGTCCGCGCCGGCTGCAAGAGGGGCCGGACTTGGCTCGCGCTAAGATTGCCGATCCGATCCACTCATGAGGTCCGCAAGTCATGCATCTCGATGTGCCTACGCTTTTTGTGGCTCTTTTCTGCGCATTCGCGCTCTTTAGCTTGGCCTTGAGCTGCGCGCGCCCCTTTCTGGGTGACCGGCTCGAAATCAGGCTCTGGGAACGCGCGAGCTGGGTGCTGGTCGCCGGTTTCATCGTCTTGTTCGCGCGCCGTCTCATTCCCGAAGCCTACTCGGTGGTGATCGGTAACTCCCTTCTCTACTTCAGCCTGTATCTGAGTAGTCAAGCCCTGCATCGCTTCGTGTTGCTCAAGGCCGCGCCGCCCTGGCAGCTGGGCCTCATGATCGTCGGCTGGGGCTGCACCATCGGCATCGTCGATGCGCCTTTGAATGTGCGAACGATTGTGCTCTCGACGGTCTTCGCCGTTCAGCTCGTTCCCATGTTGGGGCTTTTGGTGCGCTTTGGATGGCATCGCGAACCTTCGCTGCGCACGGTGGCTTTGACCTTCGCTTTGACGATGCTCGCGCTTTGGGTGCGCGTGGGCAACGCGCTTTGGTATCCCGCGGAGTACGGCGACTATTTCCAGTCGAGTCTGGGCAACAGCCTCACCTATCTCGCGTCCTTCCTGCTTCCCTTAGGCGCCGGATTCGGCTTTGTGCTGGCCAACCTGGAACGCATGGCCAGTCGTCTGGATCAGTTGGCCATCCATGATCCCTTAACGGGCGCGCTGGGGCGAAGCGCCTTCGACCGGGAACTGTCACACAATCTCGAGATGCACCGCCGCTCGGGGCAGACCCTTTCCCTGATCGTCGTTGCCGTGGAGAATCTCGAGCACATCAACGATGCGCAAGGACACGATGCGGGTGATAATGTGCTGCGCGAGGCGGTTCGCGCGCTTCGGGCGAGTCTGCGCGATGGCGCGGTCTTGGGGCGACTCTCGGGTGTCGAGTTTGGTGTCATCGCACCGAACGCCGACCCCCAGAAGGCGCTCAAAATCGCCGAGGAGCTGCGCGAGGCCGCACTGGCGCTCGATATTCTCGATACTTCAACCGGCGTGACCAAGACCTTGCGCGTATCCACCTCGATTGGCATCTCATCGGTTAGGCCGGAATCGTTTCGCACGAGTGAAGTGCTTTATTCCGAAGCCAACGAGGCTCTGGATATCGCCAAGTTCAGTGGCCGCAACCGCGCCGAGCACTATGGGCTGCGCAGGGCCGAACTCGAGGCGTTATCGGCTCTCACCCCTCACCCGGTCGGCATTCTGGCCTAGAGACGATTGCCGCTGACGATTCCTTCTCCATGCGTGTACTGATCACCGGTGGTGCCGGATTCCTCGGGCAACGACTTGCCCTCGCCCTTTTGGAGCGGGGACACATCCCCGATGCGAGCGGTCAGGACCGGGGCATCGATGAAGTGTGTATCGTCGACACGGTCCTGCCACAGGATCTCATCCCACATTCCCGCATCAATTACTGGACCTTGGACATCGCCGACCCCAAGGCACTCGACGATCTGTTTGCAGTGCCGCCGGATGCCATCTTCCATCTCGCAGCGGTCGTCAGTGCCCAGGCGGAAGCGGACTTTGCGCTGGGCATGCGGGTGAACCTCGATGGAACGCGCAACCTGTTCGAGTGCTGCCGCAGGGTGCGCGAGCGGGGCCATCTGGTGCGACTGGTGTTTGCGAGCTCGGTGGCGGTGTTTGGCGGAACGCTTCCCGAGATCGTCACCGACGACACGGCGCCCACCCCCGAAGGCTCCTATGGCGCGCAAAAGTTGATTGCCGAAATTCTGGTGCGCGACTATGCGCGCAAGCGCTTCATCGACGCGCGCGCCGTGCGTGTACCCACGATCGTGGTGCGCCCGGGCAAACCGAACGGGGCGGCTTCAGGGTTTGCAAGCGGCATCATTCGGGAACCCATGGGGGGCTTGTCCGCCGTCTGTCCGGTCCCGCCCGACACCGCCATGTGGATTGCCTCACCGCGCAGCGCCGTGGCGGCCCTCATCCATGCGTACACCTTAGCGGCTGAACAGTGGGGAGTGGAGCGGTCGTTAAACCTTCCTGGGCTTACGGTCCAGATCGCCGAAATGGTCGAGGCGCTCAAAGACGTCGCCGGAGCCGAGGCGGTCAAGCGCATTGTTTTTCGAACCGATGCGGCCATCGAAGCGCTGGTGCGCTCCTGGCCCGCGCGCTTTGATCCCGCGCGCGCGCTTCGTCTGGGCTTTACTGCGGACGCCGACATCCGCTCCATACTGACGCAGTATCGGGACGACTTTCTGAGGCGCTCGGCCGCACACTAGCGGGCTTTGCCCGAGCTGCACCCCGTTGGGGCGGCGCTTCGCTCGAGCCGGAGCCCTATTCGTCGCGGTGAAAGTCAAATTCCGCGATCGCGGTGGCCGGCTCGGCGATGGGCGCATATCGCCAGGCCTGTGTCGCCGTCAACACCGAACGATCGAACGTCCCACGGGGCTGCGATTCGAGGATCTCCACGTGCGTCACCGAGCCATCGGATGCGATCGAAAGCCGGACGCGCACATGGCCCTTTGGGATGTTGTTGCGCATGGCTTCACGCGGAAACTCGGGTTGCACCCGCGAAATCAGTTTCAGTGTCTGAGCGGGTGGAGGCGCACCCGGCGCGGGTTGTGACGCGGTCGCGGTCGCCACGAGGGGTGCTGCGGGCTCGACTGGACTAGGCGCGCGCGCGACGAGCTGGACCGGTGGATTCGCCTGCGCAATGACGGGTTGCGCCGTCGGTGCCGGTGCGCTGGCCTCGGGCGCCTTGGTTGGTGCTGGCGCCGAAGGCGGAGGTGGCGACGTGCCTGCGCGTTGAGCGCCCGGGGTCTCGGGGGTGAGGCTCGAGACCGGGCGCAGACTCAGGCTCTCGGTGGCTCGCTCGGTGACCGCAGCCGGTGCATTGCGGACGTCGGACACTGTGGCGGTGCGAAACGCAGCGTTCGGATCGCCTCGCCCATCGCGCCGATCCGGCTTGGCCGGAGAGTCGGTCTTCTCTGGCGTCAGCTGCAGCCAATGGAGCACGTCTTGCGAGACCTCCTTGGGTCTGGCACCCGCTACCGCGGGCTCGGAGTCGCCGCCGGCGGGACCGGGGGCGGGGGCCGTCGCGACCGCGGGCGGCGCGCCATCCGGACTTGCGCCTGGAGTCGCCGCGAGCGCTGGCGCTGGAGCAGGCGCAGTGACGAGCGGTGGTGTTGTCATCGCGCTCTTTGCGGCGGCAGGCGCTTCGTCGTGATTGCAGCCCGCAAGGCCAGCTGCCACGATGAGGCAGGCGATCGCAGCCAGCTCACGGCCTCTGAGATGGGATCGGATCTGCAAGGATGGGGCCAACGACATCGTTTTCGGATTCGGGTTTGAAGAGGGGCCGACGTGCACAGCCGGCTACTTTGGCAAATCGCCAACGTTCGGGCAAGACTTGGCCCCGTCTAGCGACGTCTGGCGTCTATCTTCGTGCTTGGCGCAACGCCTGAATTGTCAAAGCGGGGCTGATGATCTCGGGATCGCTGACCAACTCGATCAACGCGGGCATCTTCTTTTCAGCAAGATAAGCGAGTGCCGCAGCAAGCGCCGGCTCGAACTCCGCGTTGGTTGTGACCTTCGCGCCAAAGGCGCCATAGGCCTGTGCCAGCGCCGCGAAATCGGGATTGGCCAGTCCCGTTCCATAGACACGGCCTGGATATTCGCGCTCCTGGTGCATGCGAATGGTGCCGTACATGCCGTTATTGACCACGAGGATGAGCACGGCGGCCTGATACTGCGCCGCAGTCGCGAGCTCTTGGCCCGTCATGAGGAAGTCGCCATCGCCCGAGAGGATCACCACTGATTGATCCGGCGCGATGATTTTGGCCGCGATCCCGGCCGGCACGCCATAGCCCATCGTGCCCGAGGTCGGCGCAAGCTGGGTGCGGCGTCCCCGCGCCAAGCCGGTGTATCGATGAAAGCGGTGACCCCAGGTCGCAAAGTTACCCGCCCCGTTGGCCAGGAGCGCATCGTCGGGAAGCTTCTGGAATAGCGCCTCGAGAATGCGGTAGAGATTAAGCGACTGCGGTCTTTGGCTAAACACCGCGGGTTCCGCCTGCCAGGCCTCGTACTCCTGGCGTGCCGCGACGACCGACTCACGCCAGACCGGCTCATGCACCGCCGCAAGGGTGCAAAGCGCCGCGGCGGCCGCCTCGGGCCCGGAATTGATCGCCAGAGCCGGCTGCATCACGCGACCGAGCTCCTCGGCACTGGCATGCACATGGACGAGCGCCTGCTTGGGCGTGGGCACATGAAACAGGGTGTAGCCCGACGTGGTCATCTCGCCGAGACGGGGCCCGACGGCCAAGACGACATCCGCTTCGCGGATGCGTTGAGCAAGCTTTGGGTTGATGCCGATTCCGACATCGCCTGCGTAGTTCGGGTGCCGGTTGTCGAACAGATCCTGTCTTCGGAACACACAGGCCACCGGGAGATGATTTTCCTCGGCGAAGTGTTCGATATTGGCCGCAGCCAGAGGGGTCCAGCCCGCGCCTCCTAAAAGCACGATCGGACGCTGGGCGCGCGACAGACGCGCATGCAATGCAGTCAACTGCTCGAGCGACGGCCCGGCCTGCACGGGGTGGTAGCGGATGGCATCGCAGACGCTCGCGTTTTGCAGCTGCATGTCCTCGGGCAAGGCGAGAACCACCGGACCCGAGCGGCCGCTCGTGGCGACCTGGAAAGCGCGCGCGATGTACTCCGGGATGCGATCGGCCCGTTCGATCTGGGCGACCCACTTGGTCATCTGTCCGAACATGCGCCGGTAGTCGATTTCCTGGAATGCCTCGCGGTCGACGAAGTCGGACCCGACCTGGCCGATGAACAAAATGAGGGGAGTCGAATCCTGATAGGCGGTATGCACGGCCACCGACGCATTGGTCGCACCGGGTCCGCGCGTGACCAGTGCAATCCCGGGTTTGCCCGTCATCTTGCCGTAGGCATCGGCCATGAAAGTGGCGCCCGACTCGTGGCGATTGATGGTCAGATGGATGCGGTCTTTCACCGCATAAAGCGCATCGAGCACGGCGAGATAACTTTCTCCGGGCACGCAAAAGGCGTGCTCGACACCGTGAATGAGCAACTGATCCACGAGGATCTGGGCGCCCGTCCGCTCGATTAAGGATGAAGTCATGTGAAAAGCCGCAAGCGAAGGCTGGCTGAAAACGCGCATCGTCGCATAAAATGCCCTGCGTGAACTAGGCCAGACAGTCGCCGGCGATCTTTTGATCGCGGGAGGAAAGTCCGGACTCCATAGAGAAGCGTAGCAGGTAACGCCTGCCCGCCGCGAGGCGCGGATCAGAGCAACAGAGACGAGCCGGTTAGGTCCGGGTGAAACGGGCAATCTCTACGCGGAGCAACGCCAAATAGGCACGCGATGACCCTTCTCGGGGAGCGTGCGGGTAGGCGGCTTGAGTCGACCAGCGATGGCCGACCTAGAGGAATGACTGTCATAGCGCTTGCGCCGTAACAGAATCCGGCTTATCGGCCTAGTTCACTCTTGCCTCGTGCGCAATCGGTGCGGCTTGTGCTGTGGGCGCGCTTTGTTCCCGTGTAGAGTATCGACAGGCATGGCCCTTGCGGCAGCAGCCCAGCTTTCTTGCCTCGTTTTTTTCCATCGGTCCATGCACACGCGAGCCCAATCCCGTAGCGAAGAGCTGGCCAATAGTCTGAGTCATGGCGTGGGATTCCTCCTGGCCTTGGCCTCGATGCCCATTCTGATCTCCGTGTGTGCGCGCCAGGGCGGCTCTGTCGGGGTCGTCGGCGCGACCGTCTTTGCCTCGACCATGGCGCTGCTTTATCTGACCTCGGCGCTCTATCATGGCTTGCCCGAGTGCCGGGCCAAACTCGTCTTTCAGAAGCTCGACTACCAGGTCATCTTCTTGTTTATCGCCGGCAGCTACACGCCGTTTGCCTTGGGACCCCTGCACGGGGCCTGGGGCTGGACGCTCTTCGGTCTCATCTGGACCATGGCCTGGCTCGGAGTTCTCATGAAGGCCTTCAACTGGCTCACGCATCCCCTGTGGTCAACGGCCCTCTACCTCGTCATGGGTTGGACCGCGTTGATCGCAGCCGTTCCGATCGTCTCACTCATTCCCACGGGCGGATTGATCTGGCTCGTCGCGGGCGGCTTGGCCTACACGTTCGGAGTGATTTTCTATCTCACCGATGCGCGCCTGCGCTTTGGTCATCTGGTGTGGCACCTGTTCGTCATGACAGGGACCGTCTGCCATTTTTTTGCCGTTCTCTGGACCGCCGCCTGAATTGGGCAAAATGCAATAGAATGCCGCGTCCTTGCGCAGTAGCTCGAGGTAAAGGCCATTCATGTGCGCTCGATGCGCCGGAGAATCACCATGAAAATCGACTTAATCGCTGTCCGATCGTTGCGGGCCGTCGCTTTGGCCCTCGCCGTCTCGGTGGCCCCCGGGGTGGGTTTAGAGGTCGCTAACGCCGCCGATTCCGCAACACAAACCATCAATGGAATGACCATGACCGATCACAAGGTGGGCACAGGAACCGAAGCCGTTGCTGGCAAGACCGTCACCGTGCATTACACGGGCTGGCTGCAAGACTTGAGCGCCCCCGATCACAAGGGCAAGAAATTCGATAGTTCGCGCGACCGTGGCGATCCCTTCACCTTTCCCTTGGGTGGCGGTCAGGTCATCAAGGGATGGGACCAGGGCGTCCAGGGCATGAAAATCGGGGGCCAGCGCACGCTCGTCATCCCGCCCGAGATGGGCTATGGCGCACGCGGGGCCGGCGGCGGGCTCATCCCGCCGAACGCGACCTTGATCTTCGATGTGGAACTGCTCGAGGTCAAATAGGACACCACAAGGGCGAATAGATCGCCCCGGGGCACGTGATCTGCGACGTCAGGAATTGATCGAGACGTTGGTGATCGTGCTCCAGTCCACGAGCCGTACACGCCCGTCGGCGGCGGCTTCGCGCACCGGCGTCTGATCGAGCCGATAGCCATAGCCGTAGAGCGCGCGCAACTGGAATCCCCGCTCGGGCATGAGGCGCAGCTTGATGCGAATGGTCGAGAGCTGCGAATCAAGCGAGCGCGATCCCGTGGGGGTCGACTCGCCCGTGACGAACTCCTGGATATAGTCGCGCGACATGGGACGCCCGAGATTGACGAGCAGGCATAGCGCAAGCCCGAATTCGGTCGCCGTCAGATCGAGGTTGCGTCCGTGATACCACCATTTCTTGGTGTCACGTTCGATTCGGAACGGGCCGATCTCCAAGACGCCTTCCCCGAAATGCCCCGGGTAACTGCGTCTGAGCTGCACCAAGACGCGGGCGACGAGTTCATCCTCCTCGACGGGCTTGATGATGTAGTCGGCCGCCCCGGCCTCGAAGGCCAGCGCGATGTCGTCGGATACGAAATGGTCGGTGTAGAACACCGGCGTGAGCGAAACGCGCGAATCCTGCTTGATCCAGCGGACCAACTCGAGGCCCTGGGCGTCCGGAGTAGACCAATCAAGCAGCAATAAATCGAAAGTTGACCGGGCCAACATGTCCACCAGGCCAGCGCGCGTCGTAAAAACCCAACACCGATGCCCGGCCCGAGTGAGCGCAACGCGCGCCCGATTCGCGACGTAGGGGTCTCTCTGAAGGATAGCGATTCGCATAGTGCACGAGTGTCAATAAAGGGTGAATTCAACTACGGCCAGGTGCTGCGGTTACAAACAATGCCACAGAATCGGCCCGTCGCGAAGGGGATTAGTCACATGGACTGGACTCAGTCGATGCCAGAGCTGCACATCTTCCGAGTCCGGTTGGACCCTCTGCGGTGGGCCTTAGCTCCTCTCGGATCGAGAAAATTCCCCGGTTTGCCGCCCGCACCGACGCCATAAATCCAATATAAGGCGTATCCGTGACGGAGACGAGACCGAAATGGGCATTTTCGCCATCCAGAAGCCGGCCGGCGGCGGGTTCATCCAGATACTGGAACCAATGCACGCCGATAACGCTGAAATCGGCAGCTGCGGCGCGAACATAAGCGCTATAAGCGGCTGCGCGATCGGATTCGCTGGCCAGGTTAACGAGACCGTGGCCGAAAGGCCCGCTATCGGTCGAGCTGAAATTGAATTCGCCTACGAGCGCAGGCTTGGACAGAGTGTCAAAGCGGTCCAGGCGGGCCGCCTCGAATGCGCCGCTATAGACATTAAAGCTCACGACGTCGCACCATTTCTCGCAGGCCGAGAGCGCCTCGGGCGTTTGCGCCGCAAAGCGGCTTCCCAGATAAAGGTGCCTGGGGTCCGCGCGCTTGAGGCTTAGCGCCACGGTGCGGTAGTAGGTCTGGGCGAAAAGCGTGCTTAAGGCCGCGAGGTCGTCTAAGGCCGCCTGGCTTAACGCTCCAGGGGGAACGAGGGGCTGGCTCGCCAGGGTCTCCCAGGAAACAGACGGAATCGCCCAGGCGGCGGCCCACTGCTCGCTGCTTCGGTAGCGCTCTTTCATGTGCGCGATCAAGGCTTGCTTGGCGGGAGGCGATCCGGCTTGCGCAAGCACGCGGAGCACGAGCGCAAAGCGGCGGCGCGGGTCCTTCGAAGCGCCGTCGCCCCAGGGCAACTCGTTATCGACGAAGTAGCCCAGAAGCCAGGGATCGTCGCGGCTGGCCACACCCAAGCGCGTGAGCGCGTTTTCGATGGCGGCTGGCCAACCCGGCGAAAACGGGTCCGGGAAATCGGCCACGCCATCGGCTGCACCGGAGATCCGGTCAAATGCCCCCTCCGCAGTGATGGGCACCGTATAGGGCATGCGGTGCGCCTGCCACAGGGCCGGTGCGCTCCAGTTGCCGATGGTATTAAAGCCCCAAGCCCGAAGGCGACCCAGGACCTCGTTAGGCCACGCGCTGGCGTAGGCAGGCCCAAGCCGGCGGCGCAGGTTGGCCGCATAAAAATTCACCCAGCGTCCCTGGTTAAAGCGCGGCATGCGGCCCGCAATGCCTTCGGCTGGAGGGGCCGTCCCCACAATCATGGCGTCGTCGCCACCTTCAACGCCCAGGTCGTCGAACATGAATTCCCGGTCAGCAACAAAGGTCCGACCGTCGCTGATGGCGATGGTGTTTACCCCCAGGGAGAAAAAGACGTGGCCCGAAGGGGTCACAAACCACCAGCGTCCCGCGGCGTCCTGAGCCGTGCGAAACCACCCGGAAGGGGTGAACGCGGGTCCGTCGATAAAGCCGCCGTAGGCATCGACTGGGACGCTATGCTGGGCATGTTGGGCCATGAAGGCCGCTTCGCTTTGAGCCGCCCGCTTCAGGTCAGCGTCTTCGAGGACCTTGCCAGGCCATGTTCCCCGGGTGAACTGACCGTAGCGGTCGATCAGATGCGTGTAAGCGGCAGGACCCCAGTCAAAGCTCGCAAGTTTGGGCTCGCCCACGATCAGCGTACGCGGACCGCTTTGTCCCCAGACGACGAGATACAGACTTGCGAGCGTCGAGCCTGCGAAATGCCCGCTCACCTCGCCCAAGATCGTGGAGCCGGCCGCGGAAGCGCCCACCGGGGGCGGGGGATCCTGCATTCCCATCTGGTGGGCGTCGTGCGGTGCGAGTGCGACGATCAGGCGGGTTGCGCTGTGGGGGGCGATGAATTGATGGGTTGCGATTGCATGGTCGGGCCAGGTCGCATTGGCATCGTCGCCCACTCGAATGAGCAGATCCACACCCAGATCGCCCGGATTCTCGACCGGCAAAACGAGGGTGGTCGCTAAAGCGGGGTTGCCTGGGATCCCCGAGGCCGTCCTTTCACGCAGCACGACGTGCGGCCATTCGACGCCGCCTGAAAACCGGACCCGAAGACGATCGCCGCCTGCGGGCTCGGTCTGGCTTGCGTAGCCATCGACTTCAAAGGGCCCGAAGTGCTCGACGGCGAAGATGGGCTGTACCGGAGCGACGCAGGACAGAAAGGACAGCGCGAGAAAGAGGGAATGCGTTTGG
>JBEKVI010000039.1:0-93068 GCA_049514215.1 Burkholderiaceae bacterium
ACCCATCCTGGCAAGATGACGTTGACCTGGATATGGTCGGCAGCCCAGGCAACGGCGAGCGACTTGGTTAGCTGGACGATGGCGCCCTTGCTCGCCCCGTACGCCGGCGCGTGGGCCACCGCAAAAACAGAAAGGATCGAGCCGATATTGATGACCTTGCCGGCCCCGGAAGCCTTCAGATGCGGGTAGGCCGCGCGCGCGCAAAGAAACGCACTCGTGATATTGGTGTCGAGAACCTCCTGCCATTCGGCAAGCGGAAGGACCTCGACCCGCTTGCGAATGTTGATCCCGGCGTTGTTCACGAGGATATCGAGCCGGCCCAGCCGGTCTGCGACCTGAGCGAAGAGCGCTTCGACCGAGTCCTCCTTCCGCACGTCGACCGCAAGTGCAAGCGCCTTCGCGCCCAGATCCGTGAGCTCTTTGACGGCCGCCTCGGATTTGGCCTGGTTGCGGGCGGCGACCACGATGGTCGCTCCGGCGCGGGCCAGTCCGCGGGCCATGCCAAGACCGATGCCGCCGTTGCCGCCGGTGACGACGGCAACCTTTCCGCTGAGATCGAAGAGCGTGGACATGGGAGTCGAAGACTGTCCAGTGATCGAGTCCTAGGTCTGGGGAGCTGATTGGGCCTTGGCGAGCTCGGCGTCCTTCGCGCGCGCGCGTTTGACCGCATCCCTCGCACCGAAGCGCTCGACATAGCCGGCGATCGCCGCATCCTCGGGAAGCAGCTTAAAGGCGGTAATCCAGGTCAAGGCTCCCCCCCAGAGGACATCTGCGGCCGAGAAACGCTCACCCAGGAGGTACGGACCCTTCGCCAGCTGTTCCGCGACGGTCGCAAGAGTCGTCTCGAAGTCGCCATAGGGAGACATCGCCCTCGGAGCGGGTTCACGCTTTTGCGCCCGGTCTACTACGGCGGGTTCGAAACAGGAGCCGTAGAACACCAACCACCGCAGGAAGGGTCCCCGATCGGGCTCTCCGATCGCGGGGGCGAGGCCGGCTTGCGGAAAAAGGTCCGCCAGATAAAGATAGATCGCGCCTTGCTCCGTGATCACGGCGTCCCCGTGCTGGATCGCGGGAACCTTCCCCATGGGATTGATTGCCAGATAGTTCGGTTGGCGCTGCTCGTGGGCGCGCATGTTCAGCACTCGCAACTGGTAGGGCGCGCCCAGCTCCTCCAGCAGCGTCAAGACCCCGCTCGAGCGCGAGTTGGGACTATGGTAGAGGATGACGGGCGGGTCGCTGACCATGGCGGGGCTCTCCGTAGCGGGGTGCGCATCTCGGGGTCGAGCCGTCTGGACTCGGACGCACCTTTGGAAACGAGGTTGAAGGGTCCTAAGCCGGGCACCACCACGCATGCGAGGCCCCACTATTGTAGAGGAGGGCCGCGGTCAGCTCCAAGTTTTCCGGCTCGCCCGGAGGAACCTTCAAGTACAGTGGCGGCTGGGACATGACACTCGGAGACTGTGAGCAATGCGGGGAATGGGACGAATCCTGGGAAGTACGATAGTGGGGTCATGCTGTCTGGCAGCGGCCCTTGGCTCACCCGCCGGGGCCATTGCGCTCGAGTCGGGCGCCCCGCTGACCGAGACCCTGGTTTTCGTGCGGCATGGCGAAAAACCTCAACAGGGTCTTGGGCAAATCAATTGTCAGGGCATGAACCGCGCGTTGGCACTGCCCCGCGTCCTGATCGATAGATACGGCAAGCCCGACTATATTTTTGCGCCGGATCCCGCCCGCCAGACTCACGATCCCGGCGGTTATGCCGACTACCTGAGGCCGTTGGCGACCATTGAGCCGACGGCCGTGTTTTTGGGGCTTCCCGTCAACACTCAGTTCGGCTTCGACGATATCGATGCCCTCCAGGCGGAACTGCTGCGACCCCGTTACGCGCACGCGCTGATTTTCATTGCGTGGGAGCATGCCAAGGCCGAGCAGGTCGCACGTGCGTTGACGTCGGCCGAAGGCATCGCGGTTCCTCGCTGGGAGTCTGCCGACTTTGACAGCATCTACGTCGTGCGCATCGATACCGACGGCACCTCACGACATGCGCGCTTCGAGCATGCCATGGAAGGCCTGAATGGCTTAAGTCAGGAATGTGCCTTCGCGCGCTAGATCCGGGAGCGTCTTGACGCAGCCAGAGGAATCAGTCGATGGCGAGGTGACCGGCCTCGGGAGCGTGCAGCCGAAGTGGCTTGATGAGAAGAATCAAGGGCATGGTCAGCAAGGCGAGAATCATCATGAATCGGAAGTCATTGATGTAGGCGATCATGGCGGCCTGACGCGTGACTTCGACGTCGAGGGCGGCAAGACCGGAAGGGGTCATCAGCTGTGACCCTGCCATGGCCAGCGGATTGAATATGCTCACGTGTTCGGAGAGCGTTGCGTGCATGACCTGGGTGTTACGGGTCAAAAGGGTCTCCACGACCGAAATCCCGATGGATGATCCGACATTGCGCGAGAGGCTGAAAATGGATGTTCCGGCCGGCCGCAGTTCGGCTTGGAGGGTCGAGAAGGTCACGGTGCTCAAGGGCACAAAGATGAAGCCCAGGCCGATCCCCTGAATGATGCCCGGCCAGACGATGTCGCTCTCCGAGAGGACGAGCGTGTAGTGGGTCATCTGCCAAAGTGAGAAGATCGTGAGGAGAAATCCGACCGTCATGATGAGCCGGATGTCGACCTGGCGGACCAGGCGGCCTGCGACCAGCATGGCGAGCATGGTGCCTGCGCCGCTCGGGGCCAGCACGAGCCCGGTCGCAATCACGGGGTAGTCCATCAACTCCTGCAGCATGGGTGGCAAAAGCGCCCGCGTGGCATAGAGAACCAGTCCGGTCACGAAGATGACGAGCAGTCCCGTAAAGTAATTCCGGTCGCGCAGGATGCGCGTGTCAAAAAACGAGTCACGGCCCGAGGTGGCCGTATGGGCGATGAAAAAGGCTGCGGCGATGAGCGAGCCGATCATCTCGATGCGAATCTCGATCGAACCCAGCCAGTCCTTCTGTTCTCCCCGGTCCAGAAAGAGTTGCAAAAGACCGATGGCCAGGCTCAAGGTTGCAAAACCAAAGAAGTCGAAGCGGGAATCGGCCCGTCTTGCGGTCTCCCGCATGAAGGTCAGAATGCCGAAAAAAGCAACGGCCCCGATGGGCAGATTGATGTAGAACACCCAGCGCCAGTTGTAGTCTTCGGTCAGCCAGCCCCCCAGGGTGGGACCGATGATGGGACCGATCATGACCCCCATGCCCCAGACCGCCATGGCGGGGCCTTGTTTGTGCGGCGGATTAATGTCGAGCAGCGTCGCCTGTGAGAGCGGAACGAGCGCTGCCCCGAAGACGCCCTGAAGCAGCCGGGCCACGACAATCTGCAGGAGCGTCTCCGACATGCCGCAAAGCGCCGAGGTCACGGTAAAGCCCGCCACCGCAAGCAGGAACAGGTTTTTTCTGCCGAAGCGGTCCGCAAGCCAGCCTGTGGCCGGTGTTGCGATCGCGGCCGCCACGATGTAGGAAGTGAGCACCCAGGTAATCTGGTCACTCGCTGCCGAAAGCGTCCCCTGCATATGGGGCAGAGCGACATTGGCGATGGTGCTGTCGAGCGTCTGCATGATGGTGGCCAGCATGATCGAAATCGTGATCATGCCGCGATGCGGGACGGCGCTATCGGTGCTGGACATGCAAAGGAAGAATGCCGCGCGACCGCGCTGGCTTAGGCGCCGCGAACTGGCGGCCAATGCGGCCATTTTCGCATATTCGCGATTCTCCCCGAAGTCGCCGCAACCGGACCCCTTCCAGGCACCGCCGCCCAAGCCGGTCTTCCGACTCCTGGCTCCAACGAGGTTGTTACCAAAACTGCGGGGCTCGCCCACGCTCGCCGTGCGCGTCGGTTGCGACGTAGCACGCCGATACAAACACGGGCGGATGTGTTGCACTTCTTGCGCCGGGCGCGTCGTAGGATTCATCAGGCGCCGCGCGCTATGCGGGATCTCTGCAATAGCTGCGAATGGCGCCGGTCCAATCCATTGATCAAAGGTTTCGCCATGTTTGCCATCCCAGCAGCGCGCAAAGACCAACCGGCGGCCACCGTCGAGCAGGACGAGTGGTTCGAGACGTACACCCCGCCCAAGGATGGGAGCGGAGCGCGCATGGCGGCCGAGACGCAAGAAAGGATCCGGCGCCGGATGATCGAGGAGTGGATGGCACAGCTGCCCGTAGCAGTGCGGCCCTGGCGGCTGGCCGCGGCCTTTCCGCAGGTCATGCTTCAACTCATCGAACGTTGGGAAAACCGCTCCGCTGCAGCCATCGTCCTTGACGGCTTTCTCATGCCGGCAGGTCACCACCAGCGCTGGCTTGCACCTGAAATCCTCTCAGAGGTGGCTGAGCTCTCGAAGTATGTGCGCGCCATGCGCCAGAACGCGTCGAGCCGCGCTTCATCGGTCTTCTGATCCGTCTTGACACGGCGGATCTGAGCCCGCGTTGGCGCGATCGGGCGTGCGAGCCAAGGGGCGCAATCGCTCCCTGCGCTGGGCCCTCTACGCGGGCCAGCGGCCGAGCTGTTGTACCATCGGATGCTCGTATTTCCACTGACGTTTTTTGCGACCATTGGGAGAATCGTTCTGGGTATTCGCAGGAGCAGGCGGACTTCGCCGATCCACATCGAGCGCCGGACTTTCATCGAACGCGCGTTTCTGGGAGCTCTTGCCCTGCCGTGGGTGGGCGCCTGCCAGGCGCCCACGCCAGTCGGCGAGACTTCGGCACGAACGAGCACGTCGTCGCGAACACGCGTGCAGGTGCAAGCCGCTGTTCTTGCCCCCATCGCGCGGGCTCCGCTTGATTCGCATTACCTCGGATTTAGCCTCGAGAAGGCCAAGCTAGCCACACCGTACTTCTCAGCCGAGAATCGGGGGCTCGTTCGACTCTATCGCCTCCTTGGTCCCGGTTTATTGCGGCTTGGCGGCAACACAGTCGACCTCACGTCCTGGGAGCAAAATGGCGAGGGCCAGATGATCGGCATCATCGCACCTTCCGATCTGCGGCGGCTTGCGGGCTTTCTTCAGGCCACCGGATGGCAAATCCTCTACGGCATCAATCTGGGGTCCAACACTCCTGAGCGCGCGGCCTTGGAGGCGCGCACGGCCAATGCCATCCTCCACGACCACCTCTACGGATTCGAGATTGGTAATGAGCCCGACGGGTTTTATCTCAATGGCGCGCGCGATCCCGTGCACTATGGCGTGCCCGAGTACATGGAGGAATGGCGTACTTATCGGCGCGCGATTCTGGGGGCGGTTCCAAATGCCGTCTTGTCCGCCCCTTCGGGAGCCTACGGACTTTCCGGATTCGCTGATGCGTTCGCCGGACCCGAGGGCAGAACCATCGAGCTTCTGGGAATTCACTACTATCGTGCCAGTGGAGAAGATCCCGGCTCGACGATCCCGTTTATGTTGTCGAAAGACCCGAACCTGGACCGCACGCTCGCGCTGATGCAAAAAATTGTCCAGAGCGGCCAGATCCGCGGCGGCTATCGTTTCACCGAGGCCAATTCGTTTTGGGGCGGGGGCGCCAAGCACATCAGCAATACCTTCGCGTCCGCGTTGTGGTCACTGGACTTTCTCTTCGAGACGGCTTTAAGGGGTTGCATGGGTGTGAACTTCCATGGTGGTGGACGCTCTCCAGGCTATACGCCCATCGCCGACGACGATCACAACGTCGTGGAGGTGCGTCCCGAGTTCTATGGCCTGTGTCTTTTCTCGCTGGCCGCCAAAGGACGGCTCCTGGGCACGCAGGTCACAGCCGGGGGCATCAACTTCTCCGTCTATGCGGTGCGCGGCGACGATGGATCCTTGCGTGTCGTGCTTTTGAACAAGGAGGAAAGCACGTCGGCATCGGTGCACTTGGAACTGGGTCAACCGGTCCAGAAAGCCGCCTACCATACCCTGCAAGCCCCGGCGTTGGCCAGCACGAACGGGATTCTGCTGGCCGACAGCCCGATCGACGTCGATGGACAATGGAAGCCTGCACCGCCCCAGGCGCTGTCCCCGGTCTTTGGCACTTCGCTCGTTGTGGACGTGCCAGCGGCCAGCGCAATGGTCCTCTATGCGGACTAGTTCTACGCTTGGCAATCCAGCGGGGAGAGCGTTTTTCCCGTGAACGGCCAAGCGAGCTCCGTGCCCCCGGCGCGCGCGCGCAGCGCCACGCTCATCGGGCTCTATCGCCAGGTGTGGTACTACGCCAAGGGCGTGCGCACGCGCTATGTGCTCGCGCTCTCGCTGCTGGCTTCCTCGCAGATCATCAAGCTTTCGGTTCCCTGGCTTGCCGGAGAGGCCATCAACACGATCCAGACCGCCAAGGAAAACTATCTGCTCCATGCCGGGCTTCTGATTGGTGCAATCATCCTCGTTAATGCGCTGGCGTGGATGATGCACGGACCCGGACGCATCCTTGAGCGCAACGTCGGACTTGCAGTGCGCACGGCAGTATCGGACGCGCTTTACGCAAAGCTTCTGCGAGCCCCCTTGGGCTGGCACGAAGGCCATCATTCCAGCGAACTCGCGCAACGGGTTCAGCAGTCGAGCCACGCCCTCTATGACTTCACCCAGACCCAGTTCGTCTATCTCCAGAATCTCATCAACATTGTGGGGCCCCTCGTCGCGCTGTGCCTTTTGTCCGTGCAAACGGGCCTGCTCGCGCTTGTCGGATTTCTCGTCATCGCGGCGGCCATTGTGCGCTTCGATCATGCGCTAATGCGACTGGCGGTGCGCGAGATCGAAGCCGATCGTCGCTACAACGCGGGTCTTTTGGACTTCACGCGCAACATTGCGACCGTCATGGCCTTGCGCCTCGAAGGCGCCGCGCGCCAGCTCGTTGGTCAGCGTCTTTCGAATGCGTTTGCGCCATTGCGCAAGAGCATCGAGATGAACGAGGCCAAATGGTGCACGGTCGATCTGCTCACGATCGGGCTCGTGTGGGGCCTCGTCGCCTTTCATGCATGGCAGTCGGTCGGCGGCAAAGCGGGCGCGCCGAGCCTGCTTCTGGGCTCGATCTTCATGGTGTATCAATACGGCCAGCAAGCCGCAGCGGTGATTGGGGCGCTCGCGTCGAACTTTCAGAGTTTCGCGGGGGTTCGCGCAAATGTGGCGGGGGCGGACATCATCTGGGATGCACCGTTGCGGCTCGAGACCCACGCCCCCATCGAGCCGCAATGGAACTCGATTGTGATCACCGATCTGACGTTCAATCACATCCGCAGTCAGGGCAACGCCCGAGGGGAAGAGGCGATCCATGCCGTGACCGCATTTCGGGCGAGTCTTTCTTTGCGTCGCGGCGCGCGCATTGCCCTCATTGGCCCAAGCGGCGGGGGCAAGAGCACCCTGCTAAGACTTCTTGGAGGACTTTACGCGGCTGATTCAGGACGAATCGCAATCGATGGACGGCTGCAATCGCACGCGACGGATCTCGCCGATATTGCTACGCTCATCCCACAGGAAACCGAGGTATTCGAGGCCACGCTTTCCGAGAACCTGACCTTTGGCGCCTCCTATTCGCAGCAAGCCATAGAGCGCGTGACCTACCTGAGTTGCCTCGATGAGGTCCTCGAAGGACTGCCCTGGGGCCTTAAGACCCCGGTGTCCGAAGGTGGATTCAACCTCTCCGGGGGGCAGCGCCAACGTCTGGCACTGGCCCGCGGACTTCTCGCGGCCCAAGGCTGTTCGGTGCTTTTGCTGGATGAGCCCACATCAGCGCTCGACCAGACGACCGAAGCACAGGTGTTCGAGCGGCTGCGCAGCTCGCTTGCGGACGTGTGCATCATCGCGTCGGTTCATCGATTAAGCGCCTTGCGCTATTTCGACGAAGTGGTCCTACTCGCGGGGTGTCGCGTGCTCGACAGCGGAACGGTCGATGAACTCAGACTTCGCCAGTCGCTGTTTCGCACGCTTGAGGAAGGCGACGAGTCGCTCTCCGAACCGGCGTGACTCTCCTCCCAGCCTCGGCGCGAAGGCCCACTCTGTCCCTGTCATAAGAACTGCCAAATCAGTGACTTAGTTGATGAGCGTGGGCGCCATAGGGCGCGTGCGTTGCCTTCCGCTGCGATCACCTGAACCGTGCATCGACAGGCCCAAAGGGAGGGCGTGGCGCGCCGTTGGTGGCTGAGTCCGCGGGATGATCCGCCCTGACAGGGCGCCCGGGCGTTTTCGCGACACTCGTTCGGGACGAAATTGGAGTAAATTCACGGACATCCAATGCACATCTCGTCCTTTCGTTTAGTGCGCCAGAGGTTCCAGTAGTCATCCTTAGGAAGGCTTATCATTCATCCCTTAGCACGGTAGGCTGTATTGGGGTTGCCTATAGACGAACTACCAATGGAGTAACTACCTCCGCCATGCGAATACTCCTCATAGAAGATCATCCGTTGTTCGCGCGGGCCATCCGGGACGAAATTATCCGCCTGACGCCGCAAAGCTCGGTCCTCATCGCCGGGTGTGCCCAGGATGCGCTGGACGCGTTGCGAAAGCAGGAGTTCGAACTCGTGCTCGCCGATCTGGCGATTCCCGGAGCCAGCGGTCTTTCACTGCTCAAGCAGATTCGCGCCCAGACGACGACGCGTGTGGCGATCATTTCGGCGAGCGATGACCCGGTCATGGTCCATGCCGTATTTGCCGAGAGGGCGGTCGGGTTCATCTCGAAGGCAACGCCGCCTGAAACCTTCTCGCAGGCGCTCTATCTGATCCTGGCCGGTGCATCCCATTTCCCCGAATACGTCTACGCCAAGGTGGCGCCCACGCCTGGCGCGATCCAGCTGACGAACCGGGAGATCACCGTCATGCGACTCATTGCGGCCGGTAAGCAGAACAAGGAAATCGCGCGCGAACTCGCGCTCGGTATTCCGACCGTCAAGAGTCACATCAAGCACATCTACGCGAAGCTTGGCGTCAAGACGCGCGTGGCCGCCTCGATCAAGGCGGGTCAATGCGGGATATTGCCGAGCCCAGTGAATTATTCATGAGTGAAGACCGCGTCCCCTCGCATCTTGTCTTGCCCGATACGGGTGACTATGCAAACTGCGCGGACGCATTGCATGAGCAGATTATTGGATCGTTCTGCCATGACCTTCGCCAGCCGCTGAACGCGGCGCTGATGCGGTTAGCCTCGCTCAAGCGGGCCTATACGAGTGGGCAGGACCGCGAACTCCTCGAAGAGCTGCACCTGAGCCTGCGCGAAATCGCGAGAATGAGTGAGACGGTCTTCGACGCCATCCGGTTGTCGCGAGCATCGATCAGGCCCAATCTCGGGGCAGTCTCCATCGCCGATCTGTTCGAGCGCGTGCGTACCGAATATGCACCGCTTGCCGAGCAGAAAAATCTGCGGCTCGTGATTGCACCGTCCCCCTTTCTCGTCGTCACCGACGAGATCCTGCTCTCTCGCATCTTGCTGAATCTGGTCCAGAATGCCCTGCATTACACGCGGACGGGCGGTGTGCTCGTGGCCGCCAGGCGGCATGCCGGTCAGCTTTCCCTTGAGGTGTGGGACACGGGGCCGGGGATTCCTCCTGACGAGCTCGAAAAGGTCTTCACTCCCTTCTACCGTGGCTCTCACGAGCGCGAGCGCCGCACGAAGAACTCTGGCATCGGGCTTTGGAACGGACGCGAGTTCGCACGACTTTTGGGCGGAACGCTGACG
Organism: Burkholderiaceae bacterium; assembly: GCA_049514215.1. Lineage (GTDB taxonomy): Bacteria > Pseudomonadota > Gammaproteobacteria > Burkholderiales > Burkholderiaceae_D > BOG-994. Next base: position 9,663 of record JBEKVI010000039.1, read on the forward strand.
GTCAGTTCGCGCCATGGGCGCGGCAGCGTGTTCCGGCTGCGCCTGCCTTTGGAGCTCGAGGTCTTCAGGCGTGCTAAGCCTGGCGCGGCCGTCCGTACACCCCTGTCGAGCCGCAAGCTCGTGGCGCTTTTGGCACCGGACCAGGAAGCGCTGGTCGAGGAACAGCGACTAGTCCTTGCGCGCTGCGACGGACACGTCTCCTTTACCGACCCGCTCCAGCTCCTGGCTTATCTGAATGTGCCGCTGAATCGACCCGATGCCTTGCTCATCGACCTGCGTATCGGGCCGGTTGCTGTCGACTTTCTTGTGGGAATCCTGGCCGCACGCTTCTCGGAGCTTCCGTTGGCCGTGGTGGCCGACGATTTCACCGATCCGCTTGCCCTGACCGTCGCACGCCTGGGTGTTCGCCTCGTGCCCAAGCCCCTGACTGCAGGGTCGCTCGACGGCTTCCTGAAGGAGTTGACCCGGCCCGTGCCGCGCAATGCGAAGCACGAGGGGATCACCAATCCCGTGTCCAAGAATCGGGACTCCGAAACACAGACGGACAAGGCCCAAGCTCCGCGTCCCAAGGGACGGGCCAAGACGAAGTCCGCCAATCCCCTGCATCCGGTGACCTAAAGAATCGCCAAGGCGGGTCTCGCTCCTCCGGGTCGCTGCGGCCACTTTACCCTTATGGGTCGACCGCTAACGCGCGCCTCTGCCTTAGCACGATTTCCCCGCCTGCCCAGCCAAGCCGCGGGTTGCGACTTAATACTGCGGTTGCGGCGCTCGCCTTGCAATATTGCGCAATGGTTCTGTCGGAGGGCGGCGCTATGATAAGAGAATTGATCTCGCATGCAGGCGCTTGGGCCGGCGTGCATCCTTTCCGGGGCGAGCAGCCCTACCACCGAAGAACGGGAGAGTGTAATGCGTTATCGCCTGCTTGGCCGAACGGGTCTTTACGTTTCCGAGCTCTGCTTGGGGACCATGACCTATGGGGGCGTGGGATTTTGGGAAGTCATGGGAGGCCTGCGGGAAGAGGCAGTCAAGGGACAGATCAGAGAAGCGTTCGATGCGGGCGTCAATTTCATCGATACGGCCAACGTCTACTCGCTGGGCGAGTCGGAAAGGCTCGTGGGTCAAAGTCTCAAAAGCCTCGGACTGCCGCGGGATGAACTCGTGGTGGCGACCAAGGCGACCGGCATCATGAACGAAAAGCTGCCCAATTCTCGCGGTCAGTCACGCTTTCATCTGATGAATGAACTCGATGCGAGTCTGCGGCGTCTCCAGCTCGATCACATCGACTTGTATCAGCTGCACGGCTTTGATCCATTGACTCCCTTTGAGGAATCGCTGTCGGCATTAAATGACATGGTGCGCTCCGGGAAGGTGCGCTACATCGGTCTTTGCAACATGGCAGCGTGGCAGATCATGAAGGCGCTTTCGGTCTCCGAGAAGCACGGCTGGAGCCGTTTTGAAAGTGTTCAGGCCTACTATACGATCGCAGGCCGGGACCTCGAGCGCGAAGTGGTGCCACTACTGAACGATCAAAAGCTCGGACTCATGGTTTGGAGCCCGCTTGCGGGAGGGCTTTTGACGGGCAAGTTCGCACGCGATGAGAAGGGACCGGAGGGAACCCGTCGCGCGAGTTTTGATTTTCCTGTCGTCAACAAGGACAAGGCATTTCGGTGCGTGGACACAATGCGCCCCATCGCCGAGCGTCATGGGGTCTCGGTCGCCCAGATCGCCCTGGCTTGGCTATTGGCCAAGTCGCACGTCAGTAGCGTCATCATCGGTGCGCGTACCATCGAGCAGCTGCGCGACAATCTCGCAGCATCCAAACTGAAGCTCGCGCCCGAGGACGTGGACGCGCTCGATGAAATCAGCCAACTGTCGCCCGAATATCCGGGCTGGATGATCGCGTGGCAAGGTCGTTATCGGGCCAACGAACCCGTGAAGGACTAGGTCGGCTTGCCGCTGGCGCTTGGCAAGAAGGGGGAGCCGTTGCTGCGGATCGGTGTCGATCTGGGCGGGACCAAAATCTCCGTTGCGGTGCTCGACGCAAGCGGTCGACTGTGTCATGCGGCCAGGTGCGCCACGCCGAAGGGCTCTTATTCGGATACGCTCAACGTGATCGCGGCCTTGGTGCGCGAGGCAGAAGAGAGGATCGGGCCGGCCGATTCGATTGGCATCGGGACTCCGGGCTCAATCGGAATGGATGAGCGGACGATCCGCAACGCCAATTCCGTGTGCTTAAACGGAATGCCACTGCAGCGCGACATCGAGACGCTCTTGGGACGCAAGGTCAACATGGCCAATGACGCGAACTGCTTTGCGCTGTCCGAAGCGACTGATGGCGCGGGGCGCGGTGCCCGGATCGTCTTTGGAGTGATCCTTGGCACGGGGGTTGGAGGCGGCATCATTGTGGACGGCCGCGTACTCGAGGGGGCCAACCGGATTGGCGGCGAGTGGGGTCACAATCCTCTGCCGCTGCCCGAGGAATCCGATCTTCCCCTTCCTTCCTGTTACTGCGGGCGAAGCGGTTGTATCGAGACCTATCTTTCGGGGCCGGGCCTTGCCGCGGACTATCGCAAATGCTCGGGCCGGGATGCAGATGCCAAGGACATCGTCGAACTGGCCCAGGGCCTAGAGCCTGCGGCCATCACGACCCTCGCGCGCTACTGCGAGCGCCTGAGTCGCGCGCTTGCGGTCGTCATCAACATCCTAGACCCGGATGTGATTGTGCTGGGCGGTGGCCTTTCGAACATTGCCCTGCTCTACACCGAGGTTCCCCGCCTCTGGCTCCCACATATCTTCTCGGACAGCGTGCGCACCCGGCTTTTGCACAACGTCCACGGAGACGATTCGGGCGTGCGGGGCGCGGCGACCTTGCCCAAAGCCTTGGCAGGATGATCTGGGCAGGCGAGCACAGGCATTGCGGAAACACGCGATAGTTGCGCACTCCCTGGGGAGGCCATGCTAGTGTGAACAACACTAGCGCGGAACACGCGTTGGAAACGCGTGAGGAAAGCGGAGAGCTCAGATGCAAACCGGCGGGGCCGATGCTGGGGTGGGTGGATCCTTGCGGGGCCCGGTTAAGGCCTGCATCGCCGCGGCCGCCTTGCTCCTTTTGTTTGGGCTTAGAGGCTCACACGGGCTCCTCGCCGATGAGGCGTTTGGGAAGATCGCTGCCGAACCGGGGACGGCAAGACTCGGTACGCCGCACGAGATGGTGTTGCGCGTCGTTGATCTCTATAACCGGCACGATGCGCCGGGACTCTATGCCCTTTTTGCCCCGCGTGCGAAGAGCCAGTTCTCACTCGCCGATCTGACGCGGCGCATGCCCATAATCCAGGAGCGCGCCGAAAAAGTCGAAGGCCTGCGCTACCTGCGCGCCGAGACTGGGCTTCGCGATGGGGGACTCGTGCTCCACATGCTCGTGTATCACATTCACGCCTCAGGCAGGCTCGGCAACTGGGAAGGCGAGATGAAATTCAGCTTTGCCGAAGACCTCCACTCGTTCGACGGCTGGACGGTGAAACTCGACCCGACTTCCTCCTCCTAGACGGTATCTCACCGAAGGATCCGGCCGAGGACTGCGGCCTTGCGCCTTGAGCGCGGTAAAAAAAGTAGACCTTTGGGGCGTCAAGATTAGCCCCTGGGTGCCGATATTCCATAACGCAGCGTCATCCGATTGCGCCTTGGGAGCGGAAATGTTTGGATTCAAGAACTTGCGTGTGGGCCAGAAGCTTGGTGTCGTCCTTGTCGTGGTGCTTTTGACAATCGTTGCGCTCGCTTCGACCTCGGTCATCAGCAAGCGCGATGCGCTTATGCAGGAAAAGGAAGTTGCGCTTCAGCACGAGGTGGACACGGCCTTAGGCGTTCTGGAAGCGTTTTATGCCCAACAGAAATCCGGGCAGCTTACCGAAGCGCAGGCGCGCGAGGCGGCGTATGCGGTCGTCTCCAAGCTGCGCTACGACAAAACGAACTATTTCATGATCAGCGAGAGCGACACGGGGGTCGTGCGCATGCATCCCTTCCGTGCCGAACTGGTGGGTGCGCCGCTGGACTTTAGCACCAGCAGCGGAGCCACCCTGACCAAGATTGCCTCGGCCTCGCGCGCGCAGGCGGCGGGCGACTTCGTGCGCTATGCGACTGTCAAGCCAGGAGCTGCGGCCGACTCGGCGCAGTACCCGAAGCTGACCTTCGCCAAGCGCTTTGCCCCCTGGAACGTGACGGTCTCTACTGGCCTTTATACCGACGACGTTGACGCCGCCTCGCGGGCCGATGCACTCTCGTTTGCCGCCGTCATCCTGTGCGTGGTGGGGGTGCTAAGCGCCGTGTTCGTCATGATCGGCCGCTCCATCGCAGGCCCGATTCGGCTCGCCGTGGCAACCGCCGAGGCCATCTCCGCGGGCCGCCTTGACGGCCGGATCGAAGCCGATACGGCCGATGAAGCGGGGGACCTCTTGCGCTCGATGGCGACGATGCAGGCAACGCTCGTTGCCTTCATGCAAGCTCAGGCCGAAATGGGCCGCCAGCATGACGCGGGACAAACCAGTTATCGCATTCCGCTGGAAAACCTCCAGGGATCCTACGGGGTCATGGCCGAGACGATGAACGCCGTCGTTGCGTCACACGTGGCGCTCAACGCCCGTATCGTCGAAGTGGTCAAGGACTATGCACGCGGCAATTTTGCAAGCCGCATGGATCGCCTGCCCGGTGAGAAGGCGCAGGTCTCGGCGGCCATCGACGACGTCAAGACGAGCTTTGCCGCCATCAATCAGGAAGTCGTCAACCTCGTTGCCGCGGCAACCGAGGGCAATTTCGCCGCGCGTGGCCAAGCCGAGCGCTATGACTACGATTTCAAGAAGATGGTTTTGGGATTGAACCGGTTGATGGAGGTCAGCCAGTCCGGACTGACCGAAGTCGTGCGCATGCTCTCGGCCATCGCCCAGGGGGACCTGACGCAGGAAATTACCAATGCCTATGGTGGCACCTTCGGCGAGCTCAAGGACGACAGCAATCGCACCAGTCGCCAGCTTGCCCAGATCGTGGGCCAGATCAGGATCGCGACCGAGTCATTGAACACGGCCGCCAAGGAAATCGCCGCCGGGAACATGGATCTTTCCAGTCGCACCGAGGAGCAGGCCGCAAGTCTTGAAGAGACCGCCAGTGCCATGGAGCAACTGACGGCGACCGTGCGTCAAAACGCCGACAGTGCCACGCAGGCCAAGCAATTGGCCCAGGGTGCATCCGATGTCGCGCTCAAAGGCGGCGGCATCGTGCGCGAAGTGGTCGCAACCATGAATTCGATTAGCGAAAGTTCCAAGAAGATCGTGGAGATCATCACGACCATCGACGGGATCGCATTCCAGACCAATATCCTGGCCCTTAATGCAGCCGTTGAAGCGGCGCGCGCGGGCGAGCAGGGACGTGGTTTTGCGGTCGTCGCAACCGAGGTGCGCAGCCTCGCGCAGCGCAGCGCCGCCTCGGCCAAGGAAATCAAGTCCCTGATCGGAGATGCCGTGGGCAAGGTCGAATCGGGGGCCAAGCTCGTCAATACTGCGGGCGCGACGATGGGCGACATCGTGAAAGCGGTCGGGGGTGTCACCGAGATCATCGCGCAGATCGCGGCAGCCTCGGCCGAACAGAGTTCCGGAATCGAACAGGTCAATCTCGCCATCACCCAGATGGATCAGGTCACCCAGCAAAACGCGGCGCTGGTCGAAGAGGCCGCAGCTGCAGCGGGCTCGATGGAAGCCCAGGCCGGGGCGCTGGCCCAGTCGGTGTCCGTCTTTCGGATTCATCCCGAAGCCAAACCGGCGCAGTCCCCCCGCACCCCCAGTGCACCCCTGGTCGAGCGCCGGGGTCCGAACCGCGCCAAGAACGTGGCTCGCCTGCCCGCGCAGCAGGAACGCGTGAAGCCGGCGCCCCCCCGAACCAAAGCGATCCCCGCAACGGGGGCGGGCGAGGACGACTGGGCTGAATTCTAGCCCGCGCCTCGAGCACGAAGTGCAAGGCCACGCTGGCCTGTCGCGCTTCGATCCCGAAAGGGCGCCGTTCGTCCCCGCATGGGGCGCTTTGTCGCAAGCCCCTTTTTAGTCCGAAGCGATTTCTTCAGACTGCATCCACACTCCTGCCAGAAGGCAATTGCGCGGCGGTATCATCGCCGCATTCTCGATCGTTCCTTTGGATCTTCTCGTCACGATGATGTCTGTCACGAGGCCGTTCTACCGCTCGCGCCGTGTTCGAAATTTGCCGTGGCTTGAATCGCTCTTGACAGGGCCCCTCGCGCGGCTGCTTTCGATCGTCCTTGGTGCAGGTGGTCTTCTCGCAATTAGCGGCTGCGCGAGCCTGCCCGCCGATCCGCCACGCCAGGCCTCTTATGCACTGGCTCCCGAGACCACGGGGGGTCTTGGGGCGATGGCGACGGCCGCGATCCCGAAAGACGGTCGCTCCGGTTTTGCGCTTTTGCCCGTCTCGTCGGTGGCCTACACGACCCGGGTCGATCTGATCCGCAAGGCGGAGCACTCCCTGGATTTGCAGTACTACCTGTTTCAGGCAGATGGTACGGGCCTCTCACTCATGCGCGAACTGCGCGGTGCCGCACTTAGGGGAGTGCGCGTTCGTTTGCTCGTCGACGATCTCTACACGGGCGGCGAAGATCCGCTGCTACGGGGACTTGCCGCCTATCCGAACGTTGAGATCCGTCTTTTCAATCCCTTTGTGGTGGGGCGCTTTGGACTCTATAGCCGGCTCGTCTTCTCGGCCGGTGATTCGGCGCGGGTGAACCATCGCATGCACAACAAGCTCTTTGTGGCTGATGGGGTCATGGCCGTGTGCGGCGGGCGCAATATCGCCGACGAATATTTCATGCATTCGAGCCGAAGTAATTTTGTCGATCTCGACGTGTTTATGGTGGGACCGGTCGTGGGACAGTTGGAATCCATCTTTGATACCTACTGGAACAGTGCCTACGCGTACCCGCTGGACTCGATCATTACGCCGGCGCGCGATGCCGCTGATGCCCGGGCGGGTTTCAATCGTCTCGTTGCCGACGCTCAAGGCCCGCCACACGAGGACCTGGGCGCGCCGTTTCAACGCTATGACGTGATCCCCGCAGCGCTCGATTCGGGTCGGCTTGGGCCGTTGACCCTGGCTACGGGCGAGGCTTTCGCCGATCCGGTCGATAAGGCGGGCGGCGCGAAGGAAGACAGCTACGAGGGCACGGTGACCGGACGGGTCATCGAAGTCATGAACGAGGCCACCCAAGGGGTCTCGATTACGTCGCCTTATTTTGTGCCTGGCGATAAGGGGGTCGCGATGATGAAGGCCGGCCACGCCGCCGGTGGCCGGGTCACGGTTCTGACGAACTCGCTCGCTTCCACTGACGAGCCCGCCGTCTACGCAGGTTATGCGCAGTACCGCAAGGCGATGCTCGAAGCGGGGATCGAGCTGCGCGAATTAAGTCCGATGCTGGCTCGCAACCGTCGTCACTTTGGAGACTTTGGGAAATCCATGGGAAGCCTGCATGCGAAGGCCGTCACCATCGATGGCAAGTTGCTTTATGTCGGTTCGATGAATCTCGATCCCAGATCGGCCTACCACAACACGGAACTGGGCTTGTTCATCGACAGCCCGGCCTTGGTCAAGGAGGTGACCTCACTCATCGACGAACCGAGCCTCTACCGCTTGCGCCTGAGTGACGACGGGCAGATCCAGTGGGTCGCCCAAACCGAGGAGGGCGAGATCATCTACAACGGAGAGCCGGAGACAAACTGGTGGATGCGGACCAAGGCGTGGCTATTATCCCTGATCGTGCCCGCCAACCAGATTTAGTGCTAGGTGCGAGGGCGGCGCTGCGGCGCTGCCATGAGCAGGCTCGATCGAAAGCGCTTCAGTGCCCGTTTGGATGCGAGGCATTCTGGTAATCGCGATTCCGCACGCGGCAGGCGCAGCCCGCGCAGTCGTGCGTCCAGCGAGTCGCGACGTTCGGGCAAGATCTAGTAGAAATGAGATAGGGCAGGCTGCTCGAAGCTGCGAAGCATCGGCACGAGCGATTCGACCCCTTCGACGTAGGCGGCGTGCATCGCATCTTCCTTGCTCGCGAAGACCTGCTCACACTGACCTTCCTGGGGGACGCTCGCGGCCCCGGTGGGATTGGTCCCAAGGTGATGGATCCGAAAGTTGCCTATCCAAAGATCTCCGATAGGTTTGGCCCACGCAGCGATCCTGAAATCTCCAAATTGCACCAGTTTCACAGTCAGCTCCTTAAGCCGGTCGATCCGGACGACCCAGATCAGCAATTGGCGGACCTGACCCTATGCCGCTCGGTCTGACATCACAAATTGCCTGCGGCACCGCTTTCCTCGCGTTTGCTCAAAGGGTCGCAGAAAAATTCTGACAAGCCCGCTTGTAGAATCGTGGGACCCCGTATTTTTAACGTGTGCAAATACCCACTCCATTGCTTTTATTTGCCCCCGACTCCTCCCCCTTTGGGCTTGCGGGCCGGGGCGGTGCGCGGCTCAGCATATAATCCGCCTTTGCTTTTCCTGGCCCCCAGAAGCAGTGGGAGCAAGCCCCGGGGAGGTCCCGGGGTGAACCGACAATCTCTTCGCAGCTCTAGATCGACTGCTAAAAAAATAATTTGAATAAAGGACGTGCGTTGACGTCGCGCGAATCCGGCTTGCCTTTGACCTTCATTCCTCCAAAGCTGAATTGGGACCGCCGCATCGAACTTCGGCGTGTGGCTTGTCGCGTTCGCGTGACTGCTAAGCGAGCCGGCACCGGTAAAGGGCTGCCGGCCCTTTTAGCTCTGTTCGCCTTTTGCGCTGCGCACGCGCTCGAAGCCGGCCCCGGCGTGCAGGTGGCGCGCGAGATTCCCTTCGTCTCGGAGCACCAGGCAGCCCCCTTGACCCCGAGCGCCCCGCAGGCATGGGGCGGCCCACGGACCGGTTCGGAAGCTGCGCTATCGGATCGTGTCGTGGACTATGAAATCCAGGCTCAGCTCGATCCGGGGCACCACACGATCGACGGCAAAGAAAGAGTGACCTGGCGCAATCGCAGTGGTGAGCCGGTCAATGCCCTCTACTTGCACCTCTACCTGAACGCCTTTGAAGGACCGGGCAGTTTCTATGCATCCGAACGCGACCTCTACGGATGGGTGTTTCGCGCAGGACGCGGCGAGAAGGACGGTCAATGGGGGCATATCGAGTTTCGAAGTGCGAGCCAAGGGGGCAAGGAGCTGTCCTGGTCGTTTGTCCATCCCGATGGCGGCCCTGACACCGATCACACCGTCATCCGGGTTGACCTCGCTACGCCGGTTGCACCCGGAGGGAGTACGGCGCTCGACATCCAGTTCTTCGATCAGCTGCCGCGCGTGATCGCACGCTCAGGCTATTTCGGCAGCTTTCATCTCGTGGGCCAATGGTTTCCCAAGATCGGAGTCCTCGAACTGCCCGGCGAGCGCGGGGCTACACGCCCGCGCTGGAACGTCCATGCCTATCATTTCAACAGCGAGTTCTACGCTGACTTTGGAAGCTTCGACGTGCGCCTGACCGTGCCGCGAGGTTACACGGTGGGTGCTACCGGGGAGGAGGCCGGCCCGGCCACGGAGAGCGCCGGCATGGTGACCCACCATTTCGTGCAGAACGATGTGCACGACTTTGCCTGGACGGCCGACAACCGGACCGCCAAACCTTTAGAAGGAAGCTTCACGTCGCCGAGCGGTTCGCGAGTGAGCATCAAGGTCCTGTTTCCCCCGGAGTACGCGGCTAGCGCAGAACCCGCCCTTCAGGCCGCCGTCGATTCCCTCGCCTATTTTGGCAAGACCTTGGGCGCATACCCCTATCGGACACTGACCTTGGTGATCCCGCCCTACAACGCCGAGGACGCCGGTGGCATGGAGTATCCGACCTTCATTACGGTCGATCATGCCTTGACTCTGGTGCCGGGGACCGACCGGGCGGACGATTTCAGGTTCACCGTCATCCACGAGTTCGGGCACAACTATTTTTACGGAATGCTCGCCTCCAATGAATTTGAGGAGCCGCTCCTTGACGAGGGGCTCAACGAGTTCTGGGACCATCGCATGTTGCGCGATCGCGGCGAGGCACAGCATCTTGTCCCGGCCTGGATGAAGCCTTTGGGCATCGATCCAGTCGTGAGTCCCTACGACGAGTCTCGCCTTTATGCGCAGCTTGATCATCCCACCGATGGGCTTGGACAAAACTCGTGGGACAGGCTCTCCGACTCCAGCTACGGATCGGTCTATAGTCGCGGGACCATTTTCATGCACGACCTCGAGGCACAGCTGGGGACCCCACTGTTCGAGGACGCGATGCGCTCGTATTTCGAGCGTTGGCGGTTCCGACATCCGAGTGTCGCGGATCTAAGGGAGTCGCTTGCCGAAGCGTCGGGTCAAAGGCAGCTCGTCGAGCGCGCATTCGAAGAGCAGGTCTATCACGCCGGCAAGGTCGATGACGCGGTGGAATCTCTGGTCTGTAGCGAAGTCCTTCCGGAGCCGGGAACGCGCTTCGTCGAAGGCCATTGGGTCGAGGATACGGAAGAGGGGGTGGATGCGGCCATCGAAAAAGCGCGCGCGGACTGGGCCAAGAATCACCCGAAACAGTCGGGCCCTTCAGGCGCTTTTCCCTTTCGAACCATCGTGACTCTGGGGCGCCACGGGCTTGCGGTCCCCGAAACGCTCGTCGTCCATTTTGAAGACGGCTCAGAAGAGTCGGTCGTGTGGAATGACGATGCGCTCTGGCAGCGCTATGTCTGGGTCAAACCTGTGCGGGCCCTCTCGGCGACGCTCGATCCCAAGCAAACCCATCTGCTCGATGCGAATCGTCTAAACAACAGCCGCCTGCTGCGGCCCAGCGATCGCAGCGACGAGGGATATTTCTCGTCGACGTTCGAGTCCGTGCGGCGCGTCGTGCAGGATCTTCTGGGGGGGCCTGCCGCGCGACGCTATAGCGCCGAATTCGAGTCGGTCTTGCAGATCGTGCTTACCCTCGCTACCACCTTATGATGCCGAGCCAAACTTCCCGCGTAGCGAGCTTGGCGCGAAGCCTTCTTTCGGCTCTGCGCGAGGCGCTCACACGCTGGAGGCTCGTCGTCATCTGGATTGTGATGACCCTCGTTCCGACCGGCATCGCGTGCCTGCCGTTCGGCCGTCTCCTCGCATCGCGTCTGGACCAGTCCACGCAGTCGATCGCCTGGGCCGAAGGTCAGGATCTGGGCTTTATGGTCGACCTCTACCACAGCATTCACGCCGAGATCCCGCTTCTGGTGGCAAATCTGCAGTTCTCGGCTGCGGTGACACTGCTCCTGCTCCCTTTTCTGACCGGAATGGTGGTGGGCGCAGCGCGCGCGGGACGCGCGCAGGGTTACGTTGCGCTCATCCAGTCCGGCATCGCCGAGTACGGGCGCATGCTCCGCATGCTGATCTGGTCGGCGTTCCCGTTAGGACTGACCGTCTGGACCGCGCGCGCGCTCAACTCCTGGGTGGCGCGCCACGGTGAGTCTGCTGTCCTCGAGACGGAAGTCAATCAGGAACGGATCTTTGCGCTCGTGCTAGTTGCAATCCTTTTTGTGCTGGTCCATGCGAGTCTGGAAGCGGGGCGCGCGCAGTTCGCACTTGGGTCGCGTTCGGCCATTGGCGCCTGGATGCGGGGTGTTCGGCTCTTGGTCAGACGGCCCTTGGCCGCGATTGGGGCGTATGTCATCATCACCGCAGCAGGCCTTGGGTTGATCGGGCTCGTGGGGTTGGCGCGCATTCATCTTTCCGACGCCGCTTTTCCCGGCTTCGTGGCGGGTGTTGTCATCACGCAAGTGATCGCGGCGATTGCGGTGTTGATGCGGGCCGTCCGATTAAACGCCTATGTCGAATTAGGTCGCTCCGCGGTGTGAGTCGTTCGTTCGGCACTTTGCGACAAAGCGGCCGAAATCGATTTTGCCTGTCAACCGAGGCCACTTATGAATGATCGTGCCAACCTTCCCGATGCCGCCACGTCCGACCCCCTTAGAATGGGTTGGATGAGCGGTTTCCCACCCGATCCAGAGCGACGGATTCGGTACGAGGACGGAAGTTTTCTTCGCTTTCCACAACTGCGCTGGTCCTTTTCGCATATGCGCGAATTGGTGCCGACGGTCGAGGTAAAGCGGGGACGCGGCGCTCCCGCTGTCTTGCCCGTTGACTTGCGATCCGATCTGGACGCCATACCGATCCGCCTGGCCAATGGCCAGACAATGACCTGGCTTGAATCACTCGCGGCAAACTATACCGACGGCATCGTCGTACTCCATCAGGGCCGACTGGTCTACGAACGCTATTTTGGAGCAGGCTCCCCCGATCAACCTCACATCGCATTTTCGGTGACCAAGTCCTTTGTCGGCACGCTTGCTGCCATGCTGGCCGAGGAGGGGGCGCTCGAGCCCGACGCGCCCGTCGTCACATATGTACCCGAACTTGCGGGATCGGCCTATGCCGACGCCTGTGTGCGCCAGGTCATGGACATGACCATCGGCGTGGACTGTTCGGAAGACTATACCGATCCGAATGCGGGCATCTACAAGATGATGCGCGCCTCCGGTGCGATTCCTGGCACAAGCGATGAAAACTCCCTGGGATCACTCTACGCTTACCTGCCCACAGCACCCAAGCTCGGACCGCATGGCGAGGCGTTCGCGTACCGGACGATCAATACGGAAGTCCTTGGCTGGATCCTGCGCCGGGCCAGCAAACAGTCGCTTGCAATGCTCCTTTCGGAGCGCATCTGGCAAAAGCTGGGGGCTGAACAAGATGCCTATCTTTGGATCGACCGCGCCGGTACCGAGCTCGCAGGCGGTGGGCTTTGTGCCGTGCTGCGCGATCTGACTCGCTTTGGCGAGATGATTCGTCTTAAGGGCGCATTCAACGGGCAGCAGATCGTGCCCGCCGCGGTCGTGGCCGACATCCAAAAGGGCGCCGATCCAGTCCACTTCGAGCGCGCGAGAATGTATTCCGAAAGCTTTCCCAAGGGATCGTATCGCAACATGTGGTGGATCACGCACAATGAACATGGGGCATTCTCGGCCCGTGGCGTCCATGGCCAGGTGATCTGGATCGATCCCAAGGCAGAAATGGTGATCGCGCGCTTCGGATCCCATCATCTTGCCGCCAACATCTATATCGATCCGACGTCGCTTCCCGCCTATCAGGCGATGGGTGAATATCTCATGCGGTAGGCGAGCATGGTGCTTGCGCGATCCGGTTGGCATCCGATGCCGATCGGCACGCACACGGTTGTGCCTATCTGTTGGCCGAAACGCGACTCGGCAAGCCCCTCGCTTTAGAGCTGCTTTCTTCAATATCAGCTTGATCGGGCCCCGGGCTCTTCACATTCGAGCTGTTCGGGATCTGAACAGGCGGCGGCCCTGAGCAAGGCGAGCCAGGTCGGCTACGCGGACCGTCCGTCGACTCGAGGAGGGGTTTTAGACCAGTCGGGTCTCGAATAAAATAGTCTTCTTTGTCATAAATTTCATTGGAGTCCACCGATGATCCAGGGCGCCTGCCACTGTGGCGCGGTTCAATGGCAATTCAAGGGGATGCCTGAGGGAGCCACGGCGTGCAATTGCACGCTTTGTCGACGCTACGGCGTGTTGTGGGCATATGACTTCGAAGGCGAAAGAATCGTGGTTTCCGGTCCCACCCAAACCTACGTACCCGGCGATTCAATCAGCTTTCATTTCTGCGCCCATTGCGGCTGCGTCACGTACTGGCGCGCGCTGCAATCTCACGAGGATGGGCGGCGTCGGATCGCAGTCAATCTACGCATGTCGGAACCCCATGCAGTTGCGCCGATTCCGATCTTTCATTTCGATGGATTGGAGCGTTTCGAAGACCTGCCCCAAGACGGCCGCTGTGTCGCCGACTATTGGTTCTGAACGCCACCCCAAGTGCCTTGCCTGATCGAGTATGACTTTCGCAAGTCAGTCTCGTAACCTCATGAAGGTGCGAATGTTCGGATATTGCGAGCCCGGGATCTGCAACTGCGCAGCTGTCGAGGGATCTTGCGCATGAGGAGGTCATGGGTATGGCTTCGCGCCTGATCGCGACTCTGGCACCAACTAACATCGAACGCGAGTCTGAAAGGATTCTGCGCAGCCTGCCGTTGTGGTTTGGCCAGGAAGGTTCGCTGCTGGAATATATTCGGGACAGTTCCATCTTGCCGACTTGGGTCACTATGGAAGGCGATATCGTCGCTGGATTCGCGACTCTTCGGCAGCATTTTCCGCAGGCTTACGAAGTTCACTGCATCGCAGTGCATGCCCAAAGTCGCGGCAAAGGTTATGGACGCGCCCTCATCGAGAGTGCCTGCGCGTGGGTGCATGACAGGGGCGGCAAGTTTGTTCAAGTCAAAACCTTAGGGCCGAGCGCTCCGAGTCCGGAATACGGCCAGACGAGGGCTTTCTACGCGCACCTGGGTTTCGTCCCGATCGAGGAGTTCGCCACTTTGTGGGCTGTGAACTTGCCCTGTCTTCAGATGATCAAGTACCTCTAGCGCCGGTGTCGCAGCGCCATCTTGGGAGGAACAAGGTTTGCGGGCCGCAGTATGGGCTTGAGGCTTCGGCTGCAATTGCCAGCCACACATGAATCCGAGGAGCGAATGATCGGCAAACCCGTTTTGATCGTGGGCGCAGGGCCAGTCGGATTGACCATGGCATCGGAGCTTAAGCGCTTTGGCGTGGCCGTCCGGATCATCGACAAATCACCCCAGCGGACCGATAAGTCCAAAGCGCTGATCGTGTGGAGCAGAACACTGGAGTTGTTAGATCGCGGCGGCGGGTCGCAGCCCTTCGTCGACGCAGGCATGAAGGTCGAGGCAGTCAATATCATGGCGGGGGAAAAGCAGATCGGCCGTCTCGCGTTGTCCGGCGTGCGTACGCCTTATCCCTACGGCCTGATGTTGCCGCAGTCAGAGACTGAGCGGCTCTTGGAAGAAAGGCTGTCTACATTCGGCGTGGGAGTCGAGCGTTGCGTCGAGTTGCTCTCGATCGAGAATGATGCCCAGGAGGTCAGGGCCGTCTTGCGGCTCGCCAGCGGCGAGGAACAGACGGTCCTGACCGATTGGCTTGTGGGTTGCGATGGCGCTCACAGTGCGGTTCGACATGGTGTCGGCGCGCCCTTCACGGGCCAGACCATGGACAGTGACTGGCTCTTGGCCGATGTTCATCTGAAGGGTTATCCCTATCCTGATTCCGAGGCCTCAGTCTATTGGCACCAAGATGGCGTCTTCATCATCTTTCCTATTTCTCCGGGCCGCTATCGGTTGATCGCCGATTTGCCGCCTTCTGGTGCCGACCATCCACCGACACCGACCCTGGAGGATATTCAGAAAGTCATCGATAGGCGCGGTCCTTCTGGAATCCGAGCGTTCGATCCGATCTGGCTTGCCGGGTTTAGGATCAATGGACGCAAGGTGTCCCGCTATCGCTGGGGCCGCTCATTTCTGGTGGGCGACGCCGCCCACGTCCACAGTCCCGCCGGTGGGCAGGGCATGAACACTGGGATGCAAGACGCGTTTAACCTCGCCTGGAAACTGGCCATGGTGATCCAGAAGCGGGGCTTCGAGAGCTTGCTTGACAGCTACAGCTCCGAGCGAAGCGCCATCGGAGACCAGGTTCTGAAAGCGGCCGATCGGCTTACCGAGGTGGGCACGACCAAGAACCCCGTGGCGCAAGCGGTGCGTAATCTCGTTGGCCAAGTGCTGCTCGGCCTGGGTCCCATTCAGAGTGCGGTCGCAAGGACAATGAGTGAGGTCTCGATCGGATATCCCGATAGTCCCTTAAATGGGTCTTCCTTCGGACATGAAGGTCCTCAGCCGGGAGAGCGAATCGAGCCCGTGAGTGGCCGGGCGCCGGTGGGATCTGGATCAGCCCCACGGTTTGCGCTTTTCGCGAGGCGGAGCGCAGCCACGAGCGAACTCATCAGTCATTTCGCAGCGCTTCTCGATCCCGAATTGCGGGCACCGTATCGGGAAGACGGCATCTGGCTGGTCCGACCTGATGGCTATGTCGCCTGCTCTGCCGACGATGCCGGTGTCATCGCCCGCTACCTTGAGGCTATCTCCGGCTCCGGCGTCCCAGAGGCGGTCTGAAGTCCGGCGGGCTCGACGGAGGACGGCACTTTGGCCACATCACCGGCGACTCGTCTTTGGAAATGTCGATCGACATCGCGGCAAGCCATGCGATGCATGCTGCCCCGGGGCATTCAGAAGCGTAAGTACGTCGTCTTCTTTCGGAGGGAATGACGGTCCGCAAAATCCTGGCCAAGGCCAACGCACCGCGCAACGTCATTCGAGGAGGGAAGTTGAAAGCGAGCTATTCGACCACCATTGTGCTGGGCATCGGGAAATGCACGAAGGCGACGATTTTCTATTTCCCGGGGGCCCTAGCGTATGGCTAGGGAACTCGCCATTCGGTGCGCCTGTGGCATTTTGCAAGGGGTGGCGCGCGAAGTGGGGCCGCATGCAGGCTGCCATGTTGTCTGCTACTGCGATGATTGCAAGTCATTTGCCCGGTTTCTGGGCCGCGTCGAAGACGTGCTCGACGCGCAAGGTGGAACGGAACTTTTTCAGATGTCGCCCGCGAACCTTGTGATAACGGCGGGCAAAGACCAGTTAGCGTGCATGCGACTAACCTCCCGGGGCCTGCTTCGATGGTACGCCCGGTGCTGCAATACGCCCATTGGCAACACGCTTTCGACGAGCAAGTGGCCCTTTGTCGGGCTGATTCACGCCTGCATCCGAAAGCCAGAAAAGGCTATTTCCTTGGACGTGGCGCTTGGGCCCATCCTCGTGCGCGGATTTCGTCAATCGGCCACGGGCAATGGTGCAGTGATTCCGGCCAATCAGATTCCAATCCCCGTGTACGTTCTGCGATTTGCGACGCTCATGCTGAGATGGCGCCTGCGTGGCGACAGGAAGCGCTCCGTATTCTTTGCTTCAGACAGGGGGCTACCCGTGAGCCATACATACTGAGTGGCGAGGAGCGCAGCCGACTGCGTCAAGGCAAGCCCTAACTCGGTTGCGGCGCTTCTTTGAATTTGAGAAGCGTTGGTGCGCTGCTGTCTTCATTCCGCTCTCTCTCTGATTCCGTGTAAGCGAGGTCGAGTCCGTCTGGCCGCAGTGACCCAGCTCGTGTCGCGCTGCTACCATTGGTGCCATGACCTCTGAGAGAGAACAACTTCGGCTTGGTATCGCCGCGTTGGAAGCGCAGCGCGGCACTCTGGGCCACGCCGTCGTCGATGCGATGCTGGGCCCGGTGCAGGCCAGGCTTGCCGCGTTGGAAATGGAGCCTGCTCCCTCGCAAACCCTCAAGCAGGTCACGATCCTGTTTCTGGACGTCGTCGGCTCCACAGCGCTTTCGCAGGGGCTGGATCCTGAGGAGATTCACGCCGTCATGGACGGTGCCCTCGCACGGGGCTCTCGGATCGTCGAATCCCATCACGGCAAAGTGTTGCAATATGCGGGCGACAATTTGCTCGCCGTTTTCGGGGCCGAGGCAGTCCACGAGGACGACGCAGAGCACGCGGTGCGCTGCGGCCTAGCCCTCACTGAGCTTGGTCGAGTTCTAGGCTCCGAGGTCTTTGCAACCCACGGTCACCGCGGATTTAACGTGCGCGTGGGTATCCATACCGGTCCAGTCCTGCTTGGTGGCGGCGTCGATGCCGAGGGGAGCATCCGAGGCACGGCGGTCAACATCGCCGCCCGCATGGAGCAGACCGCCCCGGCGGGGGCGCTGCGCATCACACACGAAACGTATGGGCTCGTGCGCGGTCTGTTCGAGGTCGAGGTTCAGGAGCCCCTCCCGGTGAAGGGGGTGAGCGAGCCGGTCAAGAGCTACCTCGTGGTGCGTGCCAAGCCACGCTCGTTTCGTATCGGCACGCGCGGGATCGAGGGTGTGGCCACGCGGATGATCGGCCGCGACGCAGAGCTCCAGGTTCTCCAGGAGGCGTTTGACCGTCTTCTGTCGGAGCGGAAGATGGGCGTTGTCACGGTCGTGGGCGAGGCCGGCGTGGGTAAGAGCCGGCTGCTCTACGAGTTCGAATCCTGGGCCGAAACACGTCCGGAGCCTTTTTATATATTTCGGGGCCGTGCGACCCCGCACACCCAGGGCCAGCCCTTCGGGCTGCTACGCGATATCGTAGCGTGGCGCTTTCAGATCGCCGATGACGACACCGTTCCGGTGGCCCGGTCGAAGCTTGAGGCCGGGATTATTCCGCTCTTCCTGCATGACGACGGACCCGACCGGGCCGAGGCCCAGGCTCATCTGCTGGGACATCTCATCGGCATCGAATATCGCGAGAGCCGTCACGTCAAAGGCATTCTCAACGACCCCCGCCAGATTCGCAATCGCGCGCTGCATACGGCGGCCCAGCTGTTTCGTCGGATCTCGGTGGCGAGCGAGGCCCCGGTTGTGCTCCAGTTGGACGACCTGCATTGGGCCGACAACGAAACGCTCGATTTCTTGCGTGATCTGACCGAGCTCAACGGCGACTTTCCCATGCTTCTCCTCGTCTTCGGCCGCCGGATGCTCTTCGAGCGCAGGCCCGATTGGCAAAGTATGGGGACATCGTCTCAGCGCATGGATCTGGTCGCACTCGACCGGACCAATAGCGGGGTGCTGGTCGGCGAGATTCTGAAGAAGCTGCCGGAGATACCGGCGGCACTGCGCGAACTCGTGACCGGGGGCTCGGAGGGCAACCCCTTCTACATGGAAGAGCTGGTCAAGATGCTGATCGATCAGGGTGCGATCCAGATCGGCCCCGAATACTGGACGGTCAATCCCGACCGACTGCTCTCGACCAAGGTGCCGGCAACGCTCACGGGAATCCTGCAGGCCAGACTTGACGGTCTGCCCGACGCCGAGCGCGAGGCACTACAGGAAGCCAGTGTCATCGGCCAGGTGTTTTGGGACCGTGCCCTGGTCGCGCTCGACGCGCGGGCCGCGGATACCCTTCCTGCCCTGGTGAGGCGCGAGCTGACGATGCCCAAGGGTGCCACCGCCGAGGATGGACTGCGCGAGTATGCCTTCACGCACCAACTGCTGCATCAGGTGACCTACGGCACGGTCCTCAAACGCGTGAAGCGAGAACTCCATAGCAAGCTCGCCCATTGGCTCTCAGACCTCCGCGGACTGCGGGCGAACGATTTCCTGGGGATGACGGCGGAACACTACGAGCTGGCCGGTGACGATGCCAACGCTGCGGAATACTTTGCGCGCGCCGCGGAGCACGCCCTTACACGCTTCGCGCACGATGCCGTGCAAGCTCTTGTGAAGCGCGCTCTGATTCTTCTGGACCGCCGCAAGGCGGTTGCCGAATCGGGGACCTTTGATGAGCGCAACGATACCCTCTCGGATGCGCATCTACGTTGGAGACTTCTGAAAGTTCGCGAGCGGACGTTGGATATCCAGGGCCAACGTGACGAACAGAGCGTGGCATTGGCCGCGCTTGATACGTTCGCGCGAACGCTCAACGACGATGGACGTCGCGCCTACGTCGCTTTGCGGCGGGCGGGGTGGGCCTTGCGCACGGCGGACTGGGCTGCCCAGGAGACGGACGCGGAATTGGGTGCCAGGCTTGCCGAGCAGACAGGAGACGATGAGATCCGCCTGAACTCCATCCGACTGCAGGCGATCGCTCTGGCGCTTTTGGGCGACTGGCGCGCCGGCCAGGCACGGGCCCAGACTGCTCTAAGCCTCGCGCGAGACCTCGGGCTCGTCGGCGAGCAGGCCGACTGTCTCGCGACTTTGGGCGTTATCGCCGCCGATATGCAAGGCGACCCTGTGGCGTCCTTGGCGTTTCACCAACAGGCTCTCATCCTCAATCGCGAGCTCGGAAACCTGCGTGCGGAAGCGATAACTCTCGGAAACCTGGGGGAGGCGTGGGTCGGGCTTGGCGAAGTCCAGCAAGCCGGCCGTCTTATGGATCAATGCCTCCAGATCGTGCGAGCCATCGGTGATCGCTCGCTGGAATCCAATACGCTGTCGAACCTTTCTTCCCACGCGCTCTGGGAGGGAGATCACGATCGCGCACTGGCCCTGGCCGAGTTGGCCTGTGACCTTGCTGTGGCAGTCAAGGCGCCCGACCGGGAAGTGCTCGCGCTCATGCAAAAAGGTCGAGCCGAGCTCGCGCTGGGGCGACACGCGGCGGCTGCGACGACCTTCCTCCGCGCAAGCTCTGTCTCAAAGTCCGTTGGCTCCTACATGCAAGATGATGCTCTCGCGGGCCTGGCCGAAGTGGCCCTATCACAAGGCGACGTCGACTTGGCACTCCGTCATCTTGAAGACGTACTCCAGCGTGCTGAAGCGGACAGCGCCAGCGAGGGGGGCCGACCGCGCCGGTTGGAACTCATCTGCTATGAAGTCTTGCGAAGCGCCGGCGACTGCCGGGCCCAGATCTGGCTGGAACGAGCGCACAACAACCTGCAGGTCACTGTAGCCAGCATCAGCGAGCCTGCGCTTCGCCAGAGCTTTCTGAACAACATCCCGCACCACCGCAAGATCATGGCCGCCTGGGATGCGTCCCGCTCTGCCACGGCCGACAAGTCCGGGGGGAATCCCGAGAATTCCGTGCCAACAAAAAAGGACGTAGCATGAGATTGGCTTCTCAGGTCCATAAAGGACTTGTCGCCGGCTTGGGCAGCCTACTCATCTTGGGCGCCCTGTGTCCTATCGAGGCCGTGGCCCAGGTGAAAGTTATCATCTCGGGAGGATTCGCACGCGCTTACCGGTCGGCTTTGCCGGAGTTCGAGCACACCACGGGCATCGAAGTGACCACGGGCTCGGGCGTATCGCAAGGTAGTGGGCCGGACACGATCGAAGCCCAGCTTCGTCGCGGTGTTCCGGCCGATGTCGTGATTATGTCCCGGGAGGGACTAGACGACTTGATATCCGCTGGCTTGATCGTCGCGGGAACCGACGTCGATCTGGCACAAACGCCCCTGGGTCTAGCCGTACGCGCAGGAGCACCCAGGCCGGAGATCGCCACCGTCGATGCCTTCAAGGAGACGCTGCATAACGCGAGAAGCATCGCTGTGCCCGGCAGTACGACGGGCATTTATCTGACGACCCGTTTGTTTCCGCGACTGGGCGTCGATAGCAAATCAGTCAACGTCACGGCTCGGGGTGCGGAGGCCATCTCCTTGGTCGCCAGCGGGAATGCGACACTCGCGGTTCAGCCGGTCAGCGAACTTCTGCACATGCCAGGCATCGACTTCGTCGGGCCCATTCCAATGGAGGTTCAGTACGTCTCTGTGTTCTCCGCGGCGGTTGTGATCGGGTCCAAGGAGGTGGAGGCCTCGAAGCGGCTGATCTCGTTCCTGGCCTCCGACAAAACGACTTCTGCAATTGAGCAGGCCGGGATGGAGTCCCTAAAGCCCCACTAGATCGGATGCTGGTTCAGCTTGGCCCAGCCTGGCACGGTCACTGCGGATGAGCGTTCTCTGCCGAAATCTCTGCGCCGACGTTAAGCGGGTTCCTACACGGGCTTTGAAAGCGGCGCGAACCGATCGCGGCAGATTCCGACAAACCCGGGAACTTTGCGCGTCGGGTTCCCATCTTTTCCTTGCGCTACCACCGTGGTGATGCGCCCACTTCAGGCGCGGACTTGGAGGATGTTCTGCTCTCTTCTGAAGACACCGCAATACAAGAGGCGCGTGTTCAGCCGAAGGACTCGAAAGACACAACACGCATCGCCGCGGGCACTCTTGCCGGTCTCGACTGGCTTAATTTTTTTCTCGCCGATGTGCAGACGGGGGTGGGACCGTTTCTCGCGATCTATCTGGCCGCCTACGGCTGGAACGAGGAACAGGTCGGGCTCGCCCTGACCATCGGGGGCGTCGCCGGAATTCTGTGCCAGACGCCTGCGGGCGCGTTGGTCGACCGCCTGCACCACAAGCGTCTTTTGGTGTCTCTCGGTATCGGCGCGCTCGTGCTGGGTGCACTTGCGATCGCGTTCGCGCCGTCGCTTTGGCCGGTCTTGATTGCCCAGGTCCTCATCGGCGGGACATCGAGCGTATTTGGACCCGCTCTCTGTGCGATTTCGCTGGGGATCGTCGGGCACAGACTATTTGATGCCCGACAGGGTCGGAATCTTTCATTTAACTCCGCGGGTAACGTCGCAGCCGCCGTCTGCATGGGACTACTGGGCTATTACGTATCGAACCAGAGCATCTTCTTCTTTGTCGCGGTAAGCGCGGTCCCAGCCATCCTCTCGCTGTGTCTCATTCGGCCCGATGTAATCGACTATCAGCGGGCCCGGGGCGCGAAGGAAGGGGCGAAGGACGAAAAAGCCGCGGGTATTGCGGTCCTCCTGCGGGATCGGGCTCTTTTCATCTTTCTTGTGTGTGCCGTTCTGTTTCACTTTGCGAATGCGGCAATGCTTCCATTGCTTGGGGAGAGGCTGGCCAAAGGCCAGGGAAACAAATCGATGCTCTTCATGTCGGCGTGCGTCGTGACGACCCAATTCGTCATCTCCTTATTGGCTTCCTGGGCGGGCCGTCAGGCCGGACGCTGGGGGAGAAAGCCCCTCTTACTCATCGGCTTCGGGGTTCTTCCCATTCGAGCGGTGCTCTACACGCTCACGGGCAATCCCATTGCTCTCGTTGCGATTCAAGTCCTCGACGGGATCGGAGCGGGAATATTTGGTGTCGTGTCGGTTCTGGTCATTGCCGATCTTACGCGCGGAACGGGCCGATTCAATCTGACACTCGGCGCAATTAGCACGGCGGTTGGAATCGGCGCCTCGCTAAGCCAAGTCATCGCGGGCTCGATTGTTCACCGTTTCAGCTTTAATGCCGGCTTTATCTGCCTCGCCGTGATTGCAGGCGTCGCGCTGTCGATTCTTTATTTCTTCATGCCGGAGACAGGGGCCGAGAATTCAGCGTTAAGACGAGATGAACACGCGGGCTAGAACTGGCGATGTCGTAATGGCAGAACGCTGCGAGCAGAAGGGAAGGGATTCCCCGCATCGACTCCGTTTTGAGTCTCGACTCCCGAGAGGGGCAAACAGAGCGCCGTCAGCACGCCCTTGAGTCGAGCCCCCCGGTGTACCATTTCCGCTTGATGAGCGTGCTTACTGAATTCTCCGGGACCAGGCCGCCGCTAACCACTGAGGCAGCCCGCAACATGGTCGTCTACACGGGTACGAAGGCGGTGATCCTCGTGGAGGGCTTAAGTGATCAAGCGGCCCTTGAAGCCCTCGCCAGTCGGCGCGGCTTGAACCTCATGGCGGAGAGAGTCCTCATCGTTTGCGTCGGTGGAGCAACCAACACCGGCAAGTTCTTGGATGCATTAGGTCCGCCAGGCTTGGGCGTGCATCTAGCAGGTCTCGTTGACGCGGACGAGGAGCCGCACCTTTGGCGACAGCTCGAGCGAGTGGGGCTTGGCGCGAACCTCAGCCGCGCGAGCGCGGAGAGCCGTGGATTCTTTGTGTGCGATGCGGATCTCGAAGACGAGCTGATTCGAGCCCTTGGCGCTGCCTCGGTCGAGGGGCTACTGGCTATCCAAGGCGAGCTTGAGTCCTTTCGCCGATTTCAGAATCAACCGGCTCAGCGCGCACGGCAGCACCATGCGCAGTTGCGCCGCTTCCTCGGGACGCGGGCCCGGCGCAAGATACGCTACGGTGCCTTGCTGACAAACGCTCTCGAGCCGGACCATGTCCCGCGTGTGCTCGATGGTGTGCTCACGCACGCGCGCCGTTGAATGGTCGGTGCCCGGTCACTATTGCGAGGTGCACTGGAAAGTCACGGTACGCGATCCATCGGGGTTCACGGTCGTGTTCGCTATGGCCTGCGATGCTCCGTGGCTCACGCAGTACGACTGTGCCGTTCGTGAGGCGTCGAGCAATTCACGATCCGTATGGTAGCTGTAGGTCAGATTCGGATTGGCTGCCTGAACCACGGGCATACCCGCCATCGCCACGCATTCGAACACGACGTTGCGCGTGCCATCGGGAGAATCCGAGATTCCCGAGACCCGTGGCGTCGCACGATACTGACTGCAATACGTGACCGCGGTCTGATTGGCCTGCAAAAGCTCCTGATCGCCGCGGTACTTGTAGGTCACCGAGGGATTACTGGCTTGCACTTGAACGGGAGGCGAATTGGGTTGCACGCATCCCGCCAGGAGCACCGTTGCCACGAGGGCCGCTGGCAAAGCATAAAAAGGGGTAAATCGGGTCGATTTTGCGATCATGGAAGTCTCTCCTTCAGGGGAGCTTTTCGAGCTCTCGTTAATTTGCTTGGGGCCGGGAATCGCAGCTTAGTGGCGAGCTAGAGACTGACAAGGCAGCAATGCTCGTGCCTGACCGATGTCGTCCTCCCGACTCCGGCCGGCTGCCGTGCAATTTCACGGGAGCTGGATGTACGCAAGCGTTGAGCTGTCCCTTGAGTGGGAGCTCCATGGATCTCGAATCTTCTTTGAGGCCTAAAAAGCGGCACTTATAACTCGGGGATCGGTTTTGGGACTGAAATCTCAGAGCCAGCGCTTGAGGAGGCGACCGGTTCGGGATCGACGCGATGGTCGATCCCGGTCGGATTCTTGCAAAGAAAGAAAAGCGAGTGGGTAGCCGATAGAAGGCAATTGATCTACTGTGCGCGACAGAAAACCGGGCCGCTGCCGCGAACGTCTATCCCCGGTAAGGAAGGCACCCGGGCCGAAGCGATTAGTGCGGCTGCTCGCGACTGGCGATTTGGCAGGGTGCCGACGGCACGAAGATCCATAGCAGACCGTAAATGAGAATGCCCGTCCCGTGAAGCAGGATTAGAAGGGTGAACACAATTCGCCATATCCAGGACGGCATTTCGGTTACTTCGCCCAGTCCACCGCAGACGCCGCCGATCCAGCGGTCGTAGCGGCTGCGCTGAAACGAATGGATTCCGCGAGGGCGAAAAGGGACACCGTTGGCCGGCGGTGCGTCGCCCAATACGCGTGCCTTTGCCCGGGCGAACTCTTCGTCGGAGAGAATACCACTCCGATGCAGTTCGCCTAACTTGGTCAAATCATCAATGTCAGACATGGTTTTCTCCGAAAGGTGGAAGGTCAGTGCCTGCAGGGTAGCTCAAACGCAATTGGACACCAGCAAAAGGTGACGAACTGCCCACTGACGCGACAGGGTGTCTTGGAACCCGACCGTTTGCGGTACCCCGGACGATGTCGGACCAGAGGTAAGTGGATTCCGGCGCAGTGCGATCGCGCGTGTTGGACGTGCAGGTGGCCAAGTCGCATGAGTCCTAAAGGATCACATTAGCAGATAAGACCGTAGGGGAAAGTTGGACGCTAAGCGATATGCGTGGGGTGCCGCAGTCGCCAGACCTCGCTCGGGTAAGGGTCAACGGCCTTCGCCCGGTTCAGCCATGCAGGAGGCGATTGGCCGCCGTGTTTCCTCTCCCGGGGCGCGATCGATGCGATGACGAGTCTCGCCTACCGATAGCGCAATATGCGAGACTTGGAGGTGGTGCGTGCCGGTATCTCGCTGGTCGTTGACCATGTCGCATCGCCTTGCCTCTGATGCGCAGGTCATGCTAGCCAACCCAAAAGGAAACCCATGAGAGCATTGATGGTGGCCTTCGAGAGCTTCCTGTGGAGGCTGCGCTACTTGGTCCTGATCGGCGTCATCGGCAGTTTCGTTACTTCGATCGCCTTGTTCGTCGTGACCTCGAAGGCCGTGCTTAGTCTTCTCGTGAACGGTTGGCGTCTTCTTTTTGCCGATGAGCTCAGCCAGGGCAGCAAGTTCCTGACCGAAGCCATCGTCTCGGACATCGTCAAAATCGTCGATGGCTATCTGCTCGCCTCGGCCGTGATGATCTTTGCCTTCGGACTGTACGAGCTATTCATCAGTAAACTCGAAGTCGCGCATTCCACGCCCGGCGCGAGTCGCATTCTCGCCATCGACAGTCTGGACGATCTGAAATCCAGTCTTGGCAAGGTCGTGCTCATTGTTCTCGCAGTCGCGGTCCTCGAGCAGGGACTGGCGGTGACGGTCCGAGAGCCCATCGATCTCGTCTATCTGGCGGGCGGTGTCGCCCTGCTTTCCATCGGCTTGTATTTGACCCATGCCTCAGGAATCCGGAAGGACTCGGGCAACGACGGAACGCCCTAGGCACTTCTTGACAGCACCGACCGGCGTGCGCGCTTCGGAGCGATCGGCCGCCTTCGATCTCCTTGGTGATTGCGCCACGCGGGCTTGTGCGCCCCGCTCGGCTGCCTTGAAAAGAGCGCAGTGGCATCTCGCAGCTCACCGCAAATCCGTGGATTCCTCGATCGACGCTCAGGGTCCGCGAAGGCGCAGTTCTAGAGCCGCGATGGCGTGCGCATCCCGCCCACCCCTACAGCGGCCCTCTTTTGGACGATCTCGCGCACCGCGGTACTAAGCCCGAAAGGCTATGTGAGGAGCGTCCACAAAATGCCAAAGTTAATGCACCACTTCAAGGACGAAGACCTTCAGGAAGGTGCATTCGATGCCGTGGACCGAAGGGCCACTTGCGTTGCCTGGAGGGTCCCCACGGCGGACGCTTATTGCGAGACCCCTACTGCTTTCGCCGGGCGTGGGCACCCCCTCCAGCACACTCTCGGCGGTTGGCGCGGCGCGATGGATCGCGTCGCGCTTTTTTTTGGTGGGATGCTCCCGGGTGCCGTCCTGCTTCTGGCACTGCTGCGATATCCCGTCTACTCTCGCTGGACGTTTTGGGTGAGTCCGACGCGTTCGGCGCAGTGACTGTCGCTAAAGATCATGAAAGTCGCGCTGATGTCGTTTTTGCCGTGGGTATCCTTGCTATAGGCGATACCTGCTCCGTCGGTGAGATTCACCGTGCGCATCGCACCAAAGGTGGTCTCCAGGTCCTCTCGTGTGAGACAGATGCGATTCTTGTCGAGATAGACATTTAAAACGACCCGAGCCGGGCCGCCCCCACGGGGAACGAAGTCGCCGTACAAGAAGGGATACTCGAGATACTCAGGCGCCGGACCCGCGTGCCGGAAATCTCGGCTGACTCCCGCGATGGGAGAATTCCCCCTTGTGGGACTCGAGTCGACCGCCTCGCCGACCTTCGGCTCGACGGGCATCTTGAGGATCTCCCCCACCAAGTGGTAGTCCGAGACGTCACCCGAATCGATCAGGCTCTTGAAGTCATGCAAGTACTGCGCGGGACTTCGAACCGGCGCGTCCGCCGCAGGCGGTTCGGTCTGTGCACCACAGAAGCCCCAGGCCATGGTCAGCGCCAGAAAGGACAGCCGCCTAAATGGCGTATTCATGAATAGCGTCTCGCTTCGCGTCCAAATGGGGCAACAGTGTACTGCGATCAAGGCGCGCGAATGTCCCGGCTCGAAAAGCCGGCGCAGGGGCAGGGATGCCATTCCCCGCGCCCTTTACGGCCAATGGTTTGCGCCGGATCAAGACGGCGACCCACCGGCTAAAAAGGGGGCTTGCAAAGGTTCTGAAATTAAATGATAATGATTCGCATTAAAAACCCATCGACGTGCCTTTCCATGTACATTTGCGTCTGTGCAGCGGTAACCGATCGCGAAATCCGCGCTAAAGTGGCAGAGGGTGCTCACACTCTGGACGATCTGCGGATCGATCTCGGGGTGGCGTTGCAGTGCGGCACGTGCGCTTGCGCGGCAGAGAACCTGATTTGCGAGACGCGGGCCAAGATGGAGGCCAAGATGGTCGAGCGCGGCGCAGGTTCGGTGGTCCCGCTGCCGACGCGCCAGCCCGCCGTGCGGCGCACCGAAGAGGTCGAGATTGCGTTTGAGAAAGCGCGGCAACTGGAGGCAGCCTAATCAGCGGTCCCGCCTTCGGCCCATGAGAAAGGTGGGATGGCATGCAGGGGAATGCGGGCGTAATCGCCCTGTTGAACAAGCAGCTCACCAACGAGCTCACCGCGATCAATCAGTACTTCCTTCACGCCCGGATGTATCGGCATTGGGGTCTGCACGCGCTGGGCAAGGTCGAGTACGACGAATCGATCGGCGAGATGAAGCATGCCGACCGGCTCATCGAGCGCATTCTGGTGCTCGATGGACTTCCCAACCTCCAAACCCTAAACAAGCTGGGCGTCGGCGAGGATGTGCCCGAGATCCTGCAAAGCGATCTGCAGCTCGAGCAAGGGTCTCAAGCCACGCTTAAAGAAGCCATTGCTTTGTGCGAGGTGGAACGCGACTATGTTTCACGCTCCATCCTCGAGGATATCCTCGACGACACCGAAGAGCATATCGACTGGATCGAGACCCAGATCGGACTGATTGCGCAGGTTGGATTGCAGAACTACATTCAGTCGCAAATGGGCGAACTGCCCCACGACTAAAACCGACGAAGCCAGAGCGGCTGTCCGGGCGGCGGCGTTGACATCTGGGCTGCTGCCGCGCCCACGTCCCTCAAATCAGCGGCTTTAGATCTTCGACGAGTGTGGGTAACAGCTCGGAGACGGTCGGGTGGATATGCATGGCGCGGGCCAGCAGCTTGTAGGTCGCTCGGGCGTACATCAGGTCGAGGATCGAGTGAATGGCTTCGTCGGCCTCGATGCCAAACAGGGTCGCGCCAAGGATTTCCTCGGTTTTGGCATCCACGACGATTTCCATGAAGCCATCGGTTTCGCTGCGCTCGCGCGCGCGGCCCACGCGCGTCATCATCATGCGGGCAGACAAGGCAGCACGGCCGCTTGTGCGCACGGCCTCAACCGACAGTCCGACGCGGGCCAGGGGGGGATCGATGTAGAGCGCGTACGCCAAAATGCGGTCACTGACGCGCCGCGTCTGACCATCGAGAAGGTTGGCAGCCACGATTTCAAAGTCGTTGTAGGCCGTGTGCGTGAAGGCACCGCGCCCGTTCACATCGCCCAAGGCGAAAATGTGGGGCACGTTGGTGCAAAGTCCGTCGTCCACCGTGATGTAACCCCGTGCATCGGTGCGCACTCCTGCCTTATCCAGCCCCAGATCATCGGTGTTGGGCCGCCTGCCCACGGCGATGAGGCAATGAGTGGCCTCGACCCGCTGGCTTGGTTGGGCGGCGTCGAAGTGGGCGCAAACGGCCGCCGCTCCCGCGCTAAACGACAGGTTGGACATTTGCGTATGGACCTGGATGCCGTCGCGTAGAAGCAGCTGCAATATGGCGTTTGAGACATCCGGATCTTCCCGTCCGATCAGGCGCGGGCCAGCTTCTAAGATCGTGACTTCGCTGCCGAATCGGCGGTACATCTGAGCGAACTCGAGTCCGATGTAGCTACCACCCAAAATGAGCAGATGGGCGGGCAGCGTGGTGAGTTCCAGCACGCTCGAGTTGGTCAGAAACGGCACCTCGCTTAATCCCGGGATCGGCGGGATTTGCGCCCGACCTCCGACGTTCAGGAAGATCTGGTCGGCTGAGATCGTCTCGCCGTTGACCTCGAGCGTGTGGGGATCCACGAAACGAGCGTGTCCGCGGATGAGCTCCACCCCTTTGGTGTCCAAAAGCCATTGCGTGACCCCCTGGTTGGATTCGCCGCGCACGACATTCATTCGGGCCTGGACTTTGGCCATGTCGACTTCAGGGGCGCCGGAGAGGATGACACCAAATTCCGTCGCGCGCCGCGCGACGGCGGCGACGCGCGCGCTGGCCACGAGCGTCTTGGTGGGGATGCAACCCACATTCACGCAAGTACCGCCGACCTGCTTGCGCTCGATGATGGCCGTACGGCGCCCGGCCTGGGCCAGGCGCACGGCCAGCGAAGGCCCCGCCTGACCGGTCCCCACTACCACGGCGTCAAAATGCGGCATTTCATCTCTCCCGATAAAAGTTCGCGCGGCCCGGCGCTCTGAGCACCCCGAGTCTAGACTGGAACGCATTCCTGGAGGCATTCTCGCAGACACGGCGTGCACACTGTAATCTCGGGAAAAATGCAACTCTATGGACTGCGAAAGGTCTGAAAACGCAAGGCGCATGCCGGCCCGAAGTCGGAAGCCCAGAGCAAAAGGATCACGCGGCATGGAATTCGTCCAGATGGTCTTGCACTTGGACCGCTACCTCGGTGTGGCCATCGGCGAGTACGGGTTCGCCGTCTATCTGCTCCTGTTTCTCATCGTCTTTTGCGAAATTGGCATCGCACCGCTTTTCATCTTGCCCGGCGACCCCCTCGTTTTCATCTGCGGCGCGTTTTGCGCGACCGGTGCCTTAAGTGCCCTGGTGCTCGTGCCGGTGCTGATCGCAGCGACGATCTTGGGTAGCGCTGTGGCCTATGGCGTGGGCATCGCGCTCGGACGCAAGGTGTTTAGTCACGATTACCGCTGGTTGCACCGCAAATCGCTTGAGAAGACCGCCCGTTTCTATGGTAACCATGGAGGACTTCTTCTGGTTTTTTCGCCCTTTCTCGCCGTGGTCCGCACCTTCGCGCCCTTGCTTGCCGGTGTCTTCGAACTCAACCCACTGCGTTTTTTTCAGTACGTGGTGCTAGGCGCGGTCTTCTGGGTTGGCTTGCTGGTGGCGGGGGGATTTTTGTTCGGAAATGTTCCAATCATTCGCGACTATCTCTCGTTGATTTTGGTCTCGGGGACTGCGCTTGCGCTACTGGCCATCCTTTTGAGTTCGGGCCTGCGCTGGTACAGCAAGCGCCAGGCGCGCTAGGCGCGCAGGAACGGACCAAGTGGGGTATAAGACGTATCGAACGCTCGGTGCCCAAGTGCTGTGAATCGATTCAGCGGCCTCACTCGTTGTGCGGCTTGGGCACGATTTCGTACTTTCATTTGGTGAGGTGACCATGAGCCCCAACGGGTATGAGACGGCCTTGATCGTTGGCGCGGGATCCGGACTGAGCGCCTCGCTTGCGCGGCGGTGCAAGGCCCAGGGAATGCGCGTGGCGCTGGCCGCGCGCGATGTTGCCAAGCTCGAGTCCTTGCGTGCGGAAATTGGTGGCCTGGCGCTGGCCTGCGATGTCGCAGAGCCAAGTCAGGTCGAGTCCCTTTTCGCGAACGCCGAAGCCGGCCTGGGCGTCATTGATGCCGTGTTCTTCAACCCGAGCCAGCGCTCGCGTGGCCCTCTCATCGACTTGGATCCCGGGACCGTCGCCCACAATCTGTCCGTGACAGCCTACGGCGGATTCCTCGTGGCCCAACAGGCGGCGCGCCGGATGCTGCCCCGCCACCATGGTGCGATCTTTTTCACCGGTGCCTCGGCCAGCGTGAAGGGCTACCCGGGCTCGGCGCCCTTTGCGATGGGCAAGTTCGCGCTGCGGGGTCTTGCC
Organism: Burkholderiaceae bacterium; assembly: GCA_049514215.1. Lineage (GTDB taxonomy): Bacteria > Pseudomonadota > Gammaproteobacteria > Burkholderiales > Burkholderiaceae_D > BOG-994. Next base: position 40,904 of record JBEKVI010000039.1, read on the forward strand.
CAGAGCATCGCGCGTGAGCTCGCGCCCGGCGGCATCCACGTGGCCCACTTCATCATTGATGGAGCGATTCGCCCCGCGCAAAGCACAGATGCCGGTGATGCCCAGCTCGACCCGGATGCGATCGCCCAAACCTATATGGCTATTCTAGGTCAACACCGCAGCGCCTGGACCTGGGAGGTCGAGGTTCGGCCCTGGGTTGAAAAATTCTAGCGTGTCGCCAAGCGCTGTCGAAAAACGTCTTCGGCGCGTCCGTCATGCCGTCCACCAGAGGAGACCCTGATGCTGAAGTTCTATTACCACCCGTCGCCCAACCCCCTGAAAGTCGCACTCTTTCTGGAGGAAACCGGCCTGCCCTACGAACTCGTGCCCGTCGATACGCGCAAAGGAGAGCAGTTCCTTCCCGCGTTCTTGGCGATCAACCCGAACGCCAAGACTCCAGCCATCACCGATGACGACGTCACCGTCTTCGACAGCAATGCGATCCTTCTGTATCTCGCCGAAAAGACCGGCCAGTTCCTGCCCGAGAACACGCCGGTTGCGCGCGGCCAACTGCTTTCCTGGCTCATGTTCGTGGCGAGTGGCATCGGGCCTTATTCAGGTCAACTCGTGCACTTTAAGCACTTTGCACCCGAGAAGATTCCCTACGCGGTCACGCGCTATCTGTTCGAGGCCGAACGGCATTTCGGGATCCTCGATACCCGGCTTGCCGAGCGCAGCTATATGCTGGGCTCGGACTACACCATCGTCGATATGGCCGTCTGGGGCTGGGCGCGCCTCGTGCCTTTCCTTTTCGGGGAAGACGGCTGGGCGCGTCTTTCGCACCTCAAGCGCCTGGTTGACGAAATCAACGGCCGGCCTGCCGCGGCACGCGCCCAGGCCTTGAAGGAGCGTCACGCGTTCAAGTCCGAGCTGGACGATGAGGCCAAGCGCCACCTCTTCCAGCATCTGAACGTCGCCTAGGAGGGGCGCCGCAGCTGGGGTTCTGACGACGTCGCTCTGTCCCATGAAGTGCCGTGCGGGGGCGCTTTAGTAGTGGGCCTATCCAAGCGCGTCGGGCATGCCGCTCGATGCGCTTTGCGCTGCGTGGCGTACGAGCGCGTCTTCGATATCCAGTTCGCGCTCGACTCTGCGCCTGGCCTCATCCGAGATGGCCGCATTGTTATAGAGTTCGGCCAGATTGGCACGCTCGGCTTCCACGACCTCCAGTTCGAGCGCGGCCTCCCCTGCGATCTGTTCGGGGCTGAGATCGCCGTCGAAGGCCGCGACGTAGCGTCGTCGGCGCAACTCATGGCGCCTTCGCAACTCGAGAAGAATCGGCGCCGCCGCTGCGACTTCTTCCAATTCCTTTAAGCGCGCCAGCACGGCATCGATGCCGCTAATTCGTGCGGCAATCTCCGTGCGCTTCGCATCGGCCGCTTCGGCCGCCCCGATCTCGGAAAGACCCAGAAGGCGGATGACGAAAGGAAGGCTCGTTCCCATTCCAAAAAGCGAAGCCATGATGACGAAGAAGGTCACGCAAATGAGGAGGCTGCGCTCGGGAAAAAGCTCGGAGCCGACATAGACCGGGATGGAAAGGGCCGCCGCCATCGAGACCACCCCCCGGATCCCGGTAAAGCCGATCAGGAATGCGTATTGCCAGGGGGGTTGACCCTTGGCGCGGTATTTTGGGAAGAGCCATCCGGGAATGAAAGTCGCCGGGATCACCCAGATGAAGCGCACCACCACCACCACGACGGTCATGAGTACCGAGGCGAATGCGAGGCGACGCCAACCCTGGTCGTCCAGACCCTCGGTCACGATATGGGCCTGCAATCCGGTCAAGGCAAAGACGACACCTTCGATCACGTGCACGAGCAGCCCCCACACAAAAAAGCCCTGCAGTCGCGTTGCGGCGGGAATGAACCTGCGCCCGTTCCAGCTGACGTACAGTCCGCAGGCCACTGCGGCCAGCACCCCCGACCCGCCGGACGTATGCGGTACCCAGAAGGCCAGATAAGGCGTCAAGAGCGCGAGCACCATCTCGACTTCGGGATTCTTCGCCCAACGCCGGATCCACAGCAGGGCCCACCCCACGAAGATCCCCCATGCGAGCTCGCCCACTACCACCAGAGCGAACGTAACAAGTGCAGAGACCGCCGAGAAGTGGGCTTCGGCCACCGCGGCTAAGCCAAAGCTAAAGAGGATGAGGGCGGTCGCATCGTTAACGAGACCTTCGCCCTCCAGAATCACGAGCAGCTGCTGCGGTATCCCAAGGCGCCTTGCGATCGCCATGGGCGCCACGGCATCCGGTGGCGAGACCAGCGCGCCCAGCACGAATCCGACAGGCCAGGACAGACCGAGTAGCCAATGGGCGGCTGTAGCGACGACGGCGGCGGTGAAGATCACGCACCCGATCGCAAGCATCATGATCGGAGCAAGATTTGCGCGAAATCCGCGCCAACTCATGCCCACGCCCGAGTTATAGAGCAGCGGCGGCAAAAGCAAGAGAAGCACCAGTTGCGCGTCGAGCGTGATCTTCGGGACGCCCGGCGTAAAGGCGAGCACGGCTCCAGCGAAAACCAAAACGAGCGACGGGGCAATGCGCAGTCGTTGCGCGATCAGCGTGGCGAAGGCGGTCACGGCCACCACGCCAAAGCCGGTCAGAAGAATGAAGAGCAACGGATTCTCGCCCGTCACGGCGCTTAGCATGGCGGCTATGGTACCAGCGCGCAAATCGCGCGCAAGACGCCAATGCCGATCCCGCTTGGGCGGCGCCCGCGCGCTCGGTGTATGCTTTAGTGCCCCTGGAGTGCGAAACGACGGCGGCCCCGCACGGGCGAGCCGATCGTTCGATACGATGTCGCGTGCGCGAAGCGACTCCCCTTTTTATCCCGATGAATCTGCGAGATCGATCATGTCCTTTGATGATAAGCCCACGCTCACCCCGCCCATCGGTCCGACCGATCATCTGCAAGGGCCGGCCAACGGCGCCATCACGATCGTCGAATACGGCGACTTCGAATGTCCTGCCTGCGAGCAGGCCTATTCCGCCACGCTCATGCTGCGCAGGAAGTACGCCTCCGAAGTCCGTTTCGTGTTTCGGCACTTCCCCCTGCGCGAAGTCCATCCCCACGCCGAGACGGCAGCCGAAGTGTCCGAGATCGCGGCAGGGCAAGGCAAGTTCTGGGAGATGGAAGCCCTGCTTTTCAAGAACCAGCTGCATCTGAAGCCGCATGCACTGCGCGGCTACGCGCAAATGCTCGAGCTCGACATGGTGCGCTACGACGCGGAACTGGGTGACCATATCTATCTGCAGCGCGTCCAGGAGCATTTGGAAAGCGGCAAGTTAAGCGGGGTGCGCAACACGCCGACTTTTTTTGTTAACGGCCGCCTGGTGGATGTCTCCTTCGGCATCGAGAGCCTCTTTAACGCCTTGGAGGCGGTTCGCAGGGGGCGCTAAGCGCGCGAGGAGCTTAAGTGCCCATCCCGCCTCGCGTGCCGTGATCTTTAGGCGCCATGCGCGTCCCCTTGCAGGCTTTCCAATGCAACGCTTGTCCCGTCACATGACAAGAAACCCGATGCAGGATCACTTCCGTCCTTAGGGCCTGGCATGAACACTTCCGAGATTCCCGATTTCGCACCGGAGTCGGCGACCGATCCGATCCCGGTCGCTGACGCGGGAGCGACCACTCCCCTTGGCAACGCGGACCTCGCGAGCCGCCGTCATCAGATGTTCCCGCGTCTTTCGGCAAGCGATATCGAGCGCTTGAAGAACTTCGGTCAGATCAGGACCTGGAAAGAAGGCGAACTCGTCATCACCGCGGGTGTACCGCCTGCGGGCATGATCGTGATCCTAAGCGGACGTGTCGGGATCAGCCGCCACGACGGGATGGGTCACGAAGCCATGGTCATCGAGGAAGGTCCGGGCCAGTTCATCGCCGAGGTGGGGCAACTTTCCGGTCGTCCCTCGCTCGTGAACGGACGTGCCCTGGCTGATGTCGAGGCGGTCGTAATACGACCCGAGAAACTGCGCGCGCTGGTCGTGGCTGAAGCCGAATTGGGCGAGCGTGTCATGCGGGCCCTGATCCTAAGGCGCGTGGGTCTGATCCAGACCGGGGGCGGTGGCCCGGTGCTCATCGGCCCGCTGGATTCGGCCCAAATGAACCGCCTGCAAGGTTTTCTGGCGCGCAACGGCCATCCCTATAGCTGTCTGGATCCGGCCGTCGACGAAGAGGCTCGTGCGCTGTGGCAGCGCGCGGTCGCCGCCGGTGACCTCGGGCCTTTCGCCGTGTGTCCCGACGGGACCGTGATGAACAACCCGAGCGAGGCAACGCTTGGCCGAAAGCTCGGACTCTTGCCGGATGTGCGCTCGGACTATGTCTATGACGTGGTCGTGGTGGGTGCCGGACCGGCGGGCCTGGCCACGGCGGTCTATGCCGCCTCCGAGGCCCTGTCTGTCCTCGTGCTCGACATGCGCTCGTTCGGAGGGCAAGCAGGCGCGAGCTCCCGGATCGAGAACTATCTGGGATTTCCGACGGGAGTCTCGGGCATGGCGCTGGCCGGCCGCGCCCATGTGCAGGCGCAAAAGTTCGGCGCCGAAGTGGCCGTTCCTGTGCAGGTTGAGCGCTTGAATTGTGAAAGCTCGCCCCTGGAGCTCGAATGCGACGTGCTGCCGCCGGTGCGCGCGCGAACCGTGGTCATCGCCAGCGGCGCGAAATACCGCCGACCGCAGATCGCCGAACTCGAGCGCTTCGAGGGCCGGGGCGTCTATTACTGGGCCTCGCCGATCGAAGCGAAACTGTGCCTGGCGCAAGAGGTCGTCCTGGTCGGCGGAGGCAACTCCGCCGGGCAGGCGGCCGTATTTCTCGCACGTCACGCCGCGCGCGTCTATATGCTCGTGCGCGGACCGGACCTGGCCGCCAGCATGTCGAACTATCTGCGAAATCGTCGGGCTCAAAGGCGACGACGAAGGCCTGCGCAAGGTCACCTGGCGCTGTCTTGCCACCGGCGAGGAAAAAGAAAGGGACATCTCGCGCGTGTTCCTGTTCGTGGGTGCCGATCCCAACACCGACTGGCTGCGTGATTGCGGGGTGGAACTCGATCCGAACGGCTTCGTCGTGACCGAGGGCGTGGGCTCGCGCGACCTGCCGCTGGAGACGAGCGTCGCGGGCGTCTTCGCCATTGGCGACGCTCGTTCCTTTTCCACCAAGCGCGTGGCCGCCGCCGTCGGTGAGGGCGCAGCAGTGGTGGCCCAGATCCACACCTATCTTGCGCGCACCGTCCAGGATCCTTCGAGCGGCTAGGCCAACTCAAGCGGCCCAACGGCAGGAAATATAGGCGTCCTTCCTATCGTGACTAAGCCAAAGTCCCGAGGCCGCGTCCGTCGCTCACGCAATGCCTTCGGGTGGCCCTTTAGTGCTCGCTACGCCCTGATACTTTTTGCTAGCATGCGGGTTCCATTCGGAACGGATTGTCCCTTTCATGCTCGTCGTCACCACTGAAGCTGTGCCCGGATTTCGCGTCATCGAGACCAAGGGCCAGGTCTTTGGAGTGGTCGTGCGCAGCCGGGGATTGGGCGGAAATATCATGGCTGGATTTCGATCGCTCGTGGGCGGTGAAATCGTGGAATACACCCAGTTGCTGGAGGAGGCGCGGCGTCATGCAGTCGATCGCATGGTCAAGAATGCCTCCCTCATGCATGCCAATGCGATCGTGATGATGCGGTTCGATTCGTCCGAGATCGGCCAGACCATGAGCGAGATCGTGGCCTACGGCACGGCGGTCATTCTCGAGAAAGTGAGTTAGGCGATGCTGCGCGCTGTCTTACTGATCGTAGCGCTCGCATGTGCTGCGATCGGTCTCGTCTTATGTTCGATGCACGTCCCGGCGCCCGGTGTGCATCTGCTTGGCTTCGGCGTCGTGATGGTGATGGGCCTTCTATTCGAACGCTGGCGTTATCGCGCCCACTACAAGGGGCCCAAGAGTGGATGGAAGAGTACCCCGGAGCGCTTCGAAGATCCCGAGACCGGGCGTGTGCTCGGCGTCCAGTACCATCCGCAAAGCGGAGAGCGCCGCTATATTGCGGAAGATTCGACCGCCGACTCCGTGTCGTTCGACGCGATCAACTGATCCTCGCCGCGAGGTCCAGGCTGGACCGCCACGTCCGGCGCGTCGGGCAGAACGCTTTCGGGCTCGCGCGGACAGGCCTCCTCGAAGCGGGCGCGTAACTCAACTGCGGTCGCGCGCGCCTTCTTCCAAAAATCCGATGTTTCTGACGCAGTGCGCGCCAGAAGTCGTTCGATGTTGATGCGGTAGTCCTGTTCGCGAAGACTTAAGCGCGCGAAGTGGTAATCGCCGCTGGCGTGCCTTCCCCTCGAGTCCGGATCCTGATATTCGTCACACAGGAAGCGGTACAGGACGATTTCGGAGCAGTAGATGTTCACCAGGCTTTCGGCCTGGCTGGCTTCGAATTCCACGAGCTGCTCGACGGCCTTGCGCGCGCTCTCGTACATCAGGAACTGCATGTAGATCATCTCGACGGCCGTCTGTCGCCAAACGGGCGTTCCGGGATTTTCCACCGCGAGCCGCCGCAGATAGTCGATCATCGTCTTGCGATAGGTGTAGAACTCGGTGACCTTGGTGACCACGATCGCGTCGAGCGCCTGCAGCTCGCGCAGGCTGTTGTCGTAGACGGGCGTGTAGTGCTCCTCGCTGACGAATTTCAAGAACGCATCGGGGCGTGCCGCGGGCACCGGCGGCGGCGAGATATCAACGAGGGCCGCGGTCGCGGGGCGCTTGGTCGCATCAGGCAGACGCACCGAGGCGCGCGCGAAATCGACGACGAGGCAGACCCTGCAGATGGTCGAGATTTCGCAGGCATACATGTCCACGACGCCGATGCGGTTGCTGCCCGTCTGGTAGGCCCAGGTCAATGCGGTGACTGCGGCGCCCGTAAGACCGCCGAAGGAGATCGCGAAATTTGCGGCGAGCTTACCCTGGCTTTGGGTCAAGGATTCGAGCACGAGCAACCCGATCCCCACGAGCCAGACACCGATCACAAGAACCACGATCCACTGCAGTTCCTGGAGATGATGCGAGGTGCAAAGACGTGCGAAGGTCCAAGCCGGACCGTGCTTGGACAGGCTCTTCGAAAACAGAAATCGGCCCAGTCTGTTGACGGGATTCCACACGCGTCACCTCGCCGACAAAAGAAGGCGATGGAGCACCACGGCCCGCTCGCCTGACCCATGGTGCTAAGAGGGCGTCGGGGCGTCAATCAACCCTTGGGAGTAGCGGTTCGTGGGCACACTCCGGCTAGCTTGCCGCCAGCGCGTCTTTCGGAGTGTCCAGGCCCGGATAGTCCGTGTATCCGTGCGGCCCCGGGCTGTAGAACGTGCTGGGATCGGGCGTATTGAGCGCCGCACCCAGGTGAAAGCGACGCGGCAGATCCGGATTGGCGATGAAAAGCTTTCCGAACGCGACGCCATCCGCATCGCCTTGGTCGATCAGGGTTTGGGCGCTCTCCTGCGTAAAGCCCTCGTTGGCGATATAGGCGCCGCCGAATGCTTTCTTTAGCGTCGGGCCCAAGCGGTCCTCACCGAGCGCTTCGCGGGCGCAGATGAAGGCGATCCGACGGCGTCCCAATTCCCGCGCGACATAGCTAAAGGTCGTCGTGCGATCCGAATCCCCCATGTCGTGGGCATCTCCGCGCGGGGCCAGGTGCACTCCCACACGGCCTTCCCCCCAGATCGCGATGCAGGCGTCGACGACTTCAAGCAGAAGGCGCGCCCGGTTTTCCACCGGACCTCCGTAAGCGTCGGTCCTGTGGTTGCTCTTGTCCTGGAGGAACTGGTCCAGGAGATAACCGTTGGCTCCGTGAACCTCGACGCCGTCGAATCCGGCGCGCTGGGCGTTTTCTGCGCCTCGGCGAAAGGCCGCAACGATGAGAGGAATCTCGTCGAGCGCAAGGGCACGCGGCGTCACATATCGGCGCTTGGGCGTCACCTGGCTCAGGTAGCCCTGCGGTGCGATCGCGCTGGGCGCAACCGGCAGGCCCCCGTCCAGAAATATCGGGTCCGAGATCCGGCCTACATGCCACAACTGCAGGAGCATGCGCCCCTTTGCGCCATGGACGGCATCGGTCACCTGCTTCCAGCCTCGGACTTGTTCGTCCGACCAGATCCCGGGCGTATTGGCGTACCCGACCCCCATGGCCGACACCGACGTCGCCTCGCTCAGGATGAGGCCCGCGCTTGCCCGCTGCACGTAGTAGTCGCGCATGAGTTCGTTGGGGATGCGTCCGGGACTCGCGTGGCAGCGGGTCAACGGGGCCATGATGATGCGATTGGGAAGCTGCAGATCGCCCAGCACGAGCGGATCAAATAGTGAGGTCATGGTTGGCTTGTCATTGAGGAAGGAGGGTTGGGCCGTTGTAGGGATCCGTCGAGCTTCGGCTTTGGGGACGACGGGTTCTAGAGATCGCGGTTGAGTCGCTCAACGAAGGCCCGAATCACGGGCTCGTTGCGCCGGAAGAAAACCCATTGGCCGACCGGTGTTGCCATCAACAGTCCGGCCAGTTGCAGCGCGGCTAGATGTCCGGAAACCGTCGACTGCGCAAGCGCGAGCCGGGCTTCGATCTGGCCCGCGCAAACACCCTCCGCGCCGGGATGTTCTCGTTCGGGGAAGTACTTTGCCGGATCCTTGAGCCACTCCAGGATGGCGCGCCGGATGGGATTGGCGAGCGCTTTATGGATCGCGTCTTCATCGACGTGGGGGCCCGGGGCCGCTGACACGGTCGCTTCCCGGGCTTGTGCGGGCGTCGGTTGGGAGGCGGGATCGGCGTTGGTCTTTGGCGCGCCCATCGAGGAGGGGCCGCGCGACGGTTTCGGGGCTTCGAGCGGCACAGCGACTTTGACGGGCACACGGGGCGCTTCGGCGCGGCTGGATTCGGATTTCATGGACGTCATCTTAAATCGGATTTATCCGATTTAGACGCGCTGCCGCAAAGGACGAGGTCCGTCACAACCGCTGCAATGCAAAATACGCAGTCGAGGACGAAAAATTTTGCGTCCACTGGGACGAGCTACAAGATCATCTCATTGATTATAAGATGATTTATTAGTGAGTGAGCGCTCGCATGCAGGCAGCCATACAATTGGGTTATGGGAGGCATCGTCGCAATGGATCGTGCGTTGCAGCAAAGTGACCCCATCTGCAATACCTAAACGCAACGGAGGTCATCATGAGTTCCCTTCTTCAACGCATTGCCAAGGACATCAGCGAAACCTTTAGCGGTCAGGCTCTGACCGAGGAAGAGCGCTATGTCGCCCAATCGACGCAAACGAGCGACGTCGAACGCCGGATTCGCGAACTGGAATGGACGCAACCCTCACGATCCATCTAACCCGGGATTCAATCGATCGCGCAAGAAAGCCAGGCATCATGAAAACGTTCATCATCCGCATCGCCCATATCGTGGACGACTATCTGTCCACTTCGCGAAGTGCCGCTTGGGAAGCGTACCTGTCGCGCTCCAGCGACCCCGTGGACCTCGAGCGGCGCCTGCGCCAGCTCGAACGGGGCGAAGTGCATCACTTCGGACTCGATTAATTTGACACCGAGCGGCCCCGCCTTTGCAGGCGGGGCCACTTGCAGCTAGGAACTGCTCTCTTTGGGTCGTAACTGCTTTAGGAAGTAGCGCACGACCGCGTCATTGAACTGGTCGTGAAAATGGCCTCGGTCAAAGCCCGAGGGATCGGTGCAGATGTCCCGGTTCGCCGCAGCCAAGGCGGCGCTGCAAGGCGCCAGAAAGTCGTAGTGACCGGCGCCGTCGATGACGTGATAGTCGGGCGGAGAGGGGAGTGCCGAGCGCACCGCCTCGGCGTACCAGGGATTGGGAAGGACCCGGTCGTCGCCCGCGCGCCAGAGCTGGATTGGGACCGACACCTGCTTGAGTCCCTTGACCCCGAAAGCAAAGCCCAAGGCGGGCGCCGCGATGACCGCTGCCTTCACGCGCGGATCGCGCATCTTGAGGTCCGCCGGCGCAAGATGCGCAATGCCTTGCCCGGATTTGGCGACGATCACGCAGGTAAATTCGTCGGGATGCTCCCGACAATGCGGCGTGACCTGGCTGAAGTCGGGAATCCCCCCGATGATGGCCAAGGTCGTGAAGCCCCCGGCGGAAAATCCGAACATGCCGATCCGTTCGGGGTCGAGGTGGTCGCGTTGGGCCCATTCGTTGAGCATGTAGTCGAGCACGCGCGAGATCTGGCGCGGCCGGTCCCAGATCATGATCTCGCGGCTATGGTCGCGATAATTGTCACCCGTGTGGGTGACCGATACGACGACAAAGCCGGCCCGTGCCAGGGCGAGCGCGGTGTCGTAGTGGCCAGTATAGGATCCGCCGCTGCCATGGGAGATCACCACCAGCGGGAGGCCAAGACCTTCGAGCGTGCCGTGCGCGACGACGGTTTGCTCAAAGAGCTCAAGGCGCGTGGGCTGGGCCTCGCCTGCACTGGGATACCAAATCCCAACTTCAAGTGCGGGATTGCCGGGATCCGGGACCTGCAGGGCTTCGAAGCCGACGATCTCGTCCGAGGCCCGCGCGGCGCCCATCGAACCCGCCGCGAGCAAAACGACGACGCACACAAGGCCCCAGATGCGCCCTGGGCTAAGCCGGGCGGGGCGCAAGGCGCCAAAACGCGCCCTCCAGTGAGCACGATTTTCCATTTCCATTCCTTTCTAAAAGGCCAGCGCTGCCGGCCATGCCGTGGGGACTTCCCCAGCGCTTGTGGCGATCATCATCGCCTAGCTCTTGCACGACGGCACGGGGCCGGCGACGAACGGTACGTGCGCGCGGCGAAGCGTCCAACCGCGGGCGCCAAACGCGAGCCGCAAGTCTGGGGACGGGGCGACAGGCTCAGGCACGATTTTCGCAAAACCCGTTCCGGGCCTCGACCCTTGGCTCTCGCTGGATTGCCCGAAATTGCTTAACGGCGTATTCTTTTTTGGAAGTGCATGCGGAACAGTGCGCGATTCTCGGGCACTAAGGTGATGGCTGTCATTCGGCTAGCCCTGCAGTCCTTACAATAACGCCATGTCCCTTCCACGCTATGCCTCCCGTGGTGCCACTCTTTTTCTCCTGCATTACGTCGGGCGGCGCGCCGTAAGCCACCTCATCGTCCTTTTTGCGGTCTTAGCCGCCGTCGGCTGCTCGGTGGGCGCACAGTACGGTGTGAAGGCCCTGGTCGATGTGCTGGGCACGCATGACGCGCCCGCTTTTCGGCTGTGGGGCACGGTCGCGTCGTTGCTGGCTCTCGTTGCGGGGGACAATTTCCTGTGGCGCGTGGCAGGCTGGGTTTCGACCTATGCCTTCGTCGCCGTGGGCGGCGACATTCGACTCGAGCTTTTCGACCACCTCTCCGGACACGGCACCCGTTATTTCGTCGATCGTTTTCCCGGCGCCTTGGCCGGGCGCATCACGGCGGCGGCCAATGCGGCCTGGACGATCGAGAATTCCATCACCTGGACCACCATTCCGCCCGCGGCCGCCGTGCTCACGAGCATCGGTGTTCTGGGTACGATGAACTGGCATTTGACGGTCGTGCTGCTCGTGGTGGTGGCGGTGTTGGGCGTCATCATCGGTCGCGTTGCGGCTTCCAACCAGCATCTGCACGCCGCCTTTGCCGGCCACGCAGCACTCGTGAGCGGTGACATCACCGACGTGGTGAGCAACATGGGTCTGGTGCGCGCGTTCGGCGCCTCGCACCGCGAGTACGCGCGCTTGACCAGCAAGATCGGCGACGAGATGGCGGCCCAAAGGGCGAGCCTGCAATCGCTGGAAAGGCTGCGGCTGTTTCATGCCATGTGCGTATTCGTTGTCACCGCGGGGATCCTCGTCTGGTCGGTGGAGCTGTGGCGCCGCGGACATCTGACGACCGGTGACGTGGTTCTGTCGACCACGCTTGGCTTTACACTGCTGCACTCCTCGCGTGATTTCGCCATGGCCGCGGTCGATCTGACCCAGCAGATCGCCAAGCTCGAGGAAGCCATCCAGGTGCTGGGTCTGCCTCACGAGATGCAGGATCTGCCCGATGCGCAGGTCCTGGTCGCCCGTGGCGGACGCGTGCGTTTCTCGCATGTGAGCTTTCGCTATCCGAACGGCCAGCCGGTCCTGAGCGATTTCTCGATTGAGGTTCCCGCAGGCCAGAAGATCGGTCTGATCGGGCCTTCGGGGGCGGGTAAATCGACCATCATTTCGCTGGTGCAGCGCCTCTACGATCCCGACGAGGGGCGTGTTCTCATCGACGGGCAGGACATCTCGCACGTCACGCAGGAAAGTCTGCGCTGTGCAATCGCCGTGGTCCACCAGGACATCTCGCTGTTTCACCGCTCGCTCCTGGAGAACCTGCGCTATGGCAAGCCCGAGGCGACGGATGCCGAGGTCTTTCGGGCCGTGGAGGCTGCGCGCTGCAGCGAGTTCATCGAGCGTCTTCCCGAGGGCTATAACACGATCGTTGGCGAGCGCGGCATGAAGCTCTCCGGCGGCCAGCGGCAGCGCCTCGCGATCGCTCGTGCCTTCCTGCGCGATGCTCCCATCGTCTTGCTCGACGAGGCCACTTCTGCGCTTGACACCGAATCGGAGAAATCCATCCAGGAAGCGCTGTCGCGGTTGTTCAAGGGCCGCACCGTGATCGCCATCGCGCACCGGCTCTCGACGCTCGACTCGTTCGACCGCATCGTGGTCCTCGATCGCGGGTGCATCATTGAGGAAGGCCATCCGGACGAACTGCGTCATCGAAAGGGCTACTACAGCCGCATGTATGGCCGGCAGGGCGCAACCGTGGAACTCAGGTGAGACCGCAGCGCCTCGTGCGAAGCGTCGGCCGGCTTTTGCGCATCGCCGTCGTCGCGGCGACCAGTCTGAGCCCCGCAAGCACCCTCGCACAGTCGGAGCCACCCGAGACCGGCACCCTTCCGGTTCCAGGCGAGGCAACCCGCTCGTCCAAGGACGACTCGGCGCCGATCCTTTCGGATGCGCCGTCGGCGAGCACGCCCGACTCGGCCAATCCGGCCCCACCCGAGGCGGCGTCCCCTCCGGTCGAGAAGCCGGTCGTCAAAAAACGCATCGTGCATCGGAAAAAGCGCCGGCGCGCGCGTCCCCCGGTCGAGCCGGAAGAGCCGGTCCTGCCGCCACCGCCGCCACCCGTACCGACCACCGCGCCGATCGGCCCGCACTCGGTGACCGGCATCCTCGGCAAGAAAGTGGCCAGTGCGAAGGGAGACGATCTCGGCCATGTGGTCGACGTTCTCGTCAATGAGCAAGGCGAAGTGCGGGCCGTCGTGATCGATCTCGGGGGCTTTTTGGGCGTCGGTAACCGCAAGATCGCCGTGGACTGGTCTTTGCTGCAGTTCAAACCCGACGACAACCAGTCCCCGGTCGTTTTGCACCTGTCGCGCCAGCAGATCCAAAAGGCGCCCGAGTTCAAGGACGGGGCCCATCCGATGGCGGTGTTGATGCTGCCAAGCTGGCCCAGCGTTTCGGCGCCGACCGGAGCCCCGTTGCAGGCGCCGGCGACCGCCGTGCCGACGCCGGCCCCGGCGGGGCCCACCGCGGCTCCGGCGCCTGCACCTGCTGCGGCGCCGCCGGCATCCGCACCCGCACCGGCGTCCAATCCTGCAGCAGCCGCGCCGGCGGCGATTTCGGGGGCGACCCCCGCGAACGCACCGGCACCGACGGGCGCTGCGACTCCACCCAAGCCGTCACCCCCGGCGACAGGTAAGCCCTAACTCTTGGGCCCGATGGCGGACCCAAGGCCGAAGGACCTCATACTCGATCCGAGGGTCGAGCCCGACGAGCCACACGCGAAGCTGACCCGAGAGACCGATTTGCTCACCCCGGAGCCACCGCTAAAGCGTCAAGCAGAAATCGGATTCGACTGGTTCAACCTGTCGGTGGCCAACATCCAGACCGGCTTTGGCCCCTTCATCGCGGTCTATCTGACCACGCAGGGATGGACACAGACCGCGATCGGCGTGGCGCTGAGCGTCGGGACGGTTTCGTCCATGATCAGTCAGGTTCCGGCCGGCGCGCTGGTCGACGCGATCCGCAACAAGACACGGGTCGCGGTGCTCAGCGTGTTGGCCTTCACGGCGAGCGCACTGTTGTTCGCCATCAATCCGATTCCTCTTCTCGTCTACGTCGCGGAGGTCCTGCACGGCTTTTCGAGCTGCACGCTGGGCCCTGCGATCGCCGCCATCAGCCTTGGCTTGGCCGGCCGCTATTACATGGGCACGCGACTCGGACGCAACGCGCGCTTCGCCTCCATCGGCAACGGGGTCGGGGCCGCGCTCATGGGCGCTTGCGGCTACTACATTTCGGAGCGCGCGGTGTTCTACCTCACCGCTTTTTTGACGCTGCCGGCCCTCATCGCCCTGATCCCCGTGCGCCGCTTCGGCGACGCAGCGAATGCCGCCAACGAGCCCGCGCCTGCGCCATCGTTTCGCTGGGGGGCGCTAAAGCCCGTGTTCGCGGACAAACGCCTGCTCATCTTTAGCGCGTGCGCGCTTGTGTTCACCTTCGCCAATACGCCTTTATTGCCCCTGGCCAGCGTGGCGATCACGACCAGTGTCAGCAGTGGCGCAAGCCTGTACATCGCGGCGTGCATCGTCGTGCCGCAGGTGATCGTCGCCCTGATTTCGCCGCGCATTGGCCGACTTGCGGGCAGTCGCGGACGCCGCACCATTCTGTTCGTTGGCTTTCTCGCGCTGCCGATTCGGGCGGTGCTCTTGGCCTATATCCACCTGCCGGCGCAAATCGTCATCGTGCAAGCCCTCGATGGCATTGCGGCGGCGGCGTTTGGCATCTCGGTGCCGCTCATCACCAGCGATATCGCCGGTCGCTCGGGACATTACACGCTGGCACTGGGGATCATCGGCTTTGCAATGGGCATCGGGGGCACTCTTAGCACCTCCTTTGCCGGCTGGGGCGCGGACCACTACGGCCAGCCGCATGTGTTCTTGGCGCTGGGGCTGTTCTCGCTGCTGGCGCCGCTTCTGGTCTTCGCCCTGCCCGAGACGCGGCCCGACGATGAGTCCGGTGGCGAAGAAGCAGGGCAGCGAACCCCGGCCGCGGGACCCCCGTAAACCCGCCGGTGGATCTCCTCCCCGAAACCCTGGGCCGGTCGACCCAGCCCGTTTAGTGGCGGGCGAGGATGCGAATCCCCGGATGGGATCGTGTGACGCTCACGGCGACGTCATCGCCGATGCGGCGAAATGAGACATCGGCCGAGCCGGCGCGCAGAGTCAGACCGCACAGGTGCAGCTCATCCAGAAATCGCGGCAGTACCGGGTGGTCGAATACGATCTCGCCCGCATCTTCGCGAATCTCGAGGCCCACGCTCGCCTGGATCAAGGCGAGCATGGCCGCACTGGCCCACGCCTGTGGTGTGCAGGCGACCGGATACAGCGTGGGCGCGATCCGTCGCTCCCGGAGGAATCCGCAAAACAGTTCGGGTAGCCGACGCGAATCCATGTAAGTCGCCGCTTCGTACAGTCCCTTGAAAATCGCCAGGACCTCTTCCTTCATTCCGTAGCGCTGTAGCCCGAGCGCGATGAGCGCATTGTCGTGAGGCCAGATCGATCCGTTGTGATACGACATCGGGTTGTAGCGCGGAGCGGAATGCGCGAGCGTGCGGATTCCCCATCCCGAGAAGTTGGCGGGCTCAAACAGGGTCGCGGCCACGCGCCTTGCCCTCTCCGGCGCGGCGATTCCCGTCAGGAGCACCTGGCCGGCGTTGGATGCGACAACGCGGCAGGGCACCTTCTCGCCGTCTAAGGCGATCGCGTACGTCGAGAGCTCCTCGCACCAGAAATGTGCTTCGAAGGCAATGCGCAACTGGTCGGCCTGCTTTTTGAGGACATTCGCGCGCGCTGCATGCCCGAGCGCCCGGGCCATCGTTGCCGCGTGTCGTTTTGCGCCATAGACATAGGCCTGAACCTCACACAAGGCGATCGGCGGCTCGGCCATCTTGCCCGAGGCGTGAAAGACTGCATCTTGCGAGTCCTTCCAGCCCTGATTGATGAGTCCGTCAGTATTCTTTCGAGAGTACTCGACGAAGCCGTCGCCGTCGGCATCGCCGTAATCGTCGATCCAGGCAAGAGCGGCCTCGACGTTCGGCCAGAGTCGGCTCAAGGTCTCGATATCCCCCGTGCGCACAAAATATTCACCCATGAGGAACACGAACAGCGGGGTCGAATCGATACTGCCGTAGTAGCGGCCAAAGGGCACCTCGTGCAGATGCGCCATCTCGCCGTGGCGCATTTCGTGCAGAATCTTGCCCGGCTCGGCATCGCGCGCCGGGTCGACCGCGTCGGCCTGGGTGGCCGCAAGAAAACCCAGAACGCCCTTGGCCACGGCGGGGTCGTACCAGAGCATCATGAGGGCCGTGATCAAGCCGTCTCGCCCGAACGGGGTGCTAAACCAGGGGGTGCCCGCGTAGGGATAGGGCCCCTGCGGCAGATCGGTGATGAGCATATAAAGGTCCGACTCCGAGCGGCGCGTGACCTCGTTGAAGACCGCGTTGGAACTGTCGATCTTGGCCCCGCGCGCGCGCGCCTGATGCAACGCGCGGCGCGCGGCGCGCATGTCGGCGTAAAAGCGGTGCCCGTTCCAGTTCAAGGGGGCGCGTCGTTCGCCTTCGACGGGCAATCCGATCCGCAGGAAGATCCGGCGCGCCTCGTTGGGCGCAAGCGGCAGCTCGAAACGCGCCACCGATCCGTTCAAGAAATCGGGTTGCGGGCTAAAGCCGAACGCCGTCGTTCGTTCGACCTCGTCGACGCCGAAGTAGCGCAGTAGCAGTTGTCCGTCGACGATTTTTTCGGGCAGCATCGTGCCGCGGCGCTTGCGCACCTCGCCGCGGACCTCGAACAGATCGGCGAAGTCGCACGCGAAATGCAAGTTGATGCGCACGCGCCGCGTGGCATCGGTGTAATTGCGCACCACGAGGCGCTCATAGCAGGCGCCGTTCCACAGAAATTTCGTGCGCTGGACGTGAATGCGTTCGCGACGCAGCGCAATTTTTCCTTGGGCCAGAAGGTCCGGATTGGTCAGATCCGCGATGAATACCGCGTTATCGTCGCGCGTGACCGAACTCAGCAGGACCGGCGGACATCCCTCCAGGGTCAATGAAAGCTGGGAGAGGATGCGGGTATCGCGGTGATAGACGCCTTCGGTGCTTTGGGCGGCACCGGTGATATCACCGCGCACATCGAAGACGGCGAAGGTGTCGCCATGCTTGAGAGTGGCAGCCCCGGGCTGGCTGGTCGATGCCGGGGCTGCGATGTAGTGCGGTGGGGTGGTGCAGTCTTCCGAGGCGGGTTGCTCACGCTCGTCGACGGTTTCGGTCCAACTGGTCACGTGGCTCTCCAAGGAGTCTTGGTGCGAAGGGGCCCCGACTTCTGGTGTGCGCCGGGTAAAGGTATATCGATTGGTATATCGATTCGTCGAATGCCGATCCGTTCCCGGCTGTCGCGATAACCAGCCTAGTTCACCGGCAGGCTTGTGCAAGATTGAACTGGCTAAGGAGGCCCTTTTAGCACGGGCGGCCCCTGGGAGGCCAGTTTGGAACAGAAGGAGGCCCAAAAGGGGGGCTAAAAGGGGGAAGGACAAGGCAGGAGCCCTTCTGGGCAACCTTCGTGGGCCAAAGAATTGGTAAGCTCAATGAAGCCCCCAGCCAGGGCGCCGGGAACAAATCCGGCGATTGGGAATCGGAAATAGGGTCATTCGGGAATGAAAGCTGCTACCAAAGCATGCTGGTCCCGGCACCCCCCATCATTTTTTAGAGATTGCAGACTATGAAAATTGCTCAGGTAGCGCCCTTAACGGAAGCGGTTCCGCCCAAGCTCTATGGTGGCACTGAACGCGTCGTAGCCTATCTTTGTGACGCGCTCGTTGATCTCGGGCACGACGTAACCCTGTATGCCTCGGGGGACAGCCAGACGAAGGCGAAGCTCGTACCCCTGTGGCCCCAGGCTTTAAGACTGGACCCCAACGTCAAGGATCACCTGGCGCCGATTTTCATGCTGCTTGAGACCGTCGCGCGCCAATCGGCGCAATTCGACGTCATCCACTCCCACGTCGATTACTTCGGCTATTCGCTCTTAAGCCGGCTCTTGCCGCAGTGTGTGACGACCCTGCACGGACGGCTGGACATCCCGGAGTTGCAAAGTCTCTACAAACTCTACGACCAGATTCCGGTCATTTCGATCTCGGATTCGCAACGGCGGGCGCTACCGCATGCGAACTACGTCGACACCATCTATCACGGCCTGCCGGCCGATCTGCTCTCGCCAGGATCGGGCAAGGGCGGCTATCTCGCGTTTCTCGGGCGCATTTCCCCCGAAAAGGCACCGGATGCGGCGATTCGCATCGCGGCCGCGGCGGGCATGAAAATCCGTATTGCCGCAAAAGTCGATCGCGTCGACCAGCAGTACTTCGACCACAAGATCCTCCCCCTGCTCTCGCAGCCCCATGTCGAATACATCGGCGAGATCAACGATCGCGAGAAGGGCGACTTTCTTGGCAACGCCGCCGGTCTGATCTTCCCCATCGCATGGGAGGAGCCCTTCGGTCTCGTCATGATCGAAGCCATGGCCTGCGGAACCCCCGTCATCGCTTACCCCAACGGGTCGGTCCCTGAGGTGATCACCAACGGCCTGACGGGGTTCATCGTCAATTCCGAGGAAGAGGCGGCCGCGGCGGCCCGCAAGATTCCCTCCCTGGATCGCAGGCGCATCCGGCGCGAGTTCGATGAACACTTCACCGCCCGACACATGGCGGAGAACTATGTGCGCGTCTACGAGCAGATCGCGCGCTCGCGCGTGGGCATGGTCCCTGCCTCCGGTTATATCGCCGACGACAGTGTCTCACTGGGCGCCCTCGAGCCTCTCGCCTCGGGGTTAAGGGCCAACTAGGCGCTCTGAAAGGACCCGGTCCTTGGCGGCCGGGTCTTCGGCGTCGTGAGTTCCTATCGTGTTCATCGAGAGCACGATTCCCGCAAGACTGGACCGGCTTCCCTGGTCCGGCTGGCACTGGCGGGTGGTCATCGCGCTGGGCGTAGCCTGGGTGCTCGATGGCCTGGAAGTCACGCTCGTGGGCTCCTTGGGCGCGGTCCTCGAGCGCCATGACACCCTCTCACTGACCGCAGGCGAGGTAGGCTGGACCGGGTCGCTGTATATCGCAGGCGCCGTCCTGGGCGCACTTTTTTTTGGGCGTCTCACCGATCAGCTGGGACGCAAGAAGCTCTTTCTCATCACCCTTGCTGTCTACATGGTGGCCACGCTTTTTACGGGTCTGGCTCCGGACTTCCCCTGGTTCGCGCTGTGCCGATTCGTCACCGGGTTCGGGATCGGGGGCGAATACGCGGCGATCAATTCGGCCATCGACGAACTGATCCCCGCACGCGTGCGCGGTCGCGTGAACCTCGCCATCAATGGCAGCTTCTGGATCGGCGCGGCGCTTGGGGCGGGGGCGAGTCTCGTGCTCCTGGACCCGCGCGTGCTCGGTCCCGTCTGGGGGTGGCGCGCCGCCTTCTTGCTCGGTGCCGTCCTGGCGGGAGCCATTCTTCTCGTTCGCCGTCATGTTCCGGAGAGTCCGCGCTGGCTCCTGTCGCACGGGCGCGCAGACGAGGCCGGGCGGATCGTGGGTGAGATCGAAGACCAGGTTGAACACGAGGTCCGGCAGGTCGGCGGCAGGCTGGCCCCGGCCGACAGGCGCACCCGCTATGCGCAAGGAGCCGGCCCCGGCTTGGCCGAGGTGCTGCGGGTGATCTTCGTGCAGTACCGACAACGCAGCATCGTCGCGCTCGCGCTCATGATCTCCCAAGCGTTCTTCTACAACGCGATCTTCTTTACCTATGCACTTGTGCTGGGCCAATTCTATGGTGTGCCCGACGCGCGCGTCGCGCTCTACATTTTTCCGTTTGCGCTGGGCAACGTCTTGGGTCCCCTCGCGCTTGGCCCGCTGTTCGATCGCGTGGGACGGCGCCGCATGATCGCGCTGACCTATATCTCCTCGGGATTGGGGCTCGCGTTAACGAGTGTGGCCTTCGTGATGGGCTGGCTCGACGCGTTTGATCAGGCGTTGTGCTGGTCGGGCATCTTTTTTATCGCGTCGGCCGCGGCGAGTTCGGCCTACCTTACGGTGAGCGAGACCTATCCCCTGGAGATCCGTGCGCTGGCCATCGCGGCCTTCTATGCCATCGGCACGGGTGCCGGGGGCGTGCTCGCTCCTGTCCTCCTTGGAGTGCTGATCCAAACCGGCAGCCGTCCCGCGGTCGCGGGAGGCTGGATCCTGGCCGCGTTGTTGGTCATCATCGCAGGCGCGCTCGCGCTGCGCTTCGGCGTGGATGCCGAAGGCAAATCGCTCGAAGAGATCGCAGCCCCCCTGGGCGTACCGGAGTCCTCCTAGTCGTCTTCGGCGAGCACGTGATGGCCCTCGCTGTGCTCGCCATCGTCCTCGTCGTCGCAGCAGTCATTGCAGCCGTGCGAGCAGCAGGGATCGCAGGAGTGTTTGGCACAGTGTCCGCGCCGGCAATCCTCGCAGCCTTTGGACCCGCATCCGGCATCCCACTGGGTATAGGCAAGCATCTCCAGCACCTTCACAGGCGTGTGCGGATCGTCACTATGGATGACGAGGTCGCACGAACGCGGACACTTCTCCTCGGCCTTGTAGCGGATCACCAGAGCCAGGCATGATCCCGGATGCAGCGTCGCGGGGAAGGGATTGTTCACCAGTCGCCAATAGCGGCTCTTGCGACGAAACGCCACACTCGTGACCTTAAGTTCGCATTCCCCGACGTTGCATAGCGACAGGGTGCGCTCGGCGCAGGTGCACGCGGGGATGCCTCCGAAACAGGCCGAACCCGTGACGACGAGCCGACCTGCCGGCGCCTCGCCCGTGACGGCGACGGATTCAGGACTGGTCGGATCGTTGCTTGCGATCGTCAGGGTGCCCGACTTGGCCCCATGACTGGTGGGCTGAAATCGGATCGGAAGGGATATTGCTTCTCCGGGGGCGATCACGATCGGATAGGAGACGACTTCAGGTGGCAGAAAGTCGCTCGACGAACTGGTGATGTGCGTAATCGCAAGAGGGCAATGGCCGCTGTTGCTCACGACCAGGGGCGCATCTTTGAAGCCGCCCACGCACACCGCGCCGAAGGAGCCGGTGTCGGCCATCGCGAGCACGAGCCTTGGTGCCGGCGCAAACCCGATTACGGCGACATCGTCTACGCCGAGCAGGGTGTTGCTGAAGATCTGGATGATGCCGCTGTGAACCCCCCGGGATTTTGGCCGAAACCGGATCACAAGATCCATCGAGTCGCCCGCAGCGATCGCAAGCGGATAGCCGGCGGTCGGGACGATGAAATCGGGCGAACTCGAGGTGATGTCCGAGATCAGCATCAAGGCGAATCCGGTGTTGTTGATCGTGAGGATCTGGTCGCGAAACGAGTCCACGCAGACCTCGCCAAAGTTGCCGTGTTCGGCGATCGCGGTGACGATGATGGGAACGGGCGCAAGCGCAGCCAGTAGCCTAAAGCCGTTGATGCTGCCCCAGCCCGTGCACGCGTCCCATCCGGGCCCAGCCACGTAGACTGGAGCGTCGATGGGAGGATTACCGGACTCGTTGTTTCCGAAACGCACGTCATGGCAGATCGACGTTCCCAGTTCGTAGAACGTCGGATTGAGAAAGCCGACGTTCCGCCCTAAGAGTTTGACGATCACCGCGACCAATCCGGCATAAAGCGGAGCAACGAGGCTCGTGCCCACAAAGTCGTAATGGCCCGGACCGCCCGCGCCTGCGAAAAAGAAGCCGTTCATGCCGATCATGCCCGCAACATCTGGCACGCCGCGCCGCGGGTTGCCATCGTTTTTGGAGATCGGATGCACGCCGCCTGCCGTTTGGTACAGCGGGACGGGGAAATTGTCGCTCACCCCACCGCCTGTGGCAGCGAACGGAAAATCGTCAAACAGCGAGGCGACGTGGGCATCGCTCCAGACGAATTCCTTGAACTGTATGGGGGGCGCCGTGATGTCGCCCACGATAGTGCCACCACAGGCCGTCGACCAGGGATCGGCATTCGGATAGCTCACATGACAGTGACCATCGAGAATGGTATTGGCCGAACCCCAGTCGCCGATCGCCATGAATACCGTGATGCCCCGCACCGCCGCCGTACGCAGATGATGCGAGAGAACAAAGGCGACTGTGCCCGGAGTCGCATAGTGGCCGATGCGCGAGGCATCGTCACCAAAAGAGAGCAGCCAGCTGGCCGTGAGGACCGAAGGAGGGTTGTCTCCCACGTGAGGAAAGAGGGCTCGATTGAGGAAGGCCTCCCACCCGGCTTCCGAATTCTCCGTGAAGTAGACATTGATGTTGGCGCCCTGCGCGATCGCGGCTGCGATCGAGACGTCGATCCCGCATTCGCCCACGGCCGGTGTGGGGGAGGTTGTGACCAGCGCGCCGTTGTTGCCGTAGGTGATGAGACCGACCTTTAATCCGATATCGGTCAAAACCGGGTTGGTCTGATACGCCGGAGGCAAACTTGCGATGAACGAAAAGATGTCCGAATGCAGGTAGGCGGCGCCAGAAGCGGCGTCTTCGAAGATGCCAATCGTGGTCCCGACAGCGCCGGTGTTCGGAAAGCTGTACACCTCTCCTACGACCTGGGGCGAAAGGTAGGCCGCTCCCGGGGGATCTCCGGTTCCCACACCAGCCGGGCCGCCGATCTTGCGATTGTCGAGTCCGAGGACTGCCGTGATGACATCAACGAGGGCGCCCGGAACAAAGAGTGGACCGTCAAAGCCATGGTGCACCTCTTCGGCGGCTTGAGCCGGGGTCGCGTCTTGCGCATCGCCTGACCGGCGCGGCCGGTGTACTGAACTTAACGGGGAGCGATACCAATGCAGGGTGACCCCGAAGGCCGCGTTGATCTTGCCCACCGGCCCTTCGACGACGACACGGCGCCGTCCGGCGTCGCTCTCGAGGATCTGCAGACCCTTGGACTTCGCGAAGTCTTCGATCGCGCGCACATCTTCCTCGGCCGAACCGTACTGGCGCATGTACTCCTCGGCCGACAAGAACTGCCGCTGCTGCGGAGGGGTGCGCTGCCAGTGGTCAAGATCGTGCTCCTCGGCACTGCCGGGACGAGGTCTTAGCAGAAGGGTTGCAGCAACGTGATCCTTCTCCTCGACCGGTCCAAGCGGCGACGAGCCGGGCACTTGCGGTCGCTCGCTGCCGGGCAGGGGCTTATATCCAGGCGGCATTTTCATCGAGGTCTCCTCCAATTGGGCCTAGGGGCGGATCATGGGATCCGCGGCAAGGCGCTGTCATCGCGCTCTTTGTCTTCGCACCGCGCGGCTAGGCCCGGTGTCTGGTTTGCTACGCGCTGATCCGCGCGCAACCCGTGGGTCGTTCGAGGCTTACGCTCGACCCAGGGCTTGGAGAAGACGGATCAACGTTCGGTCTGGCTCGTCGAATTCCCATGTGCAGAATGCAACGCCGCCGCGCGGTTCTTCACTGCTTGAATCAAGCCTAGTCCGCAATTCGTCAATCGGCTATACGTCCAAAGGGGTTACCGTGGGGATGAGAAGCGGCGATGTCCCTCTTGCAGCAGGGATCTCTGCACGGTGCCTGCGCGAAAACCCGATGGCACTCAGCCAACGGCCTAAGCATTTCGCATTAAACGAAAGTCTTAGGGCTTTCGCGCCTGACGCTTGTGCAGGCGCTGCGCCTCCGCGAGGGCGTCCGCGTTCAGTTGCAGCCCCCGCGAGCCCGCCAGCTTTTGCGCGACGTGTTCGGCGACTGTCACCGGTGCGTAGCGTTGCGGACGGCGCGCATCCCAGCAGCCGGGAAGACAAGAGACGATGGCATCGAAATTGCCGTCGTGGAAGAACGCCGCGGAGCGGCGCTTCAGAGCGCGACCGTCATCGGAGACGGAGGGCAGAACGCGATGCATGGTCGAGACCCAGCGATCGTTGGTCCAGCGCGCGAGCATGTCGCCCAAATTGATGAGAAGCGCCCCCGCGAGAGGGACGACGTCGTGCCAATCCCCATGACGGTCGAGAACCTGCAGCCCGGGGGTGACGCGATCGGCCCAGAGAATGGTGACGATTCCAAAATCGGTGTGTGCGCCCATGCCCATCTGTCCTTGCTCGAGCGGATGCTGCTGTCCCGGCAAGGCATAGTAATTCAGACGCAAGACATCGAGCGAGTGATCCTGAAACGGCACAAAGTAGTCCTCGGGCAACGCGAGGGCTAGAGCGAAGATGCGCGTCATGGTGCGTGCGAGCTGCGATGCTTCCCGGAACCAGGCGCTCACGTGAGCTTTGAATTCGCCTGGCGCATTGGGCCAGATGTTCTTTGGATACGTCGCTTCGGGTAAAGCGAGCGCAGGAAAATCGCAGGCCTGGGTGCCCACGTTGAAGGCTTCAAAAAGATCGGCTGCCGTGCTCACTCCCAAGCTGTAGCTTAAGCGTTCCGACCCCGGCGCCGTATAGCCCCGGTTGATGCTCGCATCCGGCGCTCGAAAGGCCAGTTTTTTCTCGAGCGTCTGGCCAAAGAAGCCGTCGATCGCCTCGCCCAGGTGCGCGATGACGGCCGGATCGATCCCGTGTCCTGTGATCTGCATGAAACCGACTTCGCGCGCGGCGGAGTCGACCTCCGCTGCGATCGCTTCCTTCGCCTTGGTCGATTGGCGATGAAAGTGGCCGATATCGATCACGGGAACCGCCCAGGCTTTACTCACGTCATCGGTCACACGAAGTCCTTTGGCCCTGGTGCCGGTGGCGGCCAAAGGGTCGCCGGCGCGAGCGCGAGCAAGGCTCGAGCAAGATCGATGCCACGGCGAAAGAAAGGGAGTCTATAGCGTGGCGATCGGCTGGTCTAGAATAGCGCCATGAGCAAGACGAACGAGCAAAAAGCCCCAGGCGATTTCGATCCGGGAGAGCGCCTGCGCTCCCTCTATGAGCCCGATGGGGGCGTGCGCGAAGTGTTCTCTTCGAAGGTCGCAGATTATGTCGCCTCGCGACCGGGATATCCGGACGCACTCTTTAACGCCCTGGCCGGGCTGTGCGATTTACCCGAGAAGGCCATGATTGCGGACGTCGGTGCGGGAACGGGGCTGTTCTCGCGCGGACTTCTCGAGCGCGGCTATCGGGTCGCCGCCATCGAGCCCAATGCGGCCATGCGGCAGGCGGCCCAGGCCGCGCTGTCTCACTATCCGGGGTATCAGAGCCTTGCGGGCTCGGCCGAGTCGATTCCGCTTGGCGCGCGCAGCGTGGATCTCATCACTGCGGCCCAGGCCTTTCACTGGTTTGAAGTCGAGGCGGCGCGCACGGAATGTTTGCGCGTCCTAACCGACGTGGGGCAGGTCGCCCTGGTTTGGAACGACCGGGCTCCCAACGATCCGCTCGAAAAGGAGTTCGATACGATCTTTGCCGAATTCGGCGGCGAGAAGAGGGCGGCCCTCGTGGCCCACGAGGATCGCGCCGATGTTCCGGTGTTCTTCGGAGGTCAGCTCTATCGCGAATTCGCGTGGCCCAATGAACATGTGCTCGATGAAAGCGGACTGGCGAGTCTCTTTTATTCGCGCTCCTACATGCCCGAGCGGGCTTCAAAGGCCGGGCAAGCGGTCCTTGAACGTGCGCGTGCGCTCTTTAAGCGCTCCGCCGTGGACGGGCACATCGTGGTGCGCTACCGGACCATTGCCATGATTGGCCGGCCGCAGCTGCCAGGCACTAAGGGGGCCTGACCCGTCGCCCCTGGGGGCAGCCGGCCTCAGTATCCTCGCGGCGCGACAAAGCCCCCGAGCGTGTCCTGTACCGCCTTGGCAAAGGCGATCGTCGTGCGGTCTTCGAGGTAGGGTCCAACGATCTGCATGCCCACAGGCAGACCCGAGACCGTCTGCCCCGCCGGCGCCGACGTCGAGGGCAGGTAGGCCGCACCGACGATACCGACCCAGAAAAGCTGCTCGAAATACGGTGTTGCTCGTCCATTGACTTCGATCCTGCGATCAGAAATGGGCTCGCTTTGATCGTGCAAGATGGCCGCGGTTTGGGTTACCGGACACAAGAGCACATCGTAGCGCTCAAAGAAGAGCGACCAGGCGCGCCTGAGCCGCTCCCGTCGCTCGTGCGTGATGAGCCAGTCGCGATGACGCTGGATCGAGCCCTCGGCGTAGATGGCGTAACCGCTCCCGTCGTCGGTACGATGGGGTGCATCTTCGATGAGTCTTTGAAACTGCGCCAATGGCAGACCCGGCGCAGTCGCGCCGTAGAGGAGCTTGAGATAGACGTCTCGCGCCTCTGCGAAAGTAAAGCCGGGTCGCGCCGTCACATCAATGGCAGCCCCCGCTGCGCGCAGTCGCTCGATTGCGGCGTGATGGACCGCGGCCACCGAAGCATCCACGGGGCTTACCGGATCGTCCAGCCAGGCCGCAATGCGAAAGTCGGAAAGACGCTGCCCTCGTGCCTTGGGCAGTTCGAGCCGCCAGGCGCGTGCCTCGCCCGAATCAGGTCCGGCAAGCACGTCCAAGGCCAGCATGAGATCGTCGGCGTCTCTGGCCAGCGGACCCAGTACGGCGATGTCGGCACTCTGCAGGCTTCCAGGCGGACCGGGGATGTGACCCCTTGCCGGGATGAGCCCAAAACTGGGCTTGTGTCCGAAGACGCCGCAAAAGTGTGCGGGAGTGCGAATCGAGCCGCCGATGTCGCTCCCCAGCTCCAGAGGCGTCAGATCCGCGGCCAGCGCCGCAGCCGAGCCACCCGACGAGCCGCCCGGGGAGCGGGCCAGGTCCCAGGGATTGTTGGTCGTGCCGAAAATCGGGTTGTAGCTTTGCAAGTCCATTGCCATGGTGGGCGTGTTGGTCTTGCCGAAAATGACCGCGCCCGCCTGGCGCAAGCGCTCGATGGCCACCGCGTCGGTCTTGGGTACATGCTCGGCCAGGGGAGGCGCGCCGGCCGTGGTCCGCACGCCGGCCGTCTCGAAAGTATCCTTGACTGACATTGGAACGCCGTGCAAGGGTCCCAAGGTCCTACCTTTTGCGAGCGCCGCATCGGCGGCGCGGGCCTGCGCGCGGGCCCCGTCCACGTCCAGCGTGACGATGGCGTTTAAGGCCGGGTTGAACGCGGCAACGCGGTCCAGATAGTGTTCAAGCAGTGCTTCGGAAGTGGTCTCGCGCTCGCGGATGGAGCGCGCCAGACGGGCGACAGTGGGGTAGGTCCGATGCGGCACGCGGCTGCTCCTTAGAGGCTTGGGGCCTTCCGATGCGGATGCGAGACGCAAGGATAGCGCATTGGCGCTGGCACGCGCTCTCGCGCGTTACCGGGTATGGCGTAACATCCGAGCGTCGACGGGAATCAAATGCCTTGACGGGAGATGACATCAGGCCAATCTCGAGCACACGGCGCATGCGGGCAGGGTGGGTCACGGCTTTTTGTGCCGCGACGTTTCTCGGGCAGGCAGCCTTCGCCTGGAGCAATCATGCGCTGGGAACGTGGCAGGCTCTTTCAGTGATGCCTGAATTGACCGGGCTCGCTCCGGTGCCGGCAGAGCCCCTCGAAAGCTTTCTGTCCAGCGAAGCGGTCGGCATTGCGAATCTGCTGCAAGCCGAGGAACGCTGGGCGGCCAGGATGCGAGGCTATCCGCCTGTGCCGCGGGCGCTCCTGTTTCGTGCCGGTGCCACCGACCCGGCCGAACTGCACAGGCGTTTTGCCATGGCCTTGCGCATCAATCCGAACGCGCCCTTAAGTCTTTTCCTGCAGCTGCGACCTGGGGCCAATCTCGAGGGTCGCCCGCGCCTGAACGAATTCCAGGTGACCCTTGCCAAGCATAGCGAAGTCGTCCATTCCTTGGTCTTCGTCGCGCTTCGCGCGGGCGAGGCGGTCGCGGTTGCCGACGTGCTTGCCACCGCATCCGACGAACCCGACTATGGTCTGGATTTTGGCTTGTGGTCGGACAACGGAACCGCCTTTGGCGATGTCTACGAGCTCGGCAAGCAGCCCTTTGGCAACCCGGCGCTCGAGTACAGCAGTCAGGCGCCGCTACACATGGGCTTCTATCATGAGTCCCCGATCCTCTACATGGCCGCGCCCTTTCTCAGGCGTACCTTTCCAGAGTATCGCATCCATCTGTACGCGAGCCTCGCGAGCTTCGCGCTTCGGACGGGGCATCCGTACTGGGGGTGGCGTTTTGCGGGCTGGGCTGCGCACTATGTCCAGGACCTGACCCAGCCCTACCACGTGCGCGTTTTTCCGGGAGTGGGGGTGTCGCGGCTGCTTTGGATCAACACGCTCGATGTGGTGGGGATTCATCAGCCCAAGATCGATGCGATCACCTTGATTTCCAATCGCCATGCCGCGCTCGAGAACTACCTCTGGTATCGCATGCGCGGCGACTACCTTCACGGGACTTTCGACGATCCCGTGCTGCAAGCCCTGCGCGAGCACTCACCAGACGATGGTGAAGTCTTCGCTGACTTCACCGCGCGCTCGGTCATCTCGCGCCAGGCGTACGACGAGGCCGATGCCCTCGATCGGGCGCTCCTCGAGGCCACGCCAGCGCGCTACGTCAACGACCCGAGCTACACTCTGGGCGCGACCGAATCGGGCGTGAATCTTTACGCCGTGATCTCGGAGTCGCCAGCCGCGCGGCAGGAAGCCCTGACGGCGGCGATCGTGCCGCTTCTTGCCCACTTCGGCGGTCATACGCGCGCGTTTTTGCGCGCGGTCATCAAGGCCGCGAGCACCTAGCTTCGACGGTGCCCAAATCGTGCTTTCGGTCTTGGGAAAGAGCCTCGGGCGGGCTCGGCTTCGCAGGGCAGCTTCAACGGCTTAGCGGGGGCGGCCGGAGCTCTTCACTGGCGAATTTGAGTGGAGCCCATCGCGGTCTGTGGTCTAATCGCGAAGCGTCTGCAGCCCCGGGGTCCAGGCCGGGGCCGGGTTGCAGATTTTTCTGAGCCGGATAGGAGAAGCGGATGTCCACCCCCAGCGAAGTCGAGCCCCTCGATAGCGAAGCCGTCGCCGTCCTTGATGCCCCGCCCGGGGATGCGCCACCGGCGTCGAATGCCTCTCCCGAAGAGAAAGATCTCTACTGGTTCACCCGGGTCTATCAAGGCGACCAGGTTCCGCAACTGACCCTGCGGGCGGTCGTGATGGGCGCCGTGCTCGGCATGCTGATGTCGGTATCGAACCTGTACACGACGATGAAAGTGGGGTGGTCGTTCGGAGTCGCCATCACCTCCTGCGTACTCTCCTACGTGCTCTGGAATGGTCTGCGCGCGCTTTCGGGCGGACGCCTGACCGCCATGTCGATCCTCGAGAACAACTGCATGCAGTCGACCGCATCGGCCGCAGGCGCCTCCACCGGAACGACTATCGCCGTGTGTTTCGGGGCACTTCTGATCCTGGATCCCGCCCACCGCCACTACTCCTGGCAGATCGTTGCGGCCTTCACGTTCGCCACCGCGGCCATGGGTGTTTTTCTCGCCATTCCACTCAAACGCCAGCTCATCAATCAGGAGCAGCTGCCGTTTCCTTCGGGCATCGCGGCTGCCACGACGCTGCGCAGCCTCTACAGCGCGGGTAACGACGCAGCGCACAAGGCTTATGGACTTCTGGTCGGCCTCGCGGTCGGCGCCGCCGTCGGGATCCTCTCGACGGCCGAGGACCAGTTCGTGGCGTTGGGGAGGTTCTTCACGTGGATGAGGACCAACCTGTTTGACGTTCACCTGCCCGACTTGATCCCGGAAAATGGGCTGCGCCTCTTGGCTGGCAAACCCATGGTCGCCTTCGGGTTCGAACCCAGCGTTCTTCTGATTGCCGCTGGGATGATCGTGGGGTTGCGGGTCTCGGTATCGATGCTCGCGGCTTCCTCGATTCTGTATCTCTTTTTCGCCCCCTGGCTTCAAGCGATCGATGCCGCCAACGCGGGTGTGGCCGGCTACGCGGTTTCGATTCCACTGGTGGGCGGCGGCGCTTTCTTTCATCCGGTGCGCTGGGGCCTTTGGGGCGGCACAGCGGTGATGGTGTTCGCCAGTCTGACTTCGCTTGCGCTCGAATGGCGCACCATCGCGCGCTCGTTCAAAGTCCTGCGCAACAAGGATCGCCTGGCTGGGGGAAATCTGTCGCTGGAGGAGAAAATGGCCGCCATCGAGGTTCCCAATAGCTGGTTTTTGCTGGGAATCATTCCGATCGGGATCGGCCTTGTGGCAGTGCAGGTCATTGCGTTTAACATCCACTGGTGGGCGGGGCTCATCGCCGTGGGCATGTCCTTCATTCTCTCGCTCGTCGCCTGTCGCGCAACCGGGGAAACCGACACCACGCCCTTAGGCGCAATGGGCAAAGTCATGCAGCTGCTCTTCGCCTTCCTCTCTCCTGGCAACACGGTCCACAACGTGGTCTCGGCGGGCGTGGGCGCCAATAGTGCCGCAGCCTCCGCCGATCTCCTCACCGATCTGAAAAGCGGCTATCTCCTTGGAGCCAATCCGCGAAGGCAGTTCCTGGCCCAGTTCGTCGGCGTGTTCTTCGGCACCATCGCGATCGTGCCGGCCTGGTATCTCATGATCCCCAACGTCGCCGCGCTCGAGAAGTATCCGTTGCCTGCGACCCAGATCTGGGTCGCCGTGGCCAAGGTGCTTTCCTCGGGAGTCGACAGCCTTCCGATGTCGGCCCGCATTGCGATCCTGGGGGGGGCGCTCATCGGGATTGTGATTCCTCTTGCCGAGAAGGCCTTTCCCAAGGCGCGGCCCTATCTGCCCTCGGCGATGGGCGTGGGCCTGGGCTGGGTGGTGTTTTTCAGCAACGCCCTCTCGTTTACGCTTGGGGCGATCTTGGTCTGGACCTGGGACAGGATCAATGTTGCGAGCCGGGAGAAGTTCAACTATCCCATCGCCTCGGGGCTGATCGCCGGAGAGTCGATCCTCAAGGCGGTCATCGCGATGACAGCGACCATTCTCGGATTGGCGAGCTAGACGGCCACACAATGGGGTGGGTACGATCCGTGCGCGCCATGCGGGTCTTGAGCACGCATTTCCTTTGTCGTGCCACGCCGCGACGAACCCCTCTTCGTGTCCAGAGTCCTTCTGCTTCTTACTTACGTGCCCGCGCCCTTGCAGAAGGCCTGCCCAGGCGCGCTAGCTAACTTCCTCCTCGTGCGCGCACCGTTCGCGCTCTTATGCGTGTGGACCTTGGTCTGTTCCACGGCGCAGGCGACTGAAGGCGGCAATCTCCAGGCCCAGGCTAGCGCCGCCTCGCCGGGTCCGGCGAGCGAGGTCGGCGAGGGACAGAGTCTGGCCGCGCTGGGCGCCTGCGGGGCCTGTCATTCGGTGCCAAACGAGCCCTCCTATTCGGGAGGGCGTCCTTTGCAAACGCCCTACGGCACGATTTACAGCACCAATCTCACGCCCGATCGCGCCACCGGGATCGGTAACTGGTCCTACGATACCTTTGCGCGCGCCATGCGCGAGGGCATCGGAGCCGACGGCCAGCGCCTTTATCCCGCGTTTCCTTACGATCATTTCACGCTCACGCGCGAGGAGGACTTAAAGGCGCTCTACGCGTTTTTGTTCTCGCTTGAACCAGTGCCTAAGACGGTGCCCGCCAACCGGCTCGACTTCCCCTGGAACGTAAGGCAACTGCTGGCGATCTGGGATGCGCTCTATCTGAAGCCAGGGACATTCGAAGCCGATACCACAAAGAGCGCGAATTACAATCGCGGCTCCTATCTGGTGCAATCCTTGGGCCATTGCGGAAGCTGCCATACCCCGCGCAACGTGTTTGGCGCCGAGGATCGCGGCTCCGTGCTTTCAGGCGCACGCCTCGAAGGCTGGTATGCCCCGGCCCTGAATGCCCAATCGCCGTCGCCTGCGCCGTGGAGCGCAAAGCAGATGACGCAATATCTGCGCGAGGGCATCGCCCCCGATCACGCCATGGCCGCAGGTCCGATGCAATCGGTCGTAGCGAGCCTGCAAGAGGCGAGCCAAGACGACGTCGCCGCCATGGCGGTCTATCTGACTTCGCTTATGAACGCAGTCGAGGCGAGCCAGAGGCGGCAATGGCAGGACAATGCCGAGCGCGCCTCGCGGGGTCTTCTGAACTCGCCGGCGCCCGAGGCTCGCGTCACCCGGGAGGGGGCCGCGGTCTATGCAGGCAGCTGCGCGACGTGTCATGAGCAGGGCCGTCTTGCCTCATCGAGC
The DNA here is from genome assembly GCA_049514215.1 of Burkholderiaceae bacterium. GTDB lineage: Bacteria > Pseudomonadota > Gammaproteobacteria > Burkholderiales > Burkholderiaceae_D > BOG-994. Next base: position 73,135 of record JBEKVI010000039.1, read on the forward strand.
AGTGGCCTGCCGCTCCCCCTGGCGATCGCTTTGTATGATCCGGACCCGCGCAGCTTCCTGCGGATCGTCCGGGAGGGGATCAATCCGCTGCCAGGCGAGCGCGGCCGCTGGATGCCGGCCTTTGACGGCCTTTTGACGAAGGAGGAACTCAAGGCGCTTGCCACCTATCTCAGACGATACGCCGCGGCGTTGCCAGAATGGTCCGATTTCGACCGAGCCATCGAAGACAGTAGCGTCGAAAGGCCCCCCGTCCCATGAGCATCTTCAAGCTGAAGGTCAACGAACTGACAAGACAGGTCGATGTCGACCCGGCGACGCCGCTTCTGTACGTATTGCGCGAGGATCTCGGCTTATCGGCTGCGAAGTTTGGCTGCGGCTTGGGTCAGTGCGGCGCCTGCACCGTCATGGTGGACGGCGATGCGAGCTTTTCGTGTCTGCTGCCCGTGGCCATGGTGGGTACGCGCGCCGTAAGAACGGTCGAAGGCCTCGGTACGGTCGGCAACCCGGGAGCTGTGCAACGCGCCTTTTTTGAGGAACAGGCGGCGCAATGTGGTTACTGCATCGCCGGCATGATGATGCGCGCCCAGGCTCTCCTCGAGAAGAACCCCCGCCCGACGGATGCAGAGATCCGTCGCCACATGGCGGTGAACCTGTGTCGTTGCGGGACCCATCTGCGCATCTTGCGCGCGGTGCGCCGCGCGGCCACGCTCTTGCAGGGCACATGAAGCGCCGTGAATTCCTCATGACGGGCGGCGCCGTCATCGTCGCCTACGCCTCCGGGGCGCGGCCGCAAGAGGGCCCCGCGCCCCAACCGCAGGCCGGCGGCGGGCGAGCTGCGCTCGCCGGAAGTCTCAAGACCGAGCCTTATCTGGACGGCTGGATTCGCATCGACGCCCAAGGTATTGCCACGGTCATGACGGGGAAGGCGGAGCTCGGCCAAGGCATCAAGACAGCGCTCATCCAGATTGCCGCAGAGGAGCTGGTTCTTCCCACTGAAAATATCGTGCTGGTGACAGCCGATACCGAACTGACGGCCAACGAAGGCTACACTTCGGGCAGCCATTCGATGCAAGACAGCGGCACGGCGATCCGTCACGCCGCAGCGCAAGTCCGCGGCATCTTGGTCAGCCTCGCTGCCCAACGCTGGTCCGTCCCGGAATCCACGTTGCGCGTCGAAAACGGCGTCGTTCATTCCGATGGGGAAAGCGTGGGTTATGGCGAACTCGTCAAGGGCCAGACGCTGCACGTCCAGGCAAAGCCTCAGAGCCCATTGCGCGATCCTTCCAGTCACACGATCATGGGATCGCCGATGCCGCGCGTCGATATCCCGGCCAAGCTCACGGGAGGTCGGGCCTACGTGCAGGACCTTCGCCTCGAGGGCATGCTGCACGGACGCATCGCGCGTCCCCAAAGTCGCCACGCCCAACTGGTGGGCGTGGACATCGACGCTGTGGCCGCGCGCGCGGGCGTCGTGAAAGTCGTGCGTGACGGCCGCTTCTTAGGTGTGGTCGCGGCGCGTGAATTTCAGGCCGTGCAGGCGGTACGCGCGCTCTCCGGGGCCGCGCGCTGGACCGAGGATGACGCGGACCTGCCGCCGCCGGAGGCGCTCTATGAGTCGCTGCGGAGCGCTCCACGAGACGACTACACCATCCTCGAGCGCGGGGATGTGCGCATCGAGTCGCCCCTGACGATGGCCGCATCCTATGCGCGGCCTTATCAAATGCATGCCTCGATCGGGCCTTCGTGCGCGGTGGCCCAATGGGTCGACGGCAAGATGACCGTCTGGACCCACACCCAGGGTGTCTATCCGCTGCGGCATGCCTTAGCCGAAATGCTGCGGCTCTCCGATTCCGCCGTGCACTGCATTCATCAGGAAGGCTCCGGTTGCTATGGCCACAACGGTGCCGATGACGTCGCCGCCGACGCCGCGCTCCTCGCGCGCGCCGTGCCGGGACGTCCCGTGCGGGTTCAATGGATGCGCGAGGAAGAGCATGCCTGGGAGCCCTACGGGCCGCCCATGCTGGCCGACGTGCGCGCGGGACTCGATGAGAAAGGGCAGATCGCGACCTGGCAGTACGCCGTCTTTAGCAACACGCACACGACGCGTCCCGGCGCTGCTGGAGACCTATTGGCCGCAACGCACCTGGCCGAGCCTTTTGCGGCGTCGACGCCCAAACCCATTCCCCAACCGGAGGGCGGGGGCGATCGCAATGCCATCCCGCTCTACGATTTGCCCAATGCCCGCGTCGTGCATCACTTCCTGCCGAACATGCCGGTGCGGGTCTCGGCGATGCGATCGCTCGGAGCTTATGTGAACGTCTTTGCGATCGAGAGCTTCATGGACGAGCTCGCCAGTGCCGCGCGCTCCGATCCGGTCGCCTTTCGCTTGCGCCATCTGCGCGATGATCGGGCAAGAGAGGTCATCGAGCTCGCCGCCGGCCGCTTCCGATGGAACCGCTCTGAGCGTAAGCCCGGACGCGGACGCGGCTTTGCGTTTGCCCGCTACAAGAACCTCGGCGCCTATGCCGCCATCGCGCTTGAGGTGGAAGTCGCCCGCGACAGCGGGGCCGTGCGCGTGGTGCGCGCCGTGGCCGCGGTCGACAGTGGTGAAGTCGTCAATCCGGACGGCATTCGCAACCAGATCGAAGGCGGGATCGTCCAGTCAGCAAGCTGGTCGACGCTCGAAGAGGTCACCTTCGACCGGCTGCGGGTGACGAGCCTCGATTGGGCCCAGTATCCGATTCTTCGGTTTCCCCAAGTACCCGATGAAGTCGAGGTCCATATCATCGACCGGGTGGGGCAGCCTTTTTTGGGTACCGGAGAGGCTTCGCAAGGACCCACCGCGGCTGCGATCGCCAACGCGGTCTTCGATGCGACGGGCGTGCGTGTTCGCGAGCTGCCTTTTTCCCGGGAGCGCATGCGTCGTGCGCTCGCAGGCTCGCAAGGGGCGGCCTAAGGACGCGCAATCTCGATTCTTCGTGGATGTGTCCCCAAGACGCGAACCGAGGGCGGTGACAGAAAACGCTCCCCCTTTCGAATTGCGGGACAAGCGCGTAACCTCGCGGGTGTCGTTAACTTGCCAGGGATACGATGAAAAGCCTTCTGATGGGTCTGTCGATACCCGTGGTCTGGATTGTCTACGAGATCTGGGCCAAGCAGACCAAAACGGTCCGCAGGGACGATGGGGTGACGGGTGCGCCGGGGTTGGGCGAGAGCGACGTGCGTCGCGACTTGCGTCAGTTAAGAGAAGAAATCGAGAATCTCGTCTTTACGACCAAGATCCTGTGCGGGCTGCTCTCGCTGGTCCTCTTGGGACTCCTCTTGATCTCGCTGAAGGTCGATTGACTCTCAGCGCAGGAAAGAGGGATCAGCCCTGCGTCACGTACTTCCTGCCCCCAGGCGCGACAGGTTAACGCGCTAGGGCATCTCTTCTAGCCCGATCGCGGGGGGCTCAACGGGCGCTGTGACGGAAGCTTACTCCGTTGCGCCCCACTCGCTGTGATTGGGCTTGGCCACCGTCCAGGCGAGCCGGAATTCCTCGAAAAAGGGTCCGGAGACCGCAAAGGCGAGCTGCGCAATCAGCGCTCCAGCACACACCACGGTAGTCCATCTTGAAACGGCAGCTTCTCTCTCGGGTTCGGGGGACATGATCGGCCTCAATTCTTCAGTCGGTGCCTTCGGGCAGCCACGCTGACTGCGGCCGCGATCAGGCCTCTGACGTCGGGCTTTTAAGCGCTGACCGCGCCAAACATGTCCTGAAACGCGGCAAAGCCGATGGAGCCCAGAACCACGACGACGATTAAGGCGCCCAGAACGTTGTCAATGCGAGTCGGGCTGGTTTCGCGGTAGTTTTTCATGATCTTCTCCTGGTGAGCGGGTTAGGTTGGATCTCGTAAGGTGTTGCAGCAGGCAAGCTCACTATAGGTCTGAGCCGGAGACAGCGTGAGGAAGAAGTTCGCGCGGATTTCGTGAATTTTTAACACGGCTTCAAGCAGTGCCGTCGGCCATGCGAGGCAGCCTGGCCATAGGCCAAGCCGCGCTCTGAAGCCCTACCCGAGGCGTCCCCGGGGCAGTTCAGATGGCCTTGGCGTGCCTTAGCTGGGCAATCGCCTCGGGGCTTTCGCCCAACTCGGCGAGGATGGCGTCGGTGTGGGCCCCGAGTTGCGGAATCGGGTCCATGCGGTAGTCGAACTGGTCATTTGCGCCTGGCGGCAAGAGGGCCGGGATCGCACCGACTGTGGAGTCCACTTCGACAAAGCGTTGCCGCGCGGCAAGCTGAGGATGCTTCCAGACATCGGCCATGGAATTCATCTGGGCGTTGGCGATCTGGGCCCGCTCGAGGCGCTCTACGACCGCTTCGGCCGAAAGACGGGCAAAGGTCGCAAGGATGATGGCCTTTAGCTCGGCGCGGTTGAGGTGACGTTTGGCGTTGGCGTCAAAGCGCGGATCAGTCGCAAGCTCGGGTGCTTCTAGAACCCCGCTGCAAAACGCGGCCCACTCGCGCTCGTTTTGCAGGCCCAGCATCACGGTCTTTCCGTCACCCGCGAGGAAGGGTCCATAGGGATAGATGGTGGCATGTGCGGCTCCCGTGCGCTCGGGCGGAGCTGCACCGTCGAACGCATAGTAGAGTGGGTAGCTCATCCATTCGGTGAGGGCTTCGAGCATCGAAACCTCGATATGCGCACCGGTCTTGGTGCGGGTTCTTTGAAAGAGTGCGGCAAGAATGCTCGTATAGGCGTACATGCCGGCGGCGATATCGGCAATCGAGCAGCCGGCTTTGACCGGATCTTCGGGCGTGCCCGTGACCGAGAGAAATCCGGCCTCGCTTTGAATCAGAAGATCGTAGGCTTTCTTGTCCCGATAAGGACCATCGGACCCGTAGCCGGAGATATCACACACGATGAGTTCCGGCTTGGCGCTCCTGAGCGTGCCCGCCGAAAGTCCCATCCGCTCGGTGGCGCCAGGAGCAAGATTCTGGACGACGACATCGGATGAGGAGATGAGGCGCTTTAGGATCGCGAGCGCATCGGGCTTTTTCAGATCAAGGGTCAGGCTCTCCTTGGACCGATTCACCCAGACGAAGTGGGAACACAGCCCTGCGACCCGCGTATCGTAGTCGCGCGCGAAATCGCCGACTTCCGGTCTTTCAATCTTGATCACGCGCGCACCCAGATCGGCCAGGTGGCGGGTGCACAAAGGGGCCGCGATCGCATGCTCGAGGGCAACGACCTGGATTCCATCGAGGGGGCGCGGACGGCTCATGGCAACGATGCGCTGGGGTCTTTCACGGTTTACGCGAATCAAAGTGTAACCCAACGGGCCGACCTCCCCGTGCGCTCGCGCTTCGAGGGCGACTTGTCAGCGCGGGCTTGAATGCGCCAGAATCCGGCACAGCCGTGCCTTTGCCTTGCGCGCGGTCATCCTCCTGCAACGTGGGAATGATGTAGTCCGAGGTTTACCCAATGAGGAAGAGCCATGCCGCTGCGCCTGGGCCGTCGAACCTGCCGCCTGTGGGCTGCGGCGGGGTGTCTTCTCCTGTGGTCCGTGTGCTGTTTTGCCCAGACGGCGATCTGCTACAACTGTCCGCCTGAATGGGCCGACTGGGCCTCGCAGCTGAAAGCCATCAAGGACGAGACCGGGATCACGGTTCCCCCGGACAACAAAAACTCGGGTCAGTCGCTCGCCCAACTCGTGGCCGAGCAGGCCAGTCCCGTGGCCGACGTCTCCTATCTGGGCATCACGGCGGGAATCGAAGCCAAGAAGAAGGGCGTGACCGCGCCCTACAAGCCGCCGTTCTGGGCTGAAATACCCGAGGGACTGAAGGATCCGGACGGCTACTGGTTCACCATCCACACAGGCACACTCGGTTTCATGGTGAATCGCGATGCATTGAAAGGAAAGCCCGTCCCCCGTTCGTGGAGGGATCTACTAAAGCCCGAGTACAAAGGCATGATCGGATTTCTGGATCCGGCAAGCGCGTTCGTTGGATACGTCGGTGCCGTCGCGATGAATCAGGCCATGGGCGGCACGCTCGATGATTTCGAGCCCGGGTTTCGGTTTCTGAAGGCGCTCCAGAAAAACGAGCCGATCGTCCCCAAGCAGACGGCCTACGCGCGTAATCTCTCGGGGGAGATCCCGATCCTTCTGGATTACGACTTCGATGCCTACCGCGCCCGCTACAAGGACGCTGCCAACGTGGAGTTCGTCATCCCCAGTGAAGGGACCGTGGTCGTGCCGTACGTGATGGTGCTCGTGAAGAATGCGCCGAATGCGGCCAATGGTAAGAAGGTCCTGGATTTCGTGCTTTCGAATTCCGGTCAGGCACGCTGGGCCAATGCCTATCTGCGTCCGATTCGACCTCAGACTGCAAGCCAGGAAGCCCAGTCGCATTTTCTGCCTGCCTCCGAATATGCACGCGCCAAGGCGCTGGACTACGTGAAGATGGCCGAGGTCCAGCGCGCCTTTAGCGATCGCTACCTCAAAGAGATTAACTAGACGGCAGCGCGTTGATGCGACCAAGCCCGCTGCGCGTGGCACTGGGGATGTGCGCAGCACCCGCGCTCGCGTTTTTTGCGGCGTTCTGGCTCCTACCCATGGCCAGACTCATCTCCGTCGGAGCCGGCGGCCCCGAGGGGGGCTGGGCCTATCTCGACATCCTGACGCATCCCGCCTATCGGCGCAGTTTCGTCGCCACGACCCTGCTCGCCATCGGCGTGACGCTCTCGACGCTCGTGCTGGCGAGCGTTACGGGCGTGTTTCTCGAGCGTCACCGCTTTGCGGGGCGGCGCCTGGTCGTCACGCTGATCACTTTTCCGCTCGCCTTTCCTGGGGTCGTCGTCGGATTTCTGGTCATCATCCTGGTGGGACGGCAGGGCATCATCACCCTCGTTATCGATGCCGTCTTCGGATCCTCGTCGGCTCTGGCCTATGGTCTCGTCGGTCTTTACCTCGGGTATCTGTATTTCTCGCTGCCGCGCGTGATCGTGACGATGATGGCCGCCGCGAGCAAGCTCGATTCGGCCCTGGAAGAGGCGGCGCGTTCACTGGGTGCGAGCCGGTGGCAGGTCGTGCGAGACGTGATTCTGCCCGCGCTTGCGCCAGCGCTCGTTGCATCCGGGGCGATCTGCTTTGCCACCGCGATGGGGGCGTTCGGTACGGCCTTCACGCTGGCGACAAGGGTGACGGTTTTGCCGATCACGATCTACAATGAATTCACCAACTACGCCAACTTTGCGAGCGCGGCGTCCCTGTCCATCGTTTTGGGCGTGATCACCTGGCTTGCGCTATTCATCGCCCGCAGTCTTGCGGGCGCGGCCGTGGTGGCGGGCGCGTGAAAGCCGAATCCAGGGCACGGACCTTCAGAGACAGCCTGTATCACGGGCTGCTGTTCTCCGTCACGCTCGCCGTTGCGCTCTATCTCATCGTGCCCGTCTTTTTCTCCGCGCTGGCAGGCGTGTCGCGCAACGTAATGACGGGCGTCTCGGGCGGGCTCACCACCCGCTGGCTGGTGCAGGTCTTCGAGCTCTATCACGAGACCCTGTTGCGCTCGATGGGCATCGCGCTCGCCTGTGTGGCCGCGTGCCTTGGGCTTGGGGTGCCGATGGCCTATGCGTTGACCCGGCAGCGTCGCGCGATCGCCCGCTTGATCGAAGAGCTCTTGATGCTACCCGTCGCCGTCCCGGGCCTAGCGACCGGGCTTGCGCTCATTCTGGCGTATGGCAACGCGAGGGACTTTCGCGCGAGTTCTCTTTTCATCCTGACCGGGCACGTGCTCTTCACGTTGCCTTTCATGATGCGCTCGGTGCTTGCGGTCATGCACGCGGCGGACCTGCCGGTGCTGGAGGAGGCTGCGGCGAGTCTGGGTGCTTCTTTTTGGCAGCGTTTTAGGACCGTGATTCTGCCCAATGCAAGAAGTGGGATGATGGCGGGCTCGCTCATGGTCTTTTCCCTGTCGATCGGAGAGTTCAATATCACCTGGATGCTGCACACGCCGTTGACGCAGACGCTTCCTGTGGGACTCGCCGATGCCTACTCGTCATTGCGACTCGAAGTCGGTTCGGCCTATACGATTGTCTTTCTCGCGATGGTCGTGCCCGTCCTTTGGGCCATGCAGCTCGTGGGTGCGCCGCTGGACCGGCTCGGCAAGAAATGAGTGCCCTCGAAAGCGCCGAAGCTTCGGGAGAGGGCGCAAGTCGCGGCGCCCAAGACCCGGCGCGCGAGGTTCCAGGCAGGCCGCCACAGACGAAATACGTTAGTTCGCAGCGGGCCGCGGTGGCGATTAGGCTCAGTCAGTGCGCCAAGGTTTTCGCAAACGGCACACGCGCGCTTTGGCCTCTGGACCTGGCCATCGAGCCCGGCGAGACCGTGGTTCTTCTCGGGCCTTCGGGTTGCGGCAAGACGACCACGTTGCGACTCATTGCCGGCCTCGAATCCTGCGAGGCGGGCGGACGTATCTACTTCGATGACAATGACGTCAGCAGCCTGCCGATTGAGAGGCGAGGCGTGGGCATGGTATTCCAGCACTATGCCCTTTTTCCCAACATGAACGTGCGCGAGAACATCGGATACGGACTGCGTATCGCGCGTCGCACACGTCTGGAAATCGACTCACGCGTGGGCGAAATGGCGCAACTGGTGCGGCTCGATGGGCTGCTTGAGCGGCGCATCGAGCAGCTCTCGGGTGGCCAGAAGCAGCGCGTCGCGCTGGCGCGCGCCCTGGCGACAGCTCCCCGGGTGTTGCTGCTTGACGAGCCGCTCACCGCGCTCGACGCCAGACTGCGCGAGAGCCTGCGCGCCGATCTCGCTACGATCCTTGCCCAATTGTCGATCACGTCCGTCTATGTCACCCACGATCAAGCAGAGGCCATGGCGCTCGGCGATCGGATCGCGGTGATGAGAGACGGTCGGATCGAGCAGCTCGGCACTCCGCGCGAAATCTATCATCGCCCGCGCTCGGCCTTCGTCGCCGATTTCGTCGGACGCGTCAATCGCGTGCCTGCGGCCAGCGAGGGCGGTCTGGTCCGCCTGCCCGGGGGAACCCTTCCCGACCCGGGCCGGCGGTTTCGCGGCAAAATGCTTCTATTTCGTCCCGAGGACGCAGCGCTCGTGGAGGCGCCGGCACCCTGGGTGGGCCGCGTCGGTGCGTTAAGCTTCCATGGAGAGCGCATGCTCGTGACCGTTTGGGTCGGTCAGGAGGTGGCAGTCGAGATCGAGGCCCCTAGCCGCTTCGTCGCCGAGATCGGCGCTCCGGTCGGAATCGCGCTCTCCGAGGCCTTCTGGTTCTCTGACGGCGAGTTCACGAGCACGACCGCGTAATCCAACCGGAGAAGTCAGGATGCTAATCTGTCAGATCAGCGACTTGCACATCAAGGCTCACGGGCAGCGCTCCTATCGCGTGGTCGACACGACACAGGCGCTGCGTGAGTGCTTAGCGAGCATCCAAGCCCTGCCGCAGGCGCCGGACGTGGTGGTGGCGACCGGCGATCTGGTGGATTTCGGCCGCGCCGAGGAATATCGCGCCTTGGCCGAGCTTCTCGCCCCCTTAAATCAGCCGATCTACCTTCTGCCTGGCAATCACGACGAACGCAATGCGCTGTGCAGTTCCTTTCCGCTGCACACCTATCTGCAGACCGGAACCGAGCGCCTGAACTACGTCATTGACGACTATCCGGTGCGCCTCGTGGCCATCGATACTGTCGTTGCGGGCGCGGCTGGCGGGATCGTGGATGCATCCACGCTGAAGTGGCTCGACGAGACGCTTGGCGCCGCGCCGGATCGACCCACCCTGGTCATGATGCACCACCCGCCCTTTGACACCGGCATTGCCCACATGGATGAAATTGGCCTCGAGGGAAAAACAGCCGTGGCCGCCGTCATTGGCCGCCATCCTCACGTCGAGCGCATCATCTGCGGCCACCTCCATCGCGCGATCAGCACGCGCTTTGCGGGCACCATCGCCTCGACCTGTCCAAGCCCGGCGCATCAGGTGATGCTCGATCTTAGTCCCGACGGCCCGTCGCGATTCATGATGGAGCCGCCAGGCTACCAGCTCCACCTGTGGCGCCCCGGCGCAGGACTTGTGACCCACTCGGTGGCGATCGGTGAGTTCGCCGGACCCTATCCGTTTTCGGATGACCACGGCTTGATCGACTAGTTAAGGCCGCGTCAGATCTCCGGCTCGACCCATTCGATGCGCGCCCCCAGGGAGACGAGGTTCTCCACGAAGCGTGGATGCGCGCGCCTGATCGGTACCGCGTTCTTGATGCGAGAACGTCCCTCGATGCTCGAGGCCAGCATGAGAAGCGCGATGGCCACGCGGATGATGTAGGGACTTTCGACCTCGGCCGGCGCGAGCGGCTTTCCTCCGAAGGTGATGACCCGGTGCGGGTCGGACAGAAAGGAGTGGGCGCCGAATTTGCCCAGTTCGGAGGTCCACCCGAGCGCGCCGTCGTAGACCTTGTTCCAGAACATGACATTGCCATTCGCCCTGACACCCAAGGCGATGAAAATGGGAAGCAGGTCCGCGGGAAAGTAAGGCCAGGGCGCCGCCTCGACTTTTTGCAGGATATTGGCCGTAAACGGCGGGCGCACCTTCAGGCCGTCGGTCACACGGGCCTGCGACCACCCGTCGGTGTGGCGCACCTCCACCCCAAACTTGCGAAACGTGCGATCGATGAGCGGAAAGTGCTCGGGGGCGGAGTTCTTGACCCGCACGTCTCCCCCGGTTGCCACGCCGAGGGCAAGGAAGGTCACCACCTCGTGGAAATCCTCGGCGAACGCGAAATCCACGCCTTGTAGGTGTGCTACTCCCTTCACGCTGATGCGCGAGGTTCCCACGCCGTCGATGGACGCTCCCATGAGTGTGAGAAAACGGCAGAATTCCTGCACGTGCGGCTCCGATGCGGCATTGGTCAAAACCGAGGTTCCTTCGGCCTTGACGGCGCACATGACGAAATTCTCGGTCGTTGTGACCGAGGCGTAGTCAAGCCACGACTCGTGTGCGACCAAGGGACGGCGTGCGCGCACCACCAAAGCGTCGCGCGTGCGTTCGATCTCGGCCCCGAAACCGGCCAGGACATCGACGTGGGGATCGATCTCGCGCACACCGAGCGTGCACCCTTGCACATCGTTTTCGATGCGCGCGATTCCAAAGCGCGACAGTAGGGGCGGCACCAGCATGATCGACGAACGCATCTCCTCCGGAAGGCGATGGCGTGTCTCGTCAAAGCGGGCACTGCGGTGGCAGATCGTCAGAACGCCCTCTTCCAACTGGCCTTCGACGCTGGATCCGAGCTCCCGGAACACGGCGAGGATTTTTCTGACATCGGTGATGTCGGGAACGCGCCTCAAATGGACCGGCTCTTCGGTCAACAGGGTCGCGCACAGGATCGGCAGGACGGCGTTCTTGTTCGCCGAGGGCGTAATGCGGCCCACAAGCGGAATGCCGCCGTGGACGATAAGATCGGACATTGGAGAAGGTCTGGTGGAGATCTCGAAAAAGGGCGCGGCCCGAAGGCCTCGTCGCCCGCGATGCGCATTCTACCGGCTTTCGTTGGCCCCACCACGAGTACTGGCGTCGCCTTAGGCGGGATCGCCCGGCTTCTCACCCGCAGGCCCCTCATGTTCTCCTTTTTTGCGTTCGTCGCCGGCCTTGGCATTTCATGCCTGCGGGCGTGCGTCCTGTCGAGCCGCGCTTGAGCTTGGATTCGAAAGCTTGATAGCCTACGCTCGGGGATGATCCTCTGGGAGCTGCACGATGCGAAAGACCCTGCCGGTGTTGCTGGCGCTGCCCGTCTTGTTCCTGTTCGTCGCGTTCGCCTCGCGGGCGGCCGATTCGGACGAGATCGGTGCCGGAATTACCCTCAATACCCGGGCAAGCGGCGCGACTGCGATCGGCCTGCCCATCTATCCCGGTGCGACCCTGCGCCGGGATGACGACGACGACGAGGCCGCATTGAACCTCGGGATCTGGGGCGGGCGATTCGGCTTTCGGCTGCACGTTCTGCAGCTGGCCTCCTCCGAGCAGCTCAGTACGGTTGCGGACTATTACCGAGATCAGATGGCCCGTTTTGGCAACGTGCTCACGTGCACTTCCGGGCGGAAGGAAGGCCATCGTTCGCATTCCGATTCGAAAGGTCTGACTTGTGACGACGAGGTGGAACCGGGCGAGTTGGTCCTAAAGGTCGGAACCGAGGGCAATCAGCGCATCGTGTCCTTAAAGCGCGTGGGCGACACCTTACATGTCGACCTCGCGCGGCTTCAGTTCAAGAACGATTAGGGTTCGACCTCGCGTTCGACGAAGGTCTTCAGTCGTCCCAAGGCCTGATCCCAGCGCTGTGAGATCAGCTCCAGCCAATCGCTGGCTTCAATGAGCGCTTCGGGTCGCAGCCGCCACAGGTGCTCGCGGCCCTGGCGCTGCCCGGCGATCACGCCGGCCTTCTCGAGAACCGCCAGATGCTTTGTGACCGCCTGGCGGGAAACGGGGGCCAGCGCACTTAAGCGGCTGATCGAAGCCGGTTCCCCGGTTGCGAGCTGATGGATGAGCCAAAGCCGCGTTTTATCCCCGAGTGCTGCAAAAAGCGGGGCGGCGCCTTCGGTCTGCCCGCTAGGCAAGGGCATAGCGCCGGATGTTTTCGATCTGGGTGGCCCAGCCGGAGTCGTTCATGCGATACACCGTCGCGCGTCGATGCCCGGGCAACCCGTCAAAGCCGCTCTCGGTGATCCGAAGAAGCGTGCCATGGCTTTCCTCGAAAAGGCGAAATTCGACGAGCGTCATCGACTCTTTCGAATAATCCACCTGAGGATCGATGGCATAGGGGTGCCAGCGATAGGAAAAGAGGCTTTCCGGCTCGATCTTCTCGATCGTGATCTCAAATGGCAGATGCTCGTAGCCCGGCGGCTCGAAAATCGTTCCCTTGACCGTCTTGCCCGGACTAAAGCCCGAATCGAGCTTCACCCCAAACCAGGCGCCGAATTCGTTTGCATCGGTCAAAGCCCGCCAGACCCGGGAGCGCGGGGCGTGGATCAGGATTTCTTTTTCAATACGATCGGTGGACGACATATGCAACCTCCTGGTTGCATTTATAGTGCACGGGACCGAAAAGCGCAACCCATACGTTGCCTATTTCACGGCGCGGGGCGATTTAGCGGTGTGAGGCCCAAAGCACGATGAGGGTTGCGGCCGTGGCGGAGTGCAAGAGCACATGCAGGGTGTTGGGCACCATGCCGTTATGCATCGGCAAAAAGGCGTGCGTGTTGCCAAAAAGGGCGCGGTAGCGCAGGGCCCGCTTGGGTTCGGCCAGGATCAGGTAGGGCAGCCACCAGGCACGCAGCTGTCCGAGAAGCAAGAGGGCATAGCTGATCCAAAGCCAGTCAACCAGCCAGCCAGGGTAAGCTGCACCTAAATACCAGGTGCTTGCGATGAGCCCGATTGAGTAGGGAACGCTCTGGATCAGGGTGATCGTGATCAGGCGTTGCGGGGTGTCCTCGCGACGCACGGCAGCCACATCATTTAGACCCCCCAAGGGGATCCAGTCGTGCAGCCAGAGGAAGCCGACCTGAAATGCCTGCAGGGCAAGAAGGACCATCCGGGCTGTGGCGTGGCTCGTTTCCATGGGTTTTTGGTCACTAGGGGCGATCGATCGTGCCGCGCGCGAGCCGCCGCCATCGTGGGCAGTCTAGCGGGTTCTCTTTCGTCCTGCCCGAGGGGACGGCGCGCCCGGGCAAAGAAGGCTCGCCAGTGAGCCCAGAACCTTTTTGGCATCGGCCGCCGAAAGCGCTCGTGCCTTCTCGAGCAGCTCCGGCGGCGCCCAGTGCGGAAACGGCACGTCGCGGCTTAGGTGATGTCCCTGTGACGTGTGTTCCTCATGGACCTGGGCCAGTCTGTCGGGTCCGATCTCATCGGCGAGCCTAGCCAGTGCGGGCCAGAGGCGCCGGTGCACCAAGGTCACCTTGCCATCGATAAGACGGCAGACCAGGATGTCAGACGATGCGCCCAGGGCCTGCAAGACCGCAAAGATCCGATGGCTATCCGGATGACCCCACCAGCTCCCCTTGATGGGCTCGCCCGCGATGACCTCGGCAAGCCGTGGGACGGGACCTTTGGCCGACGCCAGAACCACGCCTTGCTCTTTGACGAAATCGAGGGCTTGGGCGGAGTTCACGGCAACAGGCCGTCATGAGGCCGGGGCGACGCGCGCGGCAACCCGTCACCGCGTCCTAAGGCACTTCTGGCTGGAGCAGGCTGCTCCGATTGCCCTCCGTATCGAAGAAGGAGACGTAGAGCCCGACGCCGGGGATGGGCATGGGTTCGCCCAAGACTTCGCCGCCGGCTTGGTTGACCTTCTTCATCGAGGCCGCGATATCCTCGACGGCGATGACGATCGAGGGATATTGCGCAGGCCAGTCGGGTTTCTTGGGATAGAACCCTCCGTTGATGGCGCCCGCGTACCCGTCGCGCCGGGCGTCGGAGAGTGCGGTGGTGGCCAGGACATAGTTTCCCATTTCCTCGCCTAGCATTTGCACCTGCCAGCCAAAGGCAGACTGATAGAACCGGGCCATCCGTTCCCGGTCAAGAAAGGGCATCTCGAAATGTACGACAGGATCCATGGGCATGCTCCTTACGCAGAATCACGGGGCGCAGGCCCCGGTCATCAAATTCTACGTCCGGAAGACCCGCCGAGGGGTTCAGGCCGCGGCGCGGTTTTCGGCAAGGGCCCGGTACAGGGCGAGCGTGCGTTGGGCGACCTGGTTCCAGTCGAGGACGTCTTCGGCGCGTTGGCGTAGCGCAAGACCCAGGGCGTGACGCTTGGGACCGTCGGACAAGAGGCCTCGGATCCGATCCGACAATTCGCTGGGATCGTCGCCCTTCACCCAAACGGCATTCTCGCCGATGTGATCGGGGATGCCTCCATTGCGCGTGGCAATGAGCGGTAGCGCATTGGCGGCAACGAAACCGATCGGCCATCCGGCAAAGCTTGTGGAGAAGGGGAGGACCGCGATCGCCGCTCGCCGGTACAGCTGGGTCACCTCCGAATCGTCGAGGGTGTTACGCCAGTCGATATGCCTCCCGATGCCGCAGCGTTCGGCCAGACGCAACCCTTCTTCGGGTGTGTCCGGTCCCCACTGTCCGTGCATGATGAGGCGCGGGGTTTCTTCCTTCAATCGTTTGGCCAGCAGCGCGTACGCCTCAAAGAGGGTCTCGATGTTCTTGCCCCGCATCAGATGGTGGCCGCCATAGAAGACGATGCCCGCGCGCGGAGCCGAATCGGTCAGGGGCACAATGTGCGTGCCGTGCGGAAGCACGTGGATCATTTTTTCGGGCACGTCGAGGGCGCACAGCTTCTCGCGCATCTCCTCGCAATGGACGATGAGCGCGTCGGCCAGCGCGTACGCTCGATTGCGCGCCTTGATTTCGAGCTGCTCATCATCGAGCTCATGCACGGTCACCACGCGCGTTGCGCGCCGCTTGTGCTTGAGCCAGTGAAATACCGCACTCGACCCGAACGCGTTGGCGATCTGGTGGAAATGAACCAGTTCGGCCCCTTCGGACAGTTTGGCGTAGCGCGCCGCGTGGCGCGCGTAGAGGGCATCGCGCAAGCCGTAGCGCAACGCGCGCTTGACGGGGTTTCCCGAGCGATAGATCTTGATCTGGCGCATTTCAAAATAGTCGCATTCCCGGGTCTGGAATACGCGCCCGAGCCCGATGGGGTCCTCGCACCCGCAGTGCGCTGCGACCCAGTGCGATTGAACCGCGCCCGTGCGCTCGAGCGCACCGCGCAGCGCGTCGATGTACATGCCACTATAGAAATTGCGAAACGGACAGCCGATGAGCGTGATTTTCATGGCGCGGATTTTGGCATGCGAGGCGCGCGTTTTCCAGCAAAGAATCCGTGTCAGCTTATGCGTATTCTGTGAGGAAATTCTTGACGCGGGATGCAATTGGCGATAGTTGCAATGCTATGGGGATCGGATCCAGCAAAACCTTCCGGTCGCTGCTTTTTGGGGAGGAGGTGAAGTGGTGCACAAAGCCATGAGGCGGAGCCGGCCGCTTTCCTACGGCAGCGCTCTGCGCTGGCGCTCCCTGTCTTGGTCATACCGGATCGGGATCGAATGCGCTGCGGCGACATTTCTCCTCGTGCTCTGCCCCCTCTCCGTGGGGCAAGGCGTTCTGGCCGCACAACCTGCACCCTGGGTCCCCGGGGCGAGCCCGGATGCGATTGCGATCTTTCACGAGGCCAAGGAAGATCTACGTCACGCGCGCTATGGGTCGGCACTGGCTAAGCTCGTGTGGTTCTACGAGAGTGCGGAGAAGTATCAGGTGAGCGTGAGAGGCGTTCGCCTGACTTACGCGTTAAACGAGTGGTATGAACTCGCGAAAGTCTACGCGCCCGCACTGCCGAAGATGCAGGAGGAGCGCGATCGCGCCGAGGAGCGCGTCAGAGAAGGCATCGACGCCCAGGACGAGTTCCAGAACACGCGAGCCCTGAACCGACGCTTAGGCGAGTCCGACCGCACGGTCGAGCTTTTCGCATGGCTCGATCAGAACCGGACCGAGACGGCCAAGCGCGTATTCGATCTCGCCGTGCCGATCCTCGTGAGCCAGAAACAGTTTCCGCTCTGCGCGCACTACCTCGAGCCCCAGACCCGGGCACCCACCTACGTCGAGAGGTATAACGAAGACCTGGCCTACATCCGTGCTGAAAGGCTGATCGGCAATAGCGCCGAGGTGACCGACTATGCACGCGAACAATTCGTCCACGACGCGAGCACGCTCGTTGCGCTGCTCTCGATTCTCGGGCGCATGCAGGAGGCCGATTCGACGGCCCGGTATTTCGAGCAGTACGTCGATATCCCTGGACTCAGCGTGGCGCTGAATTCCGCCTTGTCAGGCCACATTCCCGAGCGCCACTGAAAGCGCTCGGGCCGCATCTCGGATCAGGCCGCCTTCTCGACGCTGCGCAAGACGATCTGTCCGGCACGGGCGCCCTGATGCGTTCCGGCCTGCCAGGTGAGCCTCCCATTGACGATCACCGAATGGATTCCCCTGGCCGGCCGGGTCGGGTTCTCGTAGGTCGCCTCATCGCGAATCGAGGCGGCATCGAAGATCACGATGTCGGCGCAATGCCCGGTCTTCAGACTGCCACGACCCTTCAGGCCGAAGTTGCGCGCCGTCAGACCGGTCATCTTCCACACCGCGGTCTCCAGCGGAAACAGATTCAAGTCCCGGCTGTAGTGGCCAAGCACCCGCGGAAATGTTCCCCACAGGCGCGGGTGGGGCTTTTCACCGAGCGGGATGCCGTCTGAGCCGATCATGGTCTCGTCAAACGCCAGGATGCGCTGGACGTCACCCTCGTCCATGAGGAAATAGATGGCGCTGCCCGGCTGGAGCCGGCGCGCGGCCTCGTCCTCGGGAACGCCCCACTCCTTGGCGATATCGTCGAGGTTGCGGCCCGCGCATTCCGGATGAGGCACCGAGGAGGCGATGAGTACGCGTCCGTCCAGCATGCCCCGATCGGTGCGGATCATGGTTGATCCCGCCGTATAGGGATAGCAGTCGAGCGAGACGCACTGGTGCTTCATGGTCTCGGAGATGAAGGGCAGCGTGGTCGCCGACTTGCCGAAGTTGGGTTTGCGCTGCACCTTATGGTGCGAGATCACCACGGCAATCCCCAGTTCGCGCCCGATCCGAAACGTCTCCTCGAGCGACTCCATGACGCGATCCCCCTCGTCGCGCATGTGCGTGACATAGATCGACTGACCCTTCGACAGGGGCCGGCCCACCTCGATGATTTCCTCGGTCGTGGCCCGGCTTGCCGGGGGATAGAAGGTTCCGGTGGACATGCCAATGGCCCCCGCATCCAGCGCCTCGGTGAGCAACGAGCGCATCTCGTCGATCTCGCTGGCCGTGGCCTCGCGCTCGAGCGAATCCATGGTCAGCGCACGCAGGGTTGAGTGCCCGACCATGGCCGCGACGTTGACCGAAGGGGGCGTCTTCTCCAAGGCCTTCAGGTAGGCTTCGAACGTTCCGAAACGGCGCTCTTGCGGCGTGTCGAGCAGATTCAAAGGGGCCGGAAGCGGCGTGTCGGGACGTAGCGGAGCAGCGCTGATGCCGCAGTTGCCGGCGATGACCGTGGTCACCCCCTGGGAAACCTTGAAGCTCATGTCCGGCTGTGCGAACACCGCCTGGTCGTCGTGAGTATGCGAGTCGATGAATCCGGGGGCCACGATGAGCCCGCGGGCGTCGATCACTTCCTTGGCGCTGTCGCCCGAGAGATCACCGATGGCGACGATGTGCTCGCCCAAGACCGCAAGGTCGGCATCAAAACGGGGTTTGCGCGTGCCATCGATGATCGTGGCATGTCGGATCAGGAGGTCGTGGTGGGCCATGGAATCGTCCTTTCGGAAAAAGATCAGCGTAGGTGACAGGCGACCCAGTGACTGCCGTTCGCATCGGTCGACCTGGGCGATAGCTTGGGGACCTCCAGAGCGCAGCGCTCGATGGCTAACGGACAGCGTGTGCGAAAGCGGCAGCCGGAGGGCGGATTGGAAGGGCTGGGCGGATCGCCTTCGAGAAGGATGCGTTGGGCCCGTCGGCGGGGGTCGGCAATGGGCACTGCGGACAAAAGGATTTCGGTGTACGGATGCACCGGGGCCGAGAACAGGCTCGACCGGTCTGCAAGCTCCACGATCTGTCCCAGATACATCACCGCGACACGGTGGCTGATGTGCCGCACCACGGCCAGATCGTGCGCGACAAAAAGATAGCTGATGCCCAGATCGGCCTGCAGGTCCATGAGGAGATTAATGACCTGGGCCTGCACCGACACATCGAGGGCCGATACCGGCTCGTCGCAGACGATGAGCTTGGGATTGAGCGCAAGCGCGCGTGCGATTCCGAGGCGCTGCCGTTGGCCCCCGGAGAATTCGTGGGGAAACTTCTTCACGGCCTCAGGGCGCAACCCGACCTTGGCAAACAGCCACTGGATGCGCTCGCGGCGCTCGACGGCGAGCGCCGCGCTGAAATTGCGCAAGGGTTCAGCCACAATCTCGCCGGCTCTGAGGCGCGGATTCAACGACGCGTAGGGATCCTGGAAGATGATCTGCAGATCGCGTCTTTTTTGCCGCATCGCCTCGGGCGAGAGCGTCAGAAGCTCCTGCCCCTCCAGTCGCACCGACCCTGATGTGGGTTCGACCAGGCGCAGGACCGCTTTCGCCGTGGTGGTCTTGCCGCAGCCGGATTCGCCCACGAGGGCGAGCGTCTCGCCTTTGGCCACGCGAAACGAGACATCCTCGACCGCCTTGATCGGCGGGCGCGCGGGGCCTGGCCAACGCCGCGCAATAGCGTAGTGCTTTTGAAGATGGTCGACTTCCAGCAAGACCGGTCCGATCGGTGCCTCGACGATGTCGCTCATGGCTCTAGACCACCGCAACGAAAGGATTGAGTTCGCCGGATTCGACAGCGAAGCAGGCTGCGCTGTGGCCCTCGTGCACACGCTTTAATTGCGGAAGCTCTTCGCGACAGCGCGCCTGGACATGAGGGCAACGTGCTGCAAAGGCGCAGCCGCGCTCTCTGGCGTAGGGCGAGGGGACCATGCCGGCGATTTCGGTCAGGCGCGCGCTCTCGCTGTTCATGGACGGCATCGAAGCCATGAGTGCGCGGGTATAGGGATGCGCGGGTGCGGCAAACAGATCCAAGACCGAGGCTTCTTCGACCTTGCGACCCGCGTACATGACAAGGACACGGTCGCAGCATTCGGCAACGACGCCCAGGTCGTGCGTAATCATGATGACCCCCATGCCAAGCTCCGCCTGTAGAGCCCGGATCAGTTCCAGAATCTGGGCCTGGATCGTGACATCGAGCGCGGTGGTGGGTTCATCGGCGATCAGGATCTCGGGTTTGCAGGCCAGGGCCAGTGCGATCATCACGCGCTGGC
>JBEKVI010000040.1:0-43347 GCA_049514215.1 Burkholderiaceae bacterium
CTTGTCGGCGCAATGGGGCCGTGAGGCCCTGCGATTGGGGGATTTGACCAATCCGGCCAACACGATCTGGACGCTCGGAACCAGCATCACGCAACCGCTCTTTCGTGGCGGATCCCTCACGGCCCAAAAGCGAGCCGCGGAGGCCGCCTACGATGTGGCCGCGAATCAATATCGCCAGACCGTCCTCTTGGCGTTCGAAAACGTCGCCGATTCGCTCCGGGCGCTGGACACGGACGCGGCCAATCTGGTATCGGTCGCCGATTCCGAGGGTTTCGCGAGAAAGTCCCTCGAATTGACCGAGTCGCAGTATCACCTGGGCGCGGTGAGTTTCGTGGCGCTGCTCACCGCGCAGCAGCAGTACGCTACCGCGCATGTGAATCTCGTCACCGCACAGGCGAATCGGTACAGCGATACGGTCGCGCTCTTCCAGGCACTCGGCGGGGGATGGTGGAATCGCGACGCGCCGCTGGCTGATATCTCGAAGACGGATGCGGCAAATTAAGAATCATTGTCGCGACCATAAACAAAATCTGACTGGGGTAGTGCAATGACCAAGCGCATGATAATCATGCTGATTTGCGTAGGGATCGTCCTCGGGGGGCTCGTCGGGTTCCACTACTTCGGCTTGTACATGATGAAGAAGTACATGGCCTCCAATACCGCGCCTCCTGCGACGGTCACGACCACCAAGGCGGCCGAGGACGACTGGCAGTCGCAGATCCACGGCATTGGCAGCATGCGCGCCGTGCGCGGCGTTGATGTGACGACCGAGATTGCGGGCCTGGTGCGCCAGATCAACATCACGTCGGGACAGGATGTGAAGGCCGGGACCATCCTTGTGCAACTCAATGCCGATTCCGACATTGCGACCTTAAATTCGCTGCAAGCGGCCGCGAATCTGGCCGAAACGGTGCTTGCCCGTGACCAGAAGCAGCTCGAGGCCGATGCCATCGCCCAGGCCCAGGTCGACTCGGATCTGGCCGACCTGAAGAGCAAGCGTGCCCAGGTGGCGAGCCAACAGGCGACGATCGACAAGAAAACAATTCGTGCGCCGTTTGCGGGTCGACTCGGAATCACGACGGTCAACCCGGGCCAATATTTGAACCCGGGCGACAAGATCGTCACGTTGCAGACGATCGACCCCATTTACATCGACTTTTTTGTACCCCAGCAGCAGGTCGCTGGCGTGCAGATCGGGCAGATCGTGAATGTCTTTAACGACGCCTTTCCAGGGGTCGCGTTTCCGGCCAAGATCACCGCGATCGATCCCAAGGTCGATACGACCACCCGCAATGTCCAGGTCGAGGCCACCGTACCCAATCCCAAGGGTCAGCTGCTGCCCGGAATGTTCGGCCGCGCCGATGTCGATTCCGGACCCAAGCAGCACTATGTGACGCTGCCCCAGACCGCGATTACCTACAATCCCTATGGGGCGACGATCTTCGTGGGTAAAGATTCTGGAACGAAGGACGCCAAAGGCAATGCCACGCTACAGGCACAGCAAGTGTTTGTGACGACCGGCCCCACGCGGGGCGATCAGGTTGCGATCCTCAAGGGTGTGAAGTCCGGAGACGAGGTCGTGACCAGCGGTCAGATCAAGCTCAAGAATGGCACAACGCTGATCGTCGACAATCGCATCAAGCCCTTGGACTCGGCCAATCCTACCCCGCAGGAACAGTGAGGAGGCAGGACCATGAACTTCACTGACATCTTTATCCGGCGCCCGGTTCTGGCAGTCGTCATTAGCCTGTTCATCCTGGTGCTTGGCCTGCGCTCGGTCGGCAGCCTGCCGGTCAACCAATATCCGAAAACCGAAAACGCGATCGTTACGATCGCGACAGCGTATTACGGTGCCGACGCAGCCACCGTCGCGGGCTTTATTACGCAGCCCTTGGAGTCCGCCATCGCTCAGGCTCAGGGCATCGACTACTTGTCTTCCTCAAGTACGACGGGGGTCTCGACGATCACGGCGACGCTGCGTCTGAACTACGATGCCAACCGGGCGCTCACCGAGATCAACACCCAGGTCGCATCCGTCAAGAACCAGCTGCCCCCGCAGGCACAGCAACCCGTGCTGACGGTCCAGGTCGGACAGACCACAGATGCCATGTATATGGGCTTCTATAGTGATGTCCTGCCGACGAACAACGTGACCGATTATCTCTTGCGCGTGGTCAAGCCCAAGCTCGACTCGGTGGAGGGGGTCCAGACAGCCGAGATTCTCGGGGCTCGTCAATTTGCACTCCGGGCCTGGCTCGACTCGGGCAAGCTTGCCGCGCACAACGTGACCGCATCGGACGTCTTCACCGCGCTATCGAACAACAACTACCTCTCGGCCGTCGGTACTTCGAAAGGACAGATGGTCACGGTCGATCTGACCGCTGGCACCGACTTGCACTCGGTCGAGGAATTTCAGAAGCTCATCATCAAGCAAAGCGCCGATTCGCTCGTGCGGCTGGAGGACGTCGCGACGGTGGTGCTCGGCTCGGAAGACTATGACTTTAACGTCGCGTTCAGCGGCAAGCGCTCGGTGTTCATTGGCATCAAGGTGGCACCAGAAGCCAACATTTTGGACGTCGCCGCCCGCGTGCGCAAAGAATTCCCCGCACTTCAGCAACAGCTCCCCACGGGTGTGACCGGGGAGATCGTCTACGACTCGACTGATTTCATCAACACCTCCATCTCGGAGGTGATCAAGACCTTGGTCGAGGCTCTTGTGATCGTGACCGTGGTCATCTATCTGTTCCTGGGCAGCCTGCGCGCGGTCATCATCCCCGTGATCGCGATGCCCCTGTCGCTCGTGGGTACGTTTTTCGTGATGCTGCTCCTGGGCTACTCGATCAATCTTTTGACCCTGCTTGCGCTCGTGCTGGCCATCGGACTCGTGGTGGACGACGCCATCATCGTGGTTGAAAACGTCGATCGTCACATGAAGGAGGAAGGCAAAACGCCTCTCGAAGCGGCGCTCATCGCCGCCCGCGAGCTGGGCGGCCCGATTCTCGCGATGACGGTCGTGCTCGTTGCGGTATACGTACCAATCGGGTTTCAGGGAGGCCTGACCGGGGCGCTCTTTACGGAATTCGCGTTCTCCCTAGCCGGGGCCGTCGCGGTGTCGGGAGTCGTGGCATTGACCCTGTCTCCCATGATGTGTGCGCTATTTTTTCGCGCGGATCAGGATTTCGGCCGCTTCGCCCAATTGCTTGACCGCAATTTCGAGCGCGTGCGACATCGCTACGAGCGCATCCTGCACAGCCTGCTGGAAACTTGGGCGGTTTTCATCGTGATGGGAGCGCTGATTCTCGGCGGAGTGGTCTTCCTGTTTATGACGTCCCGATCCGAGCTCGCTCCCGAGGAGGATCAGGGGATCGTGTTGGGGCAGATTTTGGGGCCACCGAACGCCACCTCTCAGCAGATGCTCACCTACGCCGAGCAGATGTACAAAATCGCTCAGGAAGAGCCCGAGACGCTTCAGATGTTCCAGATCACGGGCGTACCGACCATCAACCAGGGAATTGGTGGCGTTCTTTTTAAGACCTGGGATCAGCGCAAACGCAGCGCCCACGAACTCCAGTTGGACTTGCAGAAGAAGTGGAACGACATCGCCGGTGCGCGCGTGGCGGCCTTCCAGTTTCCCCCGCTGCCGGGTTCGCAAGGCCTACCTGTGCAGTTCGTGATCTCCACGACCGAGCCGTTTGAAAACCTCAACGAGGTCGCGCAGAAGGTGATGGACAAGGCTCGCGCGAGCGGCCTGTTCTTTTTCGTGGACGCCGACCTGAAGCTGGATAAGCCCCAAGCCACCGTGGTTGTCGAGCGTGACAAAATCGCGGCTTTAGGTCTCACCCAGGCCGATGTCGGTGGCGCGCTCGGTTCTGCCTTGGGCGGGGGCTACGTCAACTATTTTTCCATCGCCGGCCGGTCGTATAAGGTCATCCCCCAAGTGCTGCAGGTGAACCGACTCAACCCGGAACAGGTTCTCGACTACTACATTCGAACCCCCAATGGCAGTGTGATTCCAGCGAGTACGGTGGCGCACATCGAATACAGCGTGGTGCCCGAGTCGATCAATCGCTTTCAGCAGTTGAATTCCGTCACGATCTCAGGTGTGTCGGGCGCAGCACAGGGCGATGTCCTGGCTTTCCTGCGCCAGGCCACGGCCGAGTCCGCACCGGTCGGCTACTCGGTGGACTACTCGGGAGCCTCGCGCCAGTACGTCCATGAGTCGGGCGGGTTCGTGATCACATTGCTGTTTGCAGTGATCATCGTGTTTCTGGCGCTCGCCGCACAGTTCGAGAGTTTTCGCGACCCGGTTGTCATCTTGTTCTCCGTGCCGATGGCCTTGTTCGGGGCACTCATCTTCATCAATGTCGGACTGGTCTCGTTAAACATCTACACCCAGGTGGGACTGGTCACCCTCATGGGGCTGATCAGTAAGCACGGAATCCTGATCGTTCAGTTCGCCAACGAATTGCAGCGCATTGGACGCACCAAGCGCCAGGCAATCGAAGAGGCTGCTGCCGTGCGGCTGCGCCCGATTCTGATGACGACGGCCTCGATGGTGTTTGGGGTGGTCCCCCTCGTCATCGCGTCGGGCGCGGGGGCTGCCGGACGCCACGCGATGGGTCTGGTGATCTTCACCGGCCTGTCGATCGGAACGCTCTTTACCCTGTTCGTCGTACCGGCCATGTACATGTTCCTCGGGGCCGTGCACAAGGCCGAGAAGGAGCCCGTAACGCCGGCCAATCCGGAGGTTAAGCCGGTGTAGGGAGGATCCTCTCGCTAGCGCTCGCGGGCGCTAGCGAGTTTGTGACGGTCAAAGCATGGGAGGCAGAGCGGGCCCCGCGCGTCGGCACAGGCGCGCGCGCTGGCAGGGGCTTCGGGCCATGGAGACAGACTCGTCGCTGTGCGCGACTTCGATGAGGACGCGAGCAATCCCTCGCAATCCGGGGAAGGTTTTCCCGCTCCGAAATGAAAGCGAGAGCCTGGGGGCACGCCGGCCGCGCCCGGATTCGAGCGCTAGGAGACCGCGCGGTAGACCATAAATTCGGTGAGTAGCGAAGGGCTTGGACGGTTTGAGTTGTTCATTCGATGTATTGGGGCGGCTCGATCGACTCCAAGCTTGCGCCGGACAGGCCCAGGGTGGGGGATTTTGGGTGGCCACCGACTCTGGTGGCTCCGGTTTTGCTCAGGCCGGTACTAAATTCGCCATTCTGCGCAGGTTCAGCGCTGCACAGACGAGCTTCCACTCGGCCTGGGCCTTGGTTAAACCACGCATACTGAATTGCCGGAAGCCCAACACGTTTTTAACCCAGCCGTTGGGTGGCTCCGAGAGCCATTTGCGGCGTCGGTAGGCCTCCTGTGTCGCGACATCTTTGAACTTGTCGGCCATGGCTGCCGTGAGGGGACGCCGCTGGGCGTTGATGCTGACGTTCTTCTTGCCCTCGCGCCCCAGCGCGACGACCAGCTCCGCCGGATGTTCCTGAAGGGCCTCGAACACCGCTTCCGAGCGATAGCCGGCATCGGCCAGCACCTGCTGCGGATCGGCACCGACCACCGCTCGAACCGCGTCCAGCATGCGCGGTAATTGCCGACTGTCCGCGCTACTGTTGGTGAGCTCGGCGGCGACGATGATGTGGGCCGTGTCGTCCACCGCCGTCTGGGCGTTATAGCAATAGTTAAAGGCCCCTCCCGCCTGCTTCATGATGCGGCTCTCGGGATCGGTGAAGTTCTCCTGCGCCTTGGGCTTGGGTTCGCCAAACTCGCGTGCATACAGCGAGCCATTCTTCGGCTTGCCATCGCCGTCACGTGGCTTGCGCTCGTCTCCTGGGGACCGACCCCGCGCCGTATCGGCTTCGCGTTGCCGTTCCTCGAGTCGCGCCCGCGCCGCCTGGATCACCGCCAGCCGCTCCTCGCGCCGCTCGATCTCCGCCGGCACATCCAGCTCCGGTTCGTTCTTCTCGGCTTCGTCCGCCGCCCGCGCCTTGGCCAGCAGGGCCGCTATCTGGGCTTTCAGTTCCGCCTCGGTGCGCTTCATGCGCTCGTAGCTCATCGCCTTGTGGCGCGACGCGTTCGCCTTGATCTTGGTGCCGTCCACCGCGATCGTGCCGAGCTTCACCAGCCCGCACTCGCGCGCCAGCTTGACCACCTGCACCAACAGCTCCGACAGTTCCTGCAGGTGCAAGGCGCGGAAGTCGCAAATCGTGCGGTGCTTCGGGTAGTTGCCCGCCGCCAGCACCCGGAACGCCACATCCTCGTGCAGCTTCCGGGCCAGCTTGCGCGACGAGAACACCCCGGTCGCGTAGCCATACACCAGGATCTTCACCATCATCGCCGGATGGAACGGCTGATTCCGTGGCCCACCTCCGACGTAACGCGCGTGGAACGCGCTCAGATCGAGCGTATCCACCACGTCGCTGATGTAATACGCCAGATGCCCTTCGGGCAGCCAGTCCTGCAGCGCATTCGGCAACAATTGCTGCTGCCGCGGCTCATACGGTAGGTAGCTTGTCGTCATCTTTCTTCAACGCCCTTGCGCTGGTTTCAGATGACCTTCATTCTAGCTTCTGCCGCGCAGCCTCCTAGGTCGTCGTGCCGGATTGGATGAGCCAGAGCCGCGCCACGTCCTGCGTTCCGTCTGCGCCTTTGACGGTCCGCAGTAGATCACGCCCCTTTTGTTTCTTTCCGGCGATGACGTAGGCGATCCCCAGGCGTAACTTCGCGTCTTCGGGGTGTTTCAGATTGCCCTTTGCCAAGCCCTGCTCCATCAAGCTGAGCCCTTTGTCGTATTTCCCGTCGGTCACGAGGGAAAATCCCAGATTCACCAGGGCATCTCCTTCGCGCGCCGCCTGGGCTTCTGACTCATGCTGCGCATAGGACGTCTGGGCGTCGGCGAGGCTCTTGACCACGAGATCGCGCAAGCGTTGCTGGCGACCCGCATCCGGACCCCCTCCCAGGATTTTGGTGGAAAAACCCTGGTCGACGACCTTCTTGGCTTCGGCTGGGTATCCGGCTTCGAGGTCCAACTGAGCCATCTCGAGATAGTCGCTTGCCGCTGTGAGGTTTCCCGTGAGGAGCTTAAGGCGATACAGGTCGAGATCGAGTCGGTCTGAGAATCCGGGCTTACCCTGCGTGCGGGAGAGAAGGTCGGCCCAGTAGTCCTTCTTCGGATAATAGGTGACGAGCTTTTCCATCGCCGCCGCATAGCCGTTCTTGTCCCCGAGATGCTGATAACAGTTGGCCAGTAGCTGCAGGTCCTCTTCGCTTGGCGCATGTGCGCTATCGGATTGGGCCGCGGGTTGCAGTTCCTTGGAGACACTCGCGCAGTCATTGGAAAGATAGTAGGACTGGACCAGCACCTGCCGCATCGAGGGATCGTTGCCGCCCTCTTTCATATATCGTTGCGTCCACTGCGCAGCGTGGGGATAGTCCTTGGCGCGGTAGAAGGCGACGGCCACTGCCTCGATCATCTGGGTACGCTCGGCGGCACTTGCGTGTCCACTGGAGATGAGGCCGTCCAAAGCCGCTGCCGCACCCGCCGCATCCCCAAGTCCGGAATCCGCCGACACCCGCATCCTCTGGATCAAATATGTCTCATAGGAGGTCTTGCCGCTGACTGCGTCGGCTTCATTGATCTTGTTCAAGGCCTCTTTGAAACGCTGGGCTTTCAAGAGATTGCCGGCTTCTTGCAGCGGTTTCCCCACTTCGGGCCGGACCGGCTCGGCGAAACTGCTCTGGGGCACGAGAACCAGAAGGGGGGAGGAAAAGGCCAGCGCCGCGATGAGTGCGGTGCGGACCGTCAATTTTGCGTGATTCATGAGTGCGAACTCCGATACGCCCCTTCCAGGGGCAGCCGCCCAGCTTACTTGACGAACTGCTCGTTGCCGATAATGCCCAGCTTGGTCACTCCCAGCCGTTGGGCCGACGCCATGACGCTGGCCACGTATTTGTAAGCCACGAGCTTGTTGGGATGCAGGTGCACCTCGGGCTGGATCGTCTGTTCAGCCGCGCTCCGAAGCCTGGCCTCCAGCGCCTGCTTGTCAGGCACGATCTCGCCGTTCCAGAGCACGGTCCCATCGAAATCGACGTCGATTTGGACCACCTCGGGCGGCGTCGGTGGCGGAGGCGGATTGCCTACGGGCATGTTCAGATTCACCGAATGCAGCTGAATCGGGATGGTGATGATGAGCATGATCAAAAGCACCAGCATGACGTCGATGAGCGGCGTGGTATTGATATCGACCATGACCTCCGGGTCACCCGATCCCGAGCCTACGTTCATTGCCATGATTTATCCTTTCGCCGGAGGCTCGATCAGGAAGTTGACCTTGACGATCCCTGCGCGTTCACACGCAAAAATGACCTTCCCGATGAATTCGTAGCGCACGTTCTCGTCCCCCCGGATCTGGACTTCCGGTTGGGGGACCTTGACCGATTCCACCTTCAGCTTGGCGACCAAGGCTTCCATGTCGGGGACCTGCTGCTGATTCCAGAAGGTGTCTCCCTCTCGATTCACCGAGATGTTGATGTTCTCCGGTTTCGTCTGCCGTGCCTGGTTTGTCTCTTTGGGAAGGACGAGCGGAACCGTATGGGTGACCACCGGAATCGTGATCAAAAAGATGATGAGCAGCACCAGCATCACATCCACCAGCGGCGTGGTGTTGATCGATGCGTTCAGCGCGTCCTCGCCATCCCCATCGCTGGGACCCACGTTCATGGCCATGGTCTACACCTTTTTGGTCGAGCCTGCGCCCAAGAGCACCGAATGCAGATCCGAACCAAAGGCGCGGACTTGTTCCATGGCGCTCTTGTTGCGTCGAACGAGCCAGTTGTAGCCCAACACTGCGGGCACGGCGACCGCAAGACCGATTGCGGTCATGATGAGGGCCTCCCCGACGGGGCCGGCCACCTTGTCGATGGAGGCCTGACCCGCGATCCCGATGGCTGTCAGTGCGTGGTAGATCCCCCAAACCGTTCCAAACAGTCCAACGAAAGGTGCCGTGGAGCCGACCGTAGCCAGGAAGGCCAAGCCGTCCTGCAGCCGGTTCTGGACGTTTTCCTGGGCGCGCGCGATCGACATCGTGACCCATTCGTTCAACTCGACCTGACCGCGCAATCCATCGTGCTTCTCGGAGGCATGCAAGGCACTGTCAGCGATGAAGCGAAAGGGACTGGCCGGCTTTAGGGCTTGGCTGCCCTCCTGCACGGTGGGCGCAGTCCAGAACGATTTGTTCGCATCGCGGGCTTGCTTGTAAATGCGAAATTGCTCGAAAAACTTCGTCACCATGATGTACCAACTGCCCATCGACATGATGAGAAGGATCACGAGGGTGCTGCGCGCAACCCAGTCGCCCTCGCGGATGAGGGAGTCGAGCCCGTAGGGATTGTTGACGACTTCTTTCTTCTCATCATTGACCATGGCCGTCGGCGCCGCGCTATCGGCAGCCGGTACCGCAGTGGGCGCGGCCGGCGCAGCTGCGGGTGGAGTCGCCGCGTCCGGAGCGGGCGTAGCTGGCTGGGTCTGAGCCATTCCCCTTTGTGGTGTAACCAAAACAAGCGGCGCAAGAGCGATCAAACCAGCTACAACCACGGTGCCCAGTCTATGGGTTCGAAACATAATTCCTCCAAATAAAAACGAGCTGAAGACGGCTTAGCTTGTCGCGGCCGAAAGAAATTCCCGCGCCTTCTTGGGGAGCGGAGCGTTTTCCCTTAATCGTTTAGAACAAAGTGAACCGGTAGTTGGACGACGATATCCTGACCTTGTCCCCCGCAACGCAGCTTCTTCGCGGCCTCCATGGCCGCATCGACGAAAAGCTTGTTGGAACTGCTCACGATGCTGAAATTCGACGTGGCGCCCGAGGCGCCCACCGTGAAGGAGACCACCACATCGCCGGACTGCAGACCTGCGCGCACGGCGCGCGGCGGGAACTCGATCTGCGAGGCGATCTCACGCGTGTTGGGACAGACGACCGTAATACTCTTGGTGGGTGCGGGCGACGGAGCCGCCGCGACCGGTGGCGCGGTAGAAAACTGCTGGGGCGCGGGTGGCGTTGCGGCTTGAACCGAGATGGTATTGACCGGAGGGGGGGTCTGAATCTGGACTTCGGGCGGTGGGATGAATGGAGGTGGCGGCGCCATCAACTTCGGCGGCGGGGGCAGCTTGATTTCCGGTGGAGGAGGAGGTTTAACCTCTTGGATGATCTTCGTTTCGACCGGCTTTTCCATCACCGCAACGAGCTTGTGGGCGAGGCCATTGATGAGCGCGTAGATCAGCAAGATATGCAGAAGAACGACAAAGGTGATCCCGACCAGATGTTTGAATGGGCTCCTCTGCTGCTGCGCAAAATCCATGCGAATGCCTCCAATAAGTGACCGCGGTTTTGGCGCCGCCTCGCTGGGCTCTAGACCTCACGCGGCGTCTCGCGCCCAGCAGCAGGATCCGCCTGCGACGGCGCATTTGAGCAAATCCGTAATCTTATCGCAATCTGAATTCACGCTTTTTTGGGAGTAGCCCTCGCCAATCGCAACGTGCACCGACGCCGCTTTCCAGCCCTCCGTTGGGGCAGACTAACGTCTTTTCCCACCGTTCAGCCCCAACCTGGGGAGTTTACTACCCCCAAAACAGGGAATTGTCTCCAAGCAATAACCATGCCCCGAAACGCCCCGCTGAGCGCGAGGACGGCAGTGTAACCTGATTAAAGGATGTAGATTTTTGCTGTGCGGCATTCCTCACGGCAACCCTTTCCCAAATTAGCGTATCGAGTTCATGGCGCGATCTCAAAGCGATTCCCCCTCTAACGAAGCAATCGAGCCCACGCCGGCGTCTGCGCTCTCGCGCACCATGATCGGCCCCGGCCTTTTGGCCACGCTTTTGGCGGCTTTGGCCGTTCTTGGCCCCTTTAGCGTGGACACCTACCTTCCGGCCTTTCCAGACATTCAGCTCTCCCTGGGCACGACCGCCATAGCGGTGCAACAGACACTGACCGTGTACATGCTCAGCTTCGCGGTGATGATCTTGTGGCATGGGGCTTTGTCGGATGCCCTGGGTCGACGCAATGTGATCCTGATTTTTCTGGCGATCTTTGCCGTCGCCTCTTTAGGCTGCGCGTCCGCACACACCATCGGTTACCTTTGGGCGTTTCGCATCCTGCAGGGCGTCTCCGCCGGCGCCGGTGTGGTGGTTGGGAGAGCGATGATCCGCGACGCCTACTCTGGAGCCCGCGCAGAAAAGCTGCTCGCGCTAGTGACGATGATCTTCGCCATTGGCCCGGCGATAGCTCCCATCCTCGGGGGCTGGATCGTGACGGTTTTGGACTGGAGATCGATCTTCCTGTTCCTTTTCGTCTACACCACCGTCTTGCTGTGGCTCTGCTGGCACCGGCTCCCCGAGACCCTCGCGCCGGCCCACCGAACCCCGCTGCGGGTGAAGGCCCTCGCGCACAACTATCGGCGTGTGCTGACCACGCTCCGATTTCACTTCTACTCGGGGACCATCGCATTCAATTTTGCCGGGCTCTTTCTTTATGTCGCCGCCGCACCGACCTTTCTCATCGAGCACCTCCATCTGAGCTCCCGCCAGTTTGCTTGGCAGTTCCTGCCGTCGGTTGCCGGCATCTTCGTCGGGGCCCTCCTGACGAACCGCATGGCGGGCCGGGTGCGCATCGGTGCCCAGGCGCGCCTGGGCTTCATTCTCTTGTTCGGTGCGGCTGGCGCGAACCTGATCTACCATCTTTTGGAGCCGCCACGCATCCCTTGGTCCGTGCTGCCGCTCTTCTTTTACTGTATCGGAATGAGCATGACGGCGCCGGGGATCACTTTGTTAGTGCTTGATCTCTATCCGCAGGCTCGTGGAGTCATCGCTTCGTGCCAGTCTTTCACCCAAACCATGTTAGGAGCCATCGTGGCGGGGCTCGTCGCACCGATCCTGGCTCCGTCGGTGGTCTGGCTGGCCGAAGGACAACTCGGATGCGTCGTCCTAGCGCTCATCTCGTGGCGCCTTGGGCGCTCGCGCCATAGCGCGCCGGCGGCTTAGCTTCGGTCGAGATCTGCACTGCCTAGTACGCTATTCGAACCTCGCGCTGCTAATCCCGATCCAGCTTTCGTCGTGCCATTTTCTCGACAAGATTCAAGGCCACGCCCGGTCGGCTCCACGGACAAACCGCGATGCAGATCCCGCATCCCATCGATTCGTTGAAAAAAGGCAGACACTTATCGAAGTCGACGTACCATTTCTCAACTCCCCGAACCAGCTGTTTGTCATGGACGATGGCCACCGGCGGGCAGGCATCTGCGCACACCCGGCAGTGCAGGCAGAACTCATCGGCGCCAAAACAGTCTGTCCCGTCCGGAATCAGCGGCACGTCGGTCAATACGCACGCCAATCGGAAGCTCGATCCAAGTTTTCGGTTAATGATCGAGCCATGCTTACCCAATTCGCCAAATCCGCAGGCCAGCGCCGCGGGAATGAGAAGGACCGGTCCGGCCATCGGACCGCCGTGCGGACGGGCCTCGTGTCCACGTTCGCGGATCAACGACGCGATACCCTTGGCGATCTTGTTGCCGCGCGCATATTGGCGAACGACTTCTGCCGCCGCCGGGGAAGCGGGGGCCTGCTCCATCTCTTCGAATCGGTGTGCAACGCCGATCATGATGATCCACCGCTCGTCGACGGTGTGACCATCGAATACCCACTCGGGGCGCATTTCGGCGATACCGACCCAATCGGCGCCGTGCTCCCCTGCCGCTTGCTTGAGGTCCTCGACCCAACGTTGTGCAGGCAATTCCAGCCGCTCGCCTGAAAGCGCGGACAGGGGCATCTCCATGATTTGCTGGCGCTCGGCGCGAGCCTGCGCGAGCAAGGGGTCGTGCGCGCTTTGCGCGTAAAACCACCGCTGCAGCGGTCCATGCGGCGTGCTCTCTGGACTGTGCCAGTAAATTGGCTTGGGTTGAGACGCAAGCGTACTACCCAAGCCATTGATCTCGTTTCCCGAGATCTTTGGCCACAGCGCCATCTGCGCGGGATCAGGCTCGAATGGGGGTTTGTCTTGCGGCATCGCAGTAAATAGTCTCGCTGAATCATGTGCCGAAAACGACTGCTCAAAACCGCGCAAAGTTGCGGCCGTCGATGATGTTAAGAGGATCGATCCTGTGTGTCCATTCTTCGAAGATCGAAGTCTCGACGAGATCTTTGAGTCCGACACTTTGGACCTCGTAGCTCGTGCGCGAATTTCGCGATATAGTTCGAGGCCAAGAGGAGACGAAGGTCACGCCGAGTGGTATCGATGTGAGTCGCCGATTTCCATCCGCGCTGGCATGGACGAAAAACGTTGCCGATCGCGAGCTCGGATATCGGCTTCGCACGACCCATGACTCGGCGCCTCGACGAGATTTTCGACTTGAGGTCGCCGCGCACAGCCCCATGTTGAGCTCCTGTCGCAAACCAAGACGTGAAGGCGCGCATCGGATGGAGTTGACCCAGGACCATCACTCGGGGCTGGGCCTAGTGTGCCAAGACGAAGGTGACCGCGCTGGTGGGGTGAGATTGCCTCAACCCGTTTTGGTCTGGCAGCTACGGATACAGTGTCGGAGGGGCTATTAGCGCTCGACGTATTCTTGGGGCGGCGCTGGTCGCGAGCATCGGTGTCCTTTTTTCAGGGTGTCAACCCAAGCCGCAGCTTCCGGCGGTCTCATCCAAAGAGTATTTGGATACGGTCGCGGCGTTCTACGCGGGCCTTGCGGCACTCCAGGTGGGCGACGACCTGTACGCGGAAGCCAAGCTTTCGGAGGTGACTCGCTTAGCGCCCGGCGAACCCGCGGGTTGGGCGAACTGGGGCGTGCTCGCTTTGCGGCAACGCAGTCTCGAGGCCGCCGCGCAACGGCTCGGCGAGGCCCTCAAGCTCGCTCCGAAGGATGATCACCTGTATGACCTCGAGGGCATTGTCGAAAGAGAGCGCGGCCACACCGCGCAGGCCATCACAGCACTGCGGAAGTCAGCGGAGCTCAATCCTCATAACCTTCGCACCCTCTACACACTCGCGCAGGAGGTCGAGCGTCAAGGCGGTGAGGGCAGCGAGACCGAGTTCGAGCAGCTGCTCAATCAGATTCTCGCTCAGCAGCCAGACAATCTTGCCACCTTGGTCGAGGTCTCGCGCATTGCTGCAAAGCGCGCGGACGCGGCGACGGTGCGTAAGGTGCTGGAGAAAATCGGCGCGCAGTCAGCGCCATGGCCAGCTGAGGTTCGTGATCAATACACAGCTGTCGAGTCCGCTGCGGCCGAGGGTGATTTTCGGGGCGTGGCTGCGCGCACGGTCATCCTGCGTAACGCTCTCATGCGCGTGCCCGAGTACCGACAAAGCCGCTCGGCGATCAAGGCTGCCCCCGGGGAGGAAGCCGAGCCACTAGGCTCGTTTGTCATTCTCGCCGCACCGGTCGTGCGCGCTGCGGCGGCGGACACCGCAATTCAGTTCGAGGCGCAGCCCCTTTCAGGTTTTACCCAGGACCATTGGAGCTGGGTTGGCGCAATTCAGCTCGATTCTGTCGGGGCTCCCGTCGTGGCCGTGGCCAACGGTGAAAAACTGATTCTCGCCAATGGTGCGACGCTGCCCTTTCCGGGAGGTCCGCACAAGGTGGCGCCGGCGCCCGAGGGCGTCTTGCAGGTTGATCTCAACTATGACTTCAAGACCGATCTTGTCCTTGCTGGCGCGGGCGGAGTGCGTCTTTTTCGCCAGGACGCCGCAGATCGGTTCGTCGACGTCAGTTCAGATACGAAGCTGCCGAAAGCCATACTTCAGTCGACCTACACCGGAGCCTGGGCGGTCGACATCGAGGCCGATGGGGACTTGGACATTGTGCTGGCTGCTCCCACGAGCGACCCGCTGGTACTCAGAAACAACGGAGACGGCAGCTTTGAGGCGATTCATCCCTTTCCCGAGGTGAAGGGATTGCGTCAATTCGCCTGGGTCGATTTGGATGGTGATGGCAATCCTGATGCGGCAATGATCGACGGCAGTGGACGACTTCGTGTGTTCATCAACGAGCGACAGGGGCAGTTTCGCGAGCGCGCCCTACCGGTGGAACTGGGCCCGGTCTTAGCTATCGCGGTCGGTGAAGTTGGCAGCGATGGCCCGCTCGATCTCGTCATCTTGAAAGCCGATGGAATTCTGTCGCGGCTAGCAGACAGGAATCAAGGTGAGTCATGGGATGTGGCGAACCTGGGCAAGCTGCCGCCGGACTTTCGCGCCGCGCCAGAAAACACGCGCGTCCGGGTCGCGGACCTGGACAACAACGGCAAGGTCGATCTGGTGGTTTCAAGCTTTGCGGCAATCCCCCAGGAGCAGACTAACGCGCTGCTGTGGCTTAGCAACGAGAAAGGCGAATTCGCGCCGCTCGAGCACCCTCGATGGACGGGCGCGGTCTATGACGTGGCCGATCTTGCAGGGCGCGGTCGGCTCGACACGCTCGGGTTAACGCCAGACGGTCAACCGATCCAGGGGGTGAATCAGGGCACCAAGAACTACCATTGGCAGACCGTGCGTCCCCATGCTGCCCAAGCGTTTGGCGACCAGCGCATCAACCCTTTTGGTGTCGGCGGCGAAGTCGAGATTCGCGCAGGCCTTTTGACGCAGAAGCAGCCCATCACCGGCCCGCAGGTCCATTTTGGGCTGGGCGAACAGACCAGCACCGACGTGATTCGGGTGATCTGGCCCAACGGCGCGGTTCGGGCGGAATTCGCCGTCAAGTCGGACCAGGAAATCGCGACTGAGCAACGGCTCAAGGGTTCGTGCCCTTTTCTGTTCGCGTTTGATGGGAAGGCCGTGCGGTTCGTCAAAGATGCCGTTCCCTGGAGTTCGGCAATTGGCCTGCGCATAAACACGCTCGGTTCCGCGGATATCGCGGCAACCGAGGAGTGGTACAAGATCGGTCGTGATCAACTTGTGCCGCACGACGGCTACTATGATCTGCGCATCACCGCCGAACTCTGGGAGGTCTACTACTACGACTATCTCGCGCTGATGACGGTGGACCACCCGGCCGGAACCGAGGTATTCGTTGACGAGCGCTTCGTCATTCCTCCGGCTCCTCTCGCCATAACCACGGTGGCGACACCACACAACATCGAGCGAGCCGTCAATGACCAGGGCCAGGACGTGACCGGTATTGTGAGAGATCTCGATGGCAAGGTCCTGCATGATTTTGGGCGGGGTCAGTACCAGGGCATCACTCGAGACCACTATGTCGAAGTCGATCTCGGAGAGGCGGTGCCACAGTCCGGGCCCCTTTACCTGATCGCGCAAGGCTCGATCTATCCTACGGACTCGTCCATCAATGTCGCGATGACGCAAGGCACGCGTTGGCGAGCGCAGGGCCTGAGCCTGGAAGTGCCCGACGGCCAAGGTGGATGGATAGTGGCTCAACCGAACCTGGGATTTCCCGCGGGCCGCATCAAGACCATCCTGATCGATCTGACAAACGCTTTTCGTCCCGGAACCCCGCGTCGCGTACGCCTACGAACGAACCTAGAGATCTACTGGGACCAGATTCAGTGGGCCCAAGGGCGTCCTGATGTCGCACTCAAGACGACTCGAATGGACCCTTCGGTTGCCGATCTCCACTATCGCGGCTATTCGGTCATCAGCCACGACGAAGCCGGTGGGCCTGAACTGCCGGACTACAGCCAGCTTTCGGGCACGAAGCAGCGCTGGCGCGATCTGATCGGCTATTACACGCGGTTCGGCGACGTGCGAGAACTCCTGGCGAAGGTGGACGATCGTTACGTCATCATGAATTCAGGCGATGAGATGACCTTCCACTTCCCCGAACAGCCGCCCCCGCCGGACGGGTGGGTCCGCGATTTCGTTATTGTGGGCGACGGCTGGATCAAGGATGGCGACTACAATTCAACGTTCTCCAAGACGGTTCTCCCGCTTCCTTACCACGCCGAGCGAGAATACAAGACGGCTCCTGGGCGACTTGAGGATGAAAAGCCGTATCGAGCCCATCCCGAGGACTGGCAGAATTTTCACACACGCTATGTCACTCCGGACGAGTTCGATCACGCATTGCGCGCTGCTGCGAGCAAATGAGGAGAAGTTTGCTCGCACGGCTTTTCGTGGGTTTGCTCTTGGTGGGACTCATTGCGGCGACCCTTGTTCTGAAAAGAACGCCGCCTTCGGCGAGCGCTCCGCTGTCGAGCCACGCGAAAGAGGAATCGATGGCGCGCCACGGCTTCTACCTGGAGGAGGTCGCGCATCAGTCGGGCGTCGATTTTGTCCATCACGCCCCGGTGCTCGATCCTCGGCTGTCCCCGATCCTGCCCGAGGTGGCGTCCTTGGGGGCCTCCGTTTCCATCGTTGATTTCGATCGGGACGGATGGCCTGACATCTACGTCACCAATAGCTGTGTCGGGTGCAAAAACGCGCTGTACCGTAATCTGGGCGACGGCACGTTCAAGGACGTTGCCCCGGAAATGGGTCTTGCCGACGTCAACCAGTCGGGAACCGGCGTGTCGACCGGTGCAGTCTGGGGCGACTTCGACAACGATGGGTACGAGGATTTGCTGCTGATCAAATGGGGTCGACCGGAACTGTTCCATAACGACCACGGACATGGGTTTACGCGCGTTTCGGAAAAAGCCGGCCTTCCTGCCTGGGTCAATGCGAATACGGCCGTCTGGTTTGACTACGATGGCGATGGTCTCTTGGATCTGTTCATCGGCGGCTACTACTCCGAGGACATCGATCTCTGGCATCTCGCGACCACCCGCATCATGCCGGAGAGCTTCGAATATGCGAAAAATGGAGGGCGGAAGTATCTGTTCCATAACCTGGGAAACGGACGCTTCGAGGAAGTGAGCGAAAAATTGGGCATTCATAGCCGGCGGTGGGCCTTGGCCTCGGCAGCGGCGGATCTGCGTGGCACCGGGCACCCGGATTTATTCGTAGCCAACGATTATGGCGTGTCCGAGCTTTATCTCAACGATGGGCGGACCTTTCACGAAGCCGGCGAGCAGGCCGGAGTGGGATTTGCGCCCAAAAGCGGCATGAGCGTCGAGTTCGGAGATATCCTGAATCAGGGGAAGTACGCGGTCTATGTATCGAACATCTCCGAAGACGGCATCCTGATCCAGGGCAACAATCTGTGGGTCCCTGTACAGGGCAAGGATGCTTCGCTGCTGAAGTATGAGAATCTGGCGCGTGACTTCGGCGTGGAACTCGGAGGGTGGAGCTTTGGGGCACAGTTTGGCGATCTGAACAATGACGGAACGCTCGACCTTTATCTGACCAACGGCTACATCTCGTTGGATCGGAATCGGAGCTACTGGTACGATTTCTCCAAGGTAGCCGGAGGCAATAGCACCATTATCGGGGACGCGAAGAACTGGCCCGCCTTCGACGGTCGCAGCCTGGCGGGCTATCAGTCCAAGCACGTGTGGCTCAACGACGGCGCCGGCAAGTTCGTTGATGTGGCCGCCGCGGTGGGCGTAACGGACACGTACGATGGACGCTCCGTGGCACTTGCTGACCTATGGAATCGGGGGGTGCTCGATGTCGTGATCGCCAATCAGAATGGTCCGCTACTGATTTACAAGAACAATGTGGTGCCGGAAAATCAGTGGGTCGAGTTTGATCTCGAAGGCACCCGGAGCAATCGGAGTGCCATTGGTGCGCAAGTAACGCTCTTCTGGAATGGCCAGGAGCAGATGCAAGACGTCTCGGGTGGAAGCGGCTTCGCCGCGCAAAATCAGCGTCGGCTCCATTTTGGCCTGGGAAAGGCGCCCCAGATATCGAAGGCGGTGATTCGCTGGCCCTCGGGCCAGATCCAAACGATTGAGCAACCCGTCCCCGGACAGTTGCATCGCATCAAGGAGCCGGCGTGAAGCGCGCGGCGCATGAGACCGATGGCTAGCACGGATCCGAGTCGGTGGAAGTCCCTTCTGAGCCTGGACAACCGGTACGTCCCGCCGGTGTTCATCACCCTTGTACTGCTGGTTGGCCACTTCTCATTCGGAATCCTCGAGAGCTATCCACGCACCCTGTTGGCGATCGCAACGAGCATCGCGCTCGAGTTCGTCCTGGGGTGGGTTTTTTTTCGAAAATGGATTCATCCCGCGAGCGCCTACATCACCGGCATTAGCGTTGGAATTCTCATCCGCTCCCCCGCGTTCTGGCCGTATGCGCTTTGCAGCGCGATCTCGATTACCTCGAAGTACGTGCTGAGAACGAAGGGCCGCCATCTCTGGAACCCCTCGAACTTCGGCATTTCCGTAATGCTCTTTCTGGCTGGAAACAGCGTCGCCAGCTTGAACATTCAGTGGGGTAATTATCTATGGCCAATGCTCGTGATTTGGGTTCTCGGATCGATCATCATCTGGCGCCTGCGGCGCTTTCATATTACGTGCACGTATGTGGTTGCCTTTTTGGTGTTCGCGGTATTGCGCAGTTGGATCAACGGCAGCCCGTGGCAGTCCGAAGTCGCGCCCATCACCGGACCCATGTATCAGCTATTTGTGTTTTTCATGATTACGGATCCGAGGACCACGGTCCGCTCGAAGTTCTGGCAGTGCGTCGTGGCGTTTGCGGTCGCCTCGCTCGAGATGATTCTGCGCCTCGACCAGATCGTCTATGCGCCTTACTACGCCCTGTTTGTCGTCGGTCCGAGCGCATTGCTTCTGGAGATGTGGCTAGGCGCTCGCCGGTCGCGTACCACATCCCCGACAGGGGCCGCAGACGGGAAGGTCTTGCCTGCTTCTCCACCGCAATAGTCCCCGTTGTCGACCTGCCTGGGGCGCGATGACAATCCCCATGCTTGAGCGCTTAGGCCGCGCTGGCAAGCTCGTCGGAGGTGATCTCTTCAAGGCTTCTTTTTCTTGTCTCTATTCCGAAGAACAGGAGCAGGACTACGGCTAGGGCCATGGGGATGGCACCGATCATAGCGACCGTGGAGATCGAAGGCGTGGCGATCCCGAAGACCACCAAGGCGATGACGCCCACGCCGCCTGCCTTGCTTGCTCCGGCCGCAAAGCCGGTCCCCCGCGCCCGGATGCGCGTTGGATAGACCTCGGAACTGTAGACGGAGAGCACGGCGACCACGGAGCTGATGCCCCAGATCGGGACGATCAGCAACAGGTATAAAAGGGGTCGGTTTTGAACGACTGCGTTACCTGCGACTACGAAGCCCAGCATCGCTGCGGCCGTGAGAGATGCGAGGATCAAAATCGTGTAGCGGCTGCTCCAGAAGCCGTACATCCAAGCCACAAGAAACGTCAGAGGAAATCCCATGAGCGCCGAATTACGAAGGATTGCATCGGACTCGGTGAAACCGAGCTTACGCAGATTGGTGGGGATCCAGAGGTTAAAGCCGAAGAGCACGATACCCGAGCCGAGTGCGAGAAAGGCGACCACCAGAGTGACGCCAAGGAACTCGGGGCTGATCAACTCGCTCCACCGATGCCCTGCTTCCGGCTCCCGGTGAGAGGCTAAGG
Organism: Burkholderiaceae bacterium; assembly: GCA_049514215.1. Lineage (GTDB taxonomy): Bacteria > Pseudomonadota > Gammaproteobacteria > Burkholderiales > Burkholderiaceae_D > BOG-994. The sequence continues at coordinate 20,474 of JBEKVI010000040.1, forward strand.
CCGGTTCCTCGATAATGCTCGCACCATAGCGCTGCATGACCAGCCGTGCTTCGTCGTCGCGGCCTTGGAGAAGCAAGAATCGCGGGGACTCCGGAATCCATCGATTCAGGAGCACGAACAAGACTCCCGTTGGTAAACCGATCAACCACAGGATGCGCCAGCTATAGATGGGCACGAGTTCCGTCGATATCCAACTGGTCAGAATGTAGGCCCCCGCAATGTCCGCTCCAATCAGAATCATCAGCCAGCCGCGGTGGCGTGCGGGGATGGTCTCGGCCAGGAGCGCGTAGCAGATCGGAAGCATGCCTCCGACTGCGATACCCATGAGAACGCACATCACAAGATTCCAACCGAAGCTGGGCATCGCGCCGCAGATGGAAGTCCCGATAAAGCCGATTCCCGCGTAGAGGATCGAGGCGCGGCGACCGATGCGGTCTCCCAGCCAGCCCCACAAAAAGGACCCGAAAACCGTACCGACGATGCCGCTGAACGCAACCCATGCGACCGGAATCGTTCCGCTCGGATTAAGCGGAGACTTCAGGCCATATTCGGCCGTCATCCCAGGTAAGACGAACGCCAAAGCCGTGGGCTTCATCACATCGATCGTGACGGCGACGGCCATGGTCAGCAACAGGCCGATGTGCGCCCATCCGATCCTGGCATCATCGAGCGGTCGGATCTGAATGCGCGCAGAGCTCCGTCGAGCTGCGGGTCTTGTCCCAGGTGAGAGACCATAGAGGCTCGCGATGAATCCAAAAACAATCGCTCCCATCCCGATGAGCATGGGCGTGTCCATCGGCATGCCCGCTAGGCGAAAGCCGTTGTTTCGACCCATGAGATACATCGGAAGGTGCGCGACGACGCCGGCGGTGACCGCGATGACGCCAATCCAGAACCACCCCGGATGGGGAACCCGAACACCGCCGTCGTTCGATGCGACGACCTCACGCGTATGCATGCGCTCCTCCTTGACAGCAGCTTTGCGCCACGGCCGTCGTTCGGGGCCGGATGGGGCTCGTGGTCCCGCGTAACGAGCCAAGCCTAGTGCGCAGAAGTCTGAGTATCACTGCCCTCGTTAGCCCTGGCAAGCTGCGCTGCGGGACTGCGCGGTTCGAAGACCGGATCGTCGGCAGCCCAGCCTTCGCGGGTCGCGCGATGTTGCTGGTAGAGCGCCAGGTTTCGTTCTAGGAAGGGCTTGCGATACTTGCCTCCCGTATGTTCAAACACGATGATGGTTTCCTTTTGCAGCAGCTCGGCTTGGTTGTAGTTTCCCGTCTCGGCCAGAGCCATGGCATACGTTTCGCCGACGATCGGATTGTGGCTGCTCTCAAAAAGCGGCTTTGCCAGACCCAAGGCCCGCTCTCCGTCGCGCACCGAGGACAAGGGTGCCGTCGCCAGGAGGCGAGCCAAGGCGTTAGTCAGTTCGGGGTTGTTGGGATACGCCTTTGATGCAGATTCGAGCACTTTGCGCGCTTGCGGGTAGTGCCCCGCTTTCACATTGGCCAAGGCGATTGAAAGCTCGATGCGCTCGGAGCCACCGACACGTGCGAGCGCCTGCTCATAGCTCTTGATGGCTTCGTCGGCGTGACCGAGTCGCATTTGCGCATCGGCCAGATACACGAGTGCATCCACATTGCCCGGATCTGCGTCGCTTGCGGCCTTGTATTGGGCGATCGCCCCTTGATCGTTACCCTGGCGATCCAAGACGACTCCAAGGCTCAGATGAGCCAGCGCGTTATGGTCATCGAGTTTGAGGGACTGGTTCAGCGCCTGCTGGGCCTCGTCGAGCTTTCCAAGATTGGCGAGCGTGACGCCCAGGTTGGCGACGGCCTCGGCGTTGGTGGGATCGGCTTCGACGGCAGCCCGAAACGCCGGCTCGGCAAGATCAAAGCGCATAGAGCGGCCAAAACGTTGCCCACGCCGCAGCAGCGCCCGCGATGCCGCCACTTTTGCGCCTAGGGCGTCGGCCATCGGATCCGCTATTTCCGGCTCAAACCCATCCACGGAATACTCGCGAAGAGAGGCCTCCGCCTTGGCATGATCGCCGAGGCCCTGGTACGCCATGGCCAACGGTTGACGCAAGCGCGTCGCCGCCGGCCAGAGTTTGAGCACCTCCTCGAAGTCGTTGACCGCGTCCTGATAGTGGTGCTTGGCAAGGGCGACTTTTCCGAGGCCCGTGAGTGCGGCGGCCCGCGCAGAGCCGTTCGTCTTTAACTTCTCATAGGTCGATTGCGCCTGGTCGAAGTCGCCGTGCTGCAAATACGCTTCCCCCAGGGAGAACAGGATGGCCACGTTATCCGGATCCAACTTCGATGCCGCCTCGAAGGCACCCAGAGCCTCGGGGACCCGGCTGGAATCGTTGTAGAGGTGCCCCAGAAGATACGGCCAGCGCCAATCGTCCGGCGCGAGCAGACGCGCATCGGAATACGCGACTTCCGCGGGAGGAACGATGCTTTGCGCGTGATACGTCATCGCGAGTTCACCGTAGGCCTCCGCAAGCGCCTTGTTACTCGGTTTGCTTGATTCAACGCGTTCTAAGTCCGCTCGGGCGCGTGCCAGGGCCTGTACCACGGATGGCTCGAGCCCTTGGGTATCGGTCGTTGGGACGGGCTTCAAGTCGCGTCGAGCATCGGTGCAGCCAAGCACCATGGCCAATAGGCTCAGCGAGATGACAAAGACACGCAGCACAGCCTGAAGTCTCATTTCCGGGCGCTCTGTAGTCCAGCACCTTCAACCAGGTTCGTGTACTGCCCTATAGCGGGTACGCCGAAGTCTTCGTTCTTCCCATCCGGCCAGTGGACTGTGAGGCTGTCAATCTTGCTCACGCTACCCAACCCCACCAGAATTCGCGGATCATTCGCGGACAGGTAGCTGCCGTCGGCGCGCACGCGTCGCCAAAGCGTGGGTAGGCCTTGCCGCTTGACCTCAACTCTGGCGCCGTAGGCATCGCGCTTGCCCGATAGGAGTCTAAGACCCAGCCAGGCATTCGCACCACCGGCTCGATTGAGCAGAACGCGCAAGGGTCCGTTGTTGTTGTTGATCACAAGGTCGGTGCTGCCGTCATTGTCGAGATCGCCCGCAGCTAGGCCTCGCCCCACGTCCAGGTCCTCGAAGGGTTTTCCCGCGGCAGCCGTCGACTCGGCGAAGTGGCCGTTGCCCAGGTTGTGAAACAATTGCTTGCGCTGCTCGAGCGGGTAGGGATTCTGCGGAGAAATCTGCTCCTCGATCAGGTGAACGGCACCATTGGCAGCCACGATGTCGAGCCATCCGTCGTTGTCGTAGTCAAAAAAAACGGTACCAAATCCGGTGAAGGGGATGCTGGGGGCCGCCACCCCGACCTCGACGCTGCGATCCTCGAAATAGCCGTCGCCGAGGTTGACGAACAAAGTGCTTTTTTCCCGCGTCAGGTGGGTGAGAAAGATATCTTCCTTGCCCGTCCCGGAGATGTCTGCGATATCGATCCCCATTCCGGCTTCGGGGGCGCCATCAGCGTTCACAGCGCAACCGCGAATGTCCGCCTCGTTCTTGAATGTTCCGTTCTTTTGGTTGATCCAGAGCTGGTTCGGATTGCCGTCGTTAGCCACATAGAGATCGGGCCATCCATCCCCGTTCAGATCGATCCCCATGACACCCAGACCTGCGCCAAACGCCTTGGTGATACCGGATTTGACGGAGACGTCTTCGAACGTGCCGTCGCCCCGGTTGTGATACAGGATGCCCGGCACCGGCTTGTAGGCCGACGGCGCGCAATAGTCGCGTGCACTCGTGCTGGCGAAGCATTTCTGATTGTTCTTGACCTGATAATCGACATAATTCGTCACATACAAGTCGAGCAGGCCGTCGCGATCGTAGTCAAAAAATGTTGCGCTGGCGCCCCAGTTCCCACTGCCGCCGACGCCCGCCGACTTCGTCACGTCCGTGAACGTGCCGTCGCAGTTATTCCGAAACAACTGACTGGGGGCGCCGAAGTGGGTGATGAATACATCCACGCATCCGTCATTGTTATAGTCGCCCACGGCAACGCCCATCCCGTATCCGTGTGAGCAAAGACCCGAGGATTGCGTCACATCGGTGAAGGTGAGATGGCGCGTGCCATCGGGGGCGACCCCGAGTTCATTGCGATAGAGCCGTGCAGTGCACGTTTCACCGGGCGCGCTACCTTGGTTTGCGCCCGATAGAGATGCCCCCTGCAGGACCAGGATATCGAGTTTCCCGTCGTTGTTGTAGTCCAGAAGAGCCACGCCCGAGCCGATCACTTCGGGATAGTAAAACTCGCCGGTTCGTCCATTGAAGTGCTTGAAATGAATTCCGCTCGCGTCGGTCGCGTCGATGAAGTAGTCGGGGCCGGCCTTCTCCTTGATCTGACCATCCTTATTCCGTTCTGGAGAACAGGAGATCAAAAGGCCCAATGAAGCAAAAAGCAAAACAAGAGAACGAAGTGGGGCAAATCGTAGGCTGTGAATTTCAATGCTCCTGTGCATCTTTTTGTTTCGCGCAGATGGCGTCCTCCACTCCCCACGCTGCACTTTGGTACCGCGTTGCTTTCGCGAATCCTACGCGGATTTCCAGAGACTAGGTTGCCTTGCGCGACCGCTCGAAAGCAAAAAAGGGATGGTGCCTCGCACAATCATGCGCTAACCAAGGCTCTTCGCAGCGCTTCAGTTTCTGCACGCGAATGAAAAAAAAGAAGGCCGCACTCCGGGAAGGACCTTGCGGCAACTGGCGGGATTGTGAATCTCGAGCGCCAGCCGCGTGGCAATCACGGGCCTTTTTTCATCGCTGACGTCGATGATCCGAGCCATCGGAAATGGGGCAAGGTTGGCGGCGCAGGCGGCTTGCTGCAAGGACGCACTTGAGTTGGTGCGCAACGCGTTGCGTGGCGTCAGAGTTTATGGCTTCGGTCGAGCCATATCCAGCGCCCAGAGGAAGGCGCGCGTGCCTCACGCGTACGAAATCTCGCCTTCTAGCGCAAGGACGCCGAGTGGACAACGCTCGGCGTCCTTGTCCCTGTAAGGCAGGTTGGCAAAAGCCGAGCTAGTTCTGCTCGCCTCCCGGGGTGCGTGTCGATGCGAACGGCCAGACACCCTTCTCAAACTTCAGAACGAGCAAGCCGTTGTCCTGGCACGTCGTCCACAGGACTCCCTCCCGGGCATCGAGGTGGACCTGCGCTGAGCACCAATCAGGGCCGCCTGCAACCCAGTTGTTGGCCACGAGCGGGCCGATGTGGTTGGATCCGGGACTGGGCGTCGTGGTGCCGGCGGGATTGTAGTATGCGATTTCACGTGGCCTGGCCGGATCACGAATGTCGAAGACGCGAATTCCAGAGTTGAAATACCCGCAGGCAAGGGTGGTCGCGTTCTCACGGTCGTCGACGCTGCAGTAGTGGCTGCCGTACGTGAACACGGTCAGTCCTACGAGGTCGGGCAGGACCTTGCTACAGTTGGCCGGGTTATGCACTTCGAGAGCTAAGCGTGACACGATTCGAGGGTGTGTCTCGTCTCCAATGTCGATGAGTCGGGCCATCGGAAAAGCGGGCAGGTTCGCAGCACACGCCGCCTGTTCCTGGGCGGCACTACTGGTGCCTCCGGAGCCGCCTTCATCCACGAAGACAATATAGGGCCTGCCGCCGATACGCACATTGATCGTATGCTGGGCGGTGCTGCCGTCTTTCCAGAGGAGCTGGCTGATCAGCTTCGCCTGTGGATTGGCCCTTCGATCTTGAATTTCGGACAAGTCGTAAATAAGCAGTCCGTTGACCGGAGCCACGCTCGGGTTGGTCAAATCCGCGGCGGCGGTGGTTCCCAGCGAAACGAAGTAACCGCGTCTGCCGTCATCGCTGATCGACATGCCGTGAACGTTCGCGATTCCCGGCTTCCAGGTTGCGATCAGTTTCGGTGCCGTTGGGATGGTGGTATCGACGGCGTAGTATTGCTCGTTGACAAGGTCCCCACCGTAATAGGTCAGGCCGTCCGGGGCCCACGAGCCTTCATGCCCGATCACCGCCGTGGCAATCCCGGTCGAACCATCGGCTTGACCGACATCCACGCTCGCCAGGAGCTGCGGGTAGCGGCAGTCCCCGGAGACGTCGTAGATGTCGACGCCCGCGCCGCCTGCGCCGAATCCCCCGTCATTGCCCTGGTCTGCACCCAGAAGCTGACGACGCTCATTGACCTTAAGCGATTCCCATGGATCGAGCATCGAGGAGGTGGTCAGATAGCCGGTTGTTCTCGGCTTGCTGGGATACGTAACATCGACGACCGGCACGCCCAGCTGCGTCCGATTCGCGGTGCTAAACGAGGTGCCGTGATAGGCGCACTTATGTTCTCGGTCCTTAAATTCGGTGCTCTGCCAGTTCGCACCATCGCCCCGGACTTGTCCGACCAGTTGCAAGTTGCAATTAAATCCCTTGAATCCGCTCGCGCGCAACGCGGCCGGGACTTGTCCCTGCAGACCTGTCTCGGGATGGTCTTGCGAGCTACACCGTGCCTTGGGTACCGTGGCAAAGGCGAGTTCGCTGCCGTCGCCAGAGTGTGCCTCGGTCGGGCTGAGTGCCTTAGCCGAAGAGGGTTGACCACCGGCATCGCTCGAGGTGCCACCGCCGCCGCATGCCGCCAGTAAGAGCGCGAGACTCGCGATGAACCCTTGCGCGAGTAATCGTCCGCCGAGGCTTACGCCGGTCGTCTTTCTTGCTTCCCGAGTGATAGCGTGCACAGTCCCCTCCTATTGCTACTCGAATCGTTGTTCTTCCCCGCGATTTCCACGGGTGCTTGCTCGACCAGATGCGACCTTCATTTGCCGCCACGGGAGTGTCGGCAGAGTCGTGAGCACGGCAGTTGTAACACACTGCCCGGCTTCGTGATATTAGACCTAGGTCGAGCTTTCGAAACCGCGAGGAGCCGTTACTGGGGAAAACCCTGAAGCTATTAGGAGCCGGTGCAAGACGTGATACGGTCAGCGCAATGCACCAATCAGCAGGCGGCGTTTGTGCGGTAACGCCGGGGGCTGCAACGCGTCTTGACGCGTTGGGATCACTGGATTCTTCATCGCATGCGCGTCAGAATGACCGTCCACGGTCAGTGCGGGGTCAACGGGAAAGGGCTTCCCCAAGGCTCGATCTCCTTGACCCGACCTTAGCGCGTTCTTCGCGCATCAATTCGAGGGGCGAGACACGAGACAATTGCGCGTGAAGATTCTGACGGCTTCGGTTGCCACGATTCTGGTGATTGGAGCCGGCCTCGCTATTCTCGCTGTGTATCACGAGCGCACAAGCCAGCGTTTTGACATGGTCAAGACCTTGGCCGCATTCGTGGCCAACGAAGGTGCGTGGGACAATGAATGGGACAAGCCCAACGAAAAGATCGAGGGCGTCCAGACTCTCATCCAAAGAGAAAGCGATCCGGTAAAGCGCTTCGAACTCAAGCGCGAACTTGCGCAACGCTACGTGGTGGCCAACGCGAGCGAGGCTGCCATCGCGACGCTCGAGTCTCTCCAAGAGGAAGTCGGTCGTACGGTGCCACGAGAATATGGGGAGTTCATCAAGGCGGACATGGCCTTTGCGTACTTCCGGATGGGCGAGACGCAGAACTGCACCTGGAACCACAACTCCGATTCCTGCCTGTTTCCGATCAGTGGAGAAGGTGTTCACAAGCAGCGGGAGGGCGCGCTTGGGGCGGTGAAGATCTATTCCGAACTGTTGTCGGATCCGCACACCAATCCAGACAACGTCTTGGTCTATCGATGGCTTCTCAACATTGGCTATATGACGCTAGGTCAATACCCTGAGAAGGTCCCCAAAGCTTGGTTGATTCCGCCCGAGACATTCAAATCCGAGTATGACCTGGGACCGTTCCGGGACGTCGCGACAACCCGGGGCATCAACGATTTCGGTGCGGCCGGTGGAGTCATTCTTGAGGACTTCGACAATGATGGCCATCTCGACATCATGATCTCGCACATGGGCATCGGGGATCAGCTCGAGTACTTCCATAACAACGGCGACGGTACCTTTACGCGGCAAACCGACCAAGCGGGCTTGAAAGGGATCGTCGGCGGCCTGAATCTCGTTCAGGCGGACTACAACAACGATGGATGCATCGACGTGTTGGTCTTGCGCGGTGCATGGCTGCACGACAGGGGTAAATGGCCGCCCTCCCTGCTGAGAAATAACTGCGATGGGACCTTTACGGACGTCACGGCCGAGGCCGGTCTCCTCTACTTTTACCCGACCCATACCGCAGTTTGGGCGGACTTCAACAATGACGGATTGCTGGATCTTTACGTCGGTCACGAAATCGACCACACCCATGTGGATTGGCCGGCGTCGACGAAAAACTTCGAACTCTTCCTCAATCGCGGGGATGGCACTTTTCGTGAGGTCGGCGCGCAGTCGGGCATCCATGCGGACGGATTCATCAAGGGCGCTGTGGCGGCCGACTACGACAACGACGGGCGCCAGGATCTGTACGTGACGACCTGGGGTGGAGGTAACCATCTCTATCGAAACACGGGCAACGATGCTTCAGGGGTTCCCCAGTTCACTGATGTCACCGCACAGGCGGGAGTCTCCCAGCCTGCCAAGAGCTTTACCACTTGGTTCTTCGACTACAACAATGACGGCTGGCCCGATATCTTTGTTACGGGCTATTCAGCAAGCCTGCCGGACATCGTTCGGGAGTATCTCGGTCAGAAGGACCAAGCCAAGGGAGAGAGGCCAAGGCTGTACCGAAACAACCGCGACGGAACCTTCACCGATGTCTCCCACGAGGTAGGCCTCGACCAATTGCTGTTGACCATGGGCGCCAACTTTGGCGACCTTGACAACGATGGCTGGCTCGACTTCTACCTCGGTACCGGAGATCCACGCCTGACCACCTTGGTGCCAAATCGGATGTTCAGAAATGCCCAGGGCCGCACCTTTCAGGATGTAACGACCTCTGGAGGATTTGGACATCTGCAAAAGGGGCACGCCGTTGCCTTCGGCGACATCGACAATTCAGGTAACCAGGATATCTTCGAGGTGATGGGTGGCGTCTATCCCAATGACAAATTCTGGAGTGTTCTGTACAAGAATCCGGGCCATGGCAACCACTGGGTGAAGCTTGAGCTGACCGGTGTGAAATCGAACCGATTCGCCGTAGGCGCCCGCATCCGCGTCGATATCACCGAAAACGGCCAAAAGCGACAGATCTATCGGGACGTCAACAGCGGAGGCAGTTTTGGTGCCTCCAGTTTGCGCCCGCATATTGGCATTGGGAAAGCGACGACGATCGATGCGATCGAAATTCGCTGGCCGGGCAGCGGGGTGACGCAGCGAATTGAAGGCCCTCTTCAGGCGGACCGTATCTATGGAATCGTAGAAGGAAAGGTGGCCCCAACATCACGGACGCTGGAGGCCGAAGGAGCGTTGCCAAAATCAACTTCGACTCGCTAGACCGCGTACGACTAAAGTCTAGTGATTGACCAGTGCGGTGGCTCGCTGATAGATTGAGCCGCCTTCGAGACCCTCATGACGCTTTGTGCATTCCCGTAACACCAGCCTAATCTCGGTCGAGCCTCGATCCCAGAGCCGGTCAGCGCAGTCGGAATCCTCGACAAGCAGAGCACGCCGGACCAAAGAGCCCGGTTTGGGCCATCCCATTTCCCTACGAGGGAGCAGGTACCATCGAATGCGGTCACGTCTACTTGTTTTCACCATCGTCTTGCTCGCGCCCCTTCTGTGCCACGCTTACGAGGCCGATGTCCATTTCGGCCTGACGAGGTGGCTGGCGCTGCAGGCGGGGTTCACGCCTTTTGAAGCCGATTCGATTGCCATCGGTGACCAGCGCGTCGATTCGGGTGATATGCAATATATCGAGCTTCTGCCCACCTATGACTGTCTGGGCAAGAACACAGGCAGTGCGGAAGTCGTGCGTTTGCTTCACTATCCCTCCGAGGGAAAGGTGCCGGCACCTCCGGGCCAACGGATTGTGGCACCGGATAGCGAGATCGCCCGGTCAGCAGTCGTGAAATCGGAAAAGGGCGAGCCTGATCAAGCCGTGTTTCGCCTGTACCTTATGGGCGCCGCCTTGCATACACTGCAAGATTCTTGGGCTCACCAAGGAGTCCCTGACGTGCCCTCACCGATGGGAGAACTCGCCCCCTGCGACGATTCTCTGGCGTGGGCGCACTCTCGCGACCGCGGCGGTTGGAACAGCCACAAAGCCGACCTGGCAGTCGCTTGGCCCGCCGATGCAGCCGCGATGGCCGAAGCCACCTACACTGCGTTACAGCACATGCCCGCCGTGATGGGTGCGGCTCGGTCGGCCAAACCCTGGGATGAGATCAGGACAAAGCTCGAGGGCTTTCTTCACGCATCTACGAAGACGGACAAGCAGAAGTGGTTCAAAGCGCAAGGGTTTGATGACGTCTCGTTCCTTGAAGGAATCTCGCTTCCCGATGGCGCGGAACGCTTTGAACAGCGTTGGTCCGGCCGAAGGCTGCCCCCTCTGACCACACTGCAGTCGACGCAACATCATATCGATCAGGACGTGCTCGATGCGATGTCCCGATTCTTTACAGAATGGATGACGACGACCGACTTCGACGCCCTCGCCGCTTCGGTGGCCGGCCCCCCCGCCACCGGCAAGTCGGCCGCCGAGACGCAAGCCTCAGTGCCGGCACCGGGCGACAAGTTGGAGTTGGCGGCACGACTTCGCGCTTGGCGAATTCGCGATCATGGCCGCATTGTCGATCTCGCGCACTCGCTTCGTCCTTTATCGCCTGCGCAACGTTCACTTCTGGCATCGCTCGCGAGCGATCCTCGTTCGCTCGCTACCTACGGCTCGCCCACCGAGGCCTATTTCCCGCTCCTGGTCAAAGGACCCGAGCCTTCGCCTCTTCTGGCCTTTGTCCTGTATCCGATCGCCAATTCAGCCTCCGGGAATCCCAGAGTGATTGCGGTCACGAAGTTCAGGCACGCGCCATACGACACTGTTGAGGTACTTGCAGAGCGCTTCGGCGAGCGCTGGTGCATCGGCTTAGTTCGGGCTGTCGTCGACCACTGAGCTGCCGACCGGCTGCCCTGCGGCATGCCGAATGAACGCGTTACTGCGAGGGCGCCTGGGTGGACATGGCCGCCGTATCGGTGATCTGACCTGCCGATATGGGAAGTGAAAGGATCCACAGCCCAAGCGTCGTGAATACCATCATGAGCACCAGCATCGGCAGTTGGCTCACAGCTGCCTTTCGCGAACTCGGAAAGATCCGCAGAGCCTCGACGTGAGCAAGATAGACACTGACGATGTGACCGACCAGAATCAGTCCAACCTGGACATGCCACACGGTATTGGCGTCCGGGATGAATGGGTCCGTGCCCCAGGTCGCCGTGCCGAACAGATTCCAACCCCGGTTGAACGGGTCAGAGACCATGCGGCCGATCTGATAGCCCTGGGCCAGAAACAACGTGAAGTAGTGCGTCACATTGTAGACAAACGCAATCGGAACCAAGGTGTAGGCAAACTGCAGAATCAGAGAGCGCAAAGAGCGCTTGCTTCCCGAGACCACCTTGGCGGCGAGGATGAAGGCAATGTAGACCAACAGGTACGCCAGGGGTGAAAGAAACAGCATCAGCCATTGCCACCCATAGTATGCGTCGACCGAAAAGAGGATGGGTTGCTCCAGTCCGGCCCCTATCCCCGCGAGAAAGGGATAAATCCCCTTCCAGAAAAGACCGACCCAGGGAAGCGTTTCGTGGGCACCATCTAAGGCGGTCGAAGAAAGCATGAACAAGACGAAGACCAGCGCACTGATCTCGGTGGCCGGCTCGAGGATGAGACCGATAAAGGGCTTGCGCAACTCGATTCTCAGAGCGCCCGGCTGCGCCCCCGTGCGCACGTAGTGGATGGGAGCCATTTTTGCGATGAAGCGAAACAGGACCGCCAGGAATTCGCAGCGTTCGAACCAGACGGTCTTTCCGAATGCCCACGCACCCGCGATGTTGATCACGCTGTAGGCGACCAGCACCATCGAGAGCTCAAATGGAGAGATATTGGCGAAGAGCTCGATCCAGATGTACGCCATGTAGAAGATGAGGGCCGGATAGTAGGCGAGGGCCCGAGGATAGGAATAGCGGCCCCGGAAGGCCCGGGGAAAATGTTCGTCGCACCACTCACAGATCGCCAGCCACGGATTGAGGAATTGATAGATGTCGCCCATCAGTGCAGAGGCGTAGGCAACACCCAAAACAAAGATGACAAAGAAGAACGTGATGTTGAAGTTCGCGATCGGAATCGGACTTCCAAAGATGCCCGTCGCGATGGTGAGCGCAAGGCCACAGACGCCAAGGAGCTGCAGACCTACGGTAAAGAAGTGGATCAGGGAGGCGCTGCGCCGTGATTCGCGTCCGATATTGAAGGCCTTCAGATTGGCAGTCGCCACCACCGACGGTGTACTCACCAGATAGCCCACCAGAACGAATGAGACAGCCAGCGCAGCGGTGGCTCCGAGCGCATAGAGTTGAAAGGGGATGGGTAGGTTGTAGCTTGGCAGCGCACAGGCCGTTGCGGCGCCGGCGGCCAATGTGGCCAAAATCGCCAGGACGAATCGAATTGCCTTCCTCATTGCTTCTCCTTCCTTATGCCCCGCTCATTTTGGATAGACCTCGATTGCGCCGAGTTCGACATTCGCCTTGTGGAGCTCGAAGGTAAATCGCCCCGTGCGATTCGCTCTGAATTGAATCGTCGCTGCGACGCCCGGCTGGATTGACGCGTGCAAATCGTACCCGTGCAGATGCAATTCGTCAGCAGCATCATCGGTGATGACCAGCGTGACGTCATCGTCCTGATGGACCTTAACGATTGCCGGGCCTTGCACTCTCCTACCTCCCCGAACCGTAATCTCGATGACCTTGGCTGACGTCGCAGCATTGGTTGCCGCGGGCTTGGGCATAGCCATCGCGCCAAGGGTCCAGACAGCAGCGCAGGCGATGATCCAGTGCGTCAAAAAGAGGCCAACGCCAACCGGACCCCCGCGCTTGCTCGACCTTGTGGACATGTGTGCGTGACGTTGAATTGCAAAGGCCATGGAACTCGTTCGATCGCCTCGGCATAAATACACGACTTCCTGGAACAGGGCAATGCTTTGATTGCAAGGCTAGGCGCTCGTGCAGGTGCAGCATAGGATGCGCGTGAATGGCGAGGCGATGCGTGACGAGCGAGGTCAGTGCTCTAGCGCGACTGAAAAGGCGATGACGCAGGCCCCCTTCGATGGGGCAGCAATTCCACCACGCTGGATTTGCCAATGATTTCGTCGGGCGACATCGAAAGAAAGTCCACCATGGCGGCCGCATCGCGATCGAACTGCCCGATCGAGGGTGAGCGCTTGTAGAGTTCAGCGGTCAGGTATTGAGGCAGCGCGTGGGTCGCACCCGACTTTCGCGGACGCTCGTAGAGTGCTCTGGAGCGTTCGACAATTTCTTCGATCAGCTGCCCGGGAAGCCGCACGAAGCGCGCGCTCACGATGACATCCGTGTAGGAATCGACGAGCAGCAACTCGAGTCCCTCGGGCTTTGCCGATGAGGTATCGGGCTGCGCGCCCGGGCCGCCCAGATCAATAAACGGTGCTGAAAGTATCCAATGTCCCGGCTCGCCGATCTGCGCGCCGAGCACGAGCGAGAGCACCCCAACCGGATTGCGCTGACTCACGAGAAGCCCGGCGGCAAATACCGGCCCCTCGAGGGCACGCCGGTCACCCACCTTGATGTGGCGGGAGAAGATGACCAGGCAGCAAACCCCGTGGGAAAAAGTCAAGGCAACCAGCGTCGAGCCGCGCCGCAGCGATTTGATGGGGCTTGGAAGGCCGGGCGTAAAGACGGATTCATCCATCAAGTGAAGGTCCAATCAGTCCATGTCACCGCACACTCCGTCTGGAGCGGCTCGCACGGGGCGTTCGCTGTCTGCGCTGAAGTCACTGGAGATGGCTGTGACCGGACCGCTCAAGAAGGGAGTCTCGAGCAGTCTTGCAGGTACCCCCACGATAAAATTATCCTAGCATGCGGCATTGGCGCAATGGGCGCCTGTGTTGACCGTGCAACGCAATAATCGGTCAGGCCATCCCCGAATGACCCAGCCCCGAGGCAAATGCCGCCGAGCGCCACCCCGCTAACGATCCCGTCGCCTGGGGACGAGTCGGGACGGGCCCGATACGACTTTGATCGAATCCCAGGAACTCTGGGGCGCCGGCCAACTCGTCCAGTGCACTTCATGGACCCGGCGAAGCCCGTGAGTCCTCAGGCGCCGGGACCCTACCCGTGCGGCGCCGGATAGGGCGCTATTTCAAACTCGCGTTTTGGGCAACGGACTCTCCCGGGTCCTGGTCAATTCGTGCGAGCGCGTCGAGGAAGCGCTCCATCGCCTCTCCCGCAGGAAGGTCTTGGCCAGTCCGCACCCAGCGGATATAGCCCCGACGATCAACCACCAGTTGGCCGACCAAGGGGGCAAATGGGGTCGTCGTGTGCGCCGGGGAGAACAGGTTTGAATAAACCGGATAAACCTCTTCCCCGACCCGCGGGGTGATCGCCTGATTCGGGTCTGCCTGGGCGTGAAGCCTCTGCGCGGCTTTCCCGCGCGGATACAGGACGATCAGCCGCACATCAGAATCGCCCAATCCCTTCTTCGCGAGGAGCGAGTCACCTAGCCGGGTGGCAGACTGCTCGTCTTGACAGAAGAGCAATCCCACGGTGGCCTTTCGCCGCAGTTGTCTTAACGACTCGCGTGACTGTGTATTCACGGCGAATTCGAAATCGGGCGCGACGATCGGCCGCGCAGCCTCGAATTCGCCGTTCGTACCCGAAAGGATGGCGCCGTCGGACAGTGCGTGGAGAAATTGAATGACCTCCCAGGCATTGGTCTTCGAGAGCGAGCCTTCGAAGGAAGGCATACCGGTTCCGTCGATTCCCTTCCGGATCCAGCCAAAGAGCTGCCCCTCCGGATGGTGAGGGTAGTGTTCCACGAGGTCAGCCGGCTTCGTATGCAAGCCCGTGGCGCGCGGTCCGTCTCCATGACCGCTATCGCCATGACATTGACTGCAATAGGACATGTAAATTGTGCGACCTTTGGCGATCGCTGCCACCGAGTAGGGCACGGGTGACAAAGGAAGCGGGCTCGCAAAGGCGCATGGCGCAAGCAGCCAGACGAAGAGGCCGTAGCAGCACAAACGCAGATCGCCGACGGAAATTCGAAGTCCCTTCGACAACACCATTAAATCCGATCGAGGGAAAAGACGCGGCCGACTGGACCTAACCGGTGATCTCTGCAGCCGCGCTTGTCTCCTGTGTATATTTCGACCAGGGAACGAAGTGGAGGTCTCTGCGGAGTACCCGGGCCAAGAAAATCGTCCATGGAATAGCCAATTCAGCGCCCCGATGCTACATTGCGTGCCCCTCCCCGATCAATTCGACTAAAGTCGCAGCGCAATGTGCGCTTGCCGCATCGGGTCGCGAAGCGTGATAATGACTTGCGAGAAGACACCACGAACGGTGCAAGAGCATAACGCGACGGAGACGGATGAGTGGAGTGGTGGCGTTCTCGCGGGATCGGAGGGCATCGGCTTGCGCTGCTGGCTTCGGGTGCGACGGCGCCCGAACCGGACCTGCAAGGCTTGATGTCAAACTACTTCCGTGCTGCCCTCCTAATGAGGCGCAAGCGCAGGCCGCTGTGGCACCGGCCTCAGGCAGGACCTGCCTGCTCGTGACGACACACGACAGGCTGACTTGGCAGTGAAGAACTGCATGCCGCCCCCAGCGGATGAGCCTGCCACCGAATCTGGGCATCGGCGACGCTCATGCAGATGCGGATGTGCTGACCTACATCAAGGCACAAGGCCCGAGACGATCGTGTCGACGAAATGATGTCATCCGAACAAGGCCGCCCGATGTCAGAGTTAACCCTAATCATTGCGGACGATCACCCGCTCTTTCGAGAGGCGTTAAAGGAGGCCGTCGGGCGACAAGTGCCGGGGGCGCGTATCGTCGAGGCATCATCGCTAGACACCCTGCGTCGCGCCGTGGCCGACAATCCCGACGCGGATCTGATCCTCCTCGATCTACGCATGCCCGGCGCGCAAGGCTTGTCCTCCTTGTTGTATCTGCGCGCCGAACACCCGGCCGTCCCTGCCGTAGTCGTGTCGGCCTGGGAAGATGCGACGATCGTTCAGCGCGCATTTGACTTCGGGGCGTCGGGATTCATTCCGAAATCCGCGAGTATCGAAACGATTCTGGAGTCGCTGCGCACGGTTTTGGCCGGGGGCGTCTACGCACCAACGCTTACGGAGACAGGGGTGGTGGAAGAGCGGCAGGACCGCGAGCACGCGAGGCACCTCGCAAGCCTGACCCACCAGCAGCTCAGGGTCTTGACGATGTTAGCCGATGGGCAGAGCAACAAGCACATTGCCGCCCAACTCTCGATTACCGAAGCCACAGTCAAGGCGCACATCACGGCGATCCTGCGCAAGCTCGGTATCGAGCGACGAACGCAAGCGGCAATCTTGGCCCAACGTCTTTTGCACATCAACCAGCATGCGGACTTGAACTGTCTCGAAGAGGACGAAATCTAGTCGATGCGGTCACCTAGGCGATGATGCTATTCATCAGCGCTCTTAGCGCGGCCGGCTTCACGGGCTTTCGGAGAATCTGGAAGCCGTGTCGTTCGGCTGCTGCTTGGGCGTCGAGCGTGTAGTCCGCCGTCAGTACGATGCTTGGGACCGCGCGGCGCCAGATCTCTTGAATCTCGTGTGCCAGTTCGATTCCGCTCATGACGCCATCCAGATGGTAGTCGACCAGCAAGATGTCCGGAGCCAGTTCCCCGTGCTGAATCCAATCGAGGGCCGAAGCGCGGTCGCGAAGGCCCACAGGCCGACATCCCCAGCTCGCCAGTAAAGCTTCGATCCCGGAGAGGACCGCGGGCTCGTTTTCCAGACAGATGACCCGACGGCCGGCGAGTCGATCCTGGTCGACGCTCTCGCGAGCCGGTCGACTGCCACAGATCGCCAGCGGATCTCCGAGCGGGACCGAAATCGCGAACACGCTCCCCCGGCCCGGCCACGATTTCAGGGCGACCGGGTGATCGAGCATTCGCGATATGCGATCCACGATCGCCAATCCAAGGCCGAGCCCCCGCTCCTGGTCGTCGTCGAAATCGTCAAGGCGGCGAAACTCTTCGAAGATTTCGCTGCGATGCTCTTCCGGGATACCGCGCCCGGTATCCCATACTTCCAGACTTAAGGTTTTTCCACGACGACGACATCCTAGAAGGACTCCGCCGCGCTTGGTGTATCGAACGGCGTTCGAGAGAATATTCTGCAGCATGCGGCGCAGAAGCCGAGGGTCGGAGGCCACAACATAATTGCAATTTGCGGCACGCATGGTCAGCCCCCGGTTTTGTGCGATCGCCGCAAACTCAGCGGTCAAGGGGCCCACCACTTCCGATAGCGCAAAGTTCTCGATGCGCGCTTCTTGCCCACCGGCGTCGAGGCGGGAGATATCGAGCAGGCTCCCCAGAAGTGTCTCGCCCGCCCCGATAGCACCTTCCGCGCGCGCGAGCAAAGAGGCGTGCGATGGAGAAAGGGCGCTCGCATCGATCGAAGAAATGAACAGGCGTGCGGCAGTCGTCGGCTGTACGAGGTCGTGCGTTGCCGTGGCGAGGAATCGGGTCTTAGCGTCATTCGCCCTTTCGGCGGCCGTCTTAGCCAGGTTCAATTCGACATTGAGCGCAGTGAGCGCCCGAGTTCGTTCCATGACGCGATCTTCGAGGGTTTCGTTGGCCTCCTGAAGCGCACGTTGAGTGCGCTTGTACGCCGTCACGTCCGAAAAGCTCGTGACGAAGCCACCGTCGGGCATCGGATTTCCCAGGATCTCGAGGACCGTGCCATTGCCGATCTCTCGTTCATGGGAGTAAGGCTTACCTGCGCGCATGAAGGCAAGCCTGCGCTCGACGGCCGCGTCGAGGTCAGGCGAGACGAGCCATCCGCGTGTCGCGTTGTAGCGCAGCAATTCCTCAATGGACCGGCCGACGATGAGCAAGCCCGGAGGATATTCGAACAATTCCGCATAGCGTTGGTTCCAGCCGACAAGCCGCAGTTCGGAGTCGACGACGCTCACGCCCTGCGAAAGATTCTCGAGAGCTGCGCGCAGGAGCTCGCGACTAAACTGGAGCGCATGCGATGTCTCATCTAATAGACGCACCACGTCCTCGGGAGACATATCTTTGCCGCGCAGGGTGGTTGCCAAGACCAATCGCGCGCTCGATGTGCCAAGCACCCCTGCCAGCACGTGCTCGACGTAGCGGGCCAGGTCGGGACTGATCTGCTCACCGCGTCCCAGTAGATCCTGTCCGCCCCTGACCGAGTATTCAGCAAATACGCCGGTGGCCCGTTCGACCCCCAGAAACCGTTCAACCAACTCCTGTAGGTCTCCGACCGTCGCCGAGCTTCGCGGGAGTTCGCGGGTGGAAATCGGCGCTCCCTCAGCGTCTTCCATAAACTTCGCCGCCTGAAGGCGATCGCGCAGACCCGGCGATTTCAGCAGGGAGACGCCGACATAAAACACCAGATTCAGCGAGAGGCTCCAGAAGACGCCATGAGTCAGTGCGTCCGCGCCCCAGATTCCGAAAAGGTTGCCCGGTCGAAGCCACGCGAGACTAAAGGGGCCGGTCCGCAATATTCCCAGGTCCTGGCCCGACGCCATAAGGACTGCGGGAAGCAGCAGCGTGTACACCCAGACGCCAAAGCCGACGATGAGCCCGGCCACCACTCCGGTGTACCGGCCTTTTCGCCAAACCAAGCCTCCAATGAAGCTCGGTGCGAATTGCGCTACGGCTGCAAACGAAAGCAGGCCGATCTCGGTGAGTGAGCCCCGTCCGGTGAAAAGCCGGAAATACGCATACGCGAGGCCGATGATTCCCACGATAGATACGCGGCGCACGACTTTGATCAGATTCGACAAGTCATTCCCGGGTGCCTCGACGAGCCGCTTCGAACGAAGGAGCAACGGCAGGACGATTTCGTTGGAGATCATTGTCGATAACGCGATCGTTTCCACGATCACCATGCCCGTGGCTGCCGAAAATCCGCCGAGATAGGCCGCAAGCGTCAGCCCGGGATGGCCCCCGGCAAGAGGTAAGGCGAGGACGAACGTATCCGCCGAGACGAGGCCGGGGCCAAACAGCTCAAGCCCGGTTGCGGCGATCGGAATGACGAAAATGCTGATGATCGTGAGGTAGCACGGAAAAATCCAGCGCGCGCGATGCAGATCCGAGACCACGGTGTTCTCGATGGCCGTGACATGGAATTGTCGGGGAAGGCAGATCACGGCCACGGCTGCGAGCAAGGTCTGTGTCACGAACCCAATTTGCCAGGTCCCGCTGGCCATGGCGCTCGACATCTGAGGCAACTCGAGCGCTCGCTCGTAGGCATTCCAGAACCCATCGCGCAAGCCATAGACGACGTAGAGGCCGACGGCCAAGAAGACGGCTAATTTGACGACCGATTCGAACGCGATCGCGAGCATCATGCCATGGTGCTTCTCGGTGCTGACGAGTTCCCGCGTCCCAAAGAGCATGGCAAATGCGGCGAGCATCGTCGTCACAGCCAGCGCGCTATAGACGGATTGCCGGCTATCGGAGGACGCGGAAACGAGGACATCAAATCCGAACGAGATTCCTTTGAGTTGAAGGGCGATATACGGAACGACCCCCACCACGGCAACGATCGTAACGAGCATAGCGACCGGCTGGTGGCGCCCGTAGCGTGCACCAATGAAGTCGGCGATCGAGGTGATGTTGTGCCGCTCAGTAACACGGATGGCTCTGCTCAGAAGCGAGCCGCCAAACAGGAACGCTATGGCGGGGCCGAGATAGATCGGCAAGAAGTCCCAGCCACTGTTGGCAGCCCGGCCGACTGCCCCGTAGAAGGTCCAAGAGGTGCAGTAAACGCACAAAGCCAGACTGTAGACCCAAGGCTTGCGCGGGGGAGGGCCCGACACGCGGGCACGCCGGTCACCGAAGTACGCGATTCCGAACAGAACTGCGACGTATCCTGTCGAGATGACAAAAAGAGTCCAGCTGTCTAACATTGCGTCAGTCTCCCGTTCCGACTGCTTCGTCCGGACGATCCTCTTCTTGGAGAGAGGCTAAAGGCAGATCCGTCCGTGCCTATCCTCGATCATAGGTGGAGCCTCTCGTTCTTCTCGACGAGTTTGCGAGATTTCCGGGAACTTCGGCTGGTCGTTGCCGAGACTCATCCATGGAATTTCACGAAAACAACTTCTACAGTGCGGTGCAGCATGGCTCCGATTCCGAATGGTGAAGGCATAGGCCACGCCCGTTTCGCTTAGGATACCCGAGAGGCTCCGCTTCCTGTTGGCCCGATGGGAGACAGGACACCTGGGCTCTCGTGCGGCGAGCGCCCGGCGAAGAAATCCGAAAGCCTCGATTCCACGCGTCGGCGGTTGTCAGCGGGCCTGGAGATGAATCGGCGCGCGACCGTCTCCTTTGGCCAGACTAGAAAACTCGCACGAAATGGGGCTAAATACCGATGTGGCGATGTCCGCTCGGCAAGTAAAGTAAGCCCTGATCACAAAGAAGCAATCGAGGAGACCATGTCTGAACCCCTGCATTACCGATTCTGGCCGAAGAACCTTCCGCATGAACTCGAATTGCCTCAAACAAGCCTGTACTACAACCTGGAGGTGTCAGCGAACCGTTATCCCACCAAGACTGCGACCGTCTTCTACGACGCAATTCTGGATTATCGGACGCTGCGACTTCAGGTCGATGCGCTTGCGGGCTGGCTGCAGCAGCGTTGCGGCGTTAGCCGGGGTGATCGCGTCATGCTCTTCATGCAAAACAGTCCGCAGTTCATCATCGGTTACTACGCGATACTGAGGGCCAATGGATTTGTGGTTCCGGTAAATCCCATGCTCAAGACGGAAGAGTTGCGGCACTATGCCTTTGATAGTGGTGCCAAGGCGGTGCTCTGCGCGCAGGACGTCTTTGCGCAGATCGAGCCCTTGCTCGCCGCGAAAGGCGGGGCTCCAGGACTGCAACACGCCTTGGTCACCGCGTACTCCGAGTACCTTCCGGAGGAGACGGAGCTTAGCGTTCCTGAATTTGTTCGGGCGCCGGTTGCACCCCTAGGCTGCGCGGAGGCCACGCCCTGGGGCGAGGCCCTCGCTGAGGAATGTGTGCCTGGCCCGCTTTTGGTGGGGCCCGACGATTGGTGCGTGATGCCTTATACCTCGGGGACCACTGGCAAGCCGAAAGGATGCATTCATACGCATCGCACCGTGATGCATACGGCCGTAGCCCAGGCCGTATTGGGATCGGGTCTGCCTAACAGTGTGATGCTCGGTGTCGTCCCCCTGTTCCACGTCACCGGGATGCAGGCTTGCATGAACATGATTCTCTACCTGGGTGCATCCGTCGTGCTCCTGCCAAGATGGGATCGCGCGGTGGCCGCGGCAATGATCGAGCGTTATCGCATCACCGCTTGGACCAACGTCCCGACGATGGTGGTCGATCTTCTCGCGATGCCCGATTTGGATCGCTACGATCTGTCGAGCATGCAAAGGGTCTCCGGAGGCGGTGCTGCTATGCCCGAGGCCGTGGCCCAGAAGATGCGCGAAATCTGGGGCCTTGACTTCATCGAGGGCTACGGCTTATCCGAGACCATCGCGCCCACGCACAGCAATCCGTTTGACCGCCCCAAGAAGCAGTGCCTTGGAATTCCCATCTTTGATACCGAGAGCAAGATCATTAATCCGGATACGTTGGAGGAAATGCCTCAAGGCGAAACCGGCGAGGTGATCTCCCGCGGTCCTCAGATCTTTCTCGGGTACTGGAATGATCCGGAAAAGACCTCTGCGGCATTTATTGAGCTCGAGGGCAAGCGCTGGTTTCGCACGGGAGACTTGGCGCGGATCGACGAGGACGGCTATTTCTTTTTGGTCGATCGCCTCAAGCGCATGATCAATGCTTCGGGCTTTAAGGTCTGGCCTGCCGAGGTGGAATCCATGCTCTATCAACACCCCGCCATTCAGGAAGCCTGCGTCATCGCGTCGCAGGATGCCTACCGAGGCGAGACCGTCAAGGCCGTGATTGTTCTTCGTCCTCAATTCAAAGACAAGGTCACGGGCGAAGACATCATGTCTTGGGCCCGGGAAAAGATGGCAGCGTACAAGGTTCCTCGATTCGTGGAGTTTATCGAGGCCCTGCCCAAGTCAGGGACCGGGAAAATCATGTGGCGTCAGTTGCAGGAACAGGAAGCGGCCCGATCCGCTAGCCGCCAGTCCGCCTGAGCTGTCTGACTAAGGGGCGAAGATTCGGCGACCGCGTCGCCAGTAGATGAAGATGACGTGGCGTCGCCTGCGGGAGTTGGCGGCCTGAAAGAACCATGCGAAGACCGACGGGGATTCTCGCTTCTCTTTTACAGAAACCCATCTTCGCGGCCTGCGCGAATTCTTCGTTGCGCCATCGCGCTCGTGGCCAAACGCAACCTACTTAACCCGCTTAATCGGCCGGGGCGTGGGGTCGGCTGGGCCGCCCATCCACTGATATCGTGGCTTCCCCCGAGACGGTGACGCGCCGTACGACGCGATGCTGTTCGCCGTAATCGTTGACGGCGTAGTGCTGAGTGGCCCGATTGTCCCAGATCGCCACGTCGCCCGTCTGCCAGCGCCACCGCACCGTGTTTTCAAGCCGGGTGATATGGTTCTGAAATATGGCAAACAGGTGATTGCTGTCCTGCGTGTTGTATCCGATGAATTTCTTAAGAAAGTGACCTGCGACTAAGGTGCGTTCGCCAGTCACGGGATGGACCCTGACTAACGGGTGCTCACTTTGGATCAG
>JBEKVI010000041.1:0-43043 GCA_049514215.1 Burkholderiaceae bacterium
GAGGATATGAAAGACCGACTACGTTGGCTCACCAAGTATCTCGAGAACGAGCCACTCGCCAATATCACGCGCCAAAAGATTGAACGATTGATGGCCACGCGTACAGGGTCCGACGCCACTCGCAATCGCTACGTCGCGGAGGTGAGCAAGATACTCTCGCATGCGCAGACTCTCGGTTGGCTGGTGGCCGTTCCCAAGATGAGACGCTACAAGGAAACGCCTCGGTTTCGTTGGCTCACCCAGACTGAGGCAGAGCGGCTGCTTCGAGAGTTGCCACCGCATCTACGCGATATGGCGGAGTTCTCACTTCAAACCGGACTACGCGAATCGAACGTGCGGCTGCTACGCTGGAGCCAAGTTGATTTGGCTCGTGCGGTTGCATGGTTCGAAGCCGAAGAAACGAAAACCAGCCGTGCCCTGAGCGTTCCACTAAACGAGCAAGCGCTCGAAGTCCTTCATCGTCGAGAGGGCGTTCATCCCGAATACGTTTTCACATACAAGGGCCACGGGGAATTGGCCGAGGAACATCCGGTTTGGAACTGCTCGAGTCACGCGTGGTACAAGGCGACGAAGCGAGCGGGTTTGGTCGGGCTACGTTGGCATGATCTCCGCCATACGTGGGCGAGCTGGCACGTCATGGCAGGCACGCCGCTACCCGCACTGCAAATCCTCGGGGGATGGTCGAGTCTCACCATGGTTCAACGGTATGCCCACATCGGCCAGGATTTCGCGGCCAGCTTTGCGCGCAATGCTTTACGCGACAAATCTGCGACAGATGCTGTCGAAGTTAGTGAGCACTATCAGGGAAACGTAGGCAGAGATGGGGTGGCTGATGGGACTCGAACCCACGACAACCGGAATCACAATCCGGGACTCTACCAACTGAGCTACAGCCACCATAGGGTGCGACGCGAAGACACACCGTTCAAACACGATTGGCCTGCCCGGCGGGACTCGAACCCACAACCCCCGGCTTAGAAGGCCGGTGCTCTATCCGGTTGAGCTACGGGCAGCTCGCCCCGATTCGGGTCGCCGTTGGACATGCACATATTGGTCGGGGTGGAGAGATTTGAACTCCCGACATCCTGGTCCCAAACCAGGCGCGCTACCAGGCTACGCTACACCCCGAAAAGTCTGTGATCATAGCGTGCGCCAGCATGAGGGTCAAATGAATGCGCTCTTCATCGCGCCTGCGGCACTAGCCCGAGACCGGCTCCAGAATGAGTTCGACAGGAGAGCGTTTGCTTACGTCGAGCACTGGAACGGAGGTATGGGTGTTGAAGATGATGCGTCGGCCTTGGTAGATCGAGGCGGTGACTGCGTACTGGTGCCCGCGCACGATCGCATTTTCGTCGTACTTCAGTTCGAATTTGACTGGAACCTGCCCCGGACGCTCGATGCGCTGCTCGGCGATGATGTCCGCGCGCACATCATTGCGAGACACGTCAACGAGCTGGACGAGCACGACGTCTTCCGGCAAGAGGGCGATCCTTTCGCGATAGGAAACGATGCCCGAAACCGAGGCAAATGAGGGGTCGTGCGGAATATAGGAGCACGCGGCCAGCGCGGCTCCGGCGGCACAGATGGCGATGCCCTGCAGGCGAATCATGGTCAGCTAGCTTAAAAGAGATGCCAGATTAACACGAAGCGAGAAAGCCCGACGTTTGCGCCCCAGGCAAGCTTCGACCGATCTCGATCAGCCGAAGCGACCTGTGATGTAGTCCTCGGTCTGCTTTTTGGAAGGCTTGATGAAGACCTGGTCCGTATTGCCCACCTCGATTAATTCTCCCAGATACATATAGGCCGTGTGATCGGAGCAGCGCGCAGCCTGCTGCATGTTGTGGGTGACGATCACGACCGTATAGTCGGCCTTGAGCTCGTCGATCAACTCCTCGATCTTTGCCGTGGAGATCGGATCGAGCGCCGAGCACGGCTCATCGAGAAGGAGCACCTCGGGCTTGATTGCGATGCCACGCGCGATGCAAAGGCGCTGCTGCTGTCCTCCGGACAGGCCGTTGCCGCTCTGACCGAGCTTGTCTTTGACCTCTCCCCACAGCGCGGCCTTGGTCAACGCCCACTCGACCCGCTCATCCATCTCACCCTTGGAAAGCCGCTCGAAGAGCTTCACACCGAACGCAATGTTGTCGTAAATCGACATCGGGAAAGGTGTGGGCTTCTGGAAGACCATGCCCACCTTGGCACGGATGAGCGCTACGTTCCTCGTGGCAGCCAGAAGATTCTCTCCGTCCAGGACGATCTCACCTTCGGCACGCTGGTCCGGATACAGTTCGTACATCCGGTTGAAGGTTCTAAGCAGCGTCGACTTTCCGCAGCCCGAGGGACCGATGAAAGCGGTCACCTTCTTTTCGGGAATTTCTAGTGAGATGTTCTTGAGCGCATGGAACTTGCCATAGTAGAAGTTCAGATTGCGAACGTGAAGCTTGGTCTTGAGTGCCGTGGCCGAGGGCGCAGTGGCGAGCATGGCGTTATCCATTTTTTTGCGAGAAGAGCGAGCGGGCCGCAATATTCAACCCGAGGACTCCGACGGTAATAAGAAACACGCCCGCCCACGCGAGCTGCTGCCAGTCCTTGAAGGGGCTCATCGCGAACTTGAAGATCGTCACGGGCAGATTCGCCATGGGTCGGCTCAGATCCAGGCTCCAGAACTGGTTCGACAATGCCGTAAATAGGAGGGGCGCCGTCTCGCCTGAAATTCGGGCCACCGCCAAAAGCACGCCCGTGATGACACCCGCACGAGCCGCCTTCAGAGTCACCGCCAGCACCACGTGCCATTTGGGCGCACCCAGCGCGAACGCCGCCTCGCGCAGGCTATTCGGGATGAGGCGCAGCATGTTTTCCGTGGTGCGCACGACCACCGGAATAACGAGGAGGGCCAAGGCCACGGCGCCGGCAAACCCGGAGAAGTTTTTCATACGCGCAACGTAGATAGCGTAGACAAAAAGCCCGATCACAATGGAGGGGGCCGAGAGCAGGATGTCGTTGATGAAGCGCGTGAGCGAAGAGAGCCAATCGCGATCGCCATACTCGGCCAAATAGATTCCCGCAAGGATGCCAAGGGGCGTGCCGATCAGCGTACCTAGGCCCACCATAATGATCGAACCGACGATCGCATTCGCAAGGCCGCCGGTGTCCGCGTTGGGAGCCGGAGTCATCTGGGTAAACAAAGACAAAGACAATCCTCCGATCCCCAGGGTCAGAGTCGTGATGAGAATCCAGACCAGCCAGACGATACCAAAGGCCATCGCCAGAAGTGAGAGCGACAACGCCACGTCATTGACGATCTTGCGACGTCGAAAGATCGCCTCGGGGCTGGCGAAGTGGCTCACGCGCGCGTCCCCTCTCCGGCTTGCAGTCGCAGCAGCAACAGCTTGGATGCGGCCAACACGAGGAAAGTGATAAAGAAAAGAACGAGTCCGAGTTCAATCAACGCGGAGGTATGCAGACCAGGACTGGCCTCCGCGAATTCATTGGCCAACGCCGAAGTGATTGAGTTGCCCGGCGAGAACAGCGAGACATTGTCCAGCAGATTGGTGTTGCCGATCACGAACGTCACCGCCATGGTTTCACCAAGAGCGCGTCCGAGGCCAAGCATGATGCCGCCGACAACGCCCGCCTTGGTGTAGGGGAGCACGACGCGCCAGACCACCTCCCAGGTCGTCCCCCCCAAGCCGTAGACGGACTCCTTGAGCATGGCGGGCGTCACCTCGAACACATCGCGCATGACCGCGGCAATGAACGGGATGATCATGATCGCGAGGATGAAGCCCGCACACAACAGGCCAATTCCGATCGGCGGGCCGCTAAAGAAGGCGCCAATGAGCGGAACGCGCCCGATCGTTGCTGCCATCGGTGTCTCGATGTACTGCGCAAAGATCGGTGAAAACACGAGAAGGCCCCACATCCCGTAGACGATACTGGGCACGGCTGCAAGCAACTCGATGGCAACCCCGAGCGGTCGTCGTAGCCAGAGCGGGGACATCTCTGTCAGGAACAGCGCGATGCCGAAGCTCACGGGGACGGCGATCAAAAGCGCGATTCCGGAGGTCACCAAGGTCCCATAGATGGGGACTAAGGCGCCAAATTTGTTGGTCGTTGGATCCCATTCGGCCGAGACCAGAAAGGAAAATCCGAACTTCTGGATGGAAGGCCAGGAACTGATCACCAACGAGACGATGATCCCTGCGAGCACCACCAGCACCAGGAGAGCGGCAGCGCGCGTGAGATTGTAGAAAAGGATGTCCCCCAAGTCGGTGCGCGCCGCCGGGGGTGGTTCCACAGAGGGCTTACGCTCCGCGGTCCTGGGTAGCGGCACGGAAGACACAGCGTCCATTCATCGCGTCTTTCAAACGAAGGACGGCAGGCCCGCATTGCCGGGACCGCCATCCGGTTGCCAGCATCATTTCAGCGAAATGGCCTTGCCCGAAGTGTCCTTGATATCGCGGGTCCACGATTGCTCGATTGATTGCACCAGGTTGGCAGGCAGCGGCACATAGTCCAGATCGGTTGCGAGCTTTTGGCCCTTGTTCAGTGCCCAGTCGAAGAACTTCAAGACTTCGACTCCTTGCGCGGGTTTGTCCTGGACCTTTTGCATGAGCACGAAGGTCGAGGCGGCGATGGGCCAAGCATCCTTACCGGGCTGATTTGTGATGACGATATAGTAGCGGTTCTTTTCCCACTCCGCGCCGGCTGCGGCGGCTTGAAACGATGCTTCGTCGGGCTGGACGTAGGCACCCGCGGCATTTTGCACCAAGGCATAGGGCATCTTGGATTGCTTCGCGTACGCGTATTCCACGTAACCGATCGCACCGGGCAAGCGTTGCACAAACAAGGAGACGCCCTCATTGCCCTTGCCCCCGGTGCCAACCGGCCAGTTCACAGTCGTGCCCTCCCCGACCTTGCTCTTCCACTCCGGGCTGACTTTGGCCAGATAGTTGGTGAAGTTAAAACTCGTCCCCGATCCGTCGGCGCGCCGCACCACCGCGATGGCGGTATCAGGAAGCTTCACGCCTGAGTTCAGAGCAACAATGGCGGGATCATCCCATTTGGTGATTTTGCCCAGATAGATGTCCGCAAGGACTGGGCCTGTGAGGTGCAAGGTTCCCGTGGCAATCCCGGGAAGATTGAACACCGGTACGATCCCGCCGACGATCACTGGAAATTGGACGAGTCCCTTGGCGTCCAAGTCCTCGGGCTTGAGGGGCGCATCGGATGCGCCGAAATCGACTGTCTTGGCTTCGATCTGCTTTAGGCCCGCCGAAGATCCGATCGACTGATAGTTGATCTGCGTGCCGGTCGACTTATTGTAGGCATCGGCCCATTTGGCGGTGACGGGGGCGACGAAGCTCGACCCGGCTCCTGTCAGATCAGCGGCGTTAGCCGCTCCCGACAGGGTTGCCGCGCAAGCTAGGGCAAGCTGCAAAAGGGGGTATTTCATTGGCGTAGTCCTCGCACGGATCCAGAGTAGCGAGGGTACGAAGTAAGTGTGACAAGAACATGACACACCCGTTTTTTCCCATATTGTGAAACGAGACCTTCGTTAGGCAGCTTTCGGCAGGGAAGCCGCAAGCTTCTCGGCAGCCTCGCGCGCTTGCTTTTCGGTCTCGGCTTCAACCATCACACGCAGGACCGGCTCGGTACCGGAGGCGCGAATGAGCACCCGGCCGCTTTCGCCTAATTGTCCTTCGACTTCACGGCGCGCCTCCAGAAGGGGCGGATGCGTCGACCAGTCGAAGTCCTTAGGAATTCGCACGTTGATCAGTTTTTGTGGATACAGCTTGACCGCGCTCGTGAGCTCGGCGAGGCTCTTGCCGCTTCTTTGCATGGCGGAAATGATCTGCAGGGCGCTGATGATGCCGTCACCAGTGGAATGTCGATCCAGACACAGGAGATGGCCCGAACTCTCCCCGCCCCAAATCCAGCTGTTTTCTAGCAGCGTCTCCAAAACGTAACGATCGCCGACCTTGGCACGGGCAAAAGGAACGCCCAGGCGCTCGAACGCCTTCTCCACTGCGAAGTTGGTCATGAGCGTGCCCGCCACGCCCGAACTCTTTCCTTGGGCGATGCCATCGGCGACGAGAACGTAAAGCAGTTCGTCGCCGTTGTAGATGCGTCCTTTCCCATCGGCCATTACGACCCGGTCCGCATCGCCGTCCAAGGACACCCCGAGATCCGCGCGATGCGAGCGCACTGCCAACTGCAACGCCTCGGGGTGCGTCGCTCCGCAGGCTTCGTTGATGTTAAAGCCGTTCGGACTGGCACCGATGGTCACAACCTCGGCGCCGAGTTCATGAAACACGTGCGGCGCGATCTCATAGGCGGCCCCATGGGCGCAGTCGACCACGATGCGCAGTCCACGCAGACTCAAGTCCTGAGGAAAAGTCGACTTGCAGAACTCGGTGTAGCGGCCCGCCGCATCTTCGATGCGCTGCGCCTTGCCCAAAGCCTCCGACTGGACGCAGGTTAAAGGCTCGTCCAGACGCGATTCGATATCCCGCTCCACCGCATCCGGAAGCTTCGAGCCGTCCGCAGAGAAGAACTTGATACCGTTGTCTTGATACGAATTATGCGAGGCGCTGATGACGACACCGACGGACAAGCGCAGCGCGCGCGTCAGATAGGCGATGCCGGCCGTGGGCATGGGGCCCGTTAGCCTGACATCGACCCCGGCCGCGGTGAAGCCCGCCTCGAGGGCGGCCTCCAGCATATAGCCTGAGACCCGCGTGTCCTTCCCAATGAGCACCGCAGGATGATTTCCATGCTCCCGCCGACCAAACACTCCGCCAGCGGCATACGCCAGGCGGAGCACAAAATCCGGGGTGATGGGGCTTTCGCCCACGCGTCCACGGATACCGTCCGTTCCAAAGTATTTTCTGCTCATTCGCTTTCTATCGGGTTATGCCTAGAGACCAGGTATTGCCTCAGAGCGCTGATTCTCCACCATTTCCCAGACCTTGAGGGCATCAACCGTCAGACCCACATCGTGAACCCGCAAAAGTCGTGCGCCGCGTTGCGCCGCAGCCAAGGCAGCCGCGATGCTCGCACCCGCACGCTGAGAGACTGGTTTGTCCGTCACGGCCCCTAACATCGATTTACGGGACATCCCGGCCAATACCGGCTTACCCAGGGACGCGATCTGGTCGAGTCCACGCAAGAGCGCATAGTTCTGATCCAAGGTTTTGCCAAACCCGAATCCAGGGTCGACCACGATGCGCTCCCCCGCGAGTCCCGCCGCCTCCAGGGATCGGATGCGTTCGCCGAGAAAGTCGCAAACCTCCGCGAGAACGTCCTGATAGCGCGGATTGCGTTGCATGGACTGTGGATCGCCTTGCATGTGCATGACGCAAACGGCGCAGTCTGCCCCTGAGAGCAGATCGAGCGCGCCTGGTTGCCTTAGCCCCCAGATATCGTTGATCATGGAGGCGCCCGCATCGAGCGCGCGCCGCATCACATCCGGCTTGTAGGTATCCACCGACACAGGGATCTTGCAATCGCGCAGCGCCTCGAGAACAGGCAAGAGCCGATTCAATTCCTCATCGAGCGAAAGCGCGAGCGCTCCTGGCCGGCTCGACTCGGCACCCACGTCAAGAATGTCGGCCCCCTCTTCGATCAGTTCCTCGGCATGTGCGATCGCAGCCGAATGCGACAGATAGCGTCCCCCATCGGAGAACGAGTCGGGAGTGACGTTCACGACCCCCATGACGCGGGTCCGGGACAAATCGATGGCGAAACGACCGCAACGAAGAATGGACATGGATAACAAGAAGGGCGGACCAATGGGTCCGCCCTTTTTCTCAAGTACGGTACGGCGTCGTCTAAGCGGGTGCCGTCGCGCTGGGCGAGATCGGCGGCTGGGTGTTCGAAGTCACCGATACGCCCGCGCCGGACGCCTTCGGTGGGCGTGGCGGACGGCCCTCGAAGATATCGGTCATCTGATCCGCATCGATCGTCTCCCACTCGAGAAGCGCCTGGGTCATGGCTTCGACCTTTTCCCGATTCTCGAGGATGAGCTTTTTCGCAAGTGCGTACTGTTCGTCGATGATGCGGCGAATCTCGGCATCGACCTTTTGCATCGTCGTCTCGGACACGTTCTTTTGAGTGGTCACGCTTCGGCCGAGGAAAACCTCGCCTTCGTTTTCCGCGTAGACCATGGGACCTAACGCATCGCTCATGCCGTAACGCGTCACCATATTGCGCGCCATTTCGGTCGCACGCTCGAAATCATTCGAGGCGCCGGTGGTCATCTGCCCCATGAAGATCTCTTCGGCAATGCGGCCTCCAAAGAGCATCGAGATCTGCTGCAAGATGTAGTCGCGGTCGTAGGAGTACTTGTCGCGCTCGGGTAGCGACATCGTGACTCCCAGGGCGCGACCGCGGGGAATGATGGTCACTTTGTGCACCGGGTCGCACTTCGGCAAGAGCTTGCCCAAAAGCGCGTGGCCCGATTCGTGGTAGGCGGTATTGCGACGCTCGTCCTCATCCATGACCATCGTGCGCCGTTCGGCACCCATGATGATCTTGTCCTTGGCCTTTTCGAAGTCGATCATCTCAACCACCCGGCCGTTACGGCGTGCGGCGAACAGAGCAGCCTCGTTGACGAGATTGGCCAGGTCCGCCCCAGAGAATCCGGGAGTCCCACGCGCAAGGATGTCCGCCTTCACGTCCTGGGCGATGGGCACTTTGCGCATATGCACGTTTAAGATCTGCTCGCGCCCGCGGATGTCCGGCAAAGGCACAACGACCTGACGATCGAAACGGCCCGGCCTCAAAAGGGCCGGATCGAGCACGTCGGGCCGGTTGGTCGCAGCGATCACGATCACGCCGGTTCCGGTCTCAAAGCCATCCATCTCGACGAGCATCTGGTTTAGCGTCTGTTCGCGCTCATCGTTGCCGCCGCCCAGTCCCGCCCCGCGCTGGCGGCCCACCGCATCGATTTCATCGATGAAAATGATGCAAGGAGCGTGCTTTTTTGCAGTCTCAAACATGTCCCGAACACGGGCCGCGCCCACACCCACGAACATTTCGACGAAATCGGATCCGGAGATCGAAAAGAAGGGAACCTTGGCCTCACCGGCGATGGCACGCGCAAGCAGTGTCTTACCGGTGCCAGGCGAGCCCACCATGAGAACACCCCGGGGAATTCTGCCGCCCAGCTTTTGGAACTTGGTCGGATCCCGGAGGAAGTCGACCAGCTCGGAGACGTCTTCCTTGGCCTCGTCGCAGCCGGCCACATCGGCAAAAGTGACCTGATTGGCGTTTTCATCGAGCATCTTGGCGCGCGACTTCCCGAATGAGAAAGCACCGCCACGGCCACCGCCTTGCATCTGGCGCATGAAGAATATCCAGACCCCCACGAGCAGAAGCATCGGGAACCAGGTCGCCAGCAGGCTCATCCAGAAAGACTGCTCCTCGCGAGGCTTGACATCGATCTTCACGTTGTTGGCGAGCAAGTCTCCGATCAGGCCGTGATCGGCGTACGTGCCAATGGTGTGCAGCCGCGTGTCATCGGTCTTTACCGCCGTGATATCCGAAGTGACGATCGTGGAATCCTGAATCGTCACGGCCTTGATGTGGCCGGCTTTCACTTCGGCTAGGAACTCGGAGTACGGCACGTTGGTGATGCCCG
Source organism: Burkholderiaceae bacterium (assembly GCA_049514215.1). Taxonomy (GTDB): domain Bacteria; phylum Pseudomonadota; class Gammaproteobacteria; order Burkholderiales; family Burkholderiaceae_D; genus BOG-994. The sequence continues at coordinate 9,644 of JBEKVI010000041.1, forward strand.
TCTGCGTGCGTCCCTCGAAGTTTTTAAAGACCATGAACAGGACGAGTGCGATCACCATCCAGATCATTGCCTTGGAGAACGAATTGTTCAAGATTTCCGCTCCTGCTTACCGAAATGTAACTGCATGTCCGATTCTACCCCCGAGGCGCCTCTGGCGCCATGCATGGAGGCCTCACGGTCGCTTTAGGTGACGTCCCAAGATAAACGTTTCCGCTGACTTGTGCCTTGATGCCTTCGGTTTTCGTGGAGAAACGTTCGTAAACTGTTGCTTGAACGCTTCGACGATTTGACTGTAGCCGCTGCCGTGGAACGCTTTGACCAGAAGAGCACCCGAGGGCTTTAGATGCTTCTGCGCAAATTCCAGTGCTAATTCAATGACATGCTGCATTCGCGCAGCGTCTGCCGCGCCCACGCCAGATAGATTGGGGGCCATGTCAGAAAGCACAAGGTCAATCGCCCGATCTTGGCCTTTTAGATCCAGTGCCGATTCGAGTTTGAGTAGAACTGCCTCCTCCCTGAAATCTCCCTGGATGAACGTTACGTCAGCGATGGGCTCCATCGGCAAAAGATCGAGCGCAAAGATCCGGCCCGAAATCCCCCCGCCGGGGACCTTGAGCTTTTGCCGCACGTATTGGGACCAGCTGCCCGGTGCCGCCCCCAAGTCGACGATGACCTGATCGGGCCGGATGAGCTTGTCTTGCTCGTCGATTTCCTTGAGCTTGTAGGCCGCGCGCGCCCGGTATCCCTCGCGTTGGGCGAGCTTCACGTACGGATCGTTGATGTGGTCGTGTATCCACGATTGGTTGAATTTATTCTTGGCCACGTCCTAGGGCATCCAAAGACGCCCCGCTCCTTTCGCATCGTTCATGCTCCCCCCCTCGAGTCCATTCCCCTAACCTCCCACCAGCGCGCACGCGCCGCACTCAGCCACACAAGCGATTTCGGCGATAATCGTAGCCGCGCAACGGCCCGGTACGCTTCTACCGTCGCAGCGCGCCTTTGGGAGCTGCCGCATGAGTTCGCATTCCATTACTCCCCAGGAACGCCGAGGGCTTCGGGCCCGGGCCCATTTTCTCGATCCGATCGTCATCATCGGTGAGGCCGGCTTAAGCCCCGGCGTTTTGCTCGAGATCGAGCGGGGGTTAGAGGCGCACGAGCTCATCAAGGTGCGGGTGGCGACCCTGGATCGGGAGGGTCGGGAAGCGATCCAGGAGAACATTTGCGCTCAGACCGGGGCCCTTTCGGTGCAGCATATCGGTAAGTTGCTGGTCCTGTATCGACCCGCCTTGCCCAAGACCGAAGCATCGACGACCTCCGGCAAAAAACGCATGCCGGCAAAGACGCCGGCGAAATCCGGAAAAGGCACGGCGAGCGCGCAGCGCAAAGCCCCGCTTCGGGATCACACTTCAACGCGCAAGGCGCCCAGCGGTTCGCGCCCGCCCCGCACCAGCCGGGTTCGAAAATCCGGCCAGCGCTCCGCAAAGAAGCCGTTCCAGGGAAATTAGCTAGGGCTCGCTTGCGATGCGCGGAGCGCATAGGAACCAAGTCAGAACCAACGCCAATCCCAGCAAGCCCAGGTGAATCACGGACGCAATCGCGTGCAACGCTGCAAACGAGTAGGGCCAGCCTTCACCGTGCGCCTGAATGAGAGGCGCGAAATAACCGATCTGCAAGGCCGCAAGGACCCCCAAGAGAAGAGCCGAAAGCGTCGGACCAATGCGCAGCGGCCGAGCGAACAAGGCTGCCGCCAGCGCCACGACGAGCGTGGACCAGTACGCGATACGGAACACGGCGCCGGCCAACGCACCGGCGCCAGCACGGTCCTCGGCGAAGATCCGAAAAGCCAAAGGCGCGACAACAAACGCCGACAGTGCGAGTGCACCGGCAACAGCTCCCGTTGCGATCGTCAACAGCCGCCGAAGCGTCGTCACCCCGAGGACTACTCGTAGCGTACCGAGAGGACCTCATACTCACGCAGTCCCCCGGGCGCCTGGAATTCAGCGATATCCCCTTCGTGCTTGCCAATAAGCGCTCGGGCGATCGGGCTCGATACAGAGATCTTGTTCTGCTTGATATCCGCTTCGTCGTCGCCCACGATTTGGTAGACAACGCGTGCTTGAGCGGAGAGGTCTTCCAGCTCCACGGTCGCGCCGAAGACGACGCGCCCGTCTGCATCGAGAAGCTTGGGGTCGATGATCTGTGCATTGGAGAGTTTACCCTCCAAATCCTGGATTCGGCCCTCGATGAAACTTTGGCGCTCCTTGGCCGCCTCGTACTCTGCATTCTCGGAGAGATCGCCCTGGGCGCGCGCCTCCGAGATCGAATTGATCACATTGGGACGGTCGATCGTCTTTAAGCGGTGCAGTTCCTGCTTCATCAACTCAGCGCCGCGCACGGTAATCGGAATGGAACTCATAGTGCTCACAAGAAGGGGGATGACCGTGGTGCAAACAAATGCGCCCGCACTCCAAACGCGGGCTCGGGTCTAGAACTGCGCGATTCAGTTTAAGCCGCGATGCAGCCCTTGTAAATCGTAGACTGTCAGCTCATCGACGTGGCGCATGCCTTGGACCGCGGCGACGGCGCCGGCGATGGTCGTGTACTGCGTCACACGAGCAGCCAACGCCGTGGTTCGAATTGAGCGCGAATCGGTAATGGCATTGCGCTTTTCTTCGACCGTATTGATGACGAGCGCGATCTCGCCATTTTTGATCATGTCGACCACGTGCGGCCGACCCTCGGTGACCTTGTTGACGCTGATGACGGGTATTCCCGCCGCGCCAATGGCTGCGGCCGTTCCGCGCGTGGCGGCAATTCCAAAACCCATCGCGTCGAGCGCGCGCGCGACCTCGACGGCGATCGGTTTGTCCGCATTGCGCACGCTGATAAAGACCTTGCCGGTTTTCGGTCCCGGCGTGGGCAGCCGTACGCCCGCCGCAAGCTGGGACTTCACAAAGGCCTCACCGAAGGTCCTTCCCACGCCCATGACCTCCCCGGTCGATTTCATCTCCGGTCCGAGAATGGTGTCGACTCCGGGAAACTTCACAAACGGAAACACGGCCTCCTTCACCGAGAAGTACCTCGGCACGATCTCGGCTCCCACGCCTTGCGCATCCAGACTGCGCCCCACCATGCAGCGGGCGGCAATCTTGGCCAGTTGCAGTCCCGTCGCCTTCGAGACATAGGGCACCGTGCGCGAAGCGCGCGGGTTGACCTCGAGCACGTAGACTGCGTCTTGGCCGTTTTGTTTCTGAATCGCGAATTGCACGTTCATGAGTCCTACGACGTTTAAGCCACGCGCCATCTGCGCCGTCTGACGTTTGAGCTCGGCGACCGTCTCCTGTGTCAACGAGAACGGAGGAAGCGAGCAGGCCGAATCGCCCGAGTGGACGCCGGCTTGCTCGATATGCTCCATGACGCCACCGATGAAGACGCGGTGACCGTCGGAGATCGCGTCGACGTCGACCTCGATGGCATCGTTTAGGAACCGGTCCAGTAGCACAGGCGAATCATTGGAAACCTTGACCGCCTCGCGCATATAACGTTCGAGATCGCGCTGCTCATGGACGATCTCCATGGCGCGCCCGCCCAGCACATAGCTCGGTCGCACCACGAGCGGATAGCCGATCTGCTGGGCCAGTTCCAGCGCCTGGGCCTCGGTTCGGGCCGTGCGATTGGGTGGCTGCAACAAGCCCAGATCCTGGATCAGTTTCTGGAAGCGCTCCCGGTCCTCGGCCGCATCGATCATATCCGGCGAAGTCCCGATGATCGGCACGCCATTGGCCTCGAGCGCGCGCGCAAGCTTAAGCGGTGTCTGGCCGCCGTATTGCACGATGACGCCCAAGGGTCGCTCTTTCTCGACGATCTCTAACACGTCCTCGAGAGTCAGAGGTTCGAAGTACAGCCGATCCGAGGTGTCATAGTCGGTCGAGACCGTTTCAGGATTGCAATTGACCATGATGGTCTCATAGCCATCTTCGCGCAGCGCGAGCGCGGCGTGCACGCAGCAATAATCAAATTCGATCCCTTGACCGATGCGGTTCGGCCCGCCACCGAGCACGATCACTTTGTCGCGCTGCGTGGGATGCGCCTCACACTCGCCCTCACCGGGAGGGCCCTCATAGGTCGAGTAAAGATAGGCGGTACCGGTGGCAAACTCGGCAGCGCAAGTATCGACCCGCTTGTAGACGGGTCTGATCCCCAGGCGATGCCGATGCTCTCTGACTTTCTGCTCGGAACTCTTCAAAAGATGCGCAAGACGGCGATCCGAGAACCCCTTTTGCTTCAACACGAAAAGGGTCGATTGATCCAACGCCTCAAGGCTGACCGTCTCGAGCCACAGTTCCGTATCAACGATCTCCTTGATCTGCGAGAGGAACCACGGATCGATGTGCGTGAGTTGATGGACCTCGTCTAGGGACATTCCGTTGGCAAAAGCGTCTCCCACATACCAGATGCGCTCGGGGCCGGGCTCGCCCAGTTCTTCTTCGATCAACTCGCGGTCCTTGGTCTTCTCGTTCATCCCATCGACGCCCACTTCGAGGCCGCGCAGCGCCTTCTGGAACGATTCCTGGAACGTGCGGCCGATCGCCATCACCTCGCCCACCGATTTCATCTGGGTCGTCAGGTGCGCATCGGCAAGCGGAAACTTCTCGAAAGCGAACCGGGGAACCTTGGTCACGACATAGTCGATCGTCGGCTCGAACGAGGCGGGCGTCATTCCTCCGGTGATGTCATTACGCAGTTCGTCTAAGGTGTAGCCCACGGCCAGCTTGGCCGCGATCTTGGCGATGGGAAATCCGGTGGCTTTGGACGCCAGAGCCGAGGACCGCGATACGCGCGGATTCATCTCGATAATCAGCATGCGGCCGTCGGCGGGATTGATTGCGAACTGGACGTTGGAGCCGCCCGTATCGACCCCGATCTCACGCAGGATCGCGATCGAGGCATTGCGCATGAGCTGATACTCTTTGTCCGTGAGCGTCTGCGCAGGCGCGACCGTGATCGAGTCGCCGGTATGGATACCCATGGGATCGAGGTTCTCAATCGAGCACACGATGATGCAGTTATCGGCGCGATCCCGAACCACCTCCATCTCGAATTCCTTCCATCCGATGAGCGATTCCTCGATTAGCAACTCCCTCGTGGGAGAGGCCTCGAGGCCGCGTTTGCAGATGACCTCGAACTCTTCGGCGTTATATGCGATGCCTCCGCCACTGCCGCCCAGGGTAAAACTCGGACGGATGATGGCCGGAAATCCCAAGGTCGTCTGGACCGCCCACGCCTCCTCCATCGAGTGAGCGATTCCCGAGCGCGCCGAACCCAGGCCAATGGCCGTCATCGCCTCCTTGAACTTTTGCCTGTCCTCGGCCTTGTCGATGGCCGTGGGCGAGGCTCCGATCAACTCGACCGCATACTTCTCGAGTATTCCCTGTCGATGCAAGTCGAGCGCGCAGTTCAAGGCCGTCTGTCCTCCCATCGTGGGTAGGATCGCGTCGGGCCGCTCGCGCTCGATGATTTTCTCGACGACTGGCCACGTGATCGGTTCGATGTAAGTCACATCGGCCGTCTCCGGGTCGGTCATGATGGTCGCCGGATTTGAATTGACCAGAATGACGCGGTAGCCTTCTTGGCGCAGCGCCTTGCACGCCTGAGCCCCGGAGTAGTCGAATTCGCACGCCTGCCCGATGACGATGGGCCCAGCGCCGATGATGAGGATGCTTTTTAGATCGTCCCGTCTAGGCATGTCGCTCCATCTCCATCAAGCCCACGAATCGATCAAAGAGATACCCGATGTCATGCGGTCCGGGGCTGGCTTCAGGATGTCCCTGGAAGCAGAACGCGGGCCGATTGGTCAGGCGAAAGCCCTGTAGGGAGTTATCAAACAACGAGACGTGCGTAACCAGGCAGTTGCCTGGCAGCGAGGCCGGGTCCACCGCAAAACCGTGATTTTGAGAGGTGATGAGCACCTGTCCCGTCTCCAAATCCTTGACCGGGTGATTGGCGCCGTGATGTCCGAACTTCATCTTCAGTGTGCGACCGCCCGCGGCAAGTCCCATGATCTGGTGACCCAAACAGATTCCAAAGGTCGGCAAGCCGCGATCGATCAGTTCGGCCGTGGCGGCAATGGCGTAGTCGCATGGTTCCGGGTCGCCTGGACCATTGGACAGAAAGATTCCGTCGGGACGATAGGACAAGGCGTCCCTGGCACTCGCCTGGGCCGGCAGAACGGTGATCCTGCAGCCCCGACTGGCCATCATCCGCAGGATGTTGCGCTTGATGCCGTAATCGAAGGCCACGACGTGATGGCGCTCCTCGGAGCGTGATCCATAGCCCGGACCGAGCTCCCAGACCGTCTCGTTCCACTCGTAGGGCTCGGCAACGCTGACCTCACGCGCGAGGTCCATCCCGCCCAGGCCCGGGAAACCCCGGGCCAGCGCAAGCGCCTTGTCCGCATCGGCGCGGCCGGTGACGATGGCCCCGCCCTGCGCGCCTTTCTCACGCAACAGCCGTGTGAGCTTGCGCGTATCGATACCGGCGATGGCCACGCATCCTTCGTCCTGCAGATAGTCTTGGAGCGTCTGCTCCATCCGAAAGTTGGAAGCGAGCCTTGGGAGGTCGCGGATGATGAGGCCCGCGGCGTGCACCCGGGAGGATTCGACATCCTGTCTGTTAACGCCGACATTGCCGATATGCGGATAGGTCAGCGTGACGAGTTGGCGCGCGTAGCTCGGATCGGTCAGGATTTCCTGATAACCCGTCATCGCGGTGTTAAAGACGACCTCGCCAACCGCCTCGCCGGGGGCCCCGAAAGAGATGCCGCGAAAAAGGGTACCGTCGGCCAGCGCCAGGATCGCAGAAGGCGCGGAAGTGCTAAGGTCGGACGGCAACACAAAAACTCCTGTCTGTGCCGTCTGTACACCGAACGATCACAATCGCCACAGCGAAAAGCACCACTTTAGGGCTCCAAAACGCACTGGAAACGGGCCCGGTGATACCCTCTATTCGCTGAGATTGAATCGTAGTGGAGGAAGTGATCGCGATCAGCCGGCGAAAAGTAGATAAACTTTCAAATTATACCCTAAAGACCGACTCGCCAATCGCCGCCGTCTGCAGTCCCTAAGGATCGCCCATGAATCAGCTCGATCAGCTCAAGCAATATACGACCGTCGTGGCCGATACCGGCGACTTCGAGGCGATGCGCACCTTCGCACCACGCGATGCCACGACCAACCCTTCACTCATCTTAAAGGCGGTCGAGCAGTCCCAGTACCGGCCCTTGCTCGAAGGCGAGGTCCACGCCCATCCCCATGATTCGGTCGAAGATCTCATCGATCGCATTCTGGTTCGCTTTGGTCGCGAGATCCTCAATATCGTTCCGGGGCGCGTCTCGACAGAAGTCGATGCGCGCCTGTCGTTCGACGCGGCCGCCAGCGTCGCTAAGGCGCACGAATTGATCGGCCTGTACGAAAGTGCCGGGGTCTCGCGTTCCCGGATTCTCATCAAGCTCGCTTCGACCTGGGAGGGTATTCGCGCCGCAGAAATTCTCGAGCGCGAGCAGATTCACTGCAATCTCACGCTGCTATTTTCTCCCGTTCAGGCACTGGCCTGTGCGGACGCCGGCGTGACTCTCATCTCCCCGTTCGTCGGGCGCATCACCGACTGGTATAAGCAGCATGGCGGCAAGGACTATACGGCCGCCGACGATCCTGGCGTGGAGTCCGTCAAGACCATCTACGCTCTACTGAAGAAGCTGGGCTACGAAACGCAGATCATGGGGGCGAGCTTTCGCTCGACCGAGCAGATTCTGGCTTTGGCCGGTTGCGACCTGCTCACGATCAGCCCTGCCCTGCTGGCCCAACTCCAGAAGTCGGAAGAGCCCGTGACACCGGCGCTGACGGCGGCGTTTGCGCAGGCCCAGAAGGCCGAGCCCTTGATACTCGAGGAGCCGAGCTTTCGGTACAAGCTCAATGAGGACGCCATGGCCACCGAGAAACTCGCCGAGGGCATCCGAGTGTTCGCAGCCGACGCGGTCAAACTGGAAGGACTGATCGAAAAGGCGCGCCAGTAAGCCAGCCAAGCGGTCGCTACATGGCGCCGGAAAAAAAGCCCCAGGGGTTTTTCGAGAAAGCGACCGAAGCAATCCAGGCAAACACGGCGAGCGCAAGAAGCCAGACCATGAAACGGACCGTTTTGGTCCTGCCGCGCTTCAAAGCGACGACGCCAAGGCCGACGTAGAGCACCAGTCCGATGAGCTTGGACAGGAGCCACAGATGCCGACCCTGCGTCTGCAAGACCACGTAGGCGAGGTAGACGGCGCTCAAAAGCAGGAGCGTGTCGATGACGTGCGGGCCGATGCGTATGAGCCTCGTGTTCCTTAACGAGGAGTCCAAAAGCATCATCACGCCACGGGCGAAAAATCCGATGAAGCTTAATGCCACAAAGGTGACATGCAACTGCTTTGCCACGAGATAAGCCACGGATTCGTCCCAGAGAAAGGTCCGCGGGCGGCGGTAGGCCCGGGCGTCATTCTACTGCGAGGCATGCGCGAGTTCGGGTTCAATTGCGCACGGTTTCGCCGACCTTGGGCTGCCATTTCATCAGACGTCTCTCGATGACCCCCACGAAGCCATCCAGGATCAGGGCGAAGACCGTCAAGACGACGATCCCGGCCAGTACGGTATCGATATCGAAGGTCCCCTCCGCCTGCAAGATGAGATAGCCGATTCCCCGGGCCGAGCCCAGATATTCGCCGACCACGGCGCCAACGAAAGCCAGTCCGACGGACGTGTGCAACGACGAGAAAACCCAGCTCATCGCGCTAGGCAGGTACACGCTCCTTAAGAGCTGCGCCCGGCTTGCCCCGAGCATTCTCGCATTTGCGAGCACCACCGGGCTTACCTCCCGCACGCCCTGGTACACATTGAAGAACACGATGAAAAACACCAGCGTCATGCCGAGCGCCACCTTCGAGGCCATCCCAAGGCCGAACCAGGTCGCAAAAATCGGCGCCAGAATGACGCGCGGCATCGAGTTGGCCGCTTTGACATAGGGGTCGAAGAGCGCTGCGGACAAAGGCGAAAGCGCAAGCCACATCCCCACGCCCATACCGAGGAGCGTTCCGAAGAAGAAGGACAGCACCGTTTCGATCAAGGTCACGATGAGATGCCCCCAGATCTCCGCCGGAAAACGAAGCGAAAACCAGGTCGAATCCTTGGTTCCGATATCCAGCGTGCTCGAACCCGAGCTGAACCACTCCCAGATCCGCAGAGCGACTTTCTGCGGTTCGCCAAAGAAAAAAGCCGCTTGGGTTGGATTGTCGAAATAAAAGGGCGGCAGGACCGTGGGGCTGGTGAGGACATACCAGGCGCCCACAAAGGCCACCAGCACCAGGATCTGCCAGATCCGGATGGTGCGTTGCTGCGGCCTGATCCATTTCCACATTGAGGTCTCGCTTAATCGGGCACGGCGTCCATCTGACGCGCATAGCCCTTAAGGACCTCTTCTTTCATTGCTTCCCAGATGCGGGCATGCAAACGCACGAAGCCTGGATGGCTGCGGATCGCAGTCACGTCCCGGGGCCGGGGCAGGTCGATCGCAAATTCACCGATTGGATGCGTTGCAGGACCGGCGGAGAGCACGATCACGCGATCGCTCATGGCGATGGCCTCATCGAGGTCGTGCGTGATGAAGAGCACGGCCTTGCGTTTGGCGCTCCACAGCTCGAGCAGCTCATTTTCCATGAGCTGGCGCGTTTGTACATCGAGCGCCGAGAACGGCTCGTCCATGAGGATAATGGCCGGATCCAATACCAGGGTCTGGGCGAGCGCCACGCGTTTGCGCATTCCGCCCGAAAGCTCGTGCGGATAGCGATTTCCGAAACCGCCCAGGCCGACCCGCTTGAGCCACTGCTCCGCGGACTGGCGCGCCTCAGACTTGGCCACGCCCCGAAACTCGAGTCCCGCGGCGACGTTATCCAAGGCGCTGCGCCAGGGCATCAAGGCTTCGGACTGGAACATGTATCCGGCACTGGCGTTTAGCCCGGTTAAGAGCTTCCCAAAAACCCTGACCTGCCCCGCTGTCGGCGTCAGAAGCCCCGCGGCCACGTTGAGCAGGGTCGACTTGCCACAACCGGTCGGACCCACGACGCATACGAATTCACCCGGCGCGACCTCCAGATTGGTGTTCTGGAGCGCGACATAACCCTCGGGCTTGGATTGGGATGACCGGCCCGCTCGGGTCGCGAAGGTGCAGGTGATCTGGTCGAGCCACAAGGCGCGGGGCGCGGCGGAAGCGCCTTCACCCGTCGTGTGAGAGTCCTCGCCGCTCATAGACTTAGCCTCTAGGGGAACCGGGCATCGGCCTTGACCACGAAGGCGTTGGTGTAGGTCTCGTCCAGTTTGATCTGAGCCGGATCGATGCGCGGATTAAACGAGGCGAGGACCTTCAATGCCGTACGCGTGCCCTCAGGCGGAATGAGGCCGTCGGGTGAGAAGGCATCGCGCACGTTAGCGAAGGCCGCCAGATAGAGGGCGCGGTCACCGAGCTGATAGGACTCGGGGACCGTCTTGAGAACATCCGAGGGCCCGGCCTTGGCAAGCCAGCGGTCGGCGCGCACGATCGCATTGGTCAGCGCTTGTACCGTTCGTGGATACTTCTTGATGAAATCCTCGGAGGCATACAGCGTCGCCGCCGGCATCGGACCGCCAAACAGTTCCTCGGTGCCCTTTAAGGTGCGCGAGTCCGCGATCACCTTGATGTCGCCATGCTGCTGCAGCATGGTCATGATCGGGTCGACGTTGGAGATCGCGTCAATCTGGCCTCCACGAATCGCCGCCATCGCCCCGGCAAAACTGCCCACCCCGATGACCGATACATCCGACGGTTTTAGTCCCGCCTGGCCGATGAAATAGTTCAGCGCCATATTGGTCGAAGAGCCCGGCGCAGAAACGCCGACTTTCATGCCACGCAGATCGCGCGCGGACTTATAGCTCGCTGCCTTGGCCGATGCGATGCCGATGGTGATTTGTGGCGCGCGCCCCATGAGAACAAAGGCGCGGATGTGCTGCCCTTTCGACTGCATGTCCAGTGTGTGCTCGTAGGCGCCCGAGACGACGTCCGCGCTCCCACCGACCAAGGCCTCGAGCGCCTTGGCGCCCCCGGCGAAGTCGCTGATCTCAACGTCAAGTCCCTCGTCCTTGAAATATCCCAGTTGCTCGGCGATGGTTAAGGGCAGATAGTAAAAGCCCGCTTTGCCTCCGACGGCAATCGAGACGTGCGTCTTCTCGGGAGCCTGCGCCCGGGCGCCGGGAGCCGAACCCGCCAGAACCAGGACCGCCCATACCAGGCCTACCATGGCCCGCACCCCGTTGGAGGCCACGCTCGCAATCATTGCATCTCCTCGTGTTGTTCTGAAACGCTTCGCGCTTGGCATTCTAGCGCCTTCCTGCGCCGGGTCACGCTGCAGGAGGGGTCCTGCTCGTCTCGGGGTTTTTCCCGATCGCAGAGTGCAAAGGGGGTGTTGCGGTCGTTGGCGAGCGCTTAGCTCGCAAGCCTCGTCCACTTGCCGAACCCGAGGACGTGGGTCGCACTGGGCGAGCCCCCCGGGGGCTCGAGCGAGAGGCCAAGCACGCCCGAGGCGCGTAGCCGTTCGGGGTCGGGAACTTCAAAACGCACGGGCCCGTTCGCATCGCCGGCAGGAACGAGGCCTGCGGAGACGACGCCGGATCCTGCGGGATTCGCCATCCACAGTTGCAGGACACGCCCTTTGGGAACGGGGGCCGCGCTCGCCGTCAGTTGCAAAACGACCTCATTGCCGTGCTCGGACATCATCATCAAGGCCACCGGGCGATGGGTCTGGTCCTCTTCGATGGTCGCGACGTAGCTATAGGACGCCTTGGCGAGTTCCGCAGGCGTGCCTGGGGAGCGCAGATACGGCAGGCCTATAGCCACGACCGCGATGAGAGCCAAAGCCCCGGCGAGACCCCGCCAGAACGCAAGACTCTCAAACCAGCCCACCTGGGTTCTGGGGCGCTCGCCTAGCACGGGCAGTCGCGCGACGATCCCATGCCAGATGCGCTCTGGCGGGGTCGATTCCGGAATCAACTCTGCCAAGGGCGCAAGTCGCCCGTCCCAGCGCGCTACCAAGGCGCGTAGTTCAGCGTCATCCCGCAACCAGGCTTCGAAGCGGCGACGTGCGCCCCCGCGCAGTGTGCCCAGCACGTACTGGGCCGCCAGGAGCTCGCGTAGTGCGTCGTTGCCCCGTGGATTCATTGTGGAGGCCGGATCGGAAGAAAACGGGAAAGAGAGGGCATCACGGTTGCGCGTCCAGACAGCGCTTGAGTTTCTCCAGGCCGCGCCGAATCCACGTTTTGACCGTTCCGATGGGAACCTGCAGATTGCTCGCCAGTTCGGAATGACTCAAGCCTTGGAAATACGAGAAGGCGATGGCCTGGCGCGGGCCGGCATCGAGTCTTCCGAGACAGATCGTCAGAGCCGACGCTTCCTCCGAGCGCAGCACCAGCGCCTGGGGGCCGGGTTCTTCGGATTCGAGCACCGCCTCCAGATCGTCGTCGAGTTCAACGGTATCGCGATCAACGCGGCGGATATAGTCCAGAGCACGATTGCGCACGATCGTAATAAGCCACGTCATCGGAGCCGATAGCGAGGCGTTATAGCTGGCCGCGCCGTTCCAGACGTTCACAAATGCGTCCTGCAAGACTTCCTCCGCTCTTCCTTGGTCTCGAAGTATACGAACCGCGATCGCAAACAGTTTCGGAGATGTTGCGTCGTAGAGACGGCGGTAGGCGCGCTGATCGCGCAGCGCGACCGCAGCAATGAGCTGCGCGAGATTTTCCGCGTCTTGGTAAGCAGTCAACGGGTTTCCGGTCGGATTCTTTGGTGCCCAGGGGCTTTGCGAGCCGCCATTCTAACCACAGGCTGCCTGGAACCACAAAATACAAGTCCGCCTAGATCACGCCCTCGGCACGAAGCGCAGCGCGGTCCTGGGTGCTGTAGCCCAGCGTCGCGAGCACCTCGTCGGTGTGTTCGCCAAGGCTGGGCCCGACCCAGCGCGTCTGCCCGGGGGTCTCGGACAGTTTGGGTACGATGCCAGGCAGCGTGATGGGCGATCCATCGGCAAGAAGGTGCGACTCGAACATCTCACGGGCCAGGAACTGCGGGTCGTCACGCATGTCGGCCACGCTATAGATGCGGCTTGCCGGCACTTCGGCTTCTGCGAGCCTGCGAAGGGCCTCATCGGCCGTACACGTTTTCGTCCACGCACCGATGGCTTCGTCGATCTCCGCCGTTCGCAGAACCCGGCCGTCATTGCGGGCCAAATTGGCATCGTTGGCGAGGTCGGATCGTCCGATGGCGAGCATAAGGCGCTTGAAGATGGCGTCGCCATTGCCCGCGATGACGAGGCTTTGACCGTCGCCACAGGCATACGTGTTCGAGGGGACAATTCCCGGCAAGGCGCCGCCCGTACGCTCGCGCACCACTCCGAAGAAATCGTATTCGGGAACCATCGACTCCATCATGTTAAAGACCGCCTCATAGAGCGCGACGTCGACCATCTGACCCTGGCCCGCGTCACGACCGCCGGTGGTGTCGCGATGACGCAGCGCAGCCAAGCCCCCGATCACCCCGTGCAGGGCTGCAAGCGAGTCCCCGATGGAAATGCCAATGCGGACCGGAGGCCGATCGGGATGTCCCGATACGTAGCGAATCCCTCCCATGGACTCCGCGATCGCGCCGAATCCCGGCCGATCACGCATCGGGCCGCTCTGACCGTAACCGGAGAGGCGGACCATGACCGTTGAGGGACGTTCCCGCTTCAGCTGCTCATAGCCCAGGCCCCATTTTTCGAGCACGCCGGGCCGGTAATTCTCGATGACGATGTCAGCCTCGAGAGCAAGGCGGCGGGCGATCGCTTGGGCGCGGGGATCCTTGAGGTTGAGCGTGACCGACTTCTTGTTGCGGGACTGCACACTCCACCAAAGCGATGCGCCCGCGTGCATTTTCCGCCATTGTCGTATCGGGTCGCCGCCGTCCGGACTTTCGATCTTGATCACCTCGGCCCCGAATTCGGCGAACAAGCGTGAGCAAAACGGGCCCGCGATCAGGGTGCCTAGTTCCAGCACTTTCAAGCCCGAGAGCGCACCTGGTGTCATTTGGACAGGCGATTGCCGATGGATTAGTCGAAGCGATCCTTGAAGATCGACTCGATGCGCGTCATGACTTCGTCGGTGAGCTTGGGCACCACCTGGACGGCGAGCATGTTCTCGACCACCTGGGTCGGACGCGAAGCCCCGGTAATGACGGTACTGACCTGCGGATTCTTGAGACACCACGCAAGCGAGAGCTGGGCCACACTGCAGTCCAGTTCGGCCGCGATTTTTTCGAGTTCGACTACGACGGCATTTTTCTGGCGGTCCCCGACGAGATCCTTGATGAAGCCGTAGTTCTCCAGCGTGGCCCGGCTGCCGGGCGGCAGCCCATTTTTGTACTTCCCGGTCAGCAGTCCTGAGGCCAGCGGACTCCAGGTCGTCAGGCCAAGACCGATCTCCGCATAGAGGCGCGCATATTCCTGCTCGACGCGTTTGCGGTGGAAAAGATTGTATTGCGGCTGCTCCATCACCGGTTTGTGCAGATGGTGGCGTTCGGCGATTTCCCAGGCCGCCCGGATATCGCCCGCGTTCCATTCTGAAGTACCCCAGTAGAGCGCTTTGCCCGAGACGATCATCTCGTGCATGGCCCAGGTGGTCTCCTCGATCGTGGTGTTGGGGTCGGGTCGATGACAAAACACGAGGTCGATATAGTCGAGTTCGAAGCGCGACAGTGAACCGTCGATGGCGTGCCGGAGATACTTGCGATTGAGGGTATTGCGTTCGTTTGGACCCTTTTCGAGGCCCCAGAAGAACTTGGTCGAGACCACATACTTGTGCCGGCCCCAGTTGAGTTCCTTAAAGACCTTACCCATAATCGTCTCGGACTGTCCAAGCGCGTAGACCTCGGCGTTATCGAAAAAATTGACGCCGGCATCGTAAGCCGCCGCCATGCATTCGCGCGCCGCCTTGGTGTCCATCTGATTGCCATAGGTTACCCAGGATCCAAAGGAGAGCTCACTGACCTTCAGTCCAGCGCGCCCCAGTCTGCGATAGTTCATGCACCCTTCTCCTTCTCTCGGTTATCCGATCCCATCGCCACTTTTACTCACGTATCGCGCCGATCCAGCACGGCTTGTGCCACAGTACCGGCGTCGATGTATTCAAGTTCCCCTCCCACCGGAACGCCACGCGCAAGTCTGGACACCTTCAAGCCGCGTGCCTTGAGCATTTCACCAATGTAGTGCGCCGTGGCCTCGCCCTCGTTGGTGAAATTGGTCGCCAGAATCACCTCCCGCACCAGTCCGTCAGAGGCGCGGCTGGCAAGCCGGTCGAGGTGAATTTCCCGTGGCCCCACGCCATCGATCGGGCTTAGGCGTCCCATCAGAATGAAGTAGCGGCCCCGATAGGTCAGGGTCTGCTCAATCATGAGTTGGTCGGCCGGCGTTTCAACGACGCACAAAAGACTCGGATCGCGCCGTTCGGAACGGCAAGTCTCGCAGCGCTCCTCTTCGGTGAAGGTGTTGCATAGATTACAGCGCCGGATCCTTTCGACGGCGAGCGTGAGCGCGCCGCCCAAGCGCGCTGCGCCCTCACGGTCATGCTGCAAGAGGTGGTAGGCCATGCGCTGTGCCGACTTCGGACCGACTCCCGGGAGTCGGCGCAATGCATCAATTAGTGCTTCGAGGGAGGAAGGCGGTTTCATTGAAGGAGATAGTGTCTCCCAATTCTACCCGAGCGCCTCAAACGCGGCGATGGAGAGCCCGCATCCGATCTCGAGGAGACCTGAGGTTCCGAATCGCGAACATTCGCCTCGCGAGATCCCCGCGCCCCAAAATAGAGGGCCCGGGTATCAGATTACGTGGTTCCCACGGCCCCGCTCGCTACAGTGCCCGCGGCGGTCTGGGGCGATTCGTACGCGCTCTGCAGATGGCGGCAGCGTGCGAGCTCGCTGGCAAGCCGGTCGGCACTGTTCGGATAACGGCCACCGACCACGCCGTAGATGCAATCATCTGGCCCCGACTTTTGCCCTGGCTCCCCCACTACCCCGAGATCAAAATCGAAGTCAGCAGTGACAACCAATTCGTCGACATCGTGTCCGATCGCTTCGATATCGGAGTCCGCCTTGGGGACGACGTGGCTAAGGACATGATCGCCGTCCGTATCGCCCCGGATTTGAGAATCGCCGTCGTTGCCAGCCCGGCCTACTTCCGTCGTCGCGCCCCGCCGCGATCGCCGCAAGACCTCGCAGATCATGATTGCATCCGTCTGCGGCTACCGACGCACGGCGGCGTGTTGCCCTGGGAATTCAAGCGCGAAGAAAGAACCCTCAACGCTCACGTGAGCGGTCGGCTGGTGTTTAATCGAAACGACTTGATCATCGAGGCGGCGCTGGCGGGCTACGGTCTGGCCTGGCTGCCGATCGACATCGCAAGGACCTACGTGCACGCGGGCCTGGTCGTGACCACACTTGAAGACTGGGCCATCTCGTATCCCGGGTATCACCTCTACTACGCCAGTCGGCGCGTTTCACCGGCTCTGACGCTTGTGGTCGACGCCCTGCGCCCCGTTTGAGATGCGCAGTGACAGTGGGCCTTACGAGTAAGAAGGCAAATCCGGTCCTCTGCAGGCAACCTCTTGACTCGTTCAAGCGACGGGTCAAGGCGGGTTGACGAAGCCTCAGGAATCCGAATTCAGATCTCGCCTCGGCCTTGCCCGTGCCCTCTGGCGACTCAGGGCAAGTGTCTGGCCCTGTTCGTCGCATTCAGGCGCGGCCACGCCGACCATCTGGTCGAGCAGGCCCAGTGCCCAAAGCATCGCTGCATAGATGGCGATGCCCGTGGACGACTTGCCCTTCTCGGCATCCGTCACCGCGCGTTGCCCGGTCCCGATCTTCGCGGCCATATCGGCAATGGTCAGGTTGCGCCGAAGCCTCGCCGTGCGCAGGTTGGCCCCCAGCCGCTTGAGAGTTTGTTCAACGGGATAAGGTGGTGCAGTCAGCAGCTTGTTTCGCGCGGTCATGTTCTTATGGCTCGAAAATATTACCTTAAGAGCAGATTACACCACATAAACTGCCCTTAAGGGCGTTTAATTGTCAAACTGTGTTAGAGTCGAGCCTGTGGTGCGCACCGCGCGGCCACACCAGCGGCTCAATGTGCGCAGATCTCAGAGCACATTGAGCCCGTGTCCATGGCAAGGAAAACCCAATGATGTCGAACGATCAGATCACAGGTGAGGTCAAGCGGAGAAGGACGTTTGCCATCATTTCCCACCCGGACGCCGGCAAAACCACGCTGACCGAAAAATTGCTCCTGTTTTCGGGAGCAATTCATATCGCCGGCAGCGTCAAGGCGCGCAAGGCAACCCGACACGCCACCTCCGACTGGATGGAGATCGAAAAGCAGCGCGGGATTTCGGTCGCGAGTTCGGTGATGCAGATGGAATACCGCGGCTGCGTGATCAACCTTCTGGACACCCCCGGTCATCAGGACTTTTCGGAAGACACTTACCGAGTGCTCACGGCCGTGGACGCCGCACTCATGGTCATTGACGCCGCCAACGGCGTTGAGGCCCAGACCCTCAGACTTCTCGAAGTCTGTCGTGCGCGCGGCACGCCCATCATCACGTTCGTGAACAAGCTCGATCGCGAAGTGCGTGAGCCTTTGGAACTGATCGACGAACTCGAGCGGACTCTCGGAATGACACCAATCCCCTTCACCTGGCCCGTCGGGATGGGAAAGTCATTTGGGGGTGTTTTCGACATCCGCGCCAACAACATGCGTGTCTTTCGGGCCGGCGCCGATCGGACCGGCGAGCCGCTCGAACTGATCGAGGGGCTCGACAACCCGGAACTGAAAAGGCGCTTCGGAATCGATTACGAAAAAGCCCGCGACGAAATTCACCTGGTCACGGATGCCTCCGAGTCCTTCGAGCGCCAGCGCTTTCTGGACGCCAAGCAGACGCCGGTGTTCTTCGGTTCAGCGATCAACAACTTTGGCGTCCAGGAAGTGCTCGATGCCGTGGTCGACCTTGCACCGGCACCCAGCGGGCGCCAGGCGATGCAACGTTTCGTCGAGGCGGGCGAGCCGAAACTCGCTGGGGTCGTCTTCAAGATTCAGGCCAACATGGATCCGGCTCACCGCGACCGCATCGCCTTCGTGCGCATGTGTGCGGGCCGCTTCACGCGCGGCATGGCGCTCAAGGTGTCGCGCTCCGGAAAGGTCATCAAACCCAACACGGTGGTGACCTTCATGTCGCAGCGCCGCGAGCTTGCCGACGAGGCCTACGCTGGCGACATCATTGGCATCCCGAACCACGGGACGTTGCAACTGGGCGACACGCTGACTGAATCGGAGACGCTTCAGTTCACGGGGCTGCCATTTTTTGCGCCCGAAATGTTCCAGGCGGTCGAAGTCGCGGACCCATTGCGCACCAAGCAGCTCAAACACGGCCTCGCCCAGTTGGGAGAGGAAGGGGCAATTCAGGTCTTTCGACCCTTTGTCGGGGGGCTCTTGCTTCTGGGGGCGGTAGGCCAACTCCAGTTCGAAGTCGTCACGCATCGGCTCGCGCACGAGTACGGTGTGGCCGCGCGTCTCATGCCCACGCGGCACACTTTGGCGCGCTGGATCACCGCAGACGATGAGCGCGAACTGAAGCGATTCATCGAGTTTTATCCCGCCCGCATTGCCTATGATGCGGTCGAAGCGCCGACTTACCTTGCCTCTCACAGTTCCGAGCTCAAGGTGGCCGAATCGGAATGGCCCCAGATTCGCTTTCATGCCCTGCGAGAACACGCAGGCCTGGTGTTCCAGACGAGCTTAAGCGGCTAAATCAAGACCCAGTGCGTTCAGAACGGAAGCTTGAACCCCGGGGGCATGGGCATGCCCGCCGTGGCAGCCGCCATCTTCTCGGCCGCCGTTGCTTCGGCCTTGCGCAACGCATCGTTGAAAGCCGCAGCGACGAGATCTTCAAGCATATCCTTGTCGTCGGCTAACAATGAGGGGTCGATAGTGACCCGTTTGACATCATGTTTGCAGGACATGAGGACCTTGACGAGCCCAGCTCCGGACTGTCCTTCAACTTCGATCTGGGCGAGAGACTCCTGGATCTTCTTGACGTTCTCCTGCATCTGCTGGGCCTGCTTCATGAGCCCGGCCAATTGACCTTTCATCATCTTTCACACTCCTCGAATGTCCTCTGAATCCATCATTGCGCGTCTTGGCGTGCCGGTTTGATCGAACCGGGCACGATCGTCGCGCCGAACTCGTTGACGAGCGCCCGCACGAATGGGTCCGCCTCGATGGCAGCCTCGGCTTGAGCCTGACGCTTAGCTCGTTCGCTTTGATCCGCGGCAGCGACCGTCGGGCCCTTGACTGCGCCAAGCTCGGCGGTGACCTTCACGGGTGATCCAAAATGCTCCTCGAGCGCCGTCTGCAGTTTCTCCAGGGTATTGGCCTCAAGCAGACTTTTGATCGGCACCCGCAGGTGAAACGCGTTTCCTTCAAAGCGGGCCAGTTCGGCCTGCTCGAGAAGCTGGCGCGCCAGCCCCAGAACGCGGATGCGTTTGGTGAGCCCGAGCCAGTCGCCGTCGAATTGCAGCGCGACGCGCGTCGTTTTCGGCTGCGCTTCGATCGGCACGGCAGGACGGGTCCGAAACGTGGATGCGAGACTTTCCTCGGTGACGGGCCCCAATCTCGTCTCTGCGCTGGTCGCGCGCGAACTAGGCGCGCGCACGGCATCGGCGGGCCGTTTTTGCGTCTCGCTGCTGAAGGCACGCGGCGTTGGCTCTTCCGGTCGAAACGCCAACAGGCGCAAAAGCGTCATCGTGAAACCCGCGTACTCGTCCGGCGCCAGGGCCAACTCGCTTCGTCCGCGCGTGACGATGTCGTAGTCGAGCTGAATTTCCTCCGCGCTGAAGGTTTCGGCGAAACCGCGCAGCGTAGCGGCATCGGCCCCCTCTTCCATAGCAATGTCGGGGATGGATTGCAGGATCGCAATTCGATGCAAGAGGCTCGCCAAATCCTGCAACGCGGATGCATAAGAGAGGCTCCGCTCGGCGATCTCGTCGGCCACGGCCAGCATGCCAGGACCGTCGCTCTGGGCGAGCGCCTCGAGAATGCGCAGCAGATAGGTCTGATCGAGTGTACCCAACATGTTGCGAACCGCCTCTTCGGTCACGTTGGTGCCACTATAGGCAATCGCCTGGTCAGTCAGCGAGAGTGCGTCGCGCATGCTTCCGGCTGCGCCCCGCGCCAGGAGCGGTAGCGCCGTCTTCTCGAATGCGATCCCCTCGGCCCCAAGGATCTCCTCGAGATGGGGCACGATTTGCGCGATGGGCATCTGCTTCAGATTGAACTGGAGGCAGCGCGACAACACGGTCACCGGGATTTTCTGGGGATCGGTGGTCGCAAGAATGAATTTGACGTAGTCGGGCGGTTCCTCGAGCGTTTTGAGCATCGCGTTAAAGGCGTGGTTGGTGAGCATGTGCACTTCATCGATCATGTAGACCTTAAAGCGCGCATTCGAGGGAGCGTAGACTGCCTGCTCGAGCAGTTGTGCCATCTCCTCCACACCCCGATTGGATGCGGCATCCATTTCGATGTAATCGACGAAGCGCCCGGCATCGATTTCCGTGCAGGCCCGGCACACGCCGCAGGGTCGCGCCGTGATGTCGCCTGTTCCATCGGGCCCCGTGCAATTGAGCGCTTTGGCCAAAAGTCGCGCGAGCGTGGTCTTGCCCACGCCACGCGTGCCGGTGAAAAGATAGGCGTGATGCAGTCGTCGCTGCTCAAGCGCGTGCGTGAGCGCGCGCACCACATGCTCCTGGCCCACCAGCGTTTCGAACGATTTGGGACGCCACTTTCGCGCCAGCACCTGATACGACATCGCAGTCCGTTTTCGGGGAAGGACGTTTGATTCTAATGTATGGGACTCGACGTTGAGGCCCGCGGCGTTCGCGAGCGCTCACCCCACGATCTGTGCAACCCGCGTCGGATTCGAAGGCGAGCCGGGACCTCGGCACTTACGGTAGGTGACTATGGCTGCTTCGTTCCCGACCTGACCAGGTTTGCCACTCCGCAATGCGAGGGGGCCCGCCAGAATCCATTCTAACCGATCTCGCGGGGTCCACTTTCATATCACTTCGATGAGCACGGCGTCGCCGAAAATGATTCCTGCGCGAATCGGGCTCTTTGGCGCGGCGCAGGCGAGAATTCCGCGATAGCGCTCGAGCTGATCGCGGTGAGGATCGATCCCGAGGGCGCTGGAATGGGATTTGTAGTCCAAAATCCAGGTCTCATGGGCAAATTCGACTAGCCGGTCGATTCGGATCACTTCGCCTTCCGCGGTCAGAAGTTCGACCTCGTTGCGCGCGCAGATGTAGGAAGACGCGTCGAAAAAGCGCCTCAGCGATGGATCGCTCAGGATTTTTTGAGCGTGACGCACCGCCTCTTGCGCAAGCTTGGGCTCGAGTCCTTGCCGCTGGGCGATCGAGAGCGCGTCGACCCCGTCCCAGCGCTGTTCGGAATAGACCTCGAGCAAACGGTGTAACACGATTCCGTAGAGGCGCGCGCGCTCCGTGCCCAAAGCGTGCACACCCTCGATCGGAATGCGTAGCCCGGTTTGAATCGGTTTGGGGCGAAAATCGCGCACCATGACGAATCCGGACGACGCCCCCTGAGGTACGTCGTCGATGCTGCCATCCGCATCGAGTTCCCAGAGGGCGCAGTGCGGTGCGCAACGCGTATACCAGCTACCCGCGACATCACCCCGCTTCGCCTGGGTGCCGCTTAAGACCAGGACTTCCTTGGCGCGGGTGACGGCCACGTAGAGGAGGTTGCGCTCTTCCAGGGCGTCAAGGCGAGCGTCGTTTTCCAGGAGCCTGGTACGGCTCGGACCAGAACGCGCGCGCGTCGCATACGCCGAGAAATGGGAAGGCCGATCGGCTCCCGAGGGCCAATCGAGCAGGATCTGGTGGGATCGCGCGGGAGGACCAGCACCTGCGGTGCCCGCCAGGATAACGATCGGAGATTCCAGTCCCTTGGCTCCGTGGATCGTGAGAATTCTCACGGTGTCACCAAAATCGGCCGCGCCCTCGTCAGGCGACTCCTGTTCGAGGCCTTCGGCCAAGGCGTCCAGTTCGGCAATGAAACGGGGCAAACTCGGGTAGCGTCCGCTATCCATCTGCAAGGCGAGTTCCATGAAGGCCAGAAGATTGGCCCGGACTTGTTCTCCAGGCGCGCTCGAGGAGGCGCTGGCAAGACTGGCGACGTATTTTTCGATCACCTCGCCCTCGTAGTAGATCTGGTCCAACAGATCGTGGACCGGACGTACCCCGGCTAACCCCACCCACGATGCGAGAAGCCGCGCGGCGTCGTGCAGGCGATCGTCCTTGGGAAGCTCTTGAAGACAGAGCCACCAACTCCGTGCCGAGTGGGCCTGGCTCAATCGGGCAAGCCGAACGAGTTCGGTGTCTGGGACCGAGAAGATGGGCGTGCGAAGCACATGGGCTAGAACATGATCGGAAAACGGTACTACAAGAAAACGCAAGAGCGCAGCCAAGTCGCGCGCTTCGAGCGTGCCAAGCAATCCTCCGGTGCGGTCACTCGTGTAGGGAATCTGTGCGTCTCGAAATGCGCTTTCGAGAAAGGACATGCCCGCGCGTTTGCGTACCAAGACCAGAACATCGCGATAGCGCGCAACACGTCCTTCCTTTCCGCTTTCCTTTCCACCCTCGAGCGACCGATGCCCCACAAGAGCGCCAATGGCCGACGCAATATTGCGCGCTTCCTCATGCTGGCGCTGAACCTCGGGGTCGGTCGGCCCCACCGTTAGTGCGTCGCGCAGAGGAATGTGCGCCGGATCGTCCAAAAACGTGGCGTTGTCCGCACTGGCCAGGGCGAGCTCAGCCTGCGCGACAGAGCCTGCGAGTGGGAGTCTGAGCGTGGCACCCTGGATCTCGCTTTGGGTGCGATGCGCCTGGAAGTCCGACGGGGCCTCGCTGGCGAAGCTGGCGTTGAGCAGCGCCACAATCTCCGGCGCGCAGCGGCGCGTCTCGTGCGTGGATAATTCGATGGCATCGAAATTCGCGCGCAAGAAGCGCCCGGCTTCCTCGAAGAGCCTGGGTTCGGCGCCACGGAAGCGATAGATTGATTGCAAGGGGTCTCCGACCAGGAGCACCGAGGGGCGGCTTGCATCCTGGCCGTAGGCCTCAAGCCAACTGCGAAGAGTAATCCACTGGAGCGGATTGGTGTCCTGGAATTCATCGACCAGTACGTGCCGGTAGCGGGCGTCCAGACGAGTCTGAACGTAGGCGGCGGTGCTCTCGTCTTTCGACAAGCCATAGGCCATCCATTCAAGATCGTCGAAATCCAGTACCCCCATCGCTTCCTTCAAGGCGGCGTATTCTTTGAGGATCACCCGGGCGCAAGTCCAAAGGCTGCGGTTTAGGGCGAACGCCTCTTCCTCGTCGAACGCGTCGAGCGCGTCTCGCACCTGCTGCGCGGTCGTCTCGACCAGTGCCGCAAGTCGATCGTCGGCGTGTGCGCCCGAACGCGACCGCTGGGCCCTCCGGGCCTCCTTGGTGGGATGTCTGGTATTGCCGTTTTCGCGCAGAATGAGGCGACGTGCCGAGTCAAACGCCGCTTCCGAATACGGCACCTCGAGGGCCGAGAGGACCTCTTCGGCCCCCTTCTTCTCCGTGGGTGTCCCCTCGCTGAGCGCTGCGGCAACGGCCCGCAGCGAAGTTGCGAATCGGACGTCCTGCCAGAGCCGCTTGCGCGCGTCCCTAAGCGGTCGGCCCTGCTCGTCTCGCTCGGAATCGATTTCAAAGCCAAGACGCTCAAGGCCTGCCTCAAGTGAGCCTCCATCAAGAAAGGCACACCATTCGTTGCGTCGGCTCAAAAGCGCCTTCAAGAGTTCGCGTGTCGAATGCTCGCCAACCCTCTCGAGCAATTCGCAGTAAGAGGTGAAATGCGCCGAGTCGCGATCGAGGGCGGCCAGAAACGCACGACGTGCACGGTCCTTCAACTCCGCAGTGCGCTCGACTAGGGAAAACCCCGCGGGCACGCCGGCGACCAAGGGCGCCCCTTTGACGATGCGCGCGAACCATCCATGAAACGTCTCCACCGTCATGGGAACGCTTGCATTGAGGACCGCCTCGAGCAGCCCGCGCGCGCGCGGCAACGCCTGCCTGGCACTGGCCGGGTCCAAGCCGCGCGTCGTTAACAACTCCATCGCGACGTCTTCAGGTGCCAACGCAAGACTCTCGAGCAGCTCCAGAAGTCGTGCCTGCATCTCCTGGGCGGCTTTGCGGGTAAACGTGATCGCAAGAATCTCGCCGGGCTTGGCCCCGGCCAACAACAGGCGCACCAGGCGCGAGACGAGCAGCCAGGTCTTGCCGCTGCCTGCGCACGCGCGGATGACGACGCTGCGATGGGGATCGAGCGCGACGCGATCGAATTCGCCCCGGGAAACGGCACGCCCATCGCACGTAAATCCCGTCATGCCGCGGGACTTCCCGATGCACCTTCGGGTCCGCCTTCAGACTCACTCCACTGTCCTTTGCGACAGAGCCCCCGCTCATCGCAATACGCGCAGGTGGTATCGGCACCATTGGCCGGAAGACCGGCGCCGCGATGGAGTCGCTCGAAATCGTGGCGGATGCGCGCGCTCAGGGCTAGGGCCATGCGATCGATATCCACTTCGAGCCCCACGGTCTGGACCTCTTTTTGGTCGACACTCAGATAGCCCGCACGCACGCGTCGGGCGTCGGGCACGAGAAGCCGATAGAACGGCAGCTGGACTTCTTCTGTCAGCGCCTTGAGCTCTCTGCGCAGGGTCGATACGGAGCGCGCCTTATAGTCGAGAATCGCCAATCCCGAAGGCCCTTCGTCGAGGCGGTCGAGCCGGCCGTTCAGCAACAGCGATGGCGCTCCTTGCAGCATCATGACGCGCTCACGGCGCAACTCGGCTTGCGCAAACCGCCAACCCTGCTTCGTCCACTCTGCCCACCACCGGACATAGGGCTCGATTACCGTCTCAAAACGCTGGCGGTAGCCGAGGAACGCTGGGTTGTCGCCGACCTCCCGATTGAAGACGGCTCGGCTGATCTGGCGCAGCTTCTCCACGCTTTCGAAGGCGGGTTCGGGTGCGGCGCACACTGCGTGAAACTCTTCGAAGATACGATGCACGATCTCACCGTAGTCGCGCTTGTCTGCATCTTCGCTCATCTCATCGAGCGGCTGCACCTGCAGTACGTAGCGCACGAAGTAGCGATAAGGGCAGCTGACCAGTCGGTCGTAAGCCGAGGCCGAAAGATGGTCTGGCAGACGATCTTCAGCCTGGGGAGCCGGTCGATGCGTCGAGCGCATCGCCACCGCCCACTCGTCCCACTGCACGTTTCTAATGAGATCCGACCCAAAGGCCGCCTTGTGCAAGATGGACAGACGCTGCAGCGGCGCTGCAAGCGCATTGGGTTGTCGTTCCAACGTCTTGCGCCAGGTGATGGCGACTTCCGGCGTGGCAGCCATCAGGAGCGCGAGCTGACAAAGCTGCTCGCGCTCGGCCGCGCTGGCGAGGGGCAGCCCAAGCTCGGCTCGCACGGACTGGTTCAAGAACAATTTTTCCGTGAGCTGCCCGGGAAAATGACTCGCATCGGCGCCCAGGATGAGGACCGCATCGAAAGGCCGATAGGCCGCAGCCCCCAGCGAGAGCGCGACCACGCTACTGTCGACGCTGTCCTCACGAAACGTCGCGTTTTCGAGCGCGTCGGCCACAAACGCACGCCATTCGCCAAATGTGAACACTTCGCCTTTTGCTGCCGTGAGCGCTTCGCTTCCAAGACGCTCGAGGTATTCAAGCAGGGTCGCGCCCACGGCATCGGTGCGAAACGAGGCGGCCATTTGCGTGGTGCGCAGGGTCTCGTCGAGCCAGGCGAAGTGATCGGCCAGGCTACGGCGCCCGCGCAACGGTATGGCGATCCGACGCAAAAGCGCGATCAAGTCCAGCGTTCGATCGAGCGTGGCCAGGCGACTGTGCCTGTGAGGTTCGATCTGGTCGGCGGGCGCGCCGGGGTCCCCCAGGCTGCCAACGACCCGCGCGCGCTCGCGGCCCAATGTAGCCAGAATGCGCGTGAGTCCGCGCGCCACGTTTTCGCGCCGAATGGCAAGCTCCAGTGCGGCGACCACGGCTTCCTTGCCTTCCATGCCGCAAAGCGCGTGGGGCGATTTGATCCAGTCCAGGAGGACATCGGCCTCGATCAAAGCCTCGTTGGGCCCGACCAGCTCGAGCCAGCGCATGAGAGATCCCGACACCGTCGCTGTCGAGTATTTCCAGCCCGCCTCGTCGCGCACCAGCACCTGTGCGCGCTCGAGTAGTGCACGAACGCGTCTGGCGCACAAACGATCGAGCGCGACCAGCCCAATGTGGCGGCGTCCTGCCGCAAGCCATGTCAGTACGGTCTGCGCCGCATCCGCGGCCTCATCCTCGAGGCTGTGGTAACCGGTCAATTGAAGATGTATGAGAGGAGCGCCGCCGCCGGCCAAACGCGCAGCGCGCGCTCCGATAGGCTCGAGCGGGCCGGATGTAACTTCGAGCAACTCGGGCCACGCCGAACTCACGGGCGGCACGCACGACAGCGATCGAGCCAGGTCGATGGAGACGCACTCAACCCTTTGTGCTTGAGAGTAGCGCTCCAAAAAGGCCTTCGTGTGCCCCTCCACTCCGAAGGGCGCGATGACACACAAAGGAGATGGCGCGAGCTGGGCCAGTTCCTCGAGCCCGGTTAAGAGCTCCACGGCCTCGTCCCCGCGCGACAGAAGCGAGCGCCAGATTTGCAGGACGAGTTCGGTCTCGCTCGAGCAGATGTCCCAGGCGCGTGCCCGATAGGTCCCCTTGATGACCGCGAGAAGCCGTTTTTCGATTTCTCCGGGGGCCGCGTTCAAGCCGCTATGGCCCAGACTGAGCGTGAGTTCGTCGCAGACCACGAGCAATTCCCGTGCAAGCGACCACAGGGGCCCACCTCCCGCTCCGATTCGATCGGACAGCCATGCGGTCTTGCGCAACGCACCAAAAAGCTCGACCATGCGGCGCGTCTGTGGAGTAAGGGCGACGGGCCGGGGAGCACAGGCTTTGACCCAGTTGGCCAATACGTCGATACGCGGCATGAATACTGCGCTATGAACACCGGCGGTCCGCGCGATTTCTTCTGCCAAGGCCTGGCGCAATGTTTTGGCTAGGCCCAGATGGGGCAGCAAGACGACCCAGCTTGAGACGTCTTCAAGACTCAAAAGGGCCCCGGCCACGCGGCGCCAGAAATCGGAACCGTAGGCGATGGTCCTTAAGGCGAGGCCGCTTTGGCGTTGAGCGTAGAAGTCCGATGGGAACGTCATGGTTGTTGCAAAAACGCCTATTTTCCTATGATCCGGACCCCACTTGGACTCCAATGCGGTTGATTTTCAGATCCCTCTTGCACTTGATTTTCGGATTTGTGCCATTATTTATGCGCGGAGGTCGCAAAACCGGTGTTTTCGTCGCGATACCGCCACTGCCGACTGAGCAAAGCGTGGCAATGAACCCGCCCGGTGGTGCTAGAGATGTCCCGCCGTTCGAATGTCGCGTGACCCGTCCCCCATTTCCTGAATTTCTGTTGCCGATAGAGGTCACTACATGAGTGATTCCATTAAGTACGTCACTGACGCAAGCTTTGAAAGCGACGTCCTGAAGTCCGACGCCCCGGTTTTGGTTGATTACTGGGCCGAATGGTGCGGTCCTTGCAAGATGATTGCCCCGATCCTCGATGAGGTCTCGAAGGACTACATCGGCAAGCTCACGATCGCCAAACTCAACGTCGATGAAAATCAGAGCGTTCCGGCGAAATACGGTATTCGTGGCATTCCGACGCTGATGCTGTTTAAGAACGGCGCCATCGTAGGCACGAAGGTCGGTGCGCTGTCGAAGTCCCAATTGACGGCATTTATCGATAGTAATCTTTAAGCTCTGAGAAGGCACGGGGTGCCCGATGTGAGGAGCGCGCCCGTGAAGAGTTTTAGCAGTCGCTTTAGAAAACCATTATCCGACTTCGCCGCTGTCCACTTCCCAGGGTAGCGCTTTTCCCCCGATCCAATTCCTTCCGGCAGTCACCCGACCAGGGACCCCTCCATGTATCTATCCGAACTAAAAGCCCTCCACGTTTCCGCCCTGCTCGAGATGGCCAACGGCCTCGAAATCGAGAATGCCAACCGAATGCGCAAGCAGGAGTTGATGTTTGCCATCCTCAAGAAGCGCGCTCGCACGGGCGAGCCGATCTACGGAGACGGCTGCCTCGAAGTCTTGCCCGACGGATTTGGCTTTCTGCGTTCACCCGAGTCGAGCTACTTGGCCTCGACCGACGATATCTACATCAGTCCCTCGCAGATCAGACGATTCAATCTGCACACGGGAGACTCGATCGAAGGCGAGGTGCGTACGCCCAAAGACGGGGAGCGCTATTTCGCACTTGTAAAGGTCGACCAGGTCAACGGGTCGCCTCCGGAGGCCAGCAAGCACAAGATCATGTTCGAGAACTTGACGCCCTTGTTCCCGAACGTTCCTTTGGCGCTCGAGCGGGAAATGCGGGGCGACGAGAACATCACCGGACGCATCATCGATATGATCGCCCCGATCGGCAAGGGCCAGCGCGGCCTGCTGGTGGCCTCGCCCAAAAGCGGCAAGACCGTCATGATGCAGCACATCGCCCACGCGATCGCAACCAACCACCCCGAAGTCGTCCTGATCGTGCTTCTGATCGACGAACGTCCGGAAGAAGTGACCGAGATGCAACGGTCGGTGCGCGGTGAAGTCGTCGCGTCGACCTTTGACGAGCCTGCGACGCGCCATGTCCAGGTGGCCGAGATGGTCATCGAAAAGGCCAAGCGCCTCGTCGAGATGAAAAAAGACGTCGTCATCCTTCTCGACTCGATCACGCGTTTAGGGCGCGCCTATAACACGGTCGTGCCCGCATCGGGCAAAGTGCTCACTGGCGGTGTCGATGCCAATGCGCTGCAACGTCCCAAGCGCTTTTTCGGGGCCGCGCGCAACATCG
The DNA here is from genome assembly GCA_049514215.1 of Burkholderiaceae bacterium. GTDB lineage: Bacteria > Pseudomonadota > Gammaproteobacteria > Burkholderiales > Burkholderiaceae_D > BOG-994. The sequence continues at coordinate 38,831 of JBEKVI010000041.1, forward strand.
AAGAGGGCGGGTCCTTGACGATCATCGCCACCGCCCTCATCGAAACCGGATCGCGCATGGACGACGTGATCTATGAGGAGTTCAAAGGAACCGGCAATATGGAGGTCCACCTGGAACGCCGTCTGGCCGAAAAGCGCGTCTATCCCTCACTGAATCTGAACAAGTCGGGCACTCGCCGTGAAGAGCTTTTGATCAAGCCCGAACTGCTCCAGAAGGTCTGGATTCTACGCAAGCTGATTTACGCCATGGATGAGATCGAGGCGATGGAGTTTCTGCTCGACAAGATGAAGCAGACCAAAAACAACGCCGAGTTCTTTGACATGATGCGCGGCGGCCGTTAGCGCAACCCCCCGAGCAAAGGGGAAAAGACCCGCGCCGAAAGATTCTGCAACGCACTTTTGCAACGGGGACTGGCGCGCTGGGCCCACTTCTGGCATAATCAAGGGCTTATCAAAAAAAAATGCAAGTGGCGTTTCGTCCGCTGGCCTTTGATCAAAGGATCCGGTTATGAAAGAAGGCATCCATCCCGAATACCGCGAAGTCGCCTTCGTGGACCTGTCCAACGATTTCAAGTTCATCACGCGCTCGACCGTACAGTCGCGCGAGACCATCAAGATCGATGGCAAAGAGTATCCGCTCGTCAAGCTCGAAGTGACTTCCGAGTCGCATCCGTTTTACACGGGCAAGCACAAGATCGTCGATACCGCCGGCCGGGTCGAGAAGTTCCGCCAGAAATTCGGCAATCGCGCGGGCAAGGCGTCTGCCTAGCGGCTACGCGTGCGCAGCGCATCTGCCACGCTACGGAAAAAAGGGCAGCTTCGGCTGCCTTTTTTCTTTGCGCTTCGTTCCCGACGCAACTAGCCCGTGATGGATCTTCCCCGCTCTTCGCCGGCACGACTGACGGCTTTAGCCACCTTAAAGCTGCCCCGCGGCGGCCTCATTCTTATCGGCTTGCTCTACATCCTCCCGGGTCTGGTCGGACGCGATCCCTGGAAGTCGGAGGATGCGACCGGTTTCGGCGTCATGTGGACCATGGCTCACGGCACGCTTCGGGACTGGCTCATCCCGAATATCGCAGGTGCCACCGTATTTGACAGCGGCCCTCTGGCTTACTGGTTCGGTGCAGCCTGCATCAAGCTGCTCGCCGGAAGTTTTGGGGGCTGGATCGACGCACCGCTCGCAGCGCGCCTGGCCACGGTCGCCCTGTTTCTTATGGCAGCCACGGCACTGTGGTATTCCACCTACCTGCTGGGCCGACGTTCCTCGGCCCAGCCGCTGGCCCTGGCCTTCGGCGGCCATCCCGCCCCGCGAGACTATGGCCGCACGCTCGCCGACGGCGCATTCCTGATTCTTTTGGGGACCCTGGGCCTGGCCGCCCGGGCGCACGAGAGCTCCTCGGATGTGGGCATGCTCACCATGCTGTGCTTTTTCTTGTATGGTGCCACGCGCAGCCTGGACCGCCCCTATGTCGGGGCGATCTGGGTCGCCGTCGCACTGGTGGGCTTGGTCCTCACGCGCGGGCCCTATCCCGCCGTCGCGCTCTTGCTCGTTTGGATCGCGCTGATTTTGGTCCATCCGGACTGGCGCGCCGCGCGTCCAGCCTTTATCGTGGTCACCGCGCCCCTCGGGCTTCTTGGGCTTTCGATCTGGCCTTTTATCGTCGGAACCTTCGATCCTACCGAGGTACAGCCCTATTTTGAAGCCAGACGTCACTTTTGGATCGCCTACGGCAGCGGGATCGATCTCGAGGCATTGCGCAAGTGGGGGCGTAATTTCGCCTGGTTTGCATTGCCCGGCTGGCCGATCGCAGCGTGGGCCTGCTGGAGTTGGCGAGGTCAAAGGACGACCCCTCACCTGCTCCTGCCGCTGGCTTACCTGGCCGCCTTGATTGGAGTCTTGCTCTCGACGCCTGACAGTGCGGACGGGCTGCTCCTCATGCTCTTGCCAGGCATCGTCATCCTGGCTGCCTTTGGCCTGCCGACGCTCAAGCGCGGCGCGGCCAATGCCATCGACTGGTTCAGCCTTCTCGTCTATTCGCTCACGGCGCTCGGAATCTGGCTGAGCTGGATTACGCGCCTGACCGGTTTTCCGGCGTCCTACGCGCGAACCATGGCACGCCTGGTCCCGGGGCTGAATTCCGAATTTGAGTGGCTGCCCTTTCTGTTCGCGCTTCTGATCTCGGCGGCGTGGATCTGGATCGTCTATTGGCGCGTCACGACCCATCCCAAGGTGCTCTGGCGCAGTGTGGTCTTAGCCAGCGGCGGCGTAACCCTGTGCTGGGGACTCGCGATGACGATCATGCTGCCCGAACTCGACTACAGCCGCAGTTATCGCGACGTGGCCGTCAAGCTCGAAAAGGCGCTCCCGGCCGGAGCCCAGGAAGCGCGCGCCTGCGTCAGCGCCGATGGCCTGGGGCTGCCGCAGCGCGCGTCATTTGCCTATTTCGCCGGGATCCGATTTGCCAGGATGGAGTTCGATGGCGAACACGAAAGCGAGACCTGCCCTTATCTGCTACGGCAGGATCTGACCCGGGATCCGCGCACGGCGCTGCCGCAGGGACATTGGCAAGCGGTTTGGGAGGGCCGTCGCGCGTCGGATCGCGATGAACGCTACCGGCTGTTTCGGCGCCTGAAGTCCACCGGTCCTGCGACGACAGGAGAGTCCGCGCGCACGTCGGATGAATAGCCTCTCGGGTGCGAGCCCGACGCGTCGCCTGCTCGGCCTGGCCTGGCCCGTTCTTGTCGGACAGTGGGCCATCATGGCTTTCGGGGTGATCGACACCGTCATGAGCGGGCACGCTTCGCCCACCGATCTCGCCGCCATGTCGCTGGCCAACTCGATCTTCAGTTCGGTCGCTTTCTCCCTCATCGGTGTGGTGCTGGCCCTCAATCCCATCTTCGCGCAGTTCTTCGGCGCCGATCGCCTTGCGGAACTGGGCCAGCACTATTTTCAGGGCCTATGGCTGGCGCTGGGGTTGGCAGCCGTGGGGGACATCGCTTTACTGTTTCCCGGAATTTGGCTGGATATGAGCCAGGCCGAGCCCGAGGTGCGCCGCCGCGCTGCGCAGTACCTCGCGACTCTGGCCTTTGCGCTTCCGGCGACCTTACTTTTCCGGACCGTCTACGCACTCGCGACGGCAGTCTCCAGGCCCAAATGGCTCATGGGGATCAATCTTTCGGGTGTAGTCTTGAAGCTGCCCTTGAACTACATCTTCGTCTTCGGGAAATGGGGTTTTCCGGAAATGGGAGCGCCCGGCTGCGCGCTGGCCACCACCTTCGTCATGTGGCTGTCCTGCCTTGTCGCATTCATCCTCGTTCGTCGCCGGGTCTTTCACCCGCGGCTGGCGATTCGCTTTGCGTGGCCAAGCCCCAAAGTGCTGGGCGAACAGCTGCGACTGGGCGTGCCCAACGGCATCTCGTATTTCATCGAGGTCACCTCGTTTACGCTCATGACGATCTTTGTGGCCCGTCTGGGCGCGCATGCGACCGGGGGCCATCAGATCGCGGTCAATCTCACCGGCTTGTGCTACAGCGTCCCGTTGGCGCTTGCGGTCGCCACGGGAACACTGGCAGCCCAGGAACTGGGTGCGGGCCGCCCCGAGGCCGCGCGACGCATGATCCGGCGTGGCCTGGTCTTGGCGACGCTGCTCGCTCTGGTTCTCTCGAGCGTGATCCTGATACTGCGCACGACGATCGTGAGCTGGTACACGAGCGATCCGGGGGTCGCCGTGGTGGCCGTCACGCTCGTCGGGTACCTCACGGCCTTTCATACCGCCGACGCCATCCAGACGGTCGCAGGCTTTGCGCTGCGCGCCTACAAGCGCATGGTGGCGCCCAGCGTCATCTACGCGGTCTGCCTCGGGGCACTGGGACTCGGGGGAGGCTATGCCTTGGCGTTTTGGCCCCTGGACGGGTGGGGCATGCGCGGGGCCTCGGGCCTGTGGCTGGGCGCAACGCTCAGTCTTTGGATCGCCACGGCGGCTTTGCTTTTCTACCTCGCGCGCGTCGCGCGTCTCCCACGCGCCGCGGCTAGCCCCGCAGGAAATGCTCTCGATAGTATTTAAGCTCTTCGATCGATTCGTAGATATCGGCCAGCGCCTCGTGGCGCTGCTGCTTCTTAAAGCCCGACACCAGTTCGGGGCGCCAGCGTTTGCAGAGCTCCTTGATCGTGCTGACGTCGACATTGCGATAGTGAAAATACGCTTCGAGCGCGG